>NZ_SDIF01000047.1 GCF_004122735.1 Streptomyces sioyaensis | reverse complement strand
CACCAATGCCCCCGCCTCGCACTGCGACCCCCGCCTCAACCCGGCTCAGGCCGTCGAGGTGGCGCGCGCATGGGCGACGGCCCGGGTCACGCGACCCCCCACGCGCATGGCAGGCTCCGCGCTCCACTGAACGAGCCCGCCACCGCGCTGTCCGTCCCGAAGTCCCCTCATGACCCCGAGGTCCGCCCGCGCGGGCCAGGAAAGGAACCACACCATGAGTGAAACCGTGATCCGCACCGACGACGGCACCTTCGCCATGATCAACGTCTTCGACGTGGAGCCCGACCGCCAGAAGGAACTGGCCGAAGTGATGAGCGAGGGCGCCGACCGTTTCATCCGGCACCGCCCGGGGTGCATCTCGGTGAACATCCTCACCAGCCTCGACGGCAAGCGTCTCGTCTACTACGCCCAGTGGCGCAGCAAGGCCGACATCAAGGCGACCATGGGCGACCCCGACGTCCAGTACTACCGCGACAAGGCCGCCGAACTCGCCAAGCCCGACCCGCACGCCTACACGGTGTTCTCCGTGCACCACCCGGAGAACTGACGCGCAGCCACCGGAACGGAGAAGCCAGGTCGGACAACTGCCGACCTGGCTTCTCGGCCAACCGCTAGCTTCCGATCTCCTGGCTCAGGCGTGGTGCACCTGACGGAGGAAGGCCTCGGAGAGCCGCGCCGCGGCGAACCGACCTCGACGGATCGAGTGCCGTTCGGCGAAGCCGAGGAGCTTCAGCCCGAGTTCCTCGGCGGAATCGGTGTACCCCTCGCCCAGTCCCAGTACGTCGCCCATCCCGTGGCCCCAGACCAAGGACGCCAGGGCCAGGACCCGGCCCTGCCCCATGGCCGACTGGACCCGGCCGGCCCAGTGGTTCGCATCGAGCCAGACCACTGCGTTGAAGCAGGACCACGCACTCCGCAGGCTTGCGGCAAGGCGTTCCTCCTCACGCAGTCCGGACGGCCTTTGGAAGCAGGGGACGTCCGTGTCCGAGCGCCATTTCAACGGCACCATGCTGCAGAGCCATTCCGCCTGTTCGAGGTGGAACAGAGCCAGTTGGTGGACCGATTCGACATTCGCTCCGGCTGTCTCCAGTCCCGCTACGAACGGCTCCATTTCGACGCTCGACGTGTGCTCGCCAAGGTCCGTGAGAGCTGCGGCCAGCTCCAGGAAGCCCGCGCTCTCCTCCGCCGTAATCAGGGCATTCAGATCTGCCACGGCACCGAGCTGCGGAGCCAGTGAGGGGGTGTGCCCCCGCGCCGTGCGCAGTCGCAGCACCGAACTCCAGTGCCCGGGCGCCGCGTAGCGCGTCTCGGCGAGTTCGCGATGCGCTGTCTCC
Organism: Streptomyces sioyaensis; assembly: GCF_004122735.1. Taxonomy (GTDB): domain Bacteria; phylum Actinomycetota; class Actinomycetes; order Streptomycetales; family Streptomycetaceae; genus Streptomyces; species Streptomyces sioyaensis. Next base: position 48,439 of record NZ_SDIF01000047.1, on the reverse strand, counting down.
AGCAGACGGCGCTGGACTTCGCCCGGGTACTCGTCCCACAGTGCTTGCCGCAGAAGGGCGTCGGCGCGGACGCCGACGAGCTCGCTCAGCTTGTGTTCAGGGATGCTCCGGCGTTTCGGCTCCGCGGACTTGGCCGCCTTGGCGAACAACCAGGAAGCCAGGTGGTCCTTCGCCCTGATCACGCTGAACTCGGAAATCGGGTTCGGTTGTCTGCCGCCGAGAACCCGGTAGATCTGCTCGACCTCGTCCACGTCAACGCTCTCTCCCGTGAGAGCCGCTTTCTCGTGGAGGACCCGGCTCTCCAGAGCACTGAGCATCCTGAACCAGGTCACGTCCTGCCCGTACGCCTGTGCAAAGGATGCGACCTTGGCGTGGCGTTCCTCGTACACATGGCGTAGGTGCGCGGCCTGTCCGTCGTCAGGGACGTGGCTGAAGATGCGCGGACCTGGCAGGACGAGCGGAGCATCCACCTCGTGCAGCAGCTCCAGGCCATGGAAGGGAGCCCATGCGTCCGCGTCCGCGTCGGCGCCGCCGGCCGACTTCACCACGGTGGTCCACTGCTTGAGCGCCGGCCCTGCGGAGTGTGTGAGTTCCGAGGACCACGACCGCTCGCGCAACATCGACACGATGGTCAGCCAACTTCTGAGGATCATCCAGTTCGGGGTGTCCATGAGCGCCTGGTCCAGGGACTCCTTGAGGGCCTTGAGGCCGTGCAGCACCTCCTGGTGCTCGCCCTGGGCATCCCGGACCGAGGCCATGAAGGAGGTGAAGAAGGAGCCGAACACGGTTTGGTCGTCGGCGGAGGACCAGGTGGCGGCCGCGTAGCGGGCGACCTCGTCCAGCGCCGCGAGCTGTTCCTGGGCGGGCAGGGAGGCTATCTGCCTCTTGTAGATGTTGGCTGCCTTGGCGGCGGCCCGCCAACGGGTGTTCGGTGGAATGGCCTCCTCGAATGCGTCGTCCTCGTCCGTCAGCAGGAGGGCGAGGAGCGCACCGAGCACCCTTCCCGCGGCCTCACCGCTGAGGATGCGATCGAGCACCTCATCGTGCTCTCGCCATGCCTGCGTCTCACCGCCTCGCGTGCCGTGCCGCCAGGCGTCGATCAGGTGCTCTGCCGTCTCCTGGGGATCCCAACTGGCCTTGGCATGCAGCAGGCTCAGCCGGTGCATCAAGTTCCGGAGTCCGCCACTGGGGGCGGCCCTGATCGACTCTTCGAGGCTGTCGATCAGGGACTGGACGAGTCGCGCGGTGCGGGAATGCAGCTCACTGTCGTCAGAGAGTTCGGCGGTACCCAGGCCCCAGCCGGCGAGGGCGAGGGTTCGACTCACCCGGCCGGGGGTGAAGTCCTGTGTGACGGCGTGGGAAACACCTTCCAGCACGAGGTTGCGGAATTCGGCCACGTCGCTGATCGCGTCGAGACGCTGTGCGCACATGAAGGTCAGCCGGTCGAGTGTGTTGATGTCCTCGTGGCTTTGCAGTGGCTGGCGGGAGAACTCCTCCCAGAGCTGCGTGAGCACCTGAGAGAAGCTGTCGTGGATGCCCGGCGTATCGGTGGAGAGCCGCGATACCACGTTGAGCTGTGCGATCCCGAGCTTCACCCCTGACAGCGGCTTGCGGGCCGTCGGGTCCGACATGCGGCCGTGGAGTGCGAGGAGTTCGCTCTCCGCGTCCTTGAGGTCGACGGGCAGGATCAGCGCGTCGTCCGATCGGGCCAGCAGGTTGGCCACGACGACCGATCGGGTGCTGGACCACTCGTTGGTGGTCAGGCCCTTCGGGAGTTCATCGAGGTCGTCGAGTGCCCGTTCCAGGGCCCGCACCACATGGAATCCGTCATGGCCCTTGCTGTCCGTACCGGCGAACTCGTGCACGTGGTTGAGCAAGTGCGCGGTGGCGTCGCCGATGATCCGGTCCACTGTTGTCTCATCCGGTTCCGGCACCCCGCAGAGAAAGTCCGGGAGATGGTTCTTCCCGAACCGGTCCTCCGGCGGCATCTGGAGTCTTCTGTGGATCTCCTTGAACGCCTCCGCGGCAGCCGGGCTGATGGCCACCTCTGATGCCTCGCCCGGCACGCTGTCGACGAGCACGCCCGACTTTCGCAGCCAGGGAATGGCGCTTTGCAGGGAACTCAGCTCGGGGGGCAGGCCGGTCACCGAAAGGGGTGGTGATCCCAGCTGCGCCCACGCGAGAAGAAAGGCGAGGGCGCCCGGGCGGGAGTCTTCCTCCAGGCGGCAGCCCGATTCGATGAGCGCCGGGCCGACCACGTAATGGGTGGCCCGGCGGATTTCCTCGGCGAGCATTCCGTCGTGTGCGGTGGTGCCCCCTGCGGTGAGGCGGAGGCCGAGCGCGGCCACTGCCTGTGTCAGCACCGTCGGGCGGAACGCGATGGACTCGTCACCGGACAGCCGCAGTGCGGCAGCCGGGTCGACGCCCGTGATCTCCCGCTCCTCCAGCAGGAGTCGCAACAGCTCAGCGCACTGGTCCAGGCTGAGCGGAGGCACGTTCACCGGCGCCGACGGCAGGAGCTGGCCGGCGCCGGTGAGCCCTTCCAGATCGCGCGCGGAGACGACCAGGACGATCGCGTCCCGGAAGACCGGATAGGCGAGGAGCCGTTCCAGGTCGTCATGGATCTTGCGGCGCCCGGAGCGGGGCGTACGCAAGGTGATGTACACGACCAAGGGCCGGCCGCCGACCCGTCGGGCCAGCTGCGCCACCGCCTGCTCGCGCAACTCCGCGAAATCGAGGGAATCCTGTGGGGTTCCGCCATTCCGGTACCGGTCCAGACCCAGCGTGAACTGAAGCGCACGAAGGGCGGGTACGGGGCTCTTGTACCGGATGAGATCGAGGTCGAGCCGCAGCACATAGGGGTCGCTGGGCATGACCGCGCGCGAGCCGTCCCGCTCCCGCACGAACATCTCCGTGAGGCACTTCTTGCCGACCCCCGGCTCGCCGGTGATCGGTACGACATTCCCCGGCCGCGACCGGGTTTGCAGCTGGCCGAACTCCTCCGGGCGGGGGAGGACGGGGCGCAGCGGCGAGGGGTAGTCCCACGGCCATTTCAGACCGAACGGAGCGGCCTTCTCGACAACGGGAGCGGCCTCAGCCGCCGCACCACTCGCTTCGGACGGGGGCGCGGCTTCGGACGCCGCTCCACTCTCCTCGGACGGGGCTACGGCTTCGGACGCTGCCCCCTTCTCCGCCGCAACCTGTGCCGGAGCGGTGCAGGGGAGAGACAGCTCCGCTGAACCGGGCGTCGGGTGGGCTTTGTTGGGCAACCAGGGGTGGTCCGCCACATGGCCGTGCAAGGTGAGTGGGATCGGTACCCGCTCATGAAGATCAGGGAGCCGCAGTCCCTCGTTGTGCTGCTCCGCCTGCTGTTTCACGGACTGCGCGAGGTCGCTGAGGCTCAGATGGGACCCACTGCGCGGGGCGGGCCGACCGGCAGCCGCGATGAACGCACCGGTGAAGAAGCTGGGCCCGTCTTCGGTGGGCGACTTCGCCTTCCAGCCCTTGTCGGCCGCCACCAGCAGAGCAATGCTCACCCCTGTTTCGCCCGGCGGCTGAAGGACCGGACGCACATGGGAGACGGCCGCTCCCGCGTGACAGCAATCCAGAATCACCATGATGTGATCGGCCTGAACTGCCGGGTCCTGCAAGATGTTTGCGATGAGGCTGAACGCCAAGCTGCCGTGATTGTCCCTGACGGACTCGGTCTTGCTGAGCGCGAGGTACAGCCCCTGCCCGTCGGCAGGTTCGATCGTGTAGCCGTGGCCCGAGAAATAGACGAGCAGGAGATCCGAGCGTTCCTTCGGCCGCAGCGCGGCGTTGCGCAGTGCTTCTCGGATGGTGTCTGTGGTCAGCGGTCCGTTCCGGTCGCTGACCGTGTCGCAGTTGCGGCTCGGCATCCCCCACTGGTCCAGCAGGTCGCGCATGGCGTCGAGGCTGTGCGGCACCGATGGTAGGTCGCCTAATCCCTCCTGCTTGAGGTGGGGATGGTAGGTGGAACACCCGATGAGGACAGCCCGTGATCGCGCCGGGTCGAAGGGGACAGGCTCGCCGGTTATGGCCAAGTCGATACTCGCTTCAGTCCTCGTCGGGCTCTGTGTCCTCGTCCATGAGGGATGACAGGGCCTCCAGGGCCTCCCGGTCCAGCTTCCTGGTCCTGACCTGCACCGTACGTGTGCCGTTGGACACCGTCCACACACTCGGCTGGAGGCGTGCCTCCAGCCACGCACCGAAGACGGAAAGCCCCGTTTCGATCAGCTGGCGGTTCTCGCTGGCAAAGACGATGGCGTCATGGAGCACGCCCATGTCGCCGGGTGCGCCGGGCTTCGTCAGCAGCTGGGGGTTGAGGCCGGCTCCGTGCCTGTGCCGACGGAGCATCTCCAGGAGGGAGGACACCTCCTCGTCGGTGCCCTCGTCGCAGGTCAGAGTAAATCGCACAGAAATGGCCCCCCAGTCCCGGAACTTCGAGCAGTTCATCAGCATAGCGGTCCGCGTGACGCCATTGGGGCGCAAGCCGTCAGCCGTCGCGATGCCGGCCCGTAGAGCTGCCGGCCCCCGTTCTGTGCGCGCTGACCTGGGCATGGCCGGCCTGCCGGGTCGTGGCGCCGCCGACCCGCTGACCGAACGGGCGTGGCCGGGCGCCGGGTTACGCGCTCACTCCGTGGGGGACGTCCGCCCCGTGCCGGTCGTCGTCTCAGCCTCAGTGGCCGGTGCGGGGGCATCTGCCGGGGAAGTGCGTGCGGCCGTGCGGGCGAGGCTGTCCTCGATACGGCGCAGGGCGTGCAGCGTTTCGGCCTGCTGATCGGGGGTGAGGTCGCCGGTCGAGGCCTCTTCGAGCTCGGCCCAGATGCGTTCGACCTCTCGGCGCAGCGCCTGGCTCGCGGCAGTCGGTTCGATGATGACGGCGCGTTTGTCGTCGGGGCAGGGGCGGCGGCGGACGAAGCCGGCGTTCTCCAGGCGTTTGATGCTGCGGGTCATGGTGGCGGCGTCGGAGTCGATCAGGCGCACCAGATCGGTCTGCCGCTGGGGGCCGATTTCCCACAGATGCATCATGACCAGCTCCTGGCCCAGGTGGAGGCCGACGCGGCGCAGCAGCTGCCCGGCGATCATGCGGTGCAGGCGGGCCACGCGGAAGATCGAGTGGCTGACCGGCCCCGCGTGGGCGGCGGCGGGCACCGGCACCGAGGAGGTGGCCGACGCCGCTGTCGGTGGCTGGCTCGGCTGGCTTTGCGCGTTGCGGTTGGTCGCCCGGCTCATCAAGATCCCATCCTAATCTCCGGCTGAAACTGATCGGACAGTAATCAGGATAGCCGCCCCTTCGCCCCTTAGGGCATCCCTGTAGGTGGCGGGTAATTCCAGGTGAACAGTGGGCGAGTGACGTGCCTCACTCATCGATGTGGGAAGCGGCAGCGTGTTTTACTTGTTCGGACAGGTAATGGTGCCTGGCGCACCAGCACGCCGATGGAGCGCCGCCGGACCGGGCGGCCTCCCGCTCCTCACCAAAGGAATGATCATGACGACCGCGTTCGACCCGATCGAGCTGGGCGGCAAGCGTCTGGCCAACCGCATAGCGATGGCGCCGATGACCCGTAGCCGCGCCTACGGGCAGGGGGCCACCGCGACGGAGCTGATGGCGACCTACTACGCACAGCGGGCAAGCGCCGGCCTGATCGTCACCGAGGGCGTCCAGCCGTCGGTGGTCGGCCAGGGCTACCCCGACACCCCGGGCCTGCACTCCGCCGAGCAGGTCGCCGCCTGGCGGCAGGTGACCGACGCGGTCCACGGCGAGGGCGGGGTGATCTTCGCGCAGCTGATGCACACCGGCCGGGTCGGCCACCCCAGCCTGCTGCCCGACGGCCTGATCCCGGTGGGCCCCTCCGCCGTCGCCGCGAAGGGCCAGGTGTACACGCACCAGGGTCCCCAGGACTTCGTCACGCCGAAGGAGCTGGCGCACGACGAGATCGTGCGGACGATCGCCGACTTCACCGACGCGGCGCGCAACGCCGTCGCCGCCGGCTTCGACGGCGTGGAGCTCCACGGCGCGAACGGCTACCTGATCCACCAGTTCCTCGCCCCCAACGCCAATCAGCGCACCGACACCTGGGGCGGCGACGTCGCGGGCCGGGTGCGCTTCGCCGTCGAGGTCGCCGCGGCCGTCGCGGAGGCGATCGGCGCCCACCGGACCGGTATCCGTATCTCCCCCGGCACCCCCTTCAACGACATCGCCGAGACGGACCCGGCGGACCTGGCGGAGACCTACACGGCCCTGGTGGCCGGTCTCGCCCCGCTGGACCTGGCCTATCTGCACGTACTCGAAGGCCCGGACCGCAGCCTGACCGAGCGCCTGCGCAAGGACTGGCCCGGCACGTTCGTCCTCAACCCCTTCACCCACCCCGCGCCCACCGGCCACGACTCCCTCGGCCTGATCGAGGACGGCGCCGCGGACCTGATCGCCTTCGGCGCGCTGTTCCTGGCCAACCCCGACCTGCCCCGCCGCCTCGCGGCCGGCGGTCCCTACAACGAGCCCGACCGGGCCACCTTCTACGGCGGCGACGAGCGCGGCTACACCGACTACCCGGCCCTGCCCGCCTGACCGCAGGTCACCGCCACCGGTCGGGGCACGGCGAACCGGCCCTCCCCGGCGGTCCCCGCCGAGCCCCGCCCCCTCTTCGACACCTTCGCCTTCGATTTCACCTTGACCTTCACCGCTCACCCGAAGGACCCGCCATGACTGCCCTCGCCCGCAGACTCCAGCACGCCGCCTACGGTGGCCCCGACGTACTCGACGTGACCGAGGTGCCGCTGCCCGAGCCCGGCCCCGGCCAGGTCCGCGTCCGCATCCACGCCGCCGGCGCCAACGCCCTGGACTCCAAGAAGCGCCGGGGCCTGTTCACTCCCGGCCAGGAGGCCCCCGCCGAACCCCAGCCCCTGGGCCTGGAGATGGCCGGAGTCATCGACGCCCTCGGACCCGGCGTCACGCAGTGGAAGACCGGCCAACCGGTGCTGGGACGCACCGCCCAGCAGGACGCCGTCGCCACCCACGCCCTGGCCGACGACGACACCGTCGTCGCCAAGCCCGACTTCCTCACCTTCGAGCAGGCCGCCGCCCTGCCGATCGCCACCGAGACCGCCTATCGCACCCTGCGCCAACTCGGCCTGGTCGCCGGCCAGACCCTGCTGGTGCACGCCGCAGCCGGCGGCGTCGGCCTCATGGCCGTCCAGCTCGCCCGCGCCCTGGGCGCCACCGTCATCGGCACCGCCGGCGAAGCCAACCACCCCTTCCTCCGCGACCTCGGCGCCACCCCCGTCACGTACGGCGACGGCCTGGCCGACCGGATACGCGCCGTCGCCCCGCAGGGCATCGACGCCGTCCTCGACGCCTCCGGACGCGACGTCCTGCCCCTGTCCGTCGAACTGACCGGAAACCCGGACAAGGTCCTCACCATCGCCGACCTCGACGCCGCCCGGCACGGCGTGCGCTTCTCCCGCGAGATGCTCCCCCTGCCGCAGGTCATGGACGACGTGCTGCCGATGATCGAGGACGGCCGTCTCCACATGCCCATCGAAGCGGTCTTCCCGCTGGAGCAGGCGGCCGACGCCTACCGCCGCCTCGACGACGGCCACCTGCGAGGGAAGATCGTCATCACCACCAGGACGCCCCTGGACCCGGCGGCGCGGGCGGTGCTCGACATGGCCATGCAGCCCGGTGTGCCCCAGCTGCACGAACTCTCCGCGGCAGAGGCCCGTTCGGTGGGGGACGAGATGTGGGTCAACCTCGGGGGCGAACCGGCCGCGGTGGCCCGGGCCGAGGACGCGGTGGCCAACGGCGTTCCCGTCAAGCTGTATTGGCCCGAGGGCGAGGGCCCGCACCCCGTACTGATCTGGATCCACGGCGGCGGCTGGACGGTGGGAAGCGCCGCCGCATCCGACGCGACGGCCCGGGACCTGTCCCGTCTCGCCGGATACCTGGTGGTCAGCGTCGACTACCGGCTCGCGCCGGAGCACCCGTTCCCGGCCGCCGTCGAGGACGTCAGGGCGGTCGCGACGTGGGTGTCCAGCGAGATCGGGGTGCTCGGCGGTGACACCACCAGGATGGCCGTCGGCGGGGACTCGGCGGGCGCCAATCTGAGCGCCGTACTCGCCAACGAACTGCCGGGCACCTTCGGCCTCCAGGCCCTGGTGTACCCCGCGACCGACCTCACCCACCCCTTCCCCTCCTACGAGGAGAACGGCGAGGGCCTGCTGCTGACCAAGGACGCGCTCGCGTGGTTCCAGGGCCACTACCTCGGCGAGGACGCCGACCCGAGGGACCCGCGCGTCTCGCCCCTGTACGCCGATGCCGCCACCCTGGCCGCCGCCCCGCCGGCGCTGGTGATCACCGCGGGGTACGACCCGCTGCGGGACGAGGGCGAGGCGTATGCACAGCGCCTGCGCGAGGCCGGTGTCACGGTGGAGCAGGTGCGCTACGAGGGCCAGATCCACGGGTTCTTCAGCATGCCGGCAGCCATCCCCACGGCAAGGGAAGCCATCGAACGCGTCACCTCGGCGCTGCGACGGGCCTGGGCCTGATGCGACGCTGACGGGCCCGGCGGCTGATCCGCCGGGCCCGTCCCGTGCCGTGTGCCGTCTGCCCGGACTCGATGCGGCCGGAAGCTGCACCGGCGGGCCCGGTAGTGGTCAGGCCCGCCGGTGTTCGGGGCCGATCCCGTGGGGTTACAGGATGCCGCGATTGACGAACGCGGTGCGTACCGAGTCCGCGGCGGCGGCGCCGTACAGGGAGTTGGCGGCGTTCACGGTGGCCTGGGCTGCCGCCGCGAACGTGGTGTTCGGCGCGTAGGAGAACTGCGACTCCAGGATCAGCGTGTCGCTCTCGGTGCGGCCCAGCGCGGCGTGGATGTCGTACAGGGCCCGTGACCAGATCTCGCCGTCCGCGTGCACCTCGCCGGCCATGTCCTGCGGGTAGTGCTTGGTGCCGTCGACACGGCGCAGGCAGTGCGGGGTGGTCGAGGTGTAGGAGGTGGCGTCCCAGTCACCGATGCAGGCCAGCGGCGTGGTGGCGGTGTCCTGGCTCACCGGCTTCGAGTTGGTGTAGGCCCAGTAGTCACCGAAACCCTCGCCGATGGCGCTGGACTCCTTGGTGGTCCCGTAGCCAGGCACCTGGGCGTCCTGGATGGCGTGCCCGTACTCGTGCCAGATCACCTCGGCGTCTTCGGCGTCGTCCACGCCGCCGGTGCCGAACGTGATCTTGTCCGTGGGCCCGTCGTAGTTCGAGTTGTCAGCGGTGAGCCCCGTGGTGCGGTAATCCTGTGGCTCGTTGTTGACGTCGCTGAAGCCCAGGCTCTGGATGTACTCCTGCGTGCTGGTGATCGCGTGGTAGGCCATCGTCTGCTCGAACCCGTCCTGGGACCGGTTGTACAGGAACGAGTTGCTGGACGAGCTGACCTGTTTCCTGCTGACGTTGTAAGCGGAGGGGCCTCGCAGGTAGCCCGTTCCGTCCAGGTTCTTCAGCGTGACCGTCTTGTAGGCCGGGCCGAACACCGCTGAGTCGGCATTGTTGTTGTCGGTGAGGGATTCGTTTTGCAGGGTCACGACCGCGTTGGGCGAGAACACCTTTCCGGTGCCGTCGATCTCCTTCACCATCGACTTGCTGGACAGCACCTTGCCGCTGTCGGCGTCGACCACGGTGCGCACCGAACCGTGGCCGGTGTCGTCGAGCACCTCCCAGGCCAGCCGGGCCGGACTGCCCGGTACGACGGACAGCGTGGCCCGGAGGTTTTTCCGGCCATGACTGCGGGCCGCGGCGAGTGAACGGGCGCGGTCGGCGCCGACGGCGGCGTTCGAGTGGGCCAGCCCGGAGACCTTCACCCGCCCGTCGGTCACGGTGGTCTTGCCCGTGCGTCGGTCCACATGCGTGGCGTAGAACCCGCCCAGGACCGGGTGGCCTTGGTAGGTCTGCTTGTACCAGTAGTGCTTGGCCAGCAACGACTGCTTGGTCGCGACCAGTTTGAGGTTGCGCGGTGCCGCTTGCGCGTGAGGTGTTGCCATCAGGGTGCCGGCTATCGCCGCCGCACCGGCCACGGTAGCCGTGGCCCATCTTCGCTTCGCCATGAACGCCTCCAGGCGTGTATGGGTGGGGGAGCGGGGGCGAATTTAGGCCAACGTGGACCTGAAGGAAAGAGGTTGATAGTAGAAGCCTGGAACATCAGGAAGATTTTCACGGCACTGTCATGCGATCCGCTCTTCTTCCGGAAGGGCGGGTCAGCCCTCAACTCCACCGTCGCTGTACGTGCGAGCGTCACCGTCCGACGCGCTCCCGCACCTCACGCGGAGGGCGGCCTCCGTGGTCAGCCGGTCACCACCAACCCCACAGTGCGGAGCAGACCAAACGAGCACGACGACCACGGCAGGGGCCTGCGTGGCAACCCGCGGGCGTACAGTCGCGCACAATCGACGAGCGCGACGCGGTCCGCGGTTTCCGCGAGCACACTCCGCCCTCGGGCTCGTGGACCTTGGGGTGCCTGGACGGGGCCGGCGGTCTCTCCCAGCCGTCACCGACACTGAGGCTCGTCTGGCCGCAGGGGCGGGGGCTTTCCTGGACCGTTAAGGAATATCCGAAGTGCGAAGAAAGCGCGCTCGATGTTCCCAGGATCTTCCCATTGGGCACCCGAAGGCCTTCCAGAATGGTCCCCTGGAAGGCCTTTAGCGCGCTGTCCTGCAATGTTGTGGTGTCCCCGGGGTGTGGCCGGAGTGACCGTCAGTAAGGAGGTCGCCCCAGGCCCAGCAGACGACTGGGAAGCCCAAGGCGTCGAGGGCGAGGCGGGCGGTCTTCACGTCGGAGGGCTTGGTGCCGGTGGCCTCGGTTATCAGATCCAGGACGTAGTGGAGGCCGGTGCCGACGAGGGCGTACCACTCGCGGTTCTGGCTGAACGTCATGCTGTGTGCTGGGGAAAGGCGTGAGGCGGCAGCTTCGACCTGGGCCCTGGTGATGGTGTGGCGCGTACCGCCGGAGATGAACTCGGCGGGTTCCGGCTTGTTTCTCAAGACTCTTCACCTTCTTCGTGGCGGGACCGGCCGGACAGATCAACCGTTCTTCTGAGGCATTTTCGTCGCACGAGCAGCGACCCGATTCTGCCTCGGCCGGGGCGCTGCGTCGTTCAGATCGCTGCTGGCCAAGTGCGAACGGCTTCCGCACGGACCTCACGCACCACCTCGTACTCGTACGGTTCATCGCCGAGACGGGAGGTCGGGTCGTCACAACCTTCGGTCCATCCGGGACCGCGTCCGACCACACCCGGAAGCGCTCGCGCTCTTCGTGCGCACGCCGAGCAGCTCGCAGATGACCATGATGGGCAGCGGGAACGCGAGGGCATGGTTAGGGGGTGTTGGTGCGAGATCGCGGAACTCCCTGACGGGATGCGTCGCAGCATGTTCGAAGCCTTCAGGCTCCAGATCCACTACGACAAGCCGCACCAACAGCGCTCGCTGCCGAGTGAAGCTCACCAGCGACACGATCGACGCAACGGCGAATCGTGACAGAGGCGATGCGAGCCGACCGTACGGGGATTCGTTTCCCGTCTGTGTTGTGCCCCCGGCAGGATTCGAACCTGCGACACCCGCTTTAGGAGAGCGGTGCTCTATCCCCTGAGCTACGGAGGCGGGGCCTTGCGCAAAACGTGGATGAATACCCTGAGTGATGTTCATCCAGTCCCCGGCAAGGGAGCGGACCGCCGCGAGCGGCGGTCCCAGACAGGGTAGCGGATGGGGCTGGGGAGCGGTGGGCGCCTTGCTCAGTTCATGATCGCGAGGCCGCTCGTCGGTCGCTGCTGAGGTCTGCTGTGCAGCGGCGGGGCGGGCGCCGCATCTTCACCTCGCACGCCGTCTCGCCGGGCGCCCTGCGCGGCGTCGGTGTACCGCTCGTCTGGCTCCCGTACGCCCAAGTCGCCGATTTGGTGACGGGGTTGGGGGGTGTGGATCTGGGGCTGTTCCTGGAGGGGTATGTGGACGGCTGGATCCGCGACGGCTGGATCGCCTTGCAGTAGTGCCGCCCGTCAGGCGCCGGCAGCTCGGCTGTCGCGCGAGGCGCGGCATGCCACGGGCGGGGTCGGTCAGCTGCTGCCGCAGGTGCAGCCGGAGGTCGGCTCGGTGGGCTCGGCGGCGGACTGGCTGCCGCAGCAGGCGTCGCTGCCCGGGATGTTGCTCTTGCCCATCTGGCTGGCGTCGGCCTTGACGACGTAGACCTCCCAGGGTTCCTTGCCGGGGCCGTGCACCCAGACCTTGTCCTGGAGGGCGTAGCAGCAGGAGGTGTCGTTCTCCTCGAAGGTCGCAAGCCCCGCTTCCACCAGGCGGTGGGTGGCGGCGTTGACCTGCTCGGTGGAGTCGACCTCGACGCCGAGGTGGTCCAGGCGGGTCTCCTGGCCCACCCTGCCTTCAATGAGGACGAGCTTCAGCGGCGGCTCGACGACGGCGAAGTTGGCGTATCCGGGGCGGCGCTTGGCCGGCTCGACACCGAACAGCTTGGAGTAGAACTCCACCGACGCGTCGAGGTCGGGGACGTTGAGGGCGAGCTGCACACGGGGCATGACGGCCTCCCAGCGCGTTGCATTGATGTTTATCGATACAAGCTTGCGCCTTGAATTGAAGTTCGTCAACATAGACGTATGTCGAAACAAGAGCTTGAGGTGCTCGGTCAGACCCAGGAGTGCTGCCCGGGGCTGCTGACCGCGCCGCTGGACGAAGAGCAGGCCACCGAGCTGTCGAAGGTCTTCAAGGCCCTCGCCGATCCGGTGCGGCTGCGACTGCTGTCGATGATCGCCTCCCGGGCCGGCGGCGAGGTGTGCGTGTGTGACCTGACGCCCGCCTTCGACCTGTCGCAGCCGACGATCTCCCACCACCTCAAGCACCTGCGGCAGGCCGGACTCATCGACTGCGAACGCCGTGGGACGTGGGTGTACTACTGGCTGCTGCCGGAGATGACCGACCGCCTCGCCGGCATCCTGACCCGGCCCGCCGGCCAGCCCCTCGCCCAGCCCGCCCAGACGCCTGCCGGGGCGGCTTCATGACCGCGAAAGCGACGGCGCAGACCGCGCCTGCGGGGCCGGTCGCGGCCCGCCTGTCGTTCCTGGACCGCTTCCTGGCCGTGTGGATCCTGCTGGCCATGGGCGCCGGCCTCGGCCTGGGGCGACTGGTGCCCGGTCTGGGGGACGCGCTGGCGAAGGTGACCGTCACCGGCGTCTCGCTGCCGATCGCGCTGGGTCTGCTGGTGATGATGTATCCGGTGCTGGCCAAGGTCCGATACGACCGACTGGACACCGTCACCCGCGACCGCCGCCTGCTGATCCCCTCCCTGGTGATCAACTGGCTCCTCGGCCCCGCCGTGATGTTCGCGCTCGCGTGGATCTTCCTGCCCGACCTGCCGGAGTGCCGGACCGGGTTGATCATCGTCGGGCTGGCCCGCTGCATCGCCATGGTCATCATCTGGAACGACCTGGCCTGCGGCGATCGCGAAGCCGCTGCCGTCCTGGTCGCCCTGAACTCCGTTTTCCAGGTCCTCGCCTTCAGCCTGCTGGGCTGGTTCTACCTCTCCGTTCTGCCCGGCTGGCTGGGCCTGCAGCAGACCGGGCTGAATGTCTCGGTGTGGGAGATCGCCCGCAGCGTCCTGATCTTCCTCGGCATCCCCCTGGCCGCAGGCTTCCTCACCCGCCGCCTGGGCGAGAGGGCCAAGGGCCGCACCTGGTACGAGACGAAGCTGATCCCCCGCATCGGCCCGTTCGCCCTGTGGGGGCTGCTGTTCACCATCGTCGTGCTCTTCGCCCTCCAGGGCGACGCCATCACCTCCAAGCCTCTCGACGTCGCCCGGATCGCGCTGCCCCTGCTCGTGTACTTCGCCCTCATGTGGGCCGGGTCCATGGCCCTGGGCAAGGCCGTCGGCCTGAACTACCCACGCACCACAACGCTGGCGTTCACCGCGGCAGGCAACAACTTCGAACTCGCCATCGCCGTCGCCATCGCGACCTTCGGCGCGACATCCGGCCAGGCCCTGGCCGGCGTCGTCGGCCCCCTCATCGAGGTGCCGGTACTGATCGGCCTCGTCCATGTCGCCCTCGCCGCCCGCCGTCTCTTCCCCGAAAACGACCCGGCCGCCGAGCCGGCCGGCCTCCAGGAGCCCGCCCGTGACTGACCCTCGCAAGCCGTCGGTGCTGTTCGTCTGCGTCCACAACGCCGGACGCTCCCAGATGGCCGCTGCCTTCCTCACCCACCTCGCCCAGGACAAGGTGGAGGTCCGCTCAGCCGGTTCCGCCCCCGCCCCCGCCGTCAACCCGGCGGTGGTCGAGGCGATGACCGAGGTCGGCATCGACATCTCCGCCCAGAGGCCGAAGGTGCTGACCACTGAGGCCGTCCAGGCATCCGACTACGTCATCACCATGGGCTGCGGCGACGCCTGCCCGATCTTCCCCGGCAAGAAGTACCTCGACTGGGCCTTGGAAGACCCCGCAGGCCAGGGTGTTGAATCCGTCCGACCCATCCGCGACCAGATCAAGATCCGCATCGAAGCCCTGATCGCCGAAATCGACACGGCACCGGAGGACTGAACGTCGTGCTCGCTGCCGACGTTCACTCCTCGATGCACCACCCGGTGCGCGCGAACGTCACATAGCGCCGTACTCCAGAGCACTGGGCCCCGATGGCCAGGACGGGAATGGCCGGCACATTCGCTTCGGCATGCACACCGGCTGCACCCCCGCCGCGCGCCGGCCGAGTCGAACGGTGAGGCGTGCTGCTGTATCGCCTGTCGCTCTGCTGTGCAGGGATGTCGCGTTGTTCAGAGCGCCGGGTGTCGTTCGCGGACCCGGCTTACGGATTCCAGAAGAGTGCCGAGGTGGAGCAGTGTGGCCTCGTCGTACCACTTCGTCACCAGTTGTACTCCGATCGGCAGCCCCTCGGGACTTGAGCCGAAGGGCACCGAGAGTGCCGGCAGGCCGGTCAAGTTGAACGGCACGGTGGCGCGCATGACGTTCCACGGCGGCACCGTCACTCCGTCGACGTCGTACTCGGTCTGGCCGTGAAGGGGGGCGGGCATGGTCACGACGGGGCACAGCAGCGCGTCGTAGCGTGCGAAGTACGTCGAGAACGCCGACTTGAGGCCTTCGACGGTGCGTTGCGCCGTCACGTAGTCGGCCAGCGGGACGTCCGGCAGCGACAGCGTGTGCCGGAGCACCGCGTGCAGTTCGTCCTCCCGGCCCGCCGTGTGCTCTTTGAAGTACGGAAGGATTTCCGGGAGGAAGAGGGTGGCGCTCAGTTGCGTGCTGTCGCAGGCATCCAGTTCCGGTAGGCGCACTTCCTCCACGTGGCAGCCGGCGTCCTCAAGTGCCTCCGCGGCGGCGGTCACGGTGGCCGACACCGCGGGGTCCACCGGGCCGAAGCCGGGCCGCACCAGCCATCCGATCCGCAGGCCCTCCCGCGAGGCCGAAACCTCCGCGGGTGCGGCGGCGACCGGGAGGTCCACGGCGTAGCCGTCCAGCCCATCGGGGCCGGCGAGTACCGCATAGGCCGCCTCGATGTCCCGGACGCTGCGGGCCATCGGGCCCACGTGCCAGTAGCGGCGCAGGATGTCCGGCCAGTGGCCGGTGAAGGGGATCCGGCCGTGGGTCGCCTTGAGTGCGACGATGCCGGTGTAGTGGGCCGGTCCGCGCATCGAGATCGCGACGTCGCTGCCGAGGCCGAGCGGCGACAGCCCCGCCGCGATGGCTGCCGACTCCCCGCCGCTCGACCCACCGGGGGTTCGCTCCGGGGCCCAGGGGTTGAGGGAGCGGCCGGAGACGAGGTTGTCGCTCTCCGTCCAGTAGGAGAACTCCGGCAGGTTGGTCTTCCCGATCGGGATTGCGCCGGCCGCCTTGAAGCGGGCCACCGAGGTTGCGTCCCGGTCCGGCACGTGGTCGGCAAACAGGTGCGAGCCACGCATGGTCCGGACGCCGGCTGAATCGAGGGAGTCCTTGATGGTGAACGGGACGCCGTGCAGCGGTCCCAGCGGCTTTTCGTGCAAGACCGCCTCGGTCGCGGCCTTCGCGGCAACCAGGGCCTGTTCGGCGGTCACCGTCACAACGGCGTTGAGCTTCGGATTGGTCTCCTCGATCCGGTCGAGGTGCGCCTGGACGACCTCCAGCGGGGACAGTTCCCGCCTCCGGATCCGAGCGGCCAGATCGGTGGCGTCCAGGAAGCAGATGTCGGTCGGCGTCATCGGCATTCACCACACGGAACCATGGACATCTGAACTCCCTTGCCTTGATTGATTCGAATGCGTGTTTGATAACGCTACCTGGGGGTGGGTGGCCCGATCGGCAGTTGCCTGCCGGGAGGTCGAGGTCTAGGTATTTCCCGGTGGCGAAGGCGGAGAGGTCCGCCTCGGGGGAGTGCGGCAGGGCTCAAGCCTGGGGAGGGCGTCCGGTTGGGCGGTCAGGACCCCTCGGCTGGGGCAAGTGCTGCTCGGTGCGGGCGGGTTGCGCCCCTGGCATGCCGATGGCGGTGGTCGGGAATCGACCACCGCCATCGTGATGCCTGACGCCATCGTGGTGCCTGACGCCGCGGTGCGGGGGAGGGGGCGTCGTCGCGGTCGTCGCCGCAGTGATCGCGTCCTCGTGCGGCGGGTGTCAGCCGCCGATGTGCCAGCTGACCGTGCCGTCCGTCGTGGTGAGGAGGGCGAGGAGGAGCAGGTCGACGGCGCCGAGGGCGATGCCCAGGAGGGCGCGGCCGCGGCGGTTGGTGCCGCGGGCCAGGGCCAGGCCGCCGAGGGTCAGGGCGCAGGGGCCGAGGAGGAGGTTGAGGACCAGGGTACCGAGCAGGCCGAGGACGAAGGAGGCGACGGCCATGCCGTCCGCGTGGTCGCGGAGGCGGGAGGCGGGGCGCTGCGGGGTCTCGGCTGCTGTGGCCGGTGCGGGCGTGGTCGTCCGCGCGGTCTGGCTGAGCGTGGTCATCGGGAGGTCACCTCGTCCTGGTGGCGGCGTTCGCGGAGGAAGAAGACGAGCAGCCAGCCGGCGATGACGGCGGCAGCGAGGAGGGTGACGGGGATGGGGAGGTGTGCCGCGGTGCCCAGCATGATCCCCATCAGGAGAAGGGCTGCGACGAGGAAGAGCATGATCTTCCTTTCCGATTCCAGAGGACAGTTGTTCACTCAGTTCCTTCAGTCTACGACTGCGCAGGAGTGGAGTAGTTCGGAGAACGGTTGTTTACTGGATGACATGAGTCACAGTCTTGGAGTCCGGCAGGCCCAGAAACAGAAGACCCGTCAGGCGTTGCTCGACGCGGCCCTCGGACTGCTGGAGGAACAGAGCCTGAGCAGCCTGGGGCTGCGGGAGGTGACGCGGGTCGTGGGGATCGCCCCGACCGCGTTCTACCGGCACTTCCGCGATATGGGTGAGCTGGGCGTCGTGCTGGTCGAGGAGGCGTTGGGGAGCCTGCATGTGATGGTGCGGGCGATCCTCGCCGAGCAGGACGGGGCCGAGGAGCGGATCGACCGTACGGTCGCGGTAGTGGAGCAGCACGTCCGCCGGTATCCGCTGCACATCCGGTTCGTCGCACGCGAGCGGCACGGTGGCGTACGGGCCGTACGGCAGGCCATCGCGGGGGAGCTGGACCGGTTCGCGGAGGAGGTCGCGGCGGCGCTCAAGTCACAGCCGGTGTCGGAAGGCTGGTGCGATGACGATGTGCGGATGCTGGCGGAGCTGTATGTGGACCGGCTGGTGACGACGGCCGCGGCACTGCTCGACGCCGAGGCGGACGGGGCGGAAGGCGCGGCCGAGCAGGTGGTCCGGGTTGCGCGTCGGCAACTGCGGCTGATCAGCATCGGCCGGCGGCACTGGCGGGAGGAGCACCAGGAGTAGGTCGTGTGCGCCAGGTCCCGCCTGGCCCGCGACTCCCGGCCTGCGATGCCTGGGCCGCGATACCTGGCCTGCGGCGCCCGACCGCGATGCGTGGCCTGCGGCGCCTGGACCGCGATGCCTCCGTGATGCGTGGGCCGCGATGCCTGGTGGACGTCCGGCTGTGTCTCGTCCGCGCGCCCGGCGTTGCGTCAGTCGCGTGCCGGGGTCACCCGTACGCGATAGGTGCCGTCGGGGTTTTCCGTGAGGACGGTGACGGCCGCGCCGCTGGTGCGGTCGGTGAAGGTTTCGCCGGGGCCGAAGGTGGCGTCGGTCAGCTCCGGGTCGACGTATTTGTTGTCCCGGTAGCAGCCGCCGCTGCGCGGGGTGGCGTCCACGATGCGGAGCGGGCCGCGGCCCGAGGGGACACGGGTGGCGACGCGGTAGATGAGGACGCCCGGTTGGCAGACCGCCGGGTCGAGCAGGCCGCGGATGCGGGCCTCGACGACCAGCGCGGTGCGGGGCGAGGTCGGGATGACGACGATCTTGGTGCCGCCGGGGGTGGAGATGGGGGTGAGGGTGTGTTCGCCGGGGGTTCCGTGGCGCGGTGCGCAGTGCACCTGCTCGGCGGAGAGCCAGCCGAGCTTCCACTTGTGCCAGCCGACGAAGTCGTTGCTCGGCCCCCAGTCCTCGTCCATCGGGTCCCAGTGCCCTACGGGGGGCGAGGAGTCGCGGTCGTCGGTGTAGTAGAGATCGGGCAGGCCGAAGCTGTGGGCGTTCTCGTGATTGAGGACGCGGAAGGCGCTCGTCCCGATTTGCCGGCTCCAGATGAAGGACGCGTTGCGGAACGGCACCCCGTCGGCGGTACGCAGCCCCATGTCGCCGCCGCTGAAGGTGACCGACAGGACCGTACGGGTCGCGGGCGGGCCCGCGTTGGGGGTGGCGATGACGTTGATGACGTCGTAGTCGCGGAAGTCGACGAGCGGGTCGACGGCGCGGACCACCTCCCGGGAGAGGGCGTGGTAGCCGCCGTCCGAGCCCGGGTCGAAGCTGGCGCCCCGCCCGATGCCGTACGCCGCGAGCGGCCGTGACATACGGAGCCACCGGAACAGCGGTATGGGGCGGTAGGTCAGCCTGCCGTACGAGCTGACGCGGAAGTACTCCGTCGCGGCGGGGAAGAATTCGGCGAAGCGGGCGCGGGGGGACAGGGTGGCGTGGGCGTCCGGGAAGTCGATGAAGAGGGTGAGCGCCCGTACGTGGCCGGATGAACGGGCGAAACCTGTCGGGGTGTCCGCGGATTCGGCGACGTCGTCGCTGATGCCGCGCAGGGCACACGGGCCGCTCGGCGGGGAGCCGGGCCCGGTGGGTATGGCCACGGCGCTGGGCGGTGAGCCCAGGGCTATCGCCGCGGCCGCGGTCACCGCTCCTGCGGCCAGAACCGCGGATACCTTGTGCTTCATATCGATCACCTTGTGTCGACGGGTGATCGCTCGCGCGCGGGGTTACGTCAACCGGAGTCATGGCGGGGCCGGACGGGTCGGTCCGGACGCGGGGGCCCACCCGCGCCGGTCGCAGGTGGGTGGGTGGGGTGAGGTGTGGTTCAGGTCACGTCGGGGCGTGAAATATCCGGGGAGGGGGTCCCCGTTTAACCAGACGTCGGATGAAGCGGGGAGCGTTTCCCCGGTTCGTTCGGTGCGCAGGGGACGGAGAGGTCCCCGACACCGGTCGTCTGACACCTGACACCTGACGCCTGACCGGGTGGTCGGAGATGTGCCGAGAACGCTGAGAGACGAGAGGAGCCAGCTGCCGTGGCCGCCACCACCGCTTGTGCGCAGTCCGGGAACGAGCAGTCCGGGAAGGAGCGGTCCGGGAAGCGGCAGGCCGAGAAGGGGGAGCAGCAGCCCCGTCTGCGGGCCGATGCCCTGCGCAACCGGGAGCGGATCATCGCGGCCGCCCGCGAGACGATGGTCGAGTTCGGGGCCGGGGTCCCGCTCGATGAAATCGCTCGACGCGCGGGCGTCGGCAATGCGACGCTCTACCGTCACTTTGCGGATCGTCTGGAGTTGATCCACCACGTCACGCTCTCCGTCATGTCCCGTACCGCGGACCGAGCGGAGCGTGCCCTTGCCGAGGAGTCCGATGCTTTCCAAGCGCTGAGGCGCTTCGCCCACGCCGCGGTGGAGGAGCGGATCGGGGCGCTGTGCCCCCTGCTCTCCGACGGCGTCGACCGCGACCACCCCGATCTGCTCGCGGCGCGCGATCGTCTGGAGGCGGCCATCGAGGCCGTCATGGGCGCCGCACGCGAGAGCGGCCAGCTGCGTACCGATATCGCGGTCGGCGATCTGATGGTCGCGATCACCCAGCTGACCAGGCCGTTGCCGGGATGGGGGTCTCCCCGGACCGAGTCCGGGGGAGGCTGCATGGACTTCGACACGTTCGTGCACCGGCATCTGCAACTGTTCCTGGACGGTCTGCAGACGCCCGCCCGCTCCGAACTCCCCGGTGCCGCAGCCACCTTGGAAGACCTGAGGCGGCGGAGCTCGTGACCCGGGCGAGCGCCATGCCGTAGCGCCTCACCTGCCGTAGCAGCTCGTCCGCTGAAGTACCTCGTCCGCCGTAGCACCTCGCCCGCTGAAGTGCCTCGCCCGTCCCGCCGTCCCGTCGATTCCTCCTTCCCGTCGTCCTGTCGTCCCGTCCTGCGTTCCCCGCGTCCCGTCGGCCGCTCGGTGCGCCGGTCCTTCGCTCCTGTTCGCTCACCGCACCACTAGGTGGATCCCGCCATGCCTGAAACAGCCACATACGTCGATCCCCGGCGCTGGAAAGCGCTGATATTCATCGCTCTCGCCCAGCTGATGGTCGTGCTCGACGCGACCATCGTGAACATCGCGCTGCCCTCCGCCCAGGAGGATCTCGGTATCACCGACGCCAACCGGCAGTGGGTGATCACCGCCTACGCACTGGCCTTTGGCGGGCTACTGCTCTTCGGCGGACGCGTCGCCGACCTGTGGGGACGCAAGCGGACCTTCATCACCGGACTCCTCGGCTTCGCGATCGCCTCCGGGCTCGGCGGGGCCGCCGCCGACCAGGCGATGCTGATGGGCGCGCGGGCGCTGCAGGGGGTCTTCGGCGCACTGCTGGCGCCGGCCGCGCTGTCCCTGCTGGCCGTGACCTTCACCGAGGCCAAGGAGCGCGCCAAGGCGTTCGGCATCTTCGGTGCGATCGCCGGTGGCGGCGGCGCCGTGGGTCTGATCCTCGGCGGGGTGCTGACCGAGTACCTGAACTGGCGCTGGACCTTCTTCGTGAACATCCCGTTCGCCGTGGTCGCCGCGACCGGTGCCCTCCTGGTCGTCCGCGAGCCCGCGGAGAGCCGTAACACCTCCCGGCTGGACGTCCCCGGCGTCATCCTGGCCACCCTCGGCCTGGTCTCGCTGGTCTACGGCTTCACCCGCGCCGAATCCGACGGCTGGCTGGCCGGCCCGACGCTCGGGCTGTTCGCCGCGGCCGCCGTGCTGCTGCTGACGTTCGTGCTGGTCGAGTCCAAGGTGAAGGCGCCGCTGCTGCCGCTGCGGGTGGTCACCGAGCGGAACCGCGCGGGCATCTACGCCTCGCTGGGCCTGGCCGTGATCGGCATGTTCGGTCTCTTCCTCTTCCTGACCTACTACCTGCAGATCGTGAAGGGCTACACCCCGGTGACGACCGGCCTGGCCTTCCTCCCGATGATCGTCGGCATGATCACCGGCTCGACGCAGATCGGTGCCCGGCTGATGACCCGGGTCCGGCCGCGGCTGCTGATGGCACCCGGCTTCACGGTCGCCGCGCTCGGCATGCTGGTGCTGACCCAGATCGACCTGGACACGTCCTACCCGGCGCTGATCCTGCCCGGCTTCCTGCTGATGGGCCTCGGCATGGGTACGGCGTTCATGCCGGCCATGTCGCTGGCCACGCACGGCGTCCAGCCGCGCGACGCCGGTGTCGCCTCCGCCATGGTCAACACCTCGCAGCAGGTGGGCGGCGCGATCGGTACGGCCCTGCTGAACACCATCGCGGCCAGCGCCACCACCGCGTACGCCACCTCGCACGCGGCCGGCGCCCGCTCGCTCGACCTGCTCAAGCTCCAGTCGATGGTGCACGGCTACACCACCGCCATCTGGTGGGCGGTCGGCATCCTGGCCCTGGCCGGCGTGATCGCCTTCACCTTCATCAACACCGGGCGGCCCGGTGGCGGTTCGCCGGTCGCCTCCTCGCAGGACGGCGAGGGCGCGGCGCTGGGCGAGGACGAGGTACCGGTGCCGGTGATGGCGCACTGATCCGACGGGAACGGTGCACTGATCTGCCAGGGATGGCGCACTGATCAGGTAGGAGGGCGGTCGAGGGGCGGTCGGCGAGCCGACGCCCCCGGCCGCGCTCTTACCGCATTCCTACCTCACTCATACGTACGCCGGGACGGGCCTTCCGGACTCCTGCGGGCACCGGACTTCCCGGGCTCATGCGTACGCCGGGGCCTCCCGGACTCATAGGTGCCGGCTTCTTCCGGCTCCGCCGAACCGTCAGCGGAGCCAGGGGAGGTCGGCACCTTTCGGCTGCAGCCCCTCGGTCATGACCTGGCAGATCTCGGCCAGTTGACCGACCTGTTCCGGGGAGAGCCGGTCGAAGATCGCGGCGCGTACGGCCGCGACATGACCCGGGGCGGCCTTCTCCAGGACCCGCATCCCCTCGTCCGTGAGGTGGGCGTTCTGGCCCCGCTTGTCGGAGGAGCAGTTCTCCCGCTGCACCCAGCCGTTCCGCTCCAGACGCGCGATCGCGTGGGAGAGCCGGGAGCGGGTGATCTTGGCGTTCTGAGCCAGCTCCGTCATCCGCATCCGCCGCCGGGGCGCGCGGGAGAGCTGGACGAGGAGGCCGTAATACACATGCGGCATTTTGGCGTCGCGCTGCAGCTGACGGTCGAGGTGATCCTCCAGGAGCGTGGTGGCGTGGAGGTAGCACTGCCAGGCGTATTGCTCCTCGTCGCTGAGCCAGTGCGGCTCGGCTGCGGCTTCGTTGCTCATACCATCCACTCTCTCACCACTCGGAGAGTTATTTAAGCTTTAACAACGTCGCCTTGGTGAGACTGTGGTGCGACGCTTGAAGATTCATTCATCGGTTCTCGATGGCTGAATGTTCCCCCGTACCGACCTGCCCACTGCCCAGTGTGACGCCGCGACGTTGTGAGGAGCGTAATGCCGGTCACGGGGTGCTTGGCCCGTGGCCGGCGGAGATGCGCCCGGGCGCCGTGGGCTCCTACGGGCGGCCGGGCGGCCGGGCGGCCGGGCGGCCGGGCGGAGCATGATCGATGGGCTGTGGCGGGGGTCGGTGGGGCAGACGGCGCAGTCGGTGCAGTCCGGCTGTTCCCAATGTGCCGTTGGTGGTGGGTGGTTGGGCCGGCCGGTCGCCTCCGTACCGGACGGGAGTGGCGCATCCATACCGGACAGGAGGTGTCGGGTATGGCGGGGAGGGTGCTGCCATGACGAGTGAGAGCGCGGGCGTCGAGGGTGTGGCGGGCAGTGCGGCGGAGGGCAGCGGCCGGGGTGATGCGGTCGGCTGGGCGGTGGTGGAGGAGGGGGAGCCGGAATTCGCCGGGTGGGTGCGGAAGCGGTTCGGGGCGTATCCGCACCATGTCCTGGCGACCCTCCGGAAGGACGGGGCGCCGCGGCTCACGGGTCTGGAGGCGGACTTCCGTCATGGGGAGTTGTGGCTGGGCATGATGGTCGGCTCGCGCAAGGCGCTCGATCTGCGGCGCGACCCCCGGTTCTCCCTGCATGCCAATCCGGGGCCGGACGCCGGACTTGCCGACGGTGACGTCAGGGTGTCCGGGCGGGTCGTGGAGGTGACCGACCCCGGGGTGGTTGCGCGCTATGCGGCGGAGGTGAAGCCGCCGGAGCCGTTCCATCTCTTCCGGGCGGAGCTGACGGAGGTGGTGCGTACGTACGTCGAGGAACCGTATGTGGTGCTGGTGAGTTGGGCGCAGGCCCGGCCGCTGCGCACGATCCGGCGGACGTCGGACGACGCGGCGCTGCGGGTGGAGTGACCGTGGGGTGACAGGTGGGCCGGCAGCGGCAGTTGTGCTGGCGGCGGACGGTTCCCCGGGGCCGGCTCAGTCAACGTTGCGGGCTCGGGTGCCGTCGGCGTCCGGTTCGAGGTGCCAGCTGATGATGCGCCGTGGATGGACGCGGATCACGTCGTTGCTGAAGAAGTCGGGCGCCATCGGGGGCGCGTCGAGGGTCAGCACTTCGGCGCGGCCGCGGATCTCCACGCCGCGGCCCCAGCCGGGCGCGATCGGGTCGTCGGCCGGCGCCATGTCGTCGATGAGCAGGGAGACTTCGGGGCGGGCCTGGGCGTTGCGGTACTTCTGGCTGCGGTGCAGCGCGGGCCCGCCGATGTCGAGGGTGTCGTCGTTGTTGAGGACGAAGCCGACCGGGCGTACCTGCGGTCCGCCGTCCGGCCCGGTGGTCGCCAGGCGGGCCAGCGGTTGGCCGGCGAGGTACGCGCGCTCCTTGGGGGTGAAGACGTGCGCGGCGGTCGCGGGAGCGCCGGCGGGGCCCGTGGTGGCGGCGTCCGCGGGCGACGTGTCCGGCGTCGGCGTCGGCTCCGGTGTCCGCTCCGGCTTCGGTCTCGGTGTCATGGCGGCGACGCTAGAACCTCAAGTGCGGTTGAGGTCAAGAGGAGTCCCCCGGCGGGTGCCCTCGGGTGGCTCGGCGGGTGGCTCAGTGAGTGGCCACGGGCAGGCGGTGGGTCCGGTGGGGCTTGTGGGGGCGGTGTTCGCCGTGTGGCTCGCGGACGCGGTGGGTGCGGAAGACGTAGAGGGACGCGACGAACATGACGGCGCCCATGGTGAAGCCGAAGGCGCACGACTTGAGGATGGCTTCCCCGCCGAGGCTGTAGCACCATCCCAGCGCGCCGCCGAAGAGCACCCCGTAGGCGATCGCCCGGGTCTCGGTGAGCAGGGACGACTGGAAGTGGGCCACCACCAGCCCGAGCACCCCGGAGACAACGAACGCGGCCAGCCCGTACAGCATGGCCGGGCCGCCCTTGGTGCCGTCGGTGTGGGTGCGGAAGATGGTGAAGAGGCCGAAGGCGAGTGCGGTGATGATCGGCAGCGATACCTTCGCCGGGATCCGCCCCGCCATCCCCGGGGGCCGCTGCGGGGCGCCGGCCCGGCCGGGTGCGGGGGCCGTCGCGCCGTGTTCGGTCTCCACGGTGCCGTGCGAGCGGGATGCCCTCGCGCCATGCCGCTGAGCGATGTGGTCCATGACGGGCTCCTCTCGGTTGCCCCGCTGCCTTCCTGTACAGGCGACACCCGGGCGTCGCCCGCGTCAACCGGAGCGGCAGGAAGAGAGCGGCAGGCAGGGAGCCGCGTGCGGGGTTTTCGCCCGGCGGGCCGGTCCGCTTCAGTCCGGGTCCGCTTCGGTCCAGGTCCTTTTCAGCCCGGGTCCTTTGCAGTCCAGGTCCTTCTGGTACCAGGCCACGTCCCAGTAGCGGCCGAATTTGCGGCCCACCTCCGTGTACGTGCCGATGTGCCGGAAGCCGAAGCGGGTGTGGAGGCGGGCGGAGGCCTCGTTCGGCTGGGTGATCCCGGCGTAGGCGCGATGCACGTCCTCGCCGGCCAGCGCCTCGAACAAGGCCTGGTACAGCAGTGTGCCGACGCCCCGGCCGGCGGCGTGCGGCGCGCAGTAGACGGTGACCTCGACGGAGGGGGCGTAGGCGGCCTTCGGGCGGAACGCGCTGCTGGTCGCGTAGCCGAGCAGCGCGCCTCCTGGGCGTCGGGTCCCGGTGGCCGCGAGCCCGCCGCAGGAGCCGTCCGCCGGTCCGTTGGGCGGCTGGTCCGCGACCCCCGGGTGCGGCGTGCCCGCGACGCCGGGTTGCGGTGTGCCGTCCGGTCCGTTATGCGGGATTTCCACCCGTTCTGTCGCCTCCTGGGCAACCAGAAGCCGGTGCGGGCCGTCTTGGGGGTGGGAGAGCAACCACGGGCGGCGCTGTGCGGGGGTGAAGGGCTCCGTGTCGAACGTGATGCAGGTCTCGCGAATGTAGTGATTGTAAAGATCGGTAAGGGCCGCCAGGTCCGCTTCGGTGCCCGCTCTGACCTGCACTTCCCCATGTTCCCGCAGCATGTGACCTCCTTGGTGGCGCCGCAGGGTACTGCATGATCAGAAAAATAGCGGGGCGGCGTGGGAATTCTGTCCGGATTCCAGCCGTTGTTTCCTTCGGACGGGCCACTCGGCAAGCATCGGGTTTCCGATGGACGATCCGGCCCGCCCCACCGTCCCGCGACCGACTCATCGCAAAGGGAGCACACGCATGGCAACCCGTGCCGTCGCCCGGCGTCAGGAAAGCACCAGCACTTCTGACGGGGCCAACAGTGTTCGCGCAATAGGCGGGGAGATCGCCGACCGCGACCTGGTCGGCATGTACCTCGACGAGATCGCGCGTACGCCACTCCTCGACGCCGCCAAGGAGGTCGAGCTGTCCCAGACCATCGAGGCGGGCGTATACGCCCAGCAGATCCTGGACGGGGAGGTCATCGACGGCAATGCCGCAGGTGCCGACCCCGAGGAGCTGGCGGCGCTGGCCGAGGAGAGCGCCAGGGCCAAGGACGTCTTCATCCGCTCCAACCTCCGGCTGGTGGTCGCGGTCGCCCGCCGCTACCCGCGCGCCGGGCTTCCCCTGCTCGACCTGATCCAGGAGGGCAACGCCGGCCTGGTGCGTGCCGTGGAGAAGTTCGACTATGCCAAGGGCTTCAAGTTCTCGACGTATGCGACGTGGTGGATCCGCCAGGCCATCACCCGTTCCATCGCCGACCAGTCGCGCACGATCCGGCTGCCCGTGCACCTCGTCGAGGAGCTGGGCCGGATCCGCCGGGTGCAGCGCGAGTTCAACCGCGAGAACGGCCGCGACCCGGAGCCGGCGGAGGTCGCCGGCGAGCTGGGCTCCACGCCCGCCCGTGTCACCGACGTCCTCGACTGGGCGCGCGACCCGGTCAGCCTCAACATGTCGGTGGACGACGACGGCGACACCCAGTTCGGCGATCTGCTGGAGGACACCTCCGCGGCCTCGCCCGAGCAGTCCGTCCTGACGCTGCTGCGCAGTGAGGAGCTGGAGGACCTGATAGACCGGCTCGACCACCGCACCGCCTCGATCATCAAGGCCCGGTACGGCATCGAGGACGGCCGTGAGCGCACGCTGACCGAGGTCGGCAAGCAGCACGGCCTGACCCGCGAGCGGATCCGCCAGATAGAGAAGCATGCGCTGCTGGAGCTGAAGCGGATGGCCCGCGACACCGGGTTCGACGCGGCCGCATAGCTCGACGGAGGACGAGCCCCGGTGCCGTTTCGGCGTCGGGGCTCTTGTGTGCCCGGGGTCGGGGGCCGGGAGCCGTCTGCCCAGGGGGACGGCAGCCCCAGAACCGCGCGGCCCACCCCACCTCCTCATCCCGCCCACCTCCCGTCCCGTCCCACGCAGCGATGTCCGTTTGAGTCCACCTGAAGCCCACTTCCGTTTACTTTCCAGATTTCCGGGCGTAGCATCCCGCTGAAACCACAGGTTCGGGCATGGGACGGATACGCACGCAGATGTATGCACCGGAACGCCAGCAGGAGATTCTGCGGCTCGCCCGTGAAGGCGGGCGGGTCGATGTGCTCTCCCTCGCGGAGGAGTTCCAGGTCACCGCCGAGACCGTGCGGCGTGATCTGAAGGCGCTGGACCGGGCCGGCCTGGTGCGCAGGGTGCACGGCGGGGCCATCCCGGCCGGCCGCCTGGACTTCGAGCCCGACCTCGCCGAGCGGGACGCCGTCGCCGCCGACGAGAAGCAGCGCATCGCCCGCGCCGCACTCGCCGAGCTCCCCGGTGGCGAGGGCGGGATCGGCAGCTCCGGGAGCGTGATCCTGGACGCCGGTACGACCGCCGCCCGGCTCGCCGCCGAGATCCCGCTGGAGGCCGAGCTGACCGTCGTCACCCACGGCCTGCCGGTCGCCGCGCGGCTGGCCGACCACCCCGGCCTCACCCTCCATCTGGTGGGCGGCCGGATCCGGCACCGTACCCGGGCCGCGGTCGACGACTGGGCGCTGCGCGCCTACCGCGAGATCAACGCCGATGTGCTGTTCCTGGCGACCAACGGCTTCTCCCCCGACGGCGGTCTGACCACCCCCGACCTCGCGGAGGCCGCCGTCAAGCGGGCGCTGATCGCCGCCGCCCGCCGTGTCGTCCTCCTCGCCGACTCCGCCAAATACGGGCAGCAGCACTTCGCCCGCTTCGGCGAGCTGTCGGACGTGGATCTGCTGATCACCGACACCGGCTTGAGCCCCGACGACGCCCTCGCCATCGAGCGCGCGGGCACGGAAGTAGTACGTGCATGATCCTCACCGTCACCCCCAACCCCAGCCTGGACCGTACGTACGAGATCCCGGCGCTGGACCGCGGGGCCGTGCTCCGGGCCACCGCCGACCGGATCGACCCCGGTGGCAAGGGCGTCAACGTCTCGCGGGCGGTCGCCGCCGCCGGACACCGCACGCTGGCCGTACTGCCGCTGGGCGGTCCCGCGGGCGCGGCGCTGGCCGGGCTGCTGGGTGCGGAGGGCATCGAGGTCGCCGGGGTGCAGGTGGCCGGGCAGACCCGCTCCAACATCTCGGTGGTCGAACCCGACGGCACGCTTACGAAGATCAATGCGACCGGCCCCGAGCTGACGCCCGAGGAGTCGGGGGCGCTGCTGCGGAGGGTCGGCGAACGGTCGGCGGGGGTCGACTGGATCGCCTGCTGCGGCAGCCTGCCGCGCGGGCTGGCGCCCGAGTGGTACGCCGAACTGGTCGCCCGCACCCACCGCGTCGGCGCCCGGATCGCCCTGGACACCTCGGGCCCGTCGCTGGTGGCGGCGCTGCGCGAGCGCCCGGACGTCGTCAAGCCCAACGCCGAGGAGCTGGCGCAGGCCGTCGGCCGTCCGCTGGCGACCCTCGGCGACGCGGTCAAGGCCGCCGAGGAGCTGCGCGCCCGGGGCGCCCGCGCCGTACTGGCCTCCCTCGGGGCGGACGGCCAGCTCCTGGTCGACGAGGGCGGCGTCCACTACGGCAGCGCCCCGGTCGCGGCCGTGCGCAGCAACGTCGGCGCGGGCGATGCCTCGCTGGCGGGCTTTCTCACGGCGGGCGGTACGGGACCGGCGGCGCTGGCCGCCGCGGTGGCGCACGGTGCGGCCGCCGTCCAGCTGCCCGGCAGCCTGATGCCGACGCCGGCCGACCTGGAAACGGCGGCGGTCACGCTGACCCGTGACGTACCCCTCGACCGGCTGCTGACGGAGCCGATGCCATGACCGCCGACCGGCGAGCCGGCGCCATGACGTCCGCTCGTGCTGCCGGTGCCCCAGCCCCCCAGCCCTCCAGCCAACCCCCAGCCACCCCCCCGTTCCGTCCCCACCGTCCCCCCCGGCGGTGCCGTGCGCAAGGGAGCCCGCGATGAGTGAGCTGATCACTGCGGAACTGGTCGACCTCGACCTGTCCGCCGAAACGAAGGATGCCGCCGCACGAGCCCTGGCCGAGCGGATGGTCGCGGCCGGCCGGGTCACCGACCTGGCGGGCTTCCTCGCGGATGTGGCCGCGCGCGAGGCCCAGATGCCGACCGGGCTGGACGGCGGGATCGGCATTCCGCACTGCCGCAGCACGCACGTCACCGAGCCGACGCTGGCCTTCGGACGCAGCGCCGCCGGTATCGACTTCGGTGCGCCGGACGGCCCGGCCGACCTGATCTTCCTGATCGCGGCGCCGGCGGGCGGCGACGCTGACCACCTGTCGATCCTCTCGACCCTCGCCCGGCAGCTGATGGACGAGACCTTCACCGACGCGCTGCGCTCCGCCACCGCACCGGAACGTACGGCGGCACTCCTCCGCGGGGACGAGGCCCCGGGGGAGCCGGCACCGGAGCGGACGGAAGCGGAACCGGCGGCGGAGACCGCCCCCTTCCGGATCGTCGCCGTCACCTCCTGCCCCACCGGCATCGCGCACACGTACATGGCCGCCGAGTCGCTGGAGAAGGCCGGGAAGGCGGTCGGCGTCGAGGTGGTCGTCGAGACCCAGGGCTCGGCCGGTTTCCAGCGGCTCGACCCGCAGGTGGTCGCGGCCGCGGACGGCGTGATCTTCGCGCATGACGTCGAGGTACGGGACAAGGAGCGGTTCACCGGGAAGCCGACCGTCGACGTCGGGGTGAAGGCGGGCATCGGCCGCGCCGCCGAACTCATCGCCGAGGTGCGCCGGAAGGCCGCCCATGGCGAGGTCGGTGCCCCGGCGCGGGCCGCCGCTCCCATGGACAAGGACGCCGGGCCGGGCGACGGCTTCGCCACCCGGCTGCGGAAATGGTTGATGACGGGCGTCAGTTACATGGTGCCGTTCGTCGCGGCGGGCGGGCTGCTCATCGCGCTCGCCTTCGCCATCGGCGGCTACACGATCAACAAGGCACCGTCCGTCGCCGACCACTTCGTCTGGACCGAGTCCACCAGCTGGGCGGCCCTGCTCTTCCAGATCGGCGGCGTCGCCTTCGGCTTCCTCGTCCCGGTCCTGGCCGGCTTCATCGCCTACGGCATGGCGGACCGCCCCGGCCTCGTCCCGGGCTTCGTCGGCGGTGCCATCGCGCTCACCGTCAACGCGGGCTTCCTGGGCGGGCTGATAGCCGGTCTGCTCGCGGGTGCGGTGGTGACGGCGATCCAACGGGTCCGCATCCCGGCGCCGTTGCGCGGCATCATGCCGGTCGTGGTCATCCCGCTGCTCTCCTCGGTGGTCGTCGGCCTTCTGATGTTTCTGGTGATCGGCAAGCCGATCGCCGCGCTGCAGAAGGGGCTGACCGACTGGCTGTCAGGTCTGACCGGCGCCAACGCGGTCATCCTGGGCGCGCTCCTCGGCCTGATGATGGCGTTCGACCTCGGCGGGCCGTTGAACAAGGTCGCCTACGCCTTCGCGGTCGGCGGCCTCGCCACCCCCAACGAGGGCAGCCTGAAGGTCATGGCCGCGGTGATGGCGGCCGGCATGGTCCCGCCGCTGGCGATGGCGCTGGCCACGACCGTGCGCGGCCGGCTCTTCACCAAGGCCGAGCGGGAGAACGGCAAGGCGGCCTGGGTGCTCGGCGCCTCCTTCATCACCGAGGGCGCGATCCCGTTCGCCGCCGCCGACCCGCTGCGGGTGATCCCCTCGGCGATGGCCGGCGGCGCGGTCACCGGCGCCCTCTCGATGGCCTTCGACTGCACCCTCCGCGCCCCGCACGGCGGCATCTTCGTCGTCCCGCTGATCGGTCAGCCGCTCCTCTACCTGTTGGCCGTCGCCGTGGGTACGGGCGTCAGCACCGCCCTGGTCATCCTCCTCAAGGGCCTGCGCAAGCGACCGCAGATCCGCCCGGCGGACTCCCCCGCCCCCGAAGGGACCGGGGTGACGGTCGCCGCCTGACCCCCGCCCCCGGAACGCTCGGGGCTCAGATGTCCAGCCGGGCCGCGATGCCGTCGAGGACGCTGTCCAGGCCGGTTTCGAAGCGCCACTGCGGGTCGTCCTTGCGGGTGGCCTCGTGGAGGTAGCGGAGGTAGGTCGGGTAGCGGCCGGTGCCCATCAGGTACTGCATCTGAGGGGCGAGAGCCAGCCGCACGTCGTCGGGGGTGGTCCAGCCCTGCTCCTTCATCAGGCAGTACTGGGCGCACTCGGCCGACACCGCGCCGTGCACATAGGAGTTGACGGTGCCCACCACGGCCATCATGGCGTCGACGTCGAGGCCGAGTCCGTCCAGCGACGACAGGGCGCGCTCGGCCACGGCCATCCGGTTGGGGGTGAGCGCGCGCAGCGCCTGCGGTGAGGAGATCTGGATGAGCCAGGGGTGGCGCAGCACGATCTCCCGGGTGCGCAGTGCGGAGGCGCGCATGACGGCGCGCCAGTGCGTCACGTCGTCGGGGAGCTTCAGGTCGGCGTAGACCGCGTCCGTCATCAGGTCGAGGAGGTCACCTTTGCCGGAGACGTAGCGGTAGGCCGCCATGGGGGCGACACCCAGCTCGGTGGCCAGACGGCGCATGGTGACGGCGTCGATGCCTTCGGTGTCGGCGAGGCGTACGGCGGCCGCGGCGATCTTCTGCGGCGTCAGAGCGGCCCGCGGGGCCGGCGCCGGGCGGTCCAGGCGTTCCCAGAGGGACACCGCGGCCGGCTCGGCCGGCTCCGGCCGCTGAGCCTTGCCCTGGGCTGCCTTCTTGCTGGCCATGGTCTCGGTTCCTTCCCGGATCCGTCCCGGAGCGTTTCGTATACAACGTATCAGGAGTAGACGTTGTATACGTCGCTGTGTACGTTGTATCTGATCGATACGTTGTACACAGCGGTAACGGCGACAGTCGTAGGAGCGGGGGGCGTACCGCATGAGCAGTGAGAGCGAGGGGGCGTCGTGAGCGTGACGAAGGAAGCGGGGGAAGCGGTCGGGCGGGCCGGGGGCGGGGAGCGGCGACGGCCGCGGTCGCTGTACTTCGGGGTGTTCGGGCTGTTGCTGGGGATGTTCCTGGCGATGGTGGACGGCATGATCGTGGGGACCGCGCTGCCCACGGTCGTCGGGGAACTCGGGGGGCTGGAACAACTGTCGTGGGTGGTGACGGCCTATCTCCTCACCACCGCCGTGGCGACGCCGATCTGGGGGAAGCTGGGCGATCTCTACGGCCGCAAGGGCACCTTCATGGCGGCGATCGCGCTCTTCCTGGCCGGGTCGATGCTGGCCGGGCTGGCGCAGGACATGGGGCAGCTGATCGCGTTCCGGGCCGTGCAGGGGCTGGGCGCGGGCGGGTTGATGGTCGGCGCACTGGCGATCATCGGGGTGCTGGTGCCGCCCCGGGAGAGCGGCCGGATGCAGTCGATGATCGGCGCCATGATGCCGGTCGCGTTCATCGGCGGTCCGTTGTTGGGCGGGTTCCTGACGGACCATCTGAGCTGGCGGTGGGCGTTCTATGTGAACGTGCCGATCGGGGTGGTGGCGCTGGTGATCGTCGGGGTGGGGGTCCGGCTGTCCGGTACCGGGCGGAGCCGGGCGAGGATCGACTACCTGGGCGTGGTGCTGCTGTCCGTCGCCATCCTGGCGCTGACCCTGATGGCCAGTTGGGGCGGTGTGCGCTACGGGTGGGGATCGCCGCGGATTCTCGGGCTGGCGGCGGTGGGCGTGGCGGCGTCGGCCTGGTTCGTACGGGTCGAACGGCGGGCCGCGGAGCCGGTCATCCCGCCCCGGCTGTTCCGCAGCCGCAACTTCACCGTGGCGCAGATACTGAGCTTCCTGACAGGCGGGGTGATGCTCGGCGCGACCAGCTATCTGCCGCAGTACATGCAGTTCGTGCAGGCCCTGTCGCCGACGGCCAGTGGTCTGCTGTTGCTGCCGCTGATGTTCGGGATGCTCGGCGTACAGCTCGGCACCGGGGCGCTGATCGGCCGCAACGGCCGCTACCGGCGCTATCCGATCCTGGGAGGCGCGGTGCTGACCGTCGGTCTCCTGATCCTGCTGCCGCTCGGTACGGACACCGCCGTGGCGCTCGCCTCGGCGCTCACCGCCGTCGCGGGCATGGGCATCGGGTTCCTCATGCAGAGCACCATGATCATCACCGTGAACAGCGCGGAGCCGCGGGACATGGGGGCCGCCAGCGGCACGGTGACGCTGCTGCGGACGCTCGGCGGCTCGCTCGGCGTCGCCCTGCTGGGCGCCGTCTTCACCGGCCGGCTGCGCAGCGGACTCGCCGACCGGGTGGGGGAGGGCGCCGCGCGGCGGCTGACGGCGGGCGCCGGGCAGCTGACGCCCGAGATGCTGGGCACCATGACCGGGCCGGTGCGGAGCGCCTACCGGGCGGCGGTCACCAGCGGGCTGCACGGCGTGCTCCTCGGCGCCGCGGTGCTGGCCGTCCTCGGCTTCGGGGTCGCCTGGTTCGTACGGGAGGTGCCGCTGCGGAGCGCGGAGGAGCCGGCGGGCTGACGGCCGGCGGACCGGTCAGGCGTACCGGAAGACGAACGGCGGCGGTGGCCGGCCCCCTGGGGGACCGGCCACCGCCGTCGTGCGTCAGTCGCGGGCGCCGTTCGTCAGGCCGCGCTGCCCGCCTGCCACTCGGACCACGGCATGTTCCAGCCGTTGAGGCCGTTGTCCGGCTTGACGGTCTGGTCGTGCGAGTTCTTCACGATGACGACGTCGCCGACCAGCGACTCGTTGAAGAACCACTTGCCCGGGGTGTCGCCACCGCCGCCCTTCTGGTCCCGCAGACCGACGCAGCCGTGGCTGGTGCCGGAGTTGCCGAACACGGACGGGGAGCCCCAGTAGTTGCCGTGGATGAAGGTGCCGGACGACGACAGCCGCATGGCGTGCGGCACGTCAGGGATGTCGTACTCGCCCTTGCCGTTCTCGTTCTTGAAGCCGACGGTCGAGCCGTCCATCCGGGTCTTCTCGAACTTCTCCGAGATCACCATCTGGCCGTTGTACGTGGGGTGCTCGGCGCTGCCGCCGGAGATCGGGATGGTCTTGTAGGTCTTGCCGTCCCGCTTGACCGTCATCTGCTGGGTGTTCATGTCGACCGTGGAGACCTGCGAGCGCCCGATGGTGAAGGACACCGTCTTGGACTGGACGCCGGTGATGCCCTGGCCGCCCTTCACCCCGTCCAGGTCGATCTTCATGGTGATCTTGGAGCCGGCCTTCCAGTAGTCCTGCGGCCGGAAGTCCAGGCGCTGGGCGCCGAACCAGTGGCCGACGACCTGCTGGCCGCTGCTGGAGGTCACCGTGATGTGGGACTGGACGTCCTTCTTGTTGGTGATCGCCTTGTCGAAGTTGAAGGACACCGGCATGCCCACGCCGACGGTCTTGCCGTCGTCGGGGGTGTAGGAGCCGATGAAGCTGTCGGCCGAGGAGACCGTGGTGAAGGTGGCGTTCTCGGTGGCGGCCCGGCCCTTGGCGTCCTTGGCGTTCGCCACGAGCTTGTACTTGGTGCCCCGCTCCAGCTGGACACCGGGCTTCCAGGACGTGCCGTCGGACGATATGGCGCCGGCGATGACCTTGCCGGTGTCGGCGGCGGTGAGCTTCACGTCGGTCAGCTTGCCGCTGGTGACCTTCACCCCGGTGTCGTTGATGCTGGCGTCGGTGGCGCCGTCCTTCGACGAGACCTTGATCTTGGCGTCGGAGGCGTTCTTGGCGGCTGCCTCATCCGCGGCGGCCTGGCCGTTCTTGCCGTCGTCGCCCCCTGCCGAGGCGTCCCCGCCGCAAGCCGACAGGGCCAGCGCACCCGCTGCGAACAGGGCCGTCACGGCGAGCGTGCGACGCATCCGGCGGTGACGGCGCGGCGCCCCGGCGGCCGACTGCTCGTCCGTCAGGAGCAGCTGGTGCGGGGTGCGGGACCGAGCGGGCGCGGGATTGTCCGGCGTTGTCACGAGCTGCTCCATACAGGGGTGTTGTGGATTCCGTGCTGATAAACAGCACGAGTGGGCGGATTCGGTTGCGGGTGCGGCCTGCTTGTGAGGAAGCTCACGCGCGCGGTGGTAGGGGGTGGTCGGCCGGCCCTGACAGCCAGGTTCGCAGCGCGGGGCCGTTTTCGTCCAGGCGGGGTGGAGCGGAGGGTTGGGTCACCGGGGTCCCCGAGAGGCGGAGCGGACTGGTGACTTGGGGGATCCGGCCCTCGCCGACCGGGGTCACCGGATCGAGACCGAGCCGCGCCGCCAACGCCAGGGCCTCGGAGAGGGTGTTGACGGGCCCGCAGGGCACCGATGCCGCGGTCAGTCGCTCGGCCCAGGTCTGCGGCGTATCGGCGGCCAGTAGGTTTTCGAGTGCTTTGATGAGATCTGTACGGTTTTGTACGCGATCCTGATTGCGGACGAACCGGATGTCGTCGGCGAGCTCCGGTGCGCCCAGGGTCTGCGTCAGTGCCCGGAATTGACGGTCGTTCCCCGCCGCCACCGCGAGCAGCTCCCCGTCCCGGCAGGCCAGCGTCTCGTACGGGGCGATGCTCGGATGGCGGTTGCCCATCGGGCCCGGATCGCGGCCGGTGGCCAGATGGCCGGACGCCTGATTGACCAGCGAGCCCAGCAGCGATGAGAGCAGATTCACCTCCACCAGCTGGCCCTCGCCGGTGCGGTCGCGGTGCCGCAGCGCCGCGAGGATGCCGGTGGCGGCGTCCTTCGCGGTCAGCACGTCCACCAGGGCGACGCCCGCCTTCAGCGGTGTCCCGCCGGGCTCACCGGTGATGCTCATCAGCCCGCCGACGGCCTGGACGACGAAGTCGTAACCGGGCAGCCGGGCGCCCGGGCCGGCGCCGAAGCCGGTGATGGTGCAGTGCACCAGGCCGGGGTTGGCGGCCCGGGTGGCGGTGTGGTCCAGGCCGAAGCGGGCGAGTGAGCCGGGGCGGAAGTTCTCGATCAGCACGTCGGCCCGGCGGGCCAACTCGCGGGCCGCGGCCGCGTCGTCCGGGTCGCCGAGGTCCAGGGCCAGGCCGCGCTTGGAGCGGTTCGCGGCGTCGAAATACGCCGCGGTGCCGCGCCGGGGCGCACCGTCTCCGTCCGGCTCCGGGGCCGGGCCCTCGGGGTCGGGGACGAACGGCGGGCCCCAGGCGCGGGTGTCGTCGCCGGTGCCCGGCCGCTCCACCTTGATCACCTCGGCGCCGAGGTCGGCCAGCGTCGCGGCGGCCAGCGGCCCGGCCAGCACCCGGCTGAAGTCCGCGACGAGGATGCCGTCCAGGGCGCGGGCGGGCGGGCCGCCGGCAGGGGGCTGCGGGGCGGCGTCGGCGGGCGGCCGGGGCGGCTGCGGCACGGTGCGTTCTCCTCATGTCGCGGACGAGGTGCCGCCATCGTCCGGGGGTGCGCTGCGCCGGGGGAAGCCTCCGGCATGTCCAACGGGGCGGGGCGGTTCCTGCCAGGGTGGCGTCTTGGGTCGCCGCAAGAAGGTATCGAGCCGGAAATGTAGCGAAATGCCATAGGAGATGCGTCACTTCGGGACTTAAGTCCCAAGATCCCCTGTCGGAAGTCCTGAGGTGTGGTGTCTACTGGCGTGAGCCCAGCGCCGTACCCCTCCGGGAGGACCGCATGCTCCCCGTCTCGATTGTGCAGCAGATCGGCCTCGGCGTGCTTTTCGCGCTGGCCGTCGTCTGGACCGTCGGGCTGACCAGAATGCTGCGCCGGGGCCGGTACGAGGCGGCCCTGTGGCGCGACCAGCAGGAGATGCGGGCCCGGTACGCGCCGCGCGAGCGGTCCGCACGGCCCGGCCCCGAGGCGCTGCCCGGCCGGCCGGAGCTGCTCGGTTCGGTGCCGCGGCAGACCGGTCCGCCCGGGCCGCCGTCGGAGTGCGTGCAGCTCAGCGACGCCGAGCGCACCGCGTTCGAGGGGCTCGTACGGCAGTTGACCAGCCGCAGTTGAGCCGGCGGCCGGGCCCCCGGGACGGGCTCAGCGCCCCGGGCCCAGCCGCAGCAGGGCCAGTGCGGTCAGCATCTGCACCGAGACGGCTGCCGTCGACTTCCACGTCGACAGATGGTGCTGGCCCCGTATGAGCAGCACCGCGAGGAGATAGCCGAAGCCCCAGGTCGTCCAGGTCGCGGCCTGCACGAAGGTGGCGTCGGTCGGCAGCCAGGCGGCGATCGCCAGCCGCGGCAGATCCGTCACCCAGAACAGGACGATGAACAGGCTCGCGGTCGGCGCGAAGCGGCCTATGCCACCGAGCGTGCGGGCGATGGCGTGGGCGACCGCGCCCAGGGCGAGGCTGGCGGTCAGCACCCCCGCCTCGGCCAGCCCGACGAGCTGAAGTGCCGCGGTGCGGTCGACGGCCCACTGGGTGTGGAAGGCGTCCATCGACACCACCCCGATGGCGCCGCTGATCAGCGACAGCAGTATGGCCGCGCTCCAGGCGCTGCGGTCCCGCGCCTCGTCCAGCACCTCCACCGGCCGGTACCACAGCCCCAATATCAGCCGGTGCCACCACAGCCGGCGGCGTGGTGCGGGCTCGGGAGGAGCCGGCTGGACGAGCGTGGGCGGCGGGTGCTGGGGAGACGGGGAGGGGGGCGGTGCGGGCATAACGCCGTTTCTACCACCGGCCAATTCGCCACGATGCGGGGGCGTCGAGCGGGACCACGGCCGGTACGGATGAGAGGCTCTGCCGGTGACTGTGCAGACACCGGAGCACGACGAGGCGCACGGCGGCGGACTCGGCAGCCGGCTCAACTGGCTGCGGGCCGCGGTCCTCGGCGCCAACGACGGCATCGTGTCCACCGCCGGACTGGTCGTCGGGGTCGCCGGCGCCACCGATGAACGGGCCGCGCTGCTGACGGCGGGGCTGGCGGGGCTGCTGGCCGGATCCATGTCGATGGCGGCCGGTGAGTACGTATCGGTCTCCACCCAGCGGGACTCGGAGAAGGCCGCGCTGGCGCTGGAGAAGCGGGAGCTGGCGACCGAGCCGCAGGCGGAACTCGTCGAGCTGACGGAGCTGTTGGAGGGCAAGGGGCTGGACGGCCAGCTGGCCCGGGAGGTCGCCGAGCAGCTCACCGAGCACGATGCGCTGCGCGCCCATGCGGAGGTGGAGCTGGGCATCGACCCCGACCAGCTCACCAACCCCTGGCACGCGGCGGGCGCGAGCTTCCTCGCGTTCACGGTGGGGGCGCTGCTGCCGCTGCTGGCGATCGTGCTGCCGCCGGCCGGGCAACGGCTGTGGATCACGGTGGTGGCGGTACTGGCGGCGCTGGCACTGTGCGGCTGGAGCAGCGCCCGGATGGGTGCCGCACCGGTGGGCCGCGCGGTGCTGCGGAACGTCGGGGGCGGGGCGCTGGCGATGGCCGTGACGTATGCGGCGGGGTCGGTGCTGGGGGCGGTGGGGGTCTGACCGGCCGGCCGCGGCGGGTCTGTGGTGGCGCGGTCCGGGGCCCGTTCGCATCACCGGTACGAGTGAGCGGCCGATCCCCCGTCAATCCGCCCCGTAGAGGTCGCGGTACGCGGGGAAGAGGCCGCCGGGGCCGGCCACCGTCGTTGCTGCCAGGGCGGCCCGGACCACGGCGCGGCAGACCACGTCCGCGCCGGCGGCCAGGATCTCGTTGAGGGCGCCGGCCTCCGCGTGGATGCCGAAGGCGGCGTCGGCGAGGGCCTCTTCGGAAGCGAGCGGACGGGCGGCGGTGGACAGGGCGAAGACCGTGTCGCCGTCGGACAGCAGATGCACCGGGCGGACCGCGCGGGCCAGCCCGTCGTGTGCGGTGCCGGCGAGTTTCTGGGCCTGGGCGCGGGTGAGGGCGGCGTCGGTGGCGACCACCGCGAGGGTGGTGTGGAGGGGCGGGTGGACGGACGCGGCCGAGCGGACCGCGGATATCTCCCCGGCCTCGGCCAGCCGGCGCAGCGCGGCGGCGTGCACCTCGGGGTCGGGACGGCCGGTACGGCCCTCGTACAGCCGGCCGTAGAGGGCGCCGGTGCGCGGGTCGGCGACCGAGCCCACGGCGTTGACGGCGGCCAGCGCGGCGACGGTGGTGCCCGACGGCAGGACCGCGCTCGCGGTGCCGGTGCCGCCCTTGAGGCCGCCGGCCACCGCGCCCGTGCCGGCGCCCGTGTTGCCCTCGGCGACCGGGGAGCCGGGCTCGGTGAGCGCCGCGGCCGTGACCGCGGCCCGGCCCAGCGCGGCGTCCGGGCGGGCCCGCCAGTCGCCGCCGCGCCCCAGGTCGAACAGGGCCGCGGCCGGGACGACCGGGACGACCTGCGCGGGGTCGGGGCCGACGCGGAAGCCGCGACCCTGTTCCTCCAGCCAGGCGACGACCCCGGACGCGGCGTCAAGACCGAAGGCGCTGCCGCCGGTCAGGACGACCGCGTCGATGCGCTGGACGAGGTTGCGCGGGTCCAGCGCGTCGGTCTCCCGGGTGCCGGGCCCG
Organism: Streptomyces sioyaensis; assembly: GCF_004122735.1. Classification (GTDB taxonomy): domain Bacteria; phylum Actinomycetota; class Actinomycetes; order Streptomycetales; family Streptomycetaceae; genus Streptomyces; species Streptomyces sioyaensis. The sequence goes on along the minus strand of NZ_SDIF01000047.1, from coordinate 8,728 downwards.
CCGCCGCGGACCTCGACGGCCGCGACGGCGCCGCCGTCGGGGGCCAGCACGACGGTGGTGCCGGTCAGGTACCCGTCGCCGGTCCGCTCGGCATGGCCGACCCGGAGGCCGAGGACGTCGGTCAGGGCGTCCTGCGGTCCCGTGGCGTGCGGCGCGCCCGGTGGCTGCTCAGTAATTGGCCGGTCCCATCACGATGACCGGGTGCAGGTCGGGGTCGAGGGTGCGCAGCAGTTCCCGCATCACCGCGGGCTTGAGGCTCACACAGCCCTGGGTGGGGCCGTCGTGGTCGACATGCAGCCACACCCCGCCGCCCTTGGCGTCGCCCCACGGACGCTGCTTGTCCATGGGGGAGGTGCCGGGCTCCCGGTTGTAGTTGATGGCGATGACGTAGTCGAAGGCGCCGGCCAGCGGCTCGCCGTCCACCCCCGTGCCGTCGGCGACGAAGCCGTTGTTGCGGTCGTAGGGGAGCCGGGTGCCCTCGGGGGCGGCCAGCCGTCCGCCCGCGTCGGTGAGCGAGAAGACACCGATGGGGGAGCGCAGATCGCCGTAGCGGTGGTCGTCGGTCCAGCCGTGGGCGGCGTTGTGCGCGCCCCAGACGGGGCCCGGCGTCCAGTCGTCCGACCCCTCCTCGCGGGTGTAGAGGACGACACGGGACTCGAAGGAGTCCATGCCCTTGCCCGTGACGACCAGAACCTGTCGGGAATTGGCCGGTATCCGCTTCCTGGCGGCTTCGCTGAGGCCGGGGATCTGCCGCCCGGCGGGACCGTTCGGTGCGGCGTTCGGGGCGGTTTTCGGCGCGGCCGCGGGAGTACGTGGCGTGTCCGGGCCGGAAGCAGTCGTGGACGTGGTGCTCTTGGCGTCGGTCCCGCCACTGTGGTCGTCCCCCGAGGCCGGCCACGCCCACAGGGCGGTGCCTACCAGGGTGGAGAGGGCGAGACCGCTCACGGCCTTGCTGCGCCGGGACAGTCTCGTCCGCGCGCGGCACTGAGCGTGGCGTGCCATGGCTGGCGTCTCCTCAAGTACGGACGGCGGTCTGCCCCGGGGCTTTCTGTAGTTCTCCACAGGGGCACTCCCTGTCATAAAAAGGGCAATCTGCACCCTACCGCTTCAGCATCGGTGCGCCTCCGCTGGCTCAGGCGCCCCCCGGGGAACACGAGAGCGAAGCGGCGGGAAGTGGGGTCCATTGGTGGGTAATTGACGGGGACTCGACGGGCCGGGGGTGCGGCCCGGGCGCGGACCGCGCTGGTGGCGGGGCCTCGCCCGGCCGGGGGACGAAGATGGCTCGATCTGATGCAGGATCAGGGCGGGAACGGGGCTGTACGGCCGTTCGGCACGCTTATGGCGGAGCGGCGCGGCGCGCCGCGGGAGACCACCGCGGGGGCGGGTCCGGGGCACCTCCCGGAGATCGGTGACGGCACGATCCCCGAGACGGGTGACGGGGCGGGGCGTCCCAGCTCCGGCTACTCCGCCGGTGCGGTGTCCTGACGGGACGTGAGGTGGACACCGGCCGCGACGGTCGCGGCGGCCACCAGGCCCGCGGCCGGCACCGCGGCGCGCCCGGCGACGGTGCACGCCAGGACCAGCAGCGCCGACACCGGCAGCACCAGCTGCTGGGCCGCGCCGCGCTTGTGGTGCCGGGAGTGGATCAGCCACACCGTGCACAGGAACAGCGCGCCCGGCACCGTGACGCACGCGGCCGCCTGGTACGCCGACAGGTCCGTCCTGCCGACCGGCTCCCGCACCGCGACCTCGATGCCCGCGCCGATCGCGGCCGCCGAGCCGAACACGAGGTAGTGGCCGTAGCCCCACAGGAACGCCTGACGGCTCGTGCGCAGATGGCGGTGGACGGGCACCGCGAAATAGATCCAGTACGCGGCGAAGACCAGCAGCAGTCCGCCGCCCGCGATCGGCAGCAGACTGCCCGGCGCGTGGTGCTCGTCCAGCGCCGCCTGCACGGCGAGCGTGGCCGCCGCGATCGTCTCGCCCAGCACGATGATGGTGAACAGGCCGTAGCGCTCCGCGATGTGACGGGCATGCCAGCTCGTCTGCCAGCCCCGCTCGGCCAGGCCGGGGACGGCCAGCTCCAGCGCTCCCACGACCACGAACACCACGGGCACGGCCGCCTTCGGCAGGAGCAGCAGCCCCAGCCAGCCGACCTGGCACACCGTCACCCCCAGGGCGTAGGAGAGCGCGGTGCGCCGCTCGGCGCCCCGGCTGCCGTACGCGGCCCGCAACCACTGGGTGACCATCGCCAGCCGCATCACCAGGAACCCGCACCACACGAGGGTGAAGTCGCTCTCGGCGAAGGCCCGCGGCACGCCGGCGGCCAGGATCAGCACCCCGGCCATCTGGACCAGCGTCACCACGCGATAGAGCGGATCGTCGGTGTCGTACGCCGAGGCGAACCAGCTGAAGTTCATCCAGGCCCACCAGATGGCGAAGAAGAGCATCAGGTAACCGGCGAGGCCGTGCCCCGGATGCCCCTCGGCCAGCGCCTCCGCCAGCTGTCGGCCCGCCTGGGCGATCGCCACGACGAAACACAGGTCGAACAAGAGCTCCAGCGGGGTGGCGGCGCGGTGTTCCTCGTCGCGTCGGCGTGCGCGCATGGGGACCGGCACCACCTCGGCTCCTCTCGTCGGCCGGAGCGGCCGCCCTCAGTACAGCGCGGGCGGGCCGCACCGCCAACGAGGGGAGCGGGAGGCGGCGTGTCGTGCGGGGGCGGCGGCTACTCGGCGACCGCGTCCACGATCGAGGGGAAGGCCGAGGTCGGCAGCACCCGGGTCAGCCGGAACCCCTCGGCCGACAGCAGGGTCGCGAACTCCTCCGCGGTGCGCTCCTGCCCGTCGACCACGGCCATCATCGCCACGTCCAGGGTCTTGCCGAAGTGCGGCGCGTTGCCCGGCGGCAGTACGGAGTCGATGACCAGCAGCCGGCTGCCGGCCGCCATCGCCCGGTGGCAGCTGCGCAGGATGCGCCGACAGTCCTCGTCCGGCCAGTCGTGCAGGACCTGCTTGAGGACGTAGACGTCCCCGCCCTCCGGTACGGACGCGAAGAAGTCCCCCTCCTGGACGTGCCAGCGACCCTTCAACTCGTCGCCGTCCAGGAGGTGGTGGGCGAGCGGCGGTGCCTGGTCGAAGAGCACTCCGGTCAGTTGTGGATGGCGGCGCAGCACGGCGCGCAGCAGTCCGCCGCGTCCGCCGCCGACGTCCACGACAGTGGCGCCGGTCGCGGGGAACGGATAGACCGCCGCCACCGCCTCGTCGACCGCTGCGGACAGCGACGACATCCCGTCGTCGAAGAGCCGGCGGGTGTCCGGCTCCGACTGCAGATAGGTGAAGAGGGGCGCCCCGTAGAGCCGCTCGAAGGAGGTGCCGCCCTCCTGTACCGCCTCGGGCAGATCGGCCGAGGTCCGCCGGAAGAGGTCGTCGGTCATCATCATGACCCCGTCGTGCAGCGAGTCGGGGACACCGGTCCGCAGCAGGGCGGCGGTGGGCGTCAGCTGGAAGGCCCCCGCGGTGTCCTCCCGGAAGATGCCGCGGGTGGCGAGGTAGCGCAGGACGCGGCGCAGGTGCGGGGCGTGGGTGCCGGTGGCGGCGGCCAGCTGCTCGGCGGTGCGCGGGCCCTCGGCGAGGTGGTCGGCGATACGGTGCTGCGCCGCGGTGCGCAGGGCGGCGGAGAAGAGATGGCCCATGGCCTGGTCCATCAGGTGAGCCGTGAGGTCGCGGGGCTCGCCGGTCGTTCGGTCGGGGGAAGTGGCCAACGTCAGCCTCCAGTCAGCGGCTTGGGCTTGCTGGTCCCGGTCGCAGGGGGTGATCCACGGTTGCAGCCGCGCGCTGCGGTGTCACGGGCGGGCTCCGGGTCAACCGCGAAGTCCGGCCAGGGCAGCGTGGGGTGGCGGGTTCTTCGTGGTCGGCCTGGGGCCCTAGGCCCTGTCGTCACATTCCCGCCTGCCCCGCGGCGTCTGGCACGCACGCTCGCCGCGTTGTCGGGCTCGCCCCGATACACCCAGTATCGGGGCGACCCTCCGCCTTGCGATCGCACGCACCAGACGCCGCGGGGCCCGCCCTCCGGGCGAACGACGGGAATGTGACGACAGGCCCTAGGGGACGGATCCGGGGGATGCCAGGGATCCGGTCTCGATGCGGCGCGGCCGTTCGTGGTCGAATGCGCGTATGAGCGAGCGCGACACGACAGGCACGACCAGCCCGAACGATGACGCCGAGCACCGCAACGACTCCGCACCGGCCGCCACCGACCTGGCCGCCGCCCCGGCTGCTGCTCCGGCCGCCGCCGTCCTGGCCCCGCTCGGCGACCGCCTTGCCGACCTCGTGGCCCTCTACGAGGACCTGCACCGGCATCCCGAACTCGGCTTCCAGGAGACCCGCACGGCCGCCGAGGCCGCCCGCCGGCTGACCGCGTCCGGCTATGACGTCACCACCGGCATCGCCGGGACCGGCGTCGCCGGCGTGCTGCGCAACGGGCCGGGCCCCGTGGTCCTGCTGCGCGCCGACATGGACGCACTGCCCGTCACCGAGAACTCCGGTCTGGACTACGCCTCCACGGTCCCCGGCCGGATGCACGCCTGTGGGCACGACGTCCATGTGACGTGTCTGCTGGGCGCCGCCGATCTGCTCGCGGCGGGCCGCGACCACTGGTCCGGCACGCTGATCGCGCTCTTCCAGCCCGCCGAGGAGGTCGGCGGCGGCGCCCGCGCCATGATCGACGCCGGGCTCTACAGCAAGGGCCTGATCCCCACCCCCGAGGTGGTGCTGGCCCAGCATGTCGCCCCGCTCGCCGCCGGGCTGATCGCCTACTGCCCCGGCCCGTGTATGGCGGCCGCCGACACTCTGGAGATCACCTTCCACGGCACCGGCGGCCATGGCTCGCGGCCCGAGACCACCGTCGACCCGATCCTGATGGCCGCGTCCTTCGTCCAGCGGGTGCAGTCCGTGGTGGCCCGCGAGGTCGCGCCGAAGGACGGGGCGGTGGTCACCGTCGGCTCCTTCCACGCCGGGGACTCCGCCAACGTCATCCCCGACCGGGCCGTCGTCCGGCTCAGCATCCGTACCTTCGACGACGCGGTGCGCACCGCCGTGCTGGCCGCCGTCGACCGCATAGCCCGGGCCGAGGCCGCCGCCTCCGGCGCGGACCGCGCCCCCGAGACCGTGGTCCTGGACACCTTCCCCGTCACCGTCAACGACTCCACGACGCTGCGGCAGGTCAACGACGCCTTCACCGAACTCTTCGGCGCACAGCGGCTGTTCCCGTACGAACCGGCCACCGGCAGCGAGGACGCCGGACTGCTGGCGACCGCCGCCGGGGCCCCGCTCTACTACTGGTGGCTGGGCGGCTGGGACCCGGAGGAGTTCCATACGGCGCTGGCCGCCGGCCGGCTGGCGCAGGACATCCCGTCCAACCACTCCCCGCACTTCGTACCGGTCGTCCGCCCGACCCTCACCATGGGCGTGGAGGCACTGACCGCCGCGGCGCTCAACCAGCTGGCGGGGTCGGCGTCGGCGTCGGCTTCGGCGGAGGGGGTGGGCTGAAGGCCGCGGCGGGGACGGTGGGTGGGGCGGGCTGAGGACCGCAGACCTTGCCCTTTGACCTTGTCCTTTGACCTTGCCCTTGGGGGAAGCCCCAGCATCGGCTGCACCGGGCGAGGCGCCCGGTACGAGGAGGACGGACGGGCGGATGGACGGGGCGGTGGACGGTCGATGGACGGGTGGACGGAGGCGGCGGGCAGAGGCGCGTACGGGGGCGCGGACATGACTCCGTACGAGGACGGTCAGTTGCTGACCATCGGGGCGTTCGCACGGGCCTCCCGGCTCTCGCCGAAGGCGCTGCGCCTCTACGACGAACTCGGCCTGCTGCCCCCGGCCCAGGTAGACCCGCACAGCGGCTACCGCCACTACGCCCCGGCCCAACTGGAACGGGCCCGGCTGGTGGCCTGGCTGCGCCGGCTCGGGATGCCGCTGGCCCGCATCCGTGAGGTGTGCGAGCTGGCGCCGGCCGCGGCGGCCGGGGCGGTCGCCGCGTACTGGGCGCAGGTCGAGGCCGACACCGAGGCCCGCCGGGACCTGGCCGCCTTCCTCGTCGATCAGCTGAAGCGGAAGGACACCGATATGACCTCTCCCCGTACGCCCCGTACTCCCCTGACGATGCGTTGCGCCGCCCTGACCGACCGGGGACTGGTACGCCCGGCCAACCAGGACGCGGCCTACGCGGGACCGCGGCTGCTGGCCGTGGCCGACGGTTACGGCCCGCGCGGCGGCCCGGCCGCCACCGCCGCGATCGACGCCCTCAAGGGCCTGGAGCACCAGGACCTGACCTCGGAGGATCTCCTGGGCGCCCTGGAGGGGGCGGCCCGTCGCGCCCACCGCGCCGCCCCCTCGGCGGACGAGGCGACCGGCAGCACCCTCACCGCGCTGCTGCGCTCCGGCAGCCGGCTGGCGCTGCTGCACATCGGGGACTCGCGTGCCTATGTGCTGCGCGACTCCGGTCTCTTCCGGATCACCCACGACCACAGCCTGGTCCAGTCGCTGATCGACGAGGGCCGGCTCACCCCCGAGGAGGCTCCCGCACACCCGCAGCGCGCCCTGTTGCTGCGCTCGCTCGACGCGGACACCGAGTTCACCCCCGATGTGCAGCTGCTCGAAGCACGGCCCGGGGAGCGCTATCTGCTGTGCACCGACGGCCTGACCGGAGTGCTGCCGACCGAGACGATTCAGGACGTGCTGACCGCGGCCGACACCCCCGACCAGGCCGTACGGGAGCTGATCCGCCTGGCCCACGAGGCGGGAGCGCCGGACAACGTGGCCTGCGTGGTGGCGGAGATGACGGCGGCGTAGCGCAACCGGGGGCGCGCCGTAGGGCAACCACGAGCGCGCCGTAGTAGGGCGGCCGAGGGCGCGCCGGCCGGCCTCTCCAGCCGGCCGCCGCGCTCCGGGCTCGTCCGGGCGGGGGTGTGCGCCGTTCACGCCACGGCGTCGGAGCGCTCGGCCAGGCCGCGACGAGCAGCCGCATCCCCCACCCCGCCCTTGAGGCCTCTGAAGCCCCAAGTCCCAAGCCCCTATGGCCCTCAGGCCCCTAAGCCAACCCCTTCAACATCCCCTTGAAGTAGAGCTGCGGCAGGCCGTAGCGCTTGAGGAACCACATGTCGGTGCGTTCCCGGGTGGTGTCGAGGAAGGGGATCGAGGGGGTGGGCTGCAGGTCGTAGTCGAACTCGGCGAGCAGCATCTTGTGCCGGGCGGTGACCAGGGGGCAGGAGGTGTAGCCGTTGTAGCGGGCGGTGGCGGGGCGTCCGCGCAGTCCGGCGAGGAGGTTGGCGACGACGACCGGGGCCTGCTTGCGGATCGCCGCGCCCGTTTTGGACGTCGGGAGATGGGCGACGTCCCCGAGGGCGAACACGTTCGGGAAATCGGGGTGTTGGAGGGTTTCCCGGTCGGTCTTGACGTAACCGTGCGGGGAGTCGGGGTCGGTGAGCGGGCCGTCGGCCAGCCATGCGGGGGCGCGCTGCGGCGGTACGGCGTGCAGCAGGTCGTAGTGCACGGTCTCGGTCTTGCCGGTGCCGTGGTCCGTGATCTCCGCCTCGCGCGCGGCGCCGTCGAGGCGGGTCATCTCGGAGCTCAGCCGCACCTCGATGCCGTACCGCCGGGCCGTCTCCGTCAGCGCACGGTCGAAGACCGGCACCTTGAACATCGCGGGTTCCGGGAGCACCAGGATGGTGCGGATCGCGCCCAGTACGCCGCGCTTGCGCCAGTGGTCGGCCGCCAGATACGCGATCTTCTGCGGGGCACCGCCGCATTTGACCGGCCCGGACGGCATGGTGAACACCGCCGTGCCGCTCCGCATCCGGCGGATCAACTCCCAGGTGAGCGGGGCGAGATCGGGCCGGTAGTTGCTGCTCACCCCGCCGTGGCCGAGGGCCGCGGACAGACCGGGCACACCGTCCCAGTCGAGCTGCAGGCCGGGGGCGAGGACCAGCCGCCCGTAGGACAGCACCCGGCCGGAGGCGGTGGTGACCGTACGCGCGGTGGGGTCGACCGCCGTGGCGCGCTCGCGCAGCCAGCGCACCCCAGGCGGTATGACGTCCGCCTCGGTGCGCAGCGAGGCGCGCAACGGGGCCTGGCCGCCGCCGACCAGCGTCCACAGCGGCTGGTACCAGTGCGTTTCGGAGGGCTCCAGCAGGGTGACGTGCCGGATGCCGGCACGTCGTAAGCGGGCGGCGACGGTGATGCCTGCGGTGCCGCCGCCGACGATCAGGACCTGGTGGTGGGACGGAGCGGCGGATGCCGGTGCCATGTGTACCTCCTGGAGGGTGGTGGAAAGGGACGGGTCGATACGGGGCGGGCCGGGGTCACGGGGCCCAGAGGTGCGGGAGGGCGACGGCCGCCATCGCGACGGCGAGGACCGTGACGAGGCCGGCGAAGGCCGTGGTCAGGGCCTGCGGGTGCAGGCGGGCGGTGAGGCGGTTGCCGAGGTTGCTGCCGACCGCCGCGCAGGCCGCGAATCCGGCCAGCAGCGGCCAGTCCAGGGTGCCGGTGCCGGCCCGGGTGCCCAGCGCGGTCAGTGAGTTGATGAGGATGACGAGCAGCGAGGTCCCTATGGCGACCGGCATCCGCCGCTCCGTCCCACCACCAGGTCCTGATCGTCGGCGACGGTGATGCCTGCGGTGCCGCCGCCGACGATCAGGACCTGGTGGTGGGACGGAGCGGCGGATGCCGGTGCC
>NZ_SDIF01000046.1 GCF_004122735.1 Streptomyces sioyaensis | reverse complement strand
CCCCCTCCGGCCCACCACCTCCCGTCCGGGAAGGCGACCCCCGTCCGGTGGGAGTGCAGAAGAAAGACAAAGACCAGAAGCTCGGCCCGAGTAGAACAGGGCCGAGCTTCTGGTTTTGACAGATCCCCCACCGGACGGGGGTCGCTTTCCCGGACGGGAGGTGGTGGGCCGGAGGGGGTGGGTGTTCGGACGTAAAGCGAAGCAGTCCGAACACCCACCCCCGGAGGCCCGCCACCGGCACCCACCACACACAGCCAGCGGCCCCCGCCCAACCACCCCACCCCGCCGAAGGCGAATCGCACGGCGCCGCAGCCGAGTACGTCCGCCGGGCCGCCAGGCAAAATGGCGCCGCAGCCGAATACGTCCGCCGGGCCGCCAGGCAAAATGGCGCCGAAGCCGAATACGTCCGCCGGGCCGCCAGGCTTCACGTCAACATGAGGCCGATCCCTATCACCATCAACCCCGCTGCCGCGATCCGCGGCCCGCCGAACCGCTCACGGAAGAAGACCGCACCGATCGCGGCGCCGACGATGATGGAGGACTCGCGCAGTGCGGCGATGGGGGCGAGTGGGGCGCGGGTCTGGGCCCACAGGACCAAGCCGTAGGCGAAGACGGAGAGCACCCCGCCGGCCAGCCCGCGCAGTGCGACGGGGCGCAGCTCGGTGAGGAGTTGGCGGCGGCGGGTGGCCAGCGCGTAGGCGGGGATCACGATGCCTTCGAGGAGCATCAGCCATGCGATGTAGCCGAGGGAGCTGCCGGAGGCGCGGACGCCCAGGCCGTCGACGGTGGTGTACGAGGCGATGGCCAGGCCGGTGGCGAGCGCGGCGATGATCGCCGGCCAGTGGGGGCGCGTGCCGGAGCCGCGGATGCCCCACAGGGCGACGCCGACCAGACCCGCGGAGGCCAGTGCCACGCCGGCCAGTGCCCAGCCGTCGGGGACCTCATGGACGAAGACGGCTGCCAGGACGGTGACGACCAGCGGCGCGGTGCCCCGGGCGATGGGGTACATCTGGCCGAACTCGCCCAGGCGGAACGACTGCATGAGCAGGGCCTGGTAGACGATGTGCAGCACGGCGGAGGCCAGGAGGTAGGGCCAGGCGCCGGCGGCGGGGAGCGGGGTGACGGCCGTCATGGCGAGCCCGCAGAGCGCACCGCCGCCGCCGACCAGGGTGAAGGCCAGCAGCTGATCGCGGATGCCGTGGGCGAGGGCGTTCCAGCTGGCGTGGGTGACGGCGGCCAGCAGGACGGCCGCGACGACGAGCGGCGTCACGAGGTGCGCTCGCGCACGTCCACGACACGGCCCTGGGCGTACTCGATCAGGGAAGCGGGGTCGAGCGGGAAGACGGTGTACGGGGTGCCGGCGGCGGCCCAGACCGTGTCGTGCGCGAGCAGCCCGCGGTCGGCGAGGACGCGGGTGCGGGTGAGGTGTCCGAAGGGCGGTACGCCGCCGATGGCGTAGCCGGTGGCGGCGCGGACGAGATCGGCATCGGCGCGGCCGACCGTGCCGGCGCCGAGTTCCGCGCGCAGGCGTTCCACGTCGACGCGTGCGGAGCCGTCCATGAGGACCAGCACCGCCTCACTGTCCGCAGTGAAGATCAGCGACTTGACGATCTGTGCGAGCTCGCAGCCGACGGCCGCGGCGGCCTCGGCGGCGGTGCGGGTGGCCTCGGGGAAGCGGCGGACCTCGACGGTCAGGCCGAGTTCGGCGAGGGCCGCGGCGAATCGGGGGTGAGCCGGTGAGGGGGTGGCGGTCTCCCGGGGGGTGTCGGACGTGGAATCGCTCATGGCCCGCACGCTAGCGAAAGCTGTACGGGCCATGCGACCTTCTTTTGACCGATGAGACGAGGGGCACGCGGCCGTGCCCCCGCTGCCTCAGCCGGCGGTGAGCATCGCGCGGACCAGCGGGCCCGCGTTGGAGCCGCCGTGGCCGCTCGCCGGGACGACGGCCGCCGCCGCGAGGTCGTCGCGGTAGGCGGTGAACCAGGCGTTGGGCTTCTTCTGGTTGTCGACCTCGGCGGATCCGGTCTTGGCGCCGATGTCACCGCTGACCCCGGCCATCGCCTGGGCGGCCGTCCCGGAGGTCGCGGTCAGCTTCATCAGCGACTTCAGACCGCTGAGGGTGGACGGCTTCATCGTGCGGGAGGCCTTGGCGAGCGTCCGGTTGTCCAGCGACGGCGCGACGATGTACGGCTGGTGGAAGGAGCCGGCCCGGACCGTCGCGGCGAGCGAGGCCACATTGAGCGGGTTCATCCGCACCCCGCCCTGACCGATCAGCGAGGCCGCCATCTGGGCGTCGTGCTGCACCGGCACCGCGCCGTCGAAGGTGGGGATGCCGGTCTGCCAGTTCAGACCGATGCCGAAGACGTCCCGGGCCTCGTTGGTCAGGTCGTCGTCCTTGAGGTCCTTGGCGTGCGAGATGAAGGCGTTGTTGCAGGACGCGGCGAAGCTCTGCGCGAAGGTGCCGTGCTTGATCTCGGACTTGTCGAGGTTCTGGAACTTCCAGCCGCCGACGGTCACGTACTTGGGACACGGGTTCTGCTTGCCGGGCGAGGTCAGGCCCTTGTCCATGAGCAGCGCCGAGGTCACGATCTTCATCGTCGAGCCGGGGGCCAGCGACCCCTGGGTGGCCATGTTGAAGCCCTTTTCCGGGGCGTTGGCGATCGCCAGGATCTCGCCGGTGCTGGGCTTGACCGCGGCCGCGGAGGCGGACTTCTTGCCCTTGACCGCCCGCTCGGCCGCCGACTGCATGGCGGCGTCCAGAGTGGTCTTGAGCGTGCCCGGCGTCCCCTTGGAGAGCACCTTCAGCGTCTTGTCGGGCAGCTGGTCGGCGGGCTTGGCGCTCTTGGCGCGCTGGATGAACAGCTCCACGCCGGGCTTGCCGTCGGTCTTGTCGCCGTACTTGTCGCGCAGGCTGTCCAGCACCCCGGCGAGCGCCGGATGCGCCTGCGGGGTCAGCACGGCGCCATGGCGGTCCACGGCCTTGATCGGCGGCGCCTCGGCCTCGCCGGTCCGCAGCTGGTCGCCCTTGGCCAGGCCCGGGTGCAGCACCGTCGGCCGCCAGGCGACCTGCGGCTTCCCGGTGGTGGTGTCCCGCTGCACGGTCGCGGACGTGCGGTACGAGTAGGCCGCTTTGGTGCCCTTGTAGTCGATCTGCGTAGAGACGGTGTACGGCACCTTCTCGCCGTCCGGTGTGCCGGGCGTCACGGTCATCTTGGAGAACTTCGCCTGCTTGCGGAAGGCCTCCATCGCGCTCTTGCAGGTCTCCGGACTGTCCGTCAGCCCGGCCGCCTTGGCGGTGTCGCCGGACTGCCAGGCGGACAGGAACTGCCGGGACGCCGTCTGCACTTCCTTGGCCGACAGGGGGCCGGTCGGCACCTTGGTCCCCTTGTCACCCGACTTGGCATCCGCCGACTTGACCTCGCGCGAAGACGAGTCGTCCGAGCCGAACAGCGTCAGGCCGCCCACAACTCCCGCGACCAGGGCCACCGATCCGCCGATCAGCCCGTACATCACCTCACGGCGCATGCCACCCATTCCCTCCGAAGCGTCGTCCTTGAATACGCACACAAGAACGTGCCTCGCACTCTAAGGGACACGGGGAAACCGTGAGTCTCGATCCGGGCACGGTCCGGTGACGCACTGTTGTAAGCCTGTGACAGAACTGTCGAATAAGCCGGTTCACACCCAGGTGTCGAACCACATCCGGTGGTGCCAGGCGCTTTTGGGGATCGGCATACCCGTGTAGAGCGGATAGAAGTAGATGAAATTCCACACGATGAGGAGGACCAGGACACCGGCGCCCACCGCGCCGGCCGTGCGGCGCCGCTCCGTTGAGCCCGGAGGCCCGATGAGCGCGCCGATCATCATCGCCAGCGCCAGACACAGGAACGGGACGAACACCACCGCGTAGAAGAGGAAGATGGTCCGTTCCTGGTAGAGGAACCACGGCAGATAGCCGGCCGCGACCCCGCAGGCGATCGCCCCGGCCCGCCAGTCCCGCTTGAACAGCCAGCGGTAGAGCACGTAGAGCAGCGCGAAGCAGGCGGCCCACCACAGCAGGGGGGTGCCCAGCGCCAGCACCTCGCGGGCGCAGCCCTCGGCCGCCGTGCAGCCGTCCTGGCCGGCCTTGGGGTCCTCGTAGAAGTACGAGACCGGGCGGCCCAGGACCAGCCAGCTCCACGGGTTGGACTGATAGGTGTGCGGGGTGGTCAGTCCGGTGTGGAAGGCGTAGACCTCGGTCTGGTAGTGCCACAGGCTGCGCAGCCAGTCCGGCAGCCAGGTCCAGGCGCCGGTACGGCCCTCCGGGGTGGTCGCCCAGTCGCGGTAGTAGCCGCCCTTGGTGGCGATCCAGCCGGACCAGGACGCGAGATAGGTGGCGAGGGCGAGGACGACCGTGGACCCGAACGCGGGCAGCACGTCGCGGCGCAGCACCGACCGGAAGGGGCGGCGGGCACCGGCCGTACGGCGGGCCGCGACATCCCACAGCACCGACATCAGGGCGAACGCGGCGAGGTAGTACAGACCGTTCCACTTCGTCGCGGCGGACAGGCCCAGACACAGCCCCGCCGCGATCCGCCACGGCCGCCACCCCAGCCGCAGCCGGTCACCGACCGCGTCGTCCGGGCGGGCCGGGCCCGCTCCGTCCCCGGCTTCACCGGCGAGCGGCAGCGCCGCCGCCAGCCGGGCCCGGGTGCGGTCCCGGTCCACCAGCAGGCAGCCGAACGCGGCCACCACCCAGAACATCACGATCAGGTCGAGGAGGGCGGTGCGGCTCATGACGAAGTGCAGCCCGTCGACCGCCAGCAGGGTTCCGGCCAGACAGCCCAGCGCCGTCGACCGCAGCAGCCGCCGGCCGATCCGGCAGACCAGCAGCACCGACAGCGTGCCGAGCAGCGCCACCATGAACCGCCAGCCGAAGGGGTTCATCCCGAAGGCCCACTCGCCCAGCGCGATCAGCCACTTGCCCATCGGCGGATGGACGACGTACGAGTGCTCGGGCGAGAGCAGCAGTTGCGGCGGATGCGCGACCAGCGCGTCATTGGCGTTCTTGGCCCAGGTGCCCTCGTAGCCGTACTGCAGCAGCGACCAGGCGTCCTTGGGGTAGTACGTCTCGTCGAATATCACCTTCCGCGGGCTGCCCAGGTTCCAGAACCGCAGCACCCCGGCGAACAGCGCCACCAGCAGCGGACCGGCCCAGCCCGACCAGCGCGCCAGCCGGGCCGCCGCGTCCGGACCCGCGCCGAACACCGCCCACAGGCGGCCGCTCGGCTCGGGGAAGGGGGGCACCAGCCGCGCCCGGACATCGGCCTGCGGGCGGGCGGGGTACCCGAAGCGGCGCAGCCGCCGCCGCCACACGGGCGGCCGTCCGGCCGGCTCCGGGGCGTGCTGCGCGGCGGCGTCGGTCGCGGTGGTGTCACTCGTCACGCGGCCCATCGTAGGGAAGCCGCCTGTGGACCTGCGGGGAGCGCCACCGTGCGAACCGGCGGGTCGGGGCGCGGCGCCGTCCTGGGAGGATGGGCGGGTGACTGGAACGCTGGTACTTGCAGGGACGCCCATCGGCGAGATCGCGGACGCGCCGCCGCGGCTCGCCACCGAGCTGGCCGCCGCCGATGTGATCGCCGCCGAGGACACCCGGCGGCTGCGCCGGCTGACCCAGGCGCTGGACGTCCAGCCGTCCGGGCGGATCGTGTCGTACTTCGAGGGCAACGAAGCGGCCCGGACGCCCGAACTGGCCGAGGCGCTGGCCGGCGGGGCGCGGGTGCTGCTGGTCACCGACGCGGGGATGCCCTCCGTCTCCGACCCGGGCTACCGGCTGGTCGCCGCGGCCGTCGAGCGCGACATCAAGGTCACGGCCGTACCGGGCCCCAGCGCGGTGCTCACCGCCCTGGCCGTCTCCGGTCTGCCGGTGGACCGCTTCTGCTTCGAGGGGTTCCTGCCGCGCAAGGCGGGGGAGCGGCGCTCCCGGCTGCGCGAGGTCGAGGGCGAGCGGCGCACGCTGGTCTACTTCGAGGCGCCGCACCGCCTGGACGACACCCTGGCCGCGATGGCCGAGATCTTCGGCGCGGACCGGCGCGCCGCGGTCTGCCGCGAGCTGACCAAGACGTACGAGGAGGTCAAGCGCGGACCCCTGGGCGACCTCGCGTCCTGGGCGGCGGAGGGGGTACGCGGCGAGATCACGGTCGTCGTCGAGGGGGCGCCGGACGCCGGGCCGCCGGAGCTGGGCGCCGAGGAACTGGTCCGCCGGGTGCGGGTCCGCGAGGAGGCCGGGGAGCGCCGCAAGGAGGCGATCGCCGCGGTCGCCGCGGACGCCGGGCTGCCCAAGCGGGAGGTCTTCGATGCGGTGGTCGCGGCAAAGACCGCGGAGAAGAGCGCGGAGAAGAGCGCGGCGAAAACCGACTCATCAGAAGGTAAATGACTGGCCTCGAAGGTAAAGGGTCGGGCTGCGCGATCGGGTGTTTTTCCTGCCGCCGGCCAAAACTGGGCCAATACGATAGAAGCACTACTGCGCTGTGGCCGGAAAAGGCGTTCCCTGGGTGAGGGGCGAACGGTTCCCCGAAGACCTTGTCCAGCGGACAAGAGGAGCGCACATGAGTGAGATCGCGAAGGCCACCGGCGTCACGACCAGCGAAGACCGCACCCTCTCCAGGCCCGAGGCCGCCGCACACGAGGCGTACTCCTTCGCCTGCATGAGGTGCGGCCATGGCTGGGAGCAGGCGTACGAAATAGTCCATCAGGTCGACGGCAAGGGCGATCAGCACGTCGTCTACTACGCCGACGGCGAGCGGGTCCCGTCGCCGCTGACCCACCCCTCCTGCCTGAACTGCGCCAGCGATGTCGTGCGCATCATGCGGTCGGGTCAGGTCTCGATGGTCTCCGACGCGATCGCGAACATGCACCAGCGTCAGCCCGGCAGCGAGAAGCGGAAGGAACCGACGCCCGCGGCGGACGCCGGCGGCAGCGGCAGCACCTCCGAGGGCACCGGCCGCCACCACTGGCACCTCTCCGACCTGCTGCACCCCTTCCAGCACCACCGCAAGTGAGGCCCGCGCCGCGGCCCTCGTAGGATCGCGGCCATGGCACCGCAGGACAAGGACACTCCGCCGCCGCTGCCCGAACCACTCCGGGTGGCGGTGGCGGATTCGCACACCCACCTGGACATGCAGGGGAGCACCGTCGACGAGGCGCTCGCCAAGGCCGCCTCGGTCGGGGTGACCACCGTCGTCCAGGTGGGCTGCGATCTGGCGGGTTCGCGGTGGGCCGCCGAGACCGCGGCCGCGTACGACAGCGTGCACGCGACGGTGGCGCTGCACCCCAACGAGGCGCCCAGGATCGTGCTCGGTGATCCGGACGGCTGGTCACGGCAGGGCGCCCGGGAGGCCGGTGGCGACGCCGCGCTCGACGCCGCGCTCGCCGGGATCGCCGAGCTGGCCGCGCTGCCGCAGGTGAGGGGCGTCGGCGAGACCGGCCTGGACTACTTCCGTACGGGTCCCGACGGCATGGCCGCCCAGGAGCGCTCCTTCCGCGCCCACATCGAGATCGCCAAGCGGCACGGCAAGGCCCTGGTCATCCACGACCGGGAGGCACACGACGACGTGCTGCGGATCCTGCGCGAGGAGGGCGCCCCCGAACGGGTCGTCTTCCACTGCTACTCCGGTGACGCCGCGATGGCCGAGATCTGCGCCGCGGCCGGTTACTTCATGTCCTTCGCCGGCAACGTCACCTTCAAAAACGCCCGGGCGCTGCGGGAAGCCCTCGCCGTCGCCCCGCCCGAGCTGGTGCTCGTCGAGACCGACGCCCCCTTCCTCACCCCCGCGCCCTACCGCGGGCGGCCCAACGCCCCGTACCTCGTTCCGGTCACCCTGCGGGCGATGGCGGAGGTCAAGGGGATGACGGAAGACGCCCTGGCCACCGCCGTCGCGGCGAACACCGCGCGGGCCTTCGGCTACTGAGCGGCCGGCGGCCCGCGGCGGCGGGCCGCCGACGGTCCCGCCCCGCGCCCACGCCCCCCTCGCGGCAACCGGAGCCCCCCGGAACGACCACTATCCGTACTGGTCCGACTTTGGAGAGTTACCGGGCACTCCGCTACATTCCGGCCGTCAACCGCAGCCGGGGCATGTGGAGCGCGCCGTGAGTCATTCGCAGAGCAGCCACCGCGTCGCGCGCGGCCGTCGCAGACGTCGCGCCGAACACCCCGACGCGCTGCGCCGGCTGCTGCCCAGAGCGCTGGTCGTCGCCTTCCTCGCCGGCGGCACCACCGCCTTCATCGCGCACGACAAGGCCGTCCGGCTCACCGTCGACGGCACCCCGCGCACCCTGCACACCTTCGCCGACGACGTCGACGACCTGCTGGCCGACGAGCATCTCGACATCGGCGCCCACGACATCGTCGCCCCCGCCCCCGGCACCGCGCTCGGCAGCGGCGACGAGATCGTCGTCCGCCACGGCCGCCCGGTCGTCCTGACCATCGACGGGCAGCGCCGCACGGTGTGGACCACCGCGGACACCGTCGCCGGCGCGCTCCACCAGCTCGGCGTGCGCGCCGAGGGCGCCGTGCTGTCCGCCGACCGCTCCCGGCGCATCGAGCAGCACGGCATGGAACTCGCGGTCCGCACCGAACGCTCGGTGATCATCGTCGCCGACGGCCGGGAACACCGGGTCCGCACCAACGCCGCCACCGTCCGCGAGGCCCTCGCCGAGGCCGGACTCGCGCTGCGCGACCAGGACACCACCTCGGTGCCGCCGGACAGCTTCCCGCGCGAGGGCCAGACCATCTCCGTGCTGCGGATCACCGGCTCCAAGGAGGTCCGCGAGCAGCGCCTCCCGTTCCGTACGATCCTGCGGGCCGATCCCCGTCTGGCCCGCGGCGTCCGGTCGGTCGTCCAGCAGGGACGGCCCGGCGTGCGGCGGGTCACCTACCGGGTGCGCACCGTCAACGGCGTCCGGCAGAAGCCGAAGCGGCTGCACAGCGAGATCGTGCACGCCCCCCGCCCGCAGATCGTGCACCTCGGCACCATGGTGCTGCCCACCTCCGTCCGCGGCGCCGACCATCTCGCCTGGCACGCGCTGGCACAGTGCGAGACGGGCGGGCGGCCGAACGCCGTCGACGCCTCGGGCACCTACGGCGGGCTCTACCAGTTCGATGCCGGCACCTGGCGGGCCCTCGGCGGCCGCGGACGTCCGCAGGACGCCTCCCCCCAGGAACAGACCTACCGAGCCAAGAAGCTCTACATCAGAAGGGGGGCGAGCCCGTGGCCGGTCTGCGGCCGTAAGCTTCACGGGTGAACGAGCGCACCGAGGCTGTGGCATGAGCAAGAGCACCACCGACGATTCCGGTCCCCTGCTGGGCGCCGCCGACATCCGCGAGCTGGCCGCCGCGCTGGGCGTCCGCCCCACCAAGCAGCGCGGCCAGAACTTCGTCATCGACGCCAACACCGTCCGCCGGATCGTGCGGACCGCGGGCGTGCGGCCCGACGACGTGGTCGTCGAGATCGGGCCCGGCCTCGGCTCGCTGACCCTGGCGCTGCTGGAGGCCGCCGACCGGGTCACCGCCGTCGAGATCGACGAGGTGCTGGCGGCCGCGCTGCCGGGCACCATCGCGGCCCGGATGCCCGAGCGCGCCGACCGCTTTGCGCTGGTGCACAGCGACGCGATGCACGTCACCGAGCTCCCCGGCCCCGCGCCCACCGCGCTGGTCGCCAACCTCCCCTACAACGTCGCGGTCCCGGTGCTGCTGCACATACTCGCCACGTTCCCCTCCATCGACCGCACCCTGGTCATGGTCCAGTCCGAGGTCGCCGACCGGCTCGCCGCCCGCCCCGGCAACAAGGTCTACGGCGTCCCGTCGGTCAAGGCCACCTGGTACGCCGAGGTCAAGCGGGCCGGCGCGATCGGCCGCAACGTCTTCTGGCCCGCCCCCAACGTCGACTCGGGGTTGGTCTCCCTCGTCCGCCGCGAGAAGCCGATCGAGACCTCGGCGAGCCGCGACGAGGTCTTCGCCGTCGTCGACGCGGCCTTCGCCCAGCGCCGCAAGACGCTGCGGGCCGCGCTGTCGGGCTGGGCCGGATCGGCCGCGGCGGCGGAGGCCGCACTCGTCGCCGCGGGCGTCTCCCCGCAGGCCCGCGGGGAGGCCCTGACCGTCGAGGAGTTCGCGCGGATCGCCGAGCACAAGGGACCGGGCGGGGAGCCCGGCATCCGGCAGACAGCGGCTGAGCAGACATCACGGGGAGAGCAGACCTCAGGGGGAGAGCAGGCATGACCACCACCACCTCGATCACCGTCCGGGTGCCGGCCAAGGTCAACGTCCAGCTGGCGGTGGGCGCCGCCCGCCCGGACGGCTTCCACGACCTGGCGAACGTCTTCCTCGCCGTCGGCCTCTACGACGAGGTCACCGCCACCCCCGCCGACACCCTCCGGATCACCGCCGAGGGCCACGACGTCGACCGGATCCCGCTGGACCGCACCAACCTGGCCGCCCGCGCCGCCGAACTCCTCGCGGCCCGCCACGGCATCGAGCCGAACGTCCACCTCCACATCCGCAAGGACATCCCCGTCGCGGGCGGCATGGCCGGCGGCAGCGCGGACGCCGCCGGTGCTCTGCTGGCCTGCGACACCCTCTGGTCCACGGGCGCCTCCCGTTCCGAACTCCTCGACATCTGCGCCGAGTTGGGCAGCGACGTGCCGTTCAGCCTGGTCGGCGGGGCGGCGCTGGGCCGCGGCCGGGGCGAGCTGCTGACCCCGCTGCCCGTCGGCGGCACCTTCCACTGGGTCTTCGCAGTGGCTGACGGCGGGCTCTCCACCCCGGCCGTCTACGGCGAGTTCGACCGGCTGACGGCGGGGACGGACGTGCCGGAGCCGGAGGCCGCACCTGCGCTGCTGGCCGCGCTGGAGTCCGGCGACGCCACGGCGCTGGCCGCGGCTCTGGCCAACGACCTGCAGCCTGCGGCGCTGTCCCTGCGGCCGTCGTTGTCGGCGACCTTGGAAGCCGGTACTGCCGCCGGTGCGCTGGCCGCGCTGGTGTCCGGCTCCGGGCCGACGACCGCCTTCCTGGCCAAGGATGCGGAGGCGGCCGGGCAGGTCGCCCGGGAGCTGCTGGCGTCGGGGACGTGCCGGCAGGTGCGGGTGGCGGGGTCCCCGGCGGCGGGGGCGACGGTGCTCTAGCCCCGTACTTCGCGGGTCGTTGATTCGTATGGACTCATGACGGTCGTCGCGCTGACGTCGGTCGACTTCCCCGTGGCGTGAAACACACCACGCAACCTCGTACGTCTGTTCGTCATCAATCAGGACGAAGCAGTCAAGCGGCGTACGGACATGAGGTGCTGGCGTGGGCGCGAACATCACGCGGTGGCGGCGGATCGCGGTGGCATTGCTCGCGGCGGGGCTGATACCCGGGCTCATATCGGGGTGCTCGACCGCTTCGGAGAAGTCGCCCACCGCGGACAGGGGGAATTCGGCCACGACCCCCGCGCCCGGGGGCGGCTCACATGCCGAGGCCGAGGGCGACGGGGCTGGTTCCGGCGGCGGTGGGGCGGGCTCCGGCGCCGCCTCGGCTGCCGCGTTCCGCAAGTGGGGCATCGAGCCGTTGGCCGCGCCGCCCGCGCCGCCGAAGACCAAGCCGGTGACCCTGCGCGCGAACGGCGACGTGCCCGTGATCAGCGACATCCCGGTGAAGGACAAGGTCGTCTTCATCACCGTCGACGACGGGGCCGAGAAGGACCCGAAGTTCGTGACGATGATGGAGGAGCTCAAGATCCCCTTCTCGATGTTCCTCACGGACTCGGCCGTCAACGGCAACTACGGTTACTTCCAGCGGCTGCGGCAGCAGGGCAACGGCATCCACAACCACACCCTGACGCACCCCAACCTCCGTGCCCTGGGCGCCGCGGCACAGAAGCGCGAGATCTGCGGCCAGCAGGACAAGCTCAAGGCCCGGTACGGCACCGCGCCGCGCCTCTTCCGCCCGCCCTACGGCAACTGGAACGAGGCCACCCGCGCCGCCGTGAAGGCCTGCGGCGCCCAGGCGATCGTGCTGTGGCGCGAGTCCATGCAGATCAAGAACATGCAGTACCAGCGCGCCGACCAGAAGCTGCACCCCGGCGACATCATCCTGGCCCACTTCCGCGGCCCCTCCGAACTCAAGGGCACCACGATGACGGAGATGACGGCGAACATGCTGCGCCACATCCAGGAACAGGGCTTCACGGTCGCGCGCCTGGAGGACTATCTCTAGGGCCCTGGCCCGGTCTAGCCGGCGAACGGGAGCGGAGCATCCTTGACGGCGGAGACGAAGGACGACCAGGCGGCGGCGGGGAAGATGATCGCGGGGCCGTGCGGGTCCTTGGAGTCGCGGACGGGGACGACGCCGGGGAGGTCGTCGACTACCTCGACGCAGTTCCCGCCCTCACCGCTGGTGTAACTGCTCTTGCGCCAGACGGCGGTGCTCAAGTCAATGTGGCTGCTTGCCATTTCGGTAGTCCTCTGCGGCCGCCTCGATCATGGTGAGGGACGCCTCCGGCGGTAGCGCGGCGGCCCTGAGCCGATCGTATGCCTTGCGGTACTTCTTCACGAGAGCCGGATCGTCGATGGTGTGACCGCTGTACTCCGATTCCAAATAGGCCAGCGGCGGGGCGTCCGGGAAGGTCATGAGCTGCAACAAGCCCACCAGCATGAGGGGGTGCGGGCCGCAGTTCCACGGCTGGATCTGTGGAATGACCCGGTGACGCCTCGCTAGCCGCGCGATGCGGTCGAGCTGATCGGCCATCTCCTCCGGAGGGAGGATCGGGCAGCGCAACACGTACTCGGACAGGATCACCCAGTATTCAGGGATCGTGTGGTCGTCCTCGAACAGGTGGGCCCGCACCATGCGGGCGTTGACCTTCTCCTCCACCTCCTCGTCGGTCGCCAGCGGTTGCGTCGCCCGCACCACTGCCCGCGTGTACGCCGCGGTCTCCAACAGGCCGGGGATGAGCGTCGGGCACCACTCCTCGATGGTCTCCGCGCGCTTCTCCGCCTCCAGGATGTGCTCGTAGTGGGCGGGATGGCTCGTCCGCCTCGCCTTCCGCACGTCCTCGCAACGCCGCTCGAAGAAGCCGTCCGTCTTCAGCACCTTGTCCACGTGCTCGGCCAGTTCCGCCGGCATCCGCCGTTCGCCGCGCTCGATCTCGCTGAGGTGACTGGGGCCGTAGAAACTGCCCTCCACCAGTTGCTGGAGCGTGAGCCCGGCCGACTCCCGCTGGTAGCGGAGTTCCTTGCCGTAGAAGGTCGGAACTCCCGCCGAGCCGTCAATGTCCTTGCCTCGTGCCACGGTTCACCGCCGTACGTGTAGCTGATTCACAGTCGTTGTGGACGAGCCCCGGCGATTCCCGCATTTCCACCACGTCACACCGCGCATTCCCCGGACCACGGCCGGGAGCCCAATCCCCTTTCACGCTACGCCGCGTCACGTCACTCTGTAATCGGTTCATTGCGATGCGTACAGAAAGGCGGGGTCCATGCCCCTCGACCGCTCCCTCCCCGACGACGTGCACCAAAGCGCCGAAGAGCTGCGCAGCGCGCTGAAGGAGCACGGCATCACGCTGCCGTCGCTCGGCGTCGATCTGCCCGGCTTCGCGGGCGTCTACGGCGTCTCGCTGGTCGCCCTCGGTAACTGCAACGCGGCCACCGCCCGCCGGCTCGCCGAGGTTCTCCGCACGGCGGCCGCCCGTTGAACGGTGGGCCGGGCCTCGTCCGGACAATCCCCGGAAAGCTGCTGAGCTGGTTACTTCCGGGGCGGGGCGGCCATCGGGCGACCATCGGTACCGGCATCAGTACCGGTGAGGACAGGGGCCCAGCCCGGCGGCCGTACGTCGCTGCCCCGCAGGCCCGGCAGCGCGCGGCTCAGGAGGCCCGGCGCCGGGAGCTGGAGGAGGCCGTGCGCAGGCTCAACACATGGTCGTCGGGTGGGGGCGGGCGCCGCTGAGGCACCGCGAGGAGCCGGCCGGAGGATTACGCCCCGGCAGCCTCGGCCAGTACCCCGGCCACCATCCGGCCCGCCGCTACGGCGCGTGCCTCGGTCGTCGGGACGCAGCGGTCCGCCGCCGGGTCGTACTCGGTCATGATCACGCCTGCGTGGTCGGTATCCGGCTCCTGGAGCGTCACCGCCGTGACCGCCCGGCCCGAGGCCCGCAGCGCCTCGGCGAGGTCGCGGGAGTAGTGGGCGTCCAGGACCGCGTCGCGGCTGCCGTGGACGAGGTGGACCGGGACGCCCGGGTCGCGGCCCGCGGCGAGATCGGCCAGCGGCGCGGTTCCGGTGGTGCGCGCCGGCAGGTCGTAGCGGCCCGCCACGCACACCACGGCCCGCGGCCGCCATCCGTCCGCGATCTCGGGCCGCAGCGCGACCCCCAGCGCGGCCCCGGCCCCCGCCGACCACCCGGCCAGCACATACGACTCCCCGTCGCCGCCCAGCCCGCCCGCTTCCTTCCGGGCGAACGCCAGCGACTCCAGGAGATGGGCCCGGCCGCCGTCCGCGGCGTCCGAGCGCCAGTCCGGGACCAGGGCCAGCAGGCCGTGCGCCGCCGCCGTGCGCGCCAGCGGTTCGAGCACATCCCGTTCGTCGGGGCCGATGCCGTGCCAGAGCAGCACGGCGGGCACCGGCCCGGACCTCCCCGCCGGCCGATACACGTCCAGCTGCTTGCCGCTGGGGCCGTAGACCAGCCCGCGAACCGTCTCCGTCTCCACTGCCATGCCCATGTCCGGTGCCATGACGGCACGTTATCCAACGCGCCGCGGCGGCACCCGGACGCCCACGAGGCCCGCACCACCACCCGCCGCGCACCGGTGCCCCGGGTACGCAGCACCGGCTCGGCGGCGGGACGCTTCCGCACGCCGACTACGCTGGGAAGGTCGCCCGATGTGAACCGCAGGAGTGAGATGGCCGTCAACCTCGTCAATCTGGAAGCCGTCGGCAAGGTGTACGGAACCCGTGCCCTGCTCGACGGTGTCTCGCTCGGCGTCAACGAGGGGGACCGGATCGGCGTCGTCGGACGCAACGGGGACGGCAAGACCACCCTGATCCGGATCCTCGCCAAGCTGGAGGACACGGACGACGGCCGGGTCACCCACAGCGGCGGCCTGCGCCTCGGCGTCCTCACCCAGCACGATTCGCTCGACCCGGCCGCCACCATCCGGCACGAGGTCATCGGCGACCTCGCCGACCACGAGTGGGCCGGCAACGCCAAGATCCGCGACATCCTGACCGGCCTCTTCGGCGATCTTCACCTGCCGGGCTTCACCCACGGCCTGGACACCGTCATCGGCCCGCTCTCCGGCGGTGAGCGCCGCCGCATCGCCCTCGCCAAGCTGCTGATCGCCGAGCAGGACCTGATCGTCCTCGACGAGCCCACCAACCACCTCGACGTCGAGGGCATCTCCTGGCTGGCCGGCCATCTGCGCGCCCGCCGCTCGGCGCTCGTGGTCGTCACCCACGACCGCTGGTTCCTCGACCAGGTCTGCACGCGGATGTGGGACGTCCAGCGCGGCGACGTCCACGAGTACGAGGGCGGCTACAGCGACTACGTCTTCGCCCGGGCCGAGCGCGAGCGGATCGCCGCCACCGAAGAGGTCAAGCGGCAGAACCTGATGCGCAAGGAGCTGGCGTGGCTGCGGCGCGGCGCTCCGGCCCGTACGAGCAAGCCGCGGTTCCGCATCGAGGCCGCCAACGAGCTGATCGCGGACGTCCCGCCGCCCCGCGACAACGCCGAGCTGATGAAGTTCGCCAGCTCCCGCCTCGGCAAGACCGTCTTCGAGCTGGAGGACGTCAGCGTCCAGGCCGGGCCGAAGGTGCTGCTGAAGCATCTGACCTGGCAGCTGGGTCCCGGCGACCGGATCGGCCTGGTGGGTGTCAACGGCGCCGGCAAGACCTCGCTGCTGCGGGCGCTCGCCGAGGCGGCCCGGACGCAGGGCGAGACCCAGCCGGTGGCCGGCCGGGTCACCGTCGGTAAGACCGTCAAGCTGGCGTACCTCTCCCAGGAGGTCGGCGAGCTCGACCCGGCACTGCGGGTGCTGGAGGCCGTCCAGCAGGTGCGCGAGCGGGTCGACCTGGGCAAGGGCCGGGAGATGACCGCCGGCCAGCTCTGCGAGAAGTTCGGCTTCACCAAGGAGAAGCAGTGGACGCCGGTCGGCGACCTCTCCGGCGGTGAACGCCGCCGCCTGCAGATCCTGCGTCTCCTCATGGACGAGCCCAACGTCCTCTTCCTCGACGAGCCCACCAACGACCTCGACATCGAGACCTTGACCCAGCTGGAGGACCTCCTCGACGGCTGGCCCGGCTCCCTCATCGTCATCAGCCACGACCGCTACTTCATCGAGCGCACGACCGACCGCGTCCACGCCCTCCTCGGCGACGCCACGCTCCGCATGCTCCCGCGTGGCCTGGACGAGTACCTGGAACGCCGCCAGAAGGTCATCGAGGCCGCGACGCCGGCGCCCGCCCAGCAGACCGCGGCGCCCAAGAAGGCCGCCGCCGTGAACCGCGCCGCTCAGAAGGAACTCCAGAAGATCGAGCGCCAGCTGGACAAGATCGGCGACAAGGAGACCAAACTCCACGCCCAGATCGCCGAAAACGCCACCGACTTCGAGAAGGTCGCCGGCCTCGACGCCCAGCTCCGCGAACTGACCTCGGAGAAGGACGAACTGGAAATGCGGTGGCTGGAGTTGGCGGAGGACGCGTAGGGGCCGACGGCGGGCCTTTGAGCGACGCCGGTCACCGCGGGAGGACGTCCTGCTGACCACCCGGTGACCGGCGATACGTCAGGGGCAGCCCGGCATCCGGCAGCGGGAACTCACCCCAGCGGTTTTCTGACCTCACCACGAATCTTGTCGGCCTTGTCAGCGAATTCCTGAAGGTCGATGGACTGCGGGTCCTCCGCCAGGTGCGCCGCGTCGGTTTCCGCGACATTCCCGCTCGTACTGGAATCGGCCCAGACGCAGAACGGCAGCGTGACCTTCTGCCCCATCTCCGTCCGCACATCCACACCGCAGGTGAGCGAATCTCCGCCCCCACTGGGCGTGAACTTCTTCTCCGCCACGGCGACTTCCGTCTTACCGTCGCGCGTCATGCCACGGATGGTGTGGTCGACCGCAGTCTCGGGATCATCAATGACGCCGTAGAGCCCCAACATCACCAGCGACTTGGTCCCGGACGAGTACTGTCCGCCCGCCGCTTTGATGTCGTGCTCATTGGCCCCGTCCTGCGGCACCGAACTGCCGGCCTGCTGGGATATGTCCTTCGCCAGCTTGTACTTTCCGCCTGCCAGCGTCTGCGGCACCGTGATCCGGTACTTCGGCCCGCCGGACCCACCGGATCCGCCGGACGAACCCCCTCCGCCCCTGAACGCCCCGGCCGACGCCAGCGTCCCGATCACCAGCACACCGGCCACGGCGCCGACGATGCCCCACACCTTCCCGGCTTTCCGTCTGGGCGGTATGGGCGGCGGCATCCCGGGCCCGCCGCCGTACCCGAACTGGGGCGCCTGCTGCGGCATCCCGTAGGGCCCCGGCCCCGGCTGCCCGTACGGCACCGGCCCGCCGGGGTACGGCTGCTGCCCATACGGCCCCGGCCCACCGGGGGCGGCACCTGGCGGATACCCGGCGGGCTGACCGGGCTGCGGGAAGCCTTGCGGTGCACCGTAACCCGGCGCCTGCCCGAAACCACCTGGTGGCTGCTGCGGTGTAGTCATCTATGTCCTTCTTTTCCGCTGTGTGGACGAAACCCAAGAAGGGCTTCTTGGGCAAACGGTCGCCGGCCTCGATGCCCAGCTGCCGGAGGTGATCGCGGAGCGGAACGAGTTGCAGATGCGATGGCTGGAGTTGGGGGACGACGTGCGGGGCGTCGCGGGGGCTCTTGCCGAGGGCGACGGGGCCGGACGGCGACGATATCGACGCTAGCAACTGCCCCGGACCTGCCGTTTACCTTCTCGGCAGGGGCTTCACGGTTCAGGTCGATTCGATCTTTTCCTTTTCGTCGTGATAGCAACCTACGGCCCACTCCTCGCCGTCCATGAGGCTTTCCCAAAACCCCGGCGCGTGCCATAGGGCAGGGCGGATGGAAATCCCCCCGTTCGTACCAATGAAGGTTCTCCAATTGATCGGAATTTCGGATTGCGTGACATGGAAAAGTCGCGAGTCGAAAAGTCCCGGAAGTTGCCCTGGAATACTCTCGATGCGGATGAAATTGGGACCTTCGGATTGGGTGTAGATTTCCAATACCTGGTACTCGATTCCTGTCTCCAGGGAGCTCGCCCCCTGGGTGATTCCCTCATTGTGGGATGCTGCGCCCGTGAATCGAACCTTCACTTTTGTCACCCTCCGAACTTCGCTTTGTAGTCGTAAAGAAGAATTTGTCCGGTCCCTCGGTTTCTGTAGAAGTGAACCTCGAAGTTTCCTGAGGGGCTGGTGTATCGCTTCGTTGTATATTTGCTCCAGTCGGAGAAATTTCCCGGCTGTTCGCGAAAATGGCCACCGACTCCATTTTCTCCGACCAGGTGTTTGTTTCCCATATCTTCAGCAGCAATAATTGGCCTTGATTCCTTGATGGCTTCATCGGTCAGGAACCCATCTTCGCGGAACGGAGAGCTGGCCTCCTCGTGGCGCAAGCGATCGGCGAGCCGTTGTCCTTCTGAAGAGCCGGGTTGGTAGTATCCAAGCTCATCTTTCCCCTCTTTCCCTAGATCGTTCAGGGACCTGCACCCTTTGAGCCCCATTGGGTCTATCGACGCATGAGGGTTCTGTACATAGGTGACCGGGTTTGATGCTGGTATCAAGCCGAGTGGGTCAGGCGACAGGTAGCGACTGGTACTCGGATCGTAATGGCGATGAAAATTGTAGTGTAGCTGAGTTTCCTCGTCGAAGTATTGACCGGGAAAACGCAACGGCGTGTATGCAGTGGCGGCTGCATTCCAGGTGGTTGTTCCCCAAACGGTGGCTCTCGTGTGCCATGCAATATCGCCGGACTCGGACAGTAGCTCCGTCGGTGTGCCGACCAGGTCAGTAACTATCGCGAAGAATCGTTGGTCGATGACCTGTTGGTTTTCCTGAGCGTGGCTCGGCGTAGTAAATTTCCGTTCGGTTTGGGTCAGCGCTCTTAGGCCCTGATGGTTCCACGTGAGAGTTACATTATCGGTGATACCTGAGGTGTGATTCGCCTGTTCACAAAGGGTCAATCCGTCCCAGGTGAACGTGGTGAACTCTGCGACCGTGTCACCGCCCTTGCGCAGGTGCTGTTTGGCTACGCGGCGACCAAAGGGGTCGTAAAGGTAGCGCCAGGTCGTGCCGTCCGGTGTGACGACGGACGTGATTCGATCCTCGGTATTCCAGGCGTAGTGCCAGGTGTCCGGCTTGCGAGAGAGGCGGGTTCTTTGGCGGAGGGTCACACGGCCGAGGGGGTCGTGCTTATAGCGGACGGCACCGGCGCGATTGATGCGGGTGCCGGTGTATGACCTTTCGCCCCGGGCTGAGGGGCTGGCGTGGCGGTCGGGCCAGGTGGCGTGGGTTTGGTTGCCGGCTTCGTCGTAGGCGTAGGTCTCGGTCCAGTCGGTGGCGTGGACGGCGGTGACGCGGCCGGCGCGGTCGAGGGCGAAGGTGCGGCGGCCGGTGTGGGAGTCGTCGATCGCGGTGAGGTTGCCGTCGGGGCGGTAGGTGTAGCCGCGGTGGAGGAGCCGTTGTGCTTCGTCGGCGGCAGGGTTCCGTGCCCCGGACGCCCCGGTGGGGGACTGGAGAGTGCCCGTGGCTGCTGTGGTGAGGGACTGGGTGGTGAGGCGGCCGGTGGGGTCCCAGGTATGGGAGAGCTGCAGGTGGTCGCCGATGGTGCGGGTGAGTTCTTGGCCGGCGGCGTCGTGGTCGAAGGCGAGGACGTGGCCGGCGATGTCCATGGTGGTGCGGTTGCCGGCCGCGTCGTAGGTGTAGGTGGTGGTGTGGCCGGTGGGGGTCGTGCGGGAGGTACGGCGGCCCAGGGCGTCGTAGGTGAACGTCATGGTGCGGCCGTTGACGGTCTCGGCGGTGACGCGGCCCAGGGTGTCGCGGGTGTAGGTGACGGTGGCGTCCGGGTTGGCTGCCTGGTGGAGGTTGCCGGCGGCGTCGTGGGCGTAGGTGGTGATGAGGCCGGCCGCGTCCTTGTGTGTGATGCGGCCGAGGGTGTCGCGGGTGTAGGTGGTGACTTCGCCGAGGGCGTTGGTGCGGGTGGCGAGTTGGCCAGCGCCGTCGTGGGTGTAGGTCAGGACGCGGTCGTCGAAGTCGGTCTCGGATATGAGGCGGCCGGCGCCGTCGTATCCGTAGTTCCAGGTCAGGCCCTGGGGGTTGGTGACCTGGGTGAGGCGGAGTTCGGTGTCGTGGGTGAAGGTGTGGCGGACGCCGTCGGGGTCGGTGCGGGCCGTCAGCAGGTCGAAGTGGCCGTATTCGTAGTGGGTGGTCTGGCCGATGGCGTCGGTGTGGGTGAGGCGGTTGCCCTCGCCGTCGTATGTCCAGTGCTCTGTGGCACCGGATGCGTCGATGCGCGCGGCGAGCTTCCCTTCCACCGTCCACACCATGTGTGTGGTCTCGCCCAGGGGGTCCGTCACGGACGTGGTGCGGCCGAAGGCGTCGCGCCGGTAGTGGGTGGTGGCGCCCAAAGGGTCGGTGACCGATACCGGTAGGCCGGTCTTGTTGCAGTAGAGGTGTGTGGTGTTGCCCAGGGCGTCGGTGACGCCGGCGATATGGCCGCGTTCGTCGTGCGTGTAGGCGGTGGTGGCGCCGCTGGGGTCCGTGGTGGAGGTGCGGTTGCCGTCGGCGTCGTAGGTGTGGGTCCAGGTGGTGCCGTCGGGCCCGGTGACGCTCACCGGGTGGCCGTCGGTGTCGTACGTGGTGGTGGAGCTGCTGCCGTCCGGGAGGGTGACGGTGACCGGGTGGCCGGCGTGGTCGTAGTCGATGTGGGTGGTGCGGCCCAGGGGGTCCGTGGTGGACAGGATGCGGTGCGCCGCGTCGCGGACCGTGCGGGTGGTGGCGCCGGTGGGGTCGGTCTCCGCGACGATCTGGTGGCGTTCGTTGACCTCGTACCGGGTGACCTGGCCGAGGGAGTTGTGGTGGAGGTTGGTGCGCAGTCCCGTCACCGGGTCCGGGTCGCCCCAGGTGAAGTGGGCGCGGAGGTGGCCTTCGATGCCGCCCTGGGAGGTGCATCGGTCCTGGTCGTCGTAGGCGTAGGTGTAGCTGCTGTTGTTGGTGTCGGTCCAGGACGTGATGCGGCCGAGGTCGTCGTAGGTGAAGCGGAGCGGGAGGCCGGAGGAGTTGGTGGTCGTGATGAGGTTGCCGGCGTCGTCGTAGCCGTACGTCATCAGGAGTTGGTCGGAGCCGTCGGGAGCCCCGCCCGCCAGGTGGAGGGCGGTGATGCGGCCGTCGTCCGTGGTGAGCAGGAGGCGGTAGCCGGCGCTGTGGGTGATGGCGGTCGGCGTGCCGTCTTCGGTGTAGTCGAAGGTGTGGTGATTGCCGCGGCGGTCGGATATCTCGTCGAGGACGGCGAGGTCTTCGGTGTAGGTGGTGAAGTAGCGGCGGGTGCCGGTGACCGGGTCGGTGAGGAGGTAGTCGCCGTCCGGGGTGAGTTCGAGGGGTGCGCCGTCGCCTTCGTGGGGGAGGGTGGGGACGCCGACGGCGGGGTGGGGGTAGAGGAGGAAGTTGCCCTCTTCGCCGATGAGGATGACGCCTTCGGCGTCGATCTCCAGGCGCTGGTCGACCGTGGACATCCACGTCGGGCCGAACCAGCGGCCGGTGCGGTAGGACGACTCGAAGGTGCGGGTGAAGGTGAGGGGGAGGCTGCCGGGGAGGGTGATGTCGGTCTGCGGCAGGATCATCCGGCCGGTGGCCATGTCGATGGGGTCGCTGCCGAAGGTCTTGCACCAGGCGGTTCGGGCCCGGTCCATGATGGTGCGCTTGCCGCCTTCCTTGACGGCTTCTCGTGCGGCCCCCTTGGCGGCGTCCTTCGCCCCCGCCTTCAGCAGGCCCTTGCCGACGGCGCCGGCGCCCTTGCCGCCGACGAGGTTGGCGAGGAGGCGCCCGAACGCGTCCCCCGGGTCGCTGCCCCAGCCGTCGCCGAGCATCCCCTTGGCCAGGCGCCCGGGGTGGGCGGCGGAACTGGCCAGGCCGAGTGAGGTCTTGGCGACGTTGGCCAGGTACATATGGGGGTGGGCGATGTTGTACGGCTCCATCGGGTTCAGCGTGCGGGCCAGATTGACCGTTTCGACAAGGCCCTTGCCCACGCCACCGACGACGTGCATCAGGTTCATACCGCCGGCCGCGACGCCGTCGGCGACATCGAAAGCCGCCTCGGTGGTGAACTTCGGTGCCTGCGGGGCGTGTTCCAGGGCGCCCTTGAGGGCGTGCTGCGCCTTCTCCGCGGCCTCGTTGCGCTGGCTGCGGGCGTTCTTGAGGATTTCCTGTGCCGCCTGGCGGCCCTGGTTGCCGGGGTCGTGGAAGTCGCCGGGCTTGTCGGGCCTGGGCCCGGGGTCGGAACCCTGGTCCCGCGCGGCGTTGTAGGCGTCGGCCTTCGCGTTGTACGCATCGACCTGGTGGCGGTAGGCGTCGAATGCCTTCTTGCTCTTGTTCTCGGCCGCCTGCCACGCGTCGATGGCCTCCTGGGCCTTCTTCTGGGCCCAGGAGACCGTCTCGGCGTAGGAATCGAGAGCCTTCCATGCCGACTCACAGGCATCCGCGGTGCGCATCCACTGTTTGGGGTGCACGTCGAACTTCTCGTGGAAGCTGTCGGCGGCCTTTCCCTTCCAGGATCCGGCGTCCAGTTTGCGGATTCCCTGTCCGACGCGTTCGAAGGCCGCGTAGAAGTCCTTCAGGTGCGCGGCGGATTCATTGATCTTCGCGACGTCGCCGTGGATCAGTTCCTTGGGGTCGTCACTCTCGCCCAGCTGCCGCTCGTCGACCTGCGCGCCCAGCGCATCGGCGACGTCGGCACCGGCTGAGCGGACGGCCTTGGCCGCGCCCTCCGCACCGACGTAGTCGAGAGTGTCGGCGGTTTTGTCCGCGGCGTAGCCGACCGCCTCCCCGGCCGCTTCCTTGACGTCATCGACGGCGTTGCCGACCTTGTCGGCCGTGGAATTGATGCCGTCCTTGACGTCCCCGAGAAAGTCGCCGAGGCCCATCGGTTCCCAACCCCCAGTGGTGCTGTGCAGCAGTGGATGTGCGGTAGTGGCGGTGCAGCGGAGACTCAGGATCCGTCGTGGTCGTCGGCCTGCGCCTGGCCGGCAGGGGGCGTTCTCAGTGGCCGCAAGGCCCAGTTGTGGTCCGCGTCGCCCGCCCACTTGGACGTCGAGAAGTCCTTGCCCGTCTGGTCCGCCGCCTGCCCGACTTCATGAAATGCCTTGAGGGACCTGGCCGAGGTGGGGTCCCAGTCCGCGTCGTCGAACTGGGTGACCGCGTTGTCCTCGCCCACCTGCTTCCACGTCCGGTGCTTCAGCCGTTCCTCCGTCATCGTCGGGTCCCCCATCAGCAGGGCGTTCGCCCCGACCTTCAGCGTCGTCGAAACGTACTGCTCCTGCTCGTGATAAAGCCCGGCCGTCAAATCAAGGCGGCGCGCGAATTCGTTGGCCTCATGGATGAGCAGGCGGACGCCCCAGCCCCAGCGTTCACAGAAGGAATCGAATACGGAACTCACGCCGGCATGACCGCTCTCCATCCCGGAGAGGGCCAGCTTGTCGAATCCCTGGCCGAGTTGGGCGCTGGTGTCGAAGCCCAGCTCCTTCAGTTCCGCGATCGCGTCGTGGATGCCCTTGGTGACCTGCTTCAGGGCCTCCGGGTCGAGCTCGTATCCCTCGGCGGATGTCATGCCGCACCCCCGGCCATGGGTGCTCCGGGTCCGCTTCCGGTGTGGCCCGGCTCGGTGAGGTCGACCGCCACGGAATCCGGGACGATGCCGCTGACCGGCGGAAACACCATCGCCTGTGCGCTGCCCGCGTCCAGCACCACGCCCGCCGGTCCCTCGATGGCGGGGATGACGATGTCGAGTAGACGGGCACCGGCCGTGCGGACGTAGTGCAGTTCGGTCTCGGGGCCGGCGCCCCGGGAGACGGCGAAGCGGGTCAGTTCCTGGTCGTCGGAGAAGGCGTACAACCAGCGGATACCGGTCATCTCGGCCGACATGAGGGATTCGTTGACAATCGGCACCCATACCGACGTCCGGCGGAACTCACCCACCAGCGCGGCCGGA
Organism: Streptomyces sioyaensis; assembly: GCF_004122735.1. Classification (GTDB taxonomy): domain Bacteria; phylum Actinomycetota; class Actinomycetes; order Streptomycetales; family Streptomycetaceae; genus Streptomyces; species Streptomyces sioyaensis. The sequence goes on along the minus strand of NZ_SDIF01000046.1, from coordinate 26,620 downwards.
TTCGGGTGTCCTGCGTGAGCTGCCGCGACTTCGTCGGCCAATGACATGCCGGATCAGTCCCTCCCCCGATTTCTCCTCACCTGTCGAACCTACCTTCGCATACGACACCGACAGTGCCGACAAAGGCACTTCGGCGAAATACCGACCGCTGGTTCTTTTTGATTTCAACCAGGCGAGGGGGTGCGGCGTCCGGCTTGATGCGGCTGCACCGTGAGTGCCGGCCAACGGCGGGGAGGGGGGCGCGAATTGCCGGTCGGCGTCGTCGGAGTGGTCCGTACTCGGAGTGGTCCGTACCCGGCTCGGTCGAGTCCCGGCCACGCCCCCACCAACGCCAACCGGCCCACATTGGCCGGGATTCCAGCATTCCGGGGGCTTCTCCCCGGTTGGGGGCGCAGTATCGCAGCCGAGCGTGTAGCTTCCCGGGGACACAGCGGCCCGGCCAGGGGCCGCGCCGGGGTCCGCCGGAGCGGGGGAGGTTGCTCGATGGGCGTGCGGCTCATGGTGGTCGACGATCACCGTCTGCTCGCGGAGGCGCTCGCTTCGGCGCTGAAGCTGCGCGGGCATCGCGTGCTGGCGGCGGCCGCGCCGAGCGTGGGGGCCGCGGAGCTGGTGGTGAGCCGGGCGCCCGAGGTGTGTCTGCTGGGCACCGCCGCGCCCGCCCAGCCGGGCGCCTTCGACCCGGTCGTACGGATCAAGAAGGAGCGGCCGCAGGTGGCGGTGGTGGTGTTGGGGCCGGTGCCCAGCCCGCGTGGGATCGCCGCTGCTTTTGCCGCCGGGGCGTCCGGGTACGTTCGCAACGACGAGCGGATCGAGGGCGTGGAACGCGCCATGATGAAGGCGCGGGCGGGGGAGTCGGCGGTCTCGCCGCAGCTGTTGCAGCAGGCCTTCGAGGAGTTGTTGCATCCGGCGGCGCAGCCCGACGACGAGGGCGCGCGGCTGCTGGAGCTGCTCACCCCGCGCGAGGTCGAGGTGTTGATGCGGGTGGCGGACGGCGAGGACACCCGGCTGATCGCGGCGGGGATGGACATCGCGCCGAGCACCGCGCGGACGCATGTCCAGCGGGTGTTGATGAAGCTGGAGGTCGGATCCCGGCTGGAGGCCGCCGCGCTGGCGGCGCGTACCGGGCTGCTGGACCGGGCGGCGGGCGGCCGGGCGATACGCGCCACGGCGGCGGAACCGGGTGATCCGGTGCCGCCGCCGCAGTAGCCGGCGCCGCGCTCAGCCCTCCGCGGGGCCGTCCTCGGACGCGGCCCGCAGTTCGTCGGCGGTCGGCGGGACGGTCGGCCGCAGCTTCAGCCAGACCAGGAAGAACACCCCGAGCGCGAGCATGCCCACGCCCGTCCACAGGTTGATGTTGATGTCCTGGGCCTTCCTGAGGTCCGCGTCCGAGGCGGTCAGGCCGGCGATGGTCACGATCACGCCGTAGACGACGAACAGGCCGCCGATGATGCGCCGTACGTCGAAGAGCCGCGCGGCGGTCGCCGATTCGCGCTCCAGCTCCTCGACCTCGTGCTGGTAGTCACTCATGGTGCGTCAACTCCGCTGGTTCGGACGGGTTCAGAAGGAGAACGGGATGTAGCAGACGGCGGCGAGGACGAGCGCGCCCCAGCCCAGCAGCGCGGGCTTGCGGTACCAGGCGTCGTCGCCCTCGGCCGGCGGCTCTTCCATGCCGGGTGACCGGGTGCCGTAGACCAGGCCGGCGAGGGATGCGGCGGGCTTGGGCTTGGTGACCATGGTGACGACGACCATGACGAGCGCGCCGACGACGAAGGCGACGATCGAGGAGACGAAGTTGGCGCCCTGGTCGGAGGGGATCGAGATGATGCCCTGCTTGTAGAACCAGAAGTAGTTGACCATCGCGGCCACGGTCCCGGAGAGCAGCCCCCAGAAGCCGGCCGCGGCGCTGGTCCGCTTCCAGAACATGCCGATGATGAAGACGACGAACAGCGGCACGTTGAAGAAGGAGAAGAGCGTCTGGAGGTAGTTCATGATGTTGCTGAAGGACGAGGCGATGAAGGCGGTACCCATGCCGATCAGCACGCCGACCGCGGTGACCACCCGCCCGGTCGCCAGGTAGTAGCGGTCCTCGCGGCCCTTCTTGAGGTACGCGGCCCAGATGTCGTTGGTGAAGACCGTGTTGAACGACGAGACGTTGGCCGCCATACCGGCCATGAAGGCGGCGAGCAGGCCGGTGACGGCGATGCCGAGCACACCGTTGGGGAGCAGGTCCCGCATCAGCACCGGAATCGCGTCGTTGTACTGCAGCCCGCCCGCGGACTTGCCCAGCGTCGGCTCCATGACCAGCGCGATCAGGCCGGGGACGACCACCACCAGCGGGATGAAGATCTTGGGGAAGGCGGCGATCAGCGGGGTGCGCTGGGCGGCGGAGAGGTTCTTCGCGGACAGCGCGCGCTGGACCTCGGCGAAGTTGGTGGTCCAGTAGCCGAAGCTCATCACGAAGCCCAGGCCGAGGACGATGGTGAGCCAGTTGGCGCCGAGCGGGTTGGACTCGCCGATGCCGGTGCCCTTCCAGGCGGTCAGGAAGGCGTCGCCGTGCGAGGAGGTCAGTGAGTGGGTCAGCCCGTCCCAGCCGCCGACGCGCTTGAGGCCGACGACGGTCAGCGGGATCAGCGCGGCCAGGATGACGAAGAACTGGAGCACCTCGTTGTAGATCGCCGAGGACAGACCGCCGACGGTGATGTACGCGAGGACGAACAGCCCGGCGATCACGATCGCGACCCACTGCGGCCAGCCGAGCAGCGCCTGCAGCACGATCGCCATGGCGTAGAGGTTGACGCCCGCGATCAGGACCGACGAGACGGCGAAGATCACGGACGACAGCAGGTGGGAGGACGGTCCGAAGCGGTGCAGCAGGAATTCCGGCACCGAGCGGACCTTGGAGCCGTAGTAGAACGGCATCATCACCAGGCCGAGGAAGACCATGGCCGGGATGGCGCCGATCCAGTACCAGTGGACGGTGTAGGCCCCGTACTGCGCACCGTTGGCGGCCATCCCGAGGATCTCGGTGGCGCCGAGGTTGGCGGCGACGAAGGCGAGGCCGGTGACCCAGGCAGGCAGTGACCGCCCGGAGAGGAAGAAGTCCAGGCTCGTCTTCACACTGCGCCTGGCCGCGAATCCGATGCCGAGGACGACGGCGAAGTAGATGGCCAGGATGGTGTAGTCGAGCCCGTTGGTGGGGAGCCGTAGCCCTTCGGCCAGCGTGATCATGAGGGCACTCTTTTCGGGGGTCCGGGGGGTGTCCCCCAGGAGACAGAGCGGTGTGCGCGAGCTGAACGCACAAAAAGCTACGCTCGGTCGTTGAGAAACTGAACACTTCTGTTCGTTTGAGTTGTTGATTCGTGACCGGGGTAGACGGTTTGTCCTAAATGTCGGGCCGTGGGCCCCACATTGACGCTGCTGTTTAGTTGTGCTTCATTGTGTTTGTTTGTGTTTGGAGTGGATGAGGAGCTCCCGTGAAGAAGACGACGACCCGGCTGGCGGACGGCCGGGAGCTCATCTACTACGACCTGCGCGACGACGCCGTACGCGACGAGCCCGACCCCCGCCCCCTCGACCCCGTCGCCACCGCCGCCGAGATCCGCGAGGACCGCCTGCTCGGCGACCGGGTCGCCATCGCCTCGCACCGTCAGGCCCGCACCTACCACCCGCCGGCCGACGAGTGCCCGCTGTGCCCCTCCCGCGAGGGGCGGCACTCCGAGATCCCCGCCCCCGACTACGACGTCGCCGTCTTCGAGAACCGCTTCCCCTCCCTCGCCGGGGACCGCGGCCGCTGCGAGGTGGTCTGCTTCACCTCCGACCACGACGCCTCCTTCGCCGACCTCACCGACGAGCAGGCCGCCCTGGTCCTGGAGGTCTGGACCGACCGCACCGCCGAACTGTCCCAACTTCCGGGCGTGGAACAGGTCTTCTGCTTCGAGAACCGCGGCGAGGAGATCGGCGTCACCCTCGGTCATCCGCACGGCCAGATCTACGCGTACCCCTTCGTCACCCCGCGCACCTCGCGCATGCTCGGCTCGCTCGCGGCGCACCGTACGGCCACCGGCGGGGGCAACCTCTTCGACGAGGTGGTCGACGGGGAGCTGGCCGACGGCCGCCGCATCGTCCTGGAAGGTGCGCACTGGGTGGCCTTCGTCCCGTACGCCGCCCACTGGCCGTACGAGGTGCACCTCTACCCCAAGCGCCGGGTACCCGACCTGCTCGCGCTCGACGACGCGGCGCGCACCGAATTCCCACAGGTTTACCTGGAAGTCTTGCGGCGGTTCGACCGGATCTTCGACGAAGGGGACGGGGAGCGCACCGCCCGCACGCCGTACATCGCGGCCTGGCACCAGGCTCCGCTGCACGCCGAGCACCGCGGAGAATTTGCACTCCACCTCGAGCTTTTCACCATTCGCCGCACTTCCGGCAAGCTGAAGTTTCTCGCGGGTTCCGAATCCGGCATGAACGTGTTCATCAATGATGTGCCGCCGGAGGCCGCGGCCGAGCGACTGCGAGAGGTAGCGAGCAAGTGAGCAAGAAGTACCTGGTCACGGGCGGTGCCGGATATGTCGGCAGTGTCGTTGCGGCGCATCTGCTGCAGGCCGGCCACGAGGTCACCGTGCTGGACGACCTGTCCACCGGCCACCGCGACGGCATCCCCGCCGGAGCCCATTTCCTTGAGGGCCGCATCCAGGACGCGGCGAAGTGGCTCGACCCCTCGTACGACGCGGTGCTGCACTTCGCCGCCTTCTCCCAGGTCGGCGAGTCCGTGGCCGACCCCGAGAAGTACTGGCGCAACAACGTCGGCGGCACCATGGACCTGCTCGCCGCCATGCGCGACGCCGGTGTCCGCACCCTCGTCTTCTCCTCCACCGCGGCCACCTACGGCGAGCCGGCGTCCACGCCGATCACCGAGTCCGCCGAGACCGCGCCCACCAGCCCCTACGGCGCCAGCAAGCTCGCCGTCGACCACATGATCAGCGGCGAGGCCGCCGCCCACGGCCTGGCCGCCGTCTCGCTGCGCTACTTCAACGTCGCCGGCGCCTACGGCAGCTGCGGCGAGCGCCACGACCCCGAGTCGCACCTCATCCCGCTCGTCCTCCAGGTCGCCCAGGGCAAGCGCGAGGCGATCTCCGTCTACGGCGACGACTACCCCACCCCCGACGGCACCTGCGTACGCGACTACATCCACGTCGCCGACCTCGCCGAGGCCCACCTCCTCGCCCTCGACGCGGCCGGCGCGGGCGAGCATCTGATCTGCAACCTCGGCAACGGCAACGGCTTCTCCGTCCGCGAGGTCATCGAGACCGTCCGCAAGGTCACCGGCCACCCCGTCCCCGAGATCGCCGCCCCGCGCCGCGCCGGCGACCCCGCCGTACTGGTCGCCTCCGCACAGACCGCCATCGACCGCCTCGGCTGGCGGCCCAGCCGCGCCGACCTCTCCGGCATCGTCGCCGACGCCTGGCAGTTCGCGCAGCACCTCGATCGGACGAAGGAGTCCTGATGACCGCTCACGGAGCCGTCACCCCGGCCACCGGGCACGCGCAGCGCGCCCGGCACGCGGCGGAGCGGTTCGCCGCCGTGTACGGCGCCGCGCCCACGGGCCTGTGGGCGGCGCCCGGCCGGGTCAATCTGATCGGTGAACACACCGATTACAACGACGGTTTCGTGATGCCGCTGGCCCTTCCGCACACCACGATCGCCGCCGCCTCGGCCCGCACCGACGGGGTGCTGAGGCTGCACTCCGGCGGCGTCGGCGGCGGCATCGTCGAACTGCGCACCGACGCGCTGCGGCCGGCGCCGGGCCCGGCGTCCGAGGCGCTGGAGCGCAGCCGGGGCGGAGCGCAGCGCAGCGGGGGCTGGGCCGCGTATCCGGCCGGCGTCGTCTGGGCGATGCAGGAGGCCGGTCTGTCCGTCGGCGGTGCGGATCTGCACTTCGAGAGCACGGTCCCCACCGGAGCCGGACTCTCCTCCTCCGCCGCCCTGGAGGTCGCCACCGCGCTCGCCCTCAACGATCTTCATGCGCTCGGCCAGCAGTCGCAGCGGCTGGCGCAGCTCGCCCAGCGGGCCGAGAACGCCTTCGTCGGGGTGCCCTGCGGGATCATGGATCAGACCGCCGCGGCCTGCTGCACCGCGGGCCACGCCCTGTTCCTGGACACCCGCGACCTCACCCGGCGGCAGATCCCGTTCGACCTGGCGGGGGAGGGGCTGCGGCTCCTCGTGGTGGACACCCGGGTGCAGCACGAGCTGGGCGACGGCGCATATGCCGAGCGGCGCGCCGGCTGTGAGCGTGGCGCGCGGGCGCTCGGGGTGCGGGCCCTGCGTGACGTGCCGTACGCGCATCTGCCCGAGGTCCTCGTCGAGTTGGCCCACGATCCCGTCGTCCAGGCCCTCGTCCGGCACATCGTCACCGAGAACCACCGCGTCGAAGAGGTCGTCGCCCACCTCGACGCAGGCCGCATCCGGGCCATCGGCCCCCTGCTGACGGCCGGTCACGCCTCGCTCCGCGACGACTTCGCGATCTCCTGCCCCGAACTCGATCTCGCCGTCGACGCCGCTCGGGAGGCGGGCGCCCTCGGGGCCCGGATGACCGGCGGCGGCTTCGGCGGCTCGGCGATCGTGCTCGTCGAGGAGGCGGACGCCACGGAGGTCGGCGCGGCCGTCACCGAGGCGTTCGCGGCGGCCGGCCATGCCCGGCCGCGGATCTTCGAGGCCGTCCCCGGTGCGGGGGCGCACCGCATCGAGTAGGGCACGCCGGCGCGCGGCCGCCTGACGGCTGCCGAATGGCCCGCCCGGGCAAGCAGTTTCGTCAATCACCTTCCCTCGCCGCACCCCGTCCGTACGCTGAGATCCTGCACCGGTGGGGGCCGGTGCCGATCAGGGGGCGAGACCGTTCGGGTACGACACCCGGGGTGGGGTGGCGAAGCCGGCGCGGCGGCGGCCGTGCGGCTGAGGCGATCTTCAATCCGGGTGTCGTGCCCGCTATGGTCCGTTCACCGGGACAGGGGGTCTCTGTGCAACGCATCCGGGTTCTGGTGGTCGACGACCACCGCATCTTCGCCGAATCCCTGGCGGCCGCGCTCGCCGCGGAGCAGGACGTGGACGTCGCGGCCGCGGGCAGCGCGCCTGCGGCCCTGCGCAATCTGGACCGCGCGGCCACCGACGGCCGCCGCTTCGACGTGCTGCTCGCCGACGCCGACCTCACCGCGCCGCTGCTCGCGGTGCCGCCGCAGTCGTCGGCACCACTGCGCGAGAGCGTGCCGCGCGCCTGCCCGCGGGACGGCATCGCGCTGGTCTCCGGCCTGCGCACCAGCCATCCGTATCTGCGCACCGTCGTTCTCGCCGACCGCGACGACCCGCGCCGCGCGGCCGCCGCCCTCCAGGCCGGCGCCTCCGGCTGGGTCGCCAAGGACTGCTCGCTCTCCCGGCTGCTCGCCGTGATCCGTGGCGTCCTCCGTGACGAAACGCATCTGCCGCCCGCGCTTCTCACCGGTGTGCTCCGGGAGCTGACGGCCGCCCGCAAGCACCGCTCGGAGAGCGAGCGGCTGGTGGAGTCGCTGACCCCGCGCGAACACGAGGTACTGCGCTGCATGGTGGCGGGCCTGGGCCGCAAGGCGGTCGCCGAGCGGCTGTTCCTCTCCCCGCACACGGTCCGCACCCACATGCAGAACGTGCTCGGCAAGCTTGGCGTGCACTCCACCCTCGCGGCAGTGGCCCTGGCCCGCCGGGCCGGCGTCGGCCCGGTCGAGCTGGAGGCCGCGGCGGCGTCGGTACCGGTGCCGTGAGCGGCGGGGGGCGGGGGCGTTGTTCCGGCGCGTACGCCTAGGGCCTGTCCGGCGATCACGAGCCAAGCCGAGTAGCGCGTGCCCCTCTCTCAGGGGCTGACTCCGCGCCGGCAGCCCGCCGCTGCGGTCGCTGTCGGGCACGGCGTTGCCGGCGGTCTCCACCGCCTCAGCGAGCGACGCATAGTCTCCGCCGCAACAGAAGTACACGCCGTGTCCAAAGGAATCGGGGACCCCCATGCCCGCTTACGTCATCGTCAACGTCAATGTGCTCGACGAGGAGGCCGGCCTGGCCTACGCACACGTGGCCCAGAAGTCCATCCTCAGCTACGGCGGCCGGTACCTGGTCGCGGGCCCCACTCCCGAACCCGTCGAAGGCACCTGGGACTCCTCCCGGCTCGTGGTCATCGAGTTTCCCGATATGGACCGGATCCGGGAGTGGTACGACTCCTCCGAATACCGACGGGCCCGGGAGATACGAGAGGGCAAGGTCACGGTGGGGATGCTGTTCGTCGAGGGCACGCCGCCCGAGGGCTTCTCCCTCCCGGACTAGGACGTGTTGGGCGACCATGTGCGGAGCCAGATGATCAGGGCTGCCCTCAACCGCACCCTCCTAGGCCTCGGTCAGGACCGCCACGCCCCGGGCCCCCAGCGTGATCCGGTCGACGACCGCTTCCTCGGCCCCGTCCGCTCCGTCCGCTCCATCTGTTCCGTCCGTTCCGTCCGCTCCGTCCGCTCCGTTCGCCGCCGCGAGTGCGTCCCGCATCGGGGTCGGCAGTCCGACCTCCACGGGCCGCGTCCCGTGGTTGAGCAGGAAGAGATAGCCCCCGCCGGTGCCCTCGCGGAGGGTGGCCTGGACGCCCGTCGGTAGGCCCGGCAGTACGGGGGCCACGCCGGCCGCCGCACGGACATCGTCCAGCAGGGTCCGCATCAGGGTCGCTTCGAGTCGGGTGCCGAGGTACCAGGCCGTGCCCTGCCCGTAGGTGTGCCGGGTGAGCGCGGGCCGGCCGGCGAGGTCGCCGTCCGTGAAGTGGGCCAGCGCCTCGGCCCCTTCGAGTTCGATGGCCTCCGACCACAGGTCAGCCCGCCCCGCGTAGGTTCCGCGGCCGACCGCCACCGATCGTCCCGCGTCCAGCGGCCAGAACTCCTCCACCCGCAGCCCCAGCAGCTCCCGCAGCGGCGCCGGATAGCCGCCGGGGTGCACCCGGTCGTACTCGTCGACGATGCCGGAGAAGAAGGACACCAGTAGTTGGCCGCCGGCGTGGACATAGGCGGTCAGCCGGCGGGCGTCGGACGCGGTGAGCAGATACAGGTTGGGCACCACGACCAGCCGGTAGCCGGACAGCTCGCGCCGCGGTGGCACCACATCGCAGGCCACGCCCGCCTCGAAGAGCGGCCGGTAGTGGTCCAGCGCGATCCGGGAGTGGTCCAACGCGGTCGACGGTTTGGAGTCCAGCTCCAGCGCCCACCAGCTGGGCCAGTCCGCCAGCAGCGCCACATCTGCCCGCGAACGGGTCCCCTCGATGTCCGGCAGGGCCGCCAACTCCCGTCCCAGCTGCGCCACTTCACGGAAGATCCGGGTGTCGGTGCCGCCGTGCGGCAGCATCGCCGAGTGGAACTTCTCCGCGCCGCCCAGCGACTGCCGCCACTGGAAATACAGCACCGCATCCGCGCCCTGGGCGACCGCCTGCCAGCTCCACAGCCGCATCGCGCCGGGCGGCTTGGGGCCGTTACGGGGGCGCCAGTTGACCGCGCCCGGCGCCTGTTCCAGCAGCATCCAGGGCTTCCCGTCGCGGGCCGAGCGCATCAGGTCGAAGACGTAGCCCGCCCGGATGTGGTCGTCGGGCACATACGGGTCCTGGTAGAAGTCCAGCGCCATCGCGTCCATGTGCGGGGCCCAGGCGAACGCGTCGACGGGCTTGTGCTGCGGCATCAGATTGGTGGTGACCGGCACCCCGGGCGTGACGCGCTCCAGTACGGCCTTCTCCGCCAGGTAGCAGGCGCGCAGCGCCTCGTCGCCGAAGCGCAGATAGTCCAGCTGCTGTGCGGGGTTGGGGAAGGTGGGGGCGGTGCGGGGCGGCAGCACCTCGTCGAAGTCGCCGTACGCCTGCGACCAGAAGGCCGTCGACCAGGCGGCGTTCAGCGCCTCGATGCCGCCGTAGCGGGCGCGCAGCCAGCGCCGGAAGTCGTCGGCCGACACCTCGCAGTAGCACTGGCGGGTGTGGCAGCCGTATTCGTTGCCGACGTGCCACATGGCGAGCGCCGGGTGGCCGGCGTAGCGGGCGGCGAGCTGTTCGACGAGGCGTACGGCATGTGTGCGGTAGACGGGGCTGGAGGGGCAGTAGTGCTGCCGGCCGCCGGGCCAGCGGCGCCGGCCGTCGGCGTCCTCGGGCAGGATCCCGGGGTGCGCGCGGGAGAGCCAGGGCGGTGGTGAGGCGGTCATGGTCGCCAGGCAGACGGCGATCCCGGCGCCCGCCAGGCCGTCCATGACGCGGTCGAACCAGCCGAAGTCCCAGGCGCCGGGCCGGGGTTCGACCCTGGCCCAGGAGAAGATCCCGGCGGTGACCATGTTGACGTGGGCCGCCTTCATCAGCTTCAGATCCTCGGCCCACACCTCCTTGGGCCACTGCTCGGGGTTGTAGTCGCCGCCGAATCGGATGCCCATCGGACCTCCTGCGTCGAAGCTCGGGCGGGGCGCGCGGCCCCGCCGCCCGGTTCAAGAAGAGTTCTTGTACACGCTCCAGCCGCCGTCGACGACGAGGCTCGCGCCGGTGACGAAGGACGCCTCGGGGGAGAGCAGGAAGGCGATGGCGGCGGCGACCTCCTCCGGCCGCCCCAGCCGCCGGGCCGCCGTCTGCGCGGCGCTGGCCTGCCGGTCCTCCTCGTCGATACCGTCCCAGGCCGCGGTCAGTACGGGGCCCGGCAGCACGCAGTTGACCCGCATCGCGGGCCCGTATTCGACGGCCAGCTGCCGCCCGAGACCGGTCAGCCCGGCCTTGGCCGCGGCGTACGCGGGCCGCCCCGGGAGCCCGATCAGCGCGTGCACGGACGAGGTCAGCACCACCGCGCCGCCGCGCGCCCGCAGATCGTCCAGGGCGGCGCGCACCCCGAGGAACGAGCCGGTGAGATTGACCGCGAGCTGCCGTTCCCAGTCGGGGAGCGGGGTGTCGCCGACGGTCGCCACATACGGCAGAAAGGCGTTGCTGACCAGCCCGTCCACCGGGCCGTAGCGCCGCCGGGCCGCCTCGACGGCCCGCCGCCAGTCGTCCTCGACCGCCACATCGCAGTGCTCGTACGAGGCATGGCCGCCGGCCGCCCGGATGCGGCGGGCGGTGTGCTCGCCGCGGGCGTCGTCGATGTCCAGCAGCAGGACGCCGGCGCCCTCGGCCGCCAGCCGGTCGGCGGTGGCCGCCCCGATCCCGGCGGCGGCGCCGGTCACCAGGACCGTACGGCCCTCGAACCGCTTGCCGTACGGGCCGTTCGACGGATGCGGTGCGCGCTGCTGGCTCATGGCGCGATCCAAGCCCACGGGCCGAGCGGCGGGCAAGGGGACGTGGCGCGAGGGGGCGCGCACAGAATCAGGGGGCGCACGCGAAGTGCTGACGCATCGTCATATACGCGCGTGCCAACCCGTCGTGCGCCCGTATCGAGCCGCTTCCGCGGGTGCCCGCCGGGCGGCTCCGCCGCCGCGTCGACAGCGCCCGCGCGCCTGGCCGGGAGTCACCGCCTCTCGCCCGTCCGCGAAAGAAACCGGCCATGGGGGGGAGGGGGAATGCCGCCCGCTCGGCCCGGAATGTGCCGGATGTCGCCGGGAGATGCGGCGAACGGATCGGTCGGCCGGCCGGGAATGTCGTCGAACGGACCGGGGGGTTGGCCGGCTGGCCGGGAAGGTTGTCGAACGGACCGGACCGCTGGCCGGTTAGCCGGGGATGTTGTCGAACGGACCGGACCGCTGGCCGGTTAGCCGGGGATGTTGTCGAACGGGCCGGTCAACCGCCGCAGTAGTCCGGCCAGTTCGCCGCGCTGCTCGCGGGAGAGTTCGGCGAGGATGGCGCGCTCCTGGATCAGCAGTCCGGCCAGCGACCGGTCGGCCTTGTCGCGGCCCGCCGCGGTCAGTCTGACCAGCACTCCGCGCCGGTCGCTGGGGTCGGGCAGCCGCTCGACGAGGTCCTTCTTGGCGAGCCGGTCGATGCGGTTGGTCATCGTCCCCGACGTGACCAGGGTCTGCGTCAACAGCGCCCCGGGGGAGAGCTGATAGGGGGCACCGGCGCGCCGCAGCGCGGTGAGTACGTCGAATTCCCAGGGCTCCAGGCCGACCTCGGCAAAGGCGATCCGGCGAGCCCGGTCGAGGTGCCTGGCGAGCCTGGAGACGCGGCTGAGGACCTCAAGCGGCTCCACGTCGAGGTCCGGGCGCTCACGGCGCCATGCTGCCACCAGTCGGTCGACCTCGTCCTCCATGACGATCAGTGTAGAGGGTCTGTCGACATGAAGTCTCTTGACGTCGAGATATATTTCGCTGGACTATGGGCATCGTCGGCGGGGACTCGGTTTCCGGCCGAGACGGCCCGAACCAGACCGTGTCAGCTTTGTGCCTGCCCTGCACCAGTAAAGGGGTTTCGACCATGCACGACGCACCAACCTGGGATCCGCAGCAGTATCTCCGCCACTCCGGGCACCGGACCCGCCCCTTCCTCGACCTCCTCGCCCGGATATCGGAGCTGCCCCGCCCCGACCGCCCCGCCCGCATCGCCGACCTCGGCTGCGGCCCGGGAAACGTCACCACCCTGCTCACCGCCCGCTGGCCGGACGCGCACATCACCGGATACGACAACTCCCCGGAGATGCTCAAGGAGGCCGAGGCCCACGCCGGCCCCACCCCGGGCGGCGGCCACCTCGACTTCGCCCCCGCCGACGCCACCGACTGGGCGCCCGAGGAGACCTACGACCTGATCGTCTCCAACGCGGCACTGCAGTGGGTCCCCAACCACCCCGATTCCTTCGCCCGCTGGATCGACGCGCTCGCGCCCGGCGGCACGTTCGCCTTCCAGGTCCCCGGCAATTTCACCTCGCCCAGCCACGCCCTCCTCGGCGAGCTGTGCGACTCCCCGCAGTGGCGCGAGCGGCTCACCACCCACGGCCGTCGCTTCGTGCACATCCTCGAACCAGCCGACTACCTGGAGCGCCTCGCCGACCTCGGCTGCGCCACCGACGTGTGGGAGACCACCTACGTCCAGCTCCTGGAGGGCGAGGACCCGATCCTCGACTGGGTCAAGGGCACCGCGCTGCGCCCCGTGCTGACCGCGCTGGAGAACGATCCGGACACCCGCGAGGCCTTCCTCGCCGAATACCGCGACGCCCTGCGCAAGGCCTACCCCACCGGCGCCCACGGCACCGTCTTCCCCTTCCGCCGCATCTTCGCCGTGGCCCGCAAACCGGCTGACGGCTGACGCCCGCCGACCCTTCTCTCCCCCCGAGGTGACGCCCGTGATCACCGGCCTCGACCACATCCAGCTCGCCGCCCCACCCGGCATCGAAGACGCCCTGCGGACCTATTACGCGGACCTCCTCGGCATGACCGAGGTCCCCAAACCGGCGGCGCTCGCGGCACGTGGTGGGTGGTGGTTCGAGGCCGGCACGGCCCGGCTGCACCTGGGCATCGAGCCGGACTTCCGCCCCGCCCGCAAGGCCCACCCCGGCATCCGCGTCCAGGGCATCGACGCCTTCGCCGCCCGCCTGACCGCCGCCGGGGCCGCCGTCACCTGGGACGGCGACCTCCCGGGCCACCGCCGCTTCTACTCCGTCGACCCGGCCGGCAACCGGCTGGAGTTCCTGGAGCCGCAGGCCTGACCCGGCAGGCCAGGCCCGACGCCGGTCCTCAGTTCTTGCGATGCCCTATCAACCGCGGCCGGGCCTCCAGATTGCCCAGGCCGTGCCAGGCCAGATTCACCAGATGGGCCGCCACCTCGGCCTTCTTCGGCTTGCGGGTGTCCACCCACCACTGGCCGGTCAGGGCGACCATGCCGACGAGGGCCTGCGCGTACAGCGGCGCCAGCTTGGGGTCGAAGCCGCGGGCCTTGAACTCCAGGCCCAGGATGTCCTCGACCTGGGTGGCGATATCGCTGATCAGGGAGGCGAAGGTGCCCGTCGACTGGGCCACGGGGGAATCCCGGACGAGGATGCGGAAACCGTCGGTGAAGGTCTCGATGTAGTCGAGCAGCGCGAAGGCCGCCTGTTCGAGGAGTTCGCGGGGGTGGCCGGCGGTCAGTGCGCCGGTCACCATGTCCAGCAGCTGCCGCATCTCGCGGTCCACGACGACCGCGTACAGGCCCTCCTTGCCGCCGAAGTGCTCGTAGACCACCGGCTTGGAGACCCCGGCCTTCGCCGCGATCTCCTCCACCGACGTGCCCTCGTAGCCCCGCTCGGCGAAGAGCGTGCGACCGATGTCCAGCAGCTGCTCCCGGCGCTCCGCACCGGTCATCCGGACCCTGCGGGTCCGCCGGGCCCCCGGAGCCGGGGACGGCTTGCCCTTGCTGTTGCTCGCGCTGCTGTTGTCGATCGCCACCCGTCAATCATGCCTTCCCTGGTTACCGCTGAGAGGTACCCCCGGCGGTCACCGCCGCGCGGCGGGCCGCCAGCCGGGAGGTGTCCGGCCAGCGCACGTCGTACGCCCAGCCCGCCTTCTCGAACCAACGGATCAGCCGGGCGCTGGAATCCAGCTGCCCCTTCAGCACGCCGTGCCGGGCGCAGGTCGGGTCCGCGTGGTGCAGGTTGTGCCAGGACTCACCGCAGGACAGGACGGCCAGCCACCAGACGTTCCCCGAGCGGTCGCGGGACTTGAAGGGGCGCTTGCCGACCGCGTGGCAGATGGAGTTGATCGACCACGTGACGTGATGCAGCAGCGCGACCCGGACCAGGGAACCCCAGAAGAACGCGGTCAGCGCACCCTGCCAGGACCAGGTGACCAGGCCGCCGACCAGCGGCGGGATCAGCAGCGACACCGCCGTCCACAGGACGAACTGGCGGGAGACCGTACGCATCGCCTCGTCCTTGACCAGGTCCGGCGCGTACTTCTGCTGCGAGGTCTGCTCCTCGTCGAACATCCAGCCGATGTGCGCCCACCACAGCCCCTTCATCAGGGCGGGCACCGTCTCGCCGAAGCGCCACGGGGAGTGCGGGTCGCCCTCCGCGTCGGAGAACTTGTGGTGCTTGCGGTGGTCGGCCACCCAGCGCACCAGCGGCCCCTCCACGGCCAGCGACCCCATGATCGCGAGCGCGATCCGCAGCGGGCGCTTCGCCTTGAACGCACCATGGGTGAAGTAGCGGTGGTAGCCGATCGTGATGCCGTGGCAGCCGATGTAGTACATCGCTGTCATCAGCGCCAGGTCCAGCCAGCTCACACCCCAGCCCCAGGCCAGCGGCACCGCGGCGAGCAGTGCCACGAACGGGACGGTGATGAAGAGCAGCAAGGCGATCTGTTCGAGCGATCGGCGCTGCTCGCCGCCCAGCGTCGCGGACGGCACGCCGGCACCGGCGATGGATGAATCGGCAGGAATCGGGGCATCTTCTACGGCTTCAGGACCAGCGGTCATGGTGTCCCTCGTCGGGGCTCGGGGGCACGGCTACGGCTACGGGACCGTAACCTACGGTTTCGTAAGTATGGCAGTGAGACCGTCACGGGCAAGGCCGTGACAGGCGCCACACCTGCCGGTGCCGCGGCAGATGCCCACTAAGCGGACGGTGTGATTCTCCGTGGCTGGGCAGACCTATCCTGGGGACGTCGGACAGCGTGGTCCGCGCACGCCCGCATCAGACCAGCCCATTCGTCGCCCGCCACCCCTCATGCCAGAGCCGCGGCGCGACGTCCCTGATCGCTGCAAGGAGCCGCACCCGTGAGCAGTGCCGACCACACTCCGGCCGAATCCGCGACCGCTGAGAGCCTTGACGCCGGCCCGAGCGACAACATCGCCCTGCGTGCCGACATCCGCCGTCTCGGTGACCTCCTCGGCGAGACCCTCGTCCGCCAGGAGGGGAAGGACCTCCTCGACCTCGTCGAGCGGGTCCGCGCCCTGACCCGCGAGGACGGCGAGGCAGCAGCCCGGCTCCTGGGCGACACCGACCTGGCCACCGCCGCCAAGCTGGTGCGCGCCTTCTCCACCTACTTCCACCTCGCAAACGTCACCGAGCAGGTCCACCGCGGCCGCGAGCTCGCCGCCCGGCGCGCCGCCGAGGGCAGCATCCTGGCCCGCACCGCCGACATGCTGAAGGACGCCGATCCCGCGCACCTGCAGGACACCGCCCGCAACCTCGGCGTACGCCCCGTCTTCACGGCGCACCCCACCGAGGCCGCCCGCCGCTCCGTCCTGACCAAGCTCCGCAAGGTCGCCGAGCTGCTGGAGATCGCCGACGGCAGCGAGCGCCGCCGCGCCGACCTCCGCCTGGCCGAGAACATCGACCTCATCTGGCAGACCGACGAGCTGCGCGTCGCCCGGCCCGAGCCCACCGACGAGGCCCGTAACGCCATCTACTACCTCGACGAGCTGGGCCGCGGCGCCGTCGGCGACGTCCTCGAAGACCTCGCCGCCGAGCTGGAGCGGGCCGGCACCGAGCTGCCCGCCGGCACCCGCCCGCTCACCTTCGGCACCTGGATCGGCGGCGACCGCGACGGCAACCCCAACGTCACCCCGCAGGTCACCTGGGACGTCCTGCTCCTCCAGCACGAGCACGGCATCACCGACGCCCTGGAGCACGTCGACGAGCTGCGCGGCGCGCTGTCCAACTCCATCCGCAACTGCGGAGCCACCGACGAGCTGCTGGAGTCCCTCCAGCGCGACCTCGATCTGCTGCCCGAGATCAGCCCCCGTTACAAGCGGCTGAACAGCGAAGAGCCCTACCGCCTCAAGGCCACCTGCATCCGGCAGAAGCTCGTCAACACCCGCGAGCGGCTGGCCGGCGACACCCCCCACGTCCCCGGCCGCGACTACCTCGGCACCCCGGAGCTCCTCGACGATCTCGCCCTGATCCAGACCTCGCTGCGCGCACACCGCGGCGGTCTGGTCGCCGACGGCCGCCTGGAGCGCACCCTGCGCACCATCGCCGCCTTCGGTCTGCAGCTCGCCACCATGGACGTCCGCGAGCACGCCGACGCCCACCACCACGCCCTCGGCCAGCTCTTCGACCGTCTCGGCGAGGAGTCCTGGCGCTATGTGGACATGCCGCGCGACTACCGCCGCAAGCTCCTCGCCAAGGAACTGCGCTCCCGCCGCCCGCTGGCTCCCACCCCCGCCCCGCTCGACGAGGCCGGCGCCAAGACCCTCGGGGTCTTCCGCACCATCCTGCGGGCCAAGGAGACCTTCGGCCCCGAGGTCATCGAGTCCTACATCATCTCGATGTGCCAGGGCTCCGACGACGTCTTCGCCGCCACCGTCCTCGCCCGTGAGGCCGGTCTGATCGACCTGCACGCCGGCTGGGCCAAGATCGGCATCGTGCCGCTGCTGGAGACCACCGACGAGCTGAAGATCGCCGACCAGCTGCTCGACGAGATGCTCGCCGACCCCTCCTACCGGCGCCTGGTCGCCCTGCGCGGCGACGTCCAGGAGGTCATGCTCGGCTACTCCGACTCCTCCAAGTTCGGCGGCATCACCACCTCCCAGTGGGAGATCCACCGCGCCCAGCGCCTGCTGCGCGACGTCGCCCACCGGCACGGCGTCCGGCTGCGCCTCTTCCACGGCCGCGGCGGCACCGTCGGCCGCGGTGGCGGCCCGTCCCACGACGCGATCCTCGCCCAGCCCTACGGCACCCTCGAAGGCGAGATCAAGGTCACCGAGCAGGGCGAGGTCATCTCCGACAAGTACCTGGTGCCGTCACTGGCCCGGGAAAACCTGGAGCTGACGGTCGCGGCCACCCTCCAGGCCTCCGCCCTGCACACCGCGCCCCGGCAGTCCGACGAGGCGCTGGCCCGCTGGGACGCGACCATGGAGACGGTCTCCGAGGCCGCGCACGGCTCCTACCGCCGGCTGGTCGAGGACCCCGACCTGCCCGCGTACTTCTTCGCCTCCACCCCCGTCGACCAGCTCGCCGAGCTCCACCTCGGCTCGCGCCCGTCCCGCCGCCCCGACTCCGGCGCCGGCCTCGACGGACTGCGCGCCATCCCGTGGGTCTTCGGCTGGACCCAGTCCCGCCAGATCGTCCCGGGCTGGTACGGCGTCGGCACCGGCCTCAAGGCCGCCCGTGAGGCCGGACTCGACAGCGTCCTGGACGAGATGCACGAGCACTGGCACTTCTTCCGCAACTTCCTGTCCAACGTCGCCATGACGCTGGCCAAGACGGATCTGCGGATCGCCCAGCACTACGTCGACACCCTCGTCCCCGACGACCTCAAGCACGTCTTCGAGCACATCAAGGCCGAGCACGAGCTCACCGTCGCCGAGGTCCTGCGGGTCACCGGCGAGAAGCAGCTCCTCGACTCCAACGAGGTCCTCCAGCAGACGTTCCACATCCGCGACGCCTACCTGGACCCGATCTCCTACCTCCAGGTCTCGCTGCTGCACCGCCAGCGGACCGCCGCCGAGCGCGGCGAGGAGCCGGACCCGGTCCTCGCCCGGGCGCTGCTGCTCACCGTCAACGGTGTCGCGGCCGGCCTGCGCAACACCGGCTGACCCGGCGGCCCGGTACACCACGGCGGCCCGTCCTCTCACCGGAGAGGACGGGCCGCCGTCGTATCTGCCCCTGCCCTACATCGCCGCGAAGGCCGCGCCCAGCAACACCGCCCCCAGCAGCCCCATCACCCACGCCGTACGCCGCAGCCGCATGCCTCCGGCCACCACCAGCGCCGCCAGCAGCAGCGCCCCCGCGAACGGCACCCAGGCGTGCAGGATCCCGGCCGGCCCGGTCCGCACCGCATGTGTCGTCCCCGGCTCGACGGTCACCTCGACCTGCTCGCCTTTGTCGGGCGCGGCCGCCTGCGCGATCGACACCTTCGCCCGCTGTGTGCCGTCACCGCCCGTCGGCCGGTACGGCCCCGTGCACCGCTCACCCGCGCACGCCGAGACCGTCATCGTCCCGCGCTCCCGCGCCTTGACGAGCATCGCGTACTGCGCCGTGTGCCATGACGTCCACGCCCCCGCCACCAGCAGCAGCAAGGCGAGCAGACCCATCACGCCGATCCTGACGACGAGCAGCGCCCCATAGGCGCTCTCACCGACCCGGCGGCTACGACTGCGTCTGACCGAAGGGGTGCGCGTACTGCTTCTGGGCATGGCGGCGATCCTTGGCCATGGACCAGCGCCCGGTCAACCTCCGACAACGGTTCGTCAGCGCCTGACCCCCGCTGTCCCATTCAGGAGTTGTACGTACTCTGCGCCCGTTCCAGACCGTCCACGATCAACGTTTCCACCGCATCCGCGGCGCGGTCCACGAAGTAATCCAATTCGCGCCGTTCCGCCGAGGAAAAGTCCTTCAGCACGAAATCCGCCACCTGCATACGGCCCGGCGGACGCCCGATCCCGAACCGCACCCGGTGATACTCCGCACCCAGGGATTTCGTGATCGACTTCAGACCGTTGTGGCCGTTGTCACCGCCGCCGAACTTCAGCCGCAGCGCACCGTAATCGATGTCCAACTCATCATGAATGGCAATGATGTTGGCGACCGGCACCTTGTAGAAATCCCGGAGCGCGGTGGTCGGCCCGCCCGACACATTCATGTACGACGACGGCTTCGCCACCACCACCCGCCGGCTTCCCGGCCCCGGCGCACCGCAGCGGCCCTCCACCACCTGCGCCCGCGACTTGTGCGCCTTGAAACGGCCCCCCATCCGCTCCGCCAGCAAATCCGCCACCATGAACCCCACGTTGTGGCGATTTCCCGCATACTCCGGGCCCGGATTACCCAGCCCGACGACCAGCCACGGATCCGCGTCCGACATCTGAGTCACTCCCACATCCCGCCGACCGCTGCCGGCCCCGACCGCAATTGCCCATGAAACAGGCCAACCGCCGCCCCGCACCCAAAGGCACGCGGCGGCGGTTGGACGACTCGCTGAGAAATCTACCCAGCCAGAGCGACTCAGGCCTCGGCGGCCGCTTCGCCCTCACCCTCGGCGGCCTCCTCGGCCGGTGCCTCGGCCTGTGCGGCGATGACCTGCACCACGACGGCGTCGTCCTCGACGGCCAGCGAGGAACCGGACGGCAGGACGATGTCCTTGGCCAGCACCGAGGCACCGGCGTCCAGGCCCTCGACGGAGACGGTGACCGACTCCGGGATGTGGGTGGCCTCGGCCTCGACCGGCAGCGTGTTCAGGACGTGCTCCAGCACGAGCTGACCCGGGGCGAGGTCGCCCTCGACGTGGATCGGGATCTCGACGGAGACCTTCTCGCCCTTCTTCACGGCGAGGAAGTCGACGTGGACCAGGAACTGGCGGATCGCCTCACGCTGCACGGCCTTGGGGATGACCAGCTCGGTCTTGCCGTCGAACTCCAGGCGGATCAGGGCGTTCGGCGTCTTCAGCGCCATCATCAGCGCGTGGTTGTTGATCGCCAGGTGCTTCGGCTCCGCGCCGTGGCCGTAGACGACGGCCGGAACCAGGTCGGCGCGGCGCGCACGACGGGCGGCACCCTTACCGAAGTCGGTACGGACCTGGGCGGCGAGCTTGACCTCAGCCATAACAGCACTCCTCGTTTTGCAGAAACATCTGGTGGGCGTCACCCGGCCCACGACAGACCTGCTACGAAGAGCGCGTCGATAACGGACAGCCACCACAAAGGGCGGCCTCCCTCGCCGAGCAACTCGATGAGTCTACCCGGCCGGGAGGCCGCCCCAAAGTCGATCAGTGCCGGCTAGCGCACCGGCCCGCTCACTGCTCCTCGAAGAGGCTCGTCACCGAGCCGTCCTCGAACACCTCACGGATCGCCCGGGCGATCGTCGGCGCCATCGACAGCACCGTGATCTTGTCCAGCTCCAGCTCCGACGGCGTCGGCAGGGTGTTGGTGAAGATGAACTCGCTGACCTTCGAGTTCTTCAGCCGGTCCGCGGCCGGGCCGGAGAGCACGCCGTGCGTCGCCGTCACGATCACGTCCGACGCACCGTTCGCGAACAGCGCGTCCGCCGCGGCGCAGATCGTGCCACCGGTGTCGATCATGTCGTCGACCAGGACGCACACCCGGTCCTTCACATCGCCGACGACCTCGTGCACGGTGACCTGGTTCGCCACGTCCTTGTCGCGCCGCTTGTGCACGATCGCCAGCGGCGCACCCAGCCGGTCGCACCAGCGGTCCGCGACCCGCACCCGGCCGGCGTCCGGCGACACCACCGTGAGCTTGTCGCGGTCCACCTTCGCGCCCACGTAGTCCGCGAGGACCGGCAGCGCGAAGAGGTGGTCCACCGGGCCGTCGAAGAAGCCCATGATCTGGTCCGTGTGCAGATCCACGGTCACCACACGGTCCGCGCCCGCGGTCTTCATCAGATCCGCGATCAGCCGCGCCGAAATCGGCTCCCGGCCGCGGTGCTTCTTGTCCTGCCGCGCATAGCCGTAGAACGGCACGATCACGGTGATGCTCCGGGCCGAAGCCCGCTTCAGCGCATCGATCATGATCAGCTGTTCCATGATCCACTTATTGATCGGAGCGGTGTGGCTCTGAATCAAAAAGCAGTCCGCGCCGCGTGCCGATTCCTGATAGCGGACGTAGATCTCGCCGTTGGCGAAGTCGAAAGCCTTCGTCGGGACCAGGCCCACACCCAGCTGGTGTGCAACCTCCTCGGCAAGCTCGGGGTGGGCGCGGCCGGAGAAGAGCATCAGCTTCTTCTCGCCGGTCGTCTTGATCCCGGTCACAGCAAATCTCCTCGAATCACAGTTTGCGTGCGCTCAACAAAGGTACGCCCCGCACGGCGCACCCCTTGCACGATCACCGCTCGCCCTCGGATTCCTGGCGAGCGGCCGAAGCCGCCTGCGCGGCGGCGCTTCCGGGCCGCTTGCGCGCGACCCAGCCCTCGATATTCCGCTGCTGGCCACGGGCGACCGCCAGCGAACCCGGGGGCACATCCTTGGTGATGACCGAGCCGGCTGCCGTATAAGCGCCGTCCCCGATCGTGACGGGAGCCACAAACATGTTGTCCGAGCCCGTCTTGCAATGTGATCCGACCGTGGTGTGGTGCTTCGCCTCACCGTCGTAATTCACAAAGACGCTCGCCGCACCGATATTGGTGAACTCGCCGATCGTGGCATCTCCCACATAGGACAGATGCGGAACCTTCGTGCCCTCGCCGATCGTGGCGTTCTTCATCTCCACGTAGGTGCCGGCCTTCGACTTCGGACCAAGATCCGTCCCCGGCCGCAGATATGCATAGGGGCCGACATTCGCGCCCTCGCCGATCCGCGCGCCCTCCGCGACCGTGAACGAGGCCACCGCGCCCGCGCCCACCGACGTGTCCGTCAGCCGCGAGTGCGGACCCACCTCGGCACCGGTGGCGAGATGCGTGCTGCCCAGCAGCTGGGTCCCCGGGTGCACCGTCGCGTCCGGCTCGAACGTCACCGACACGTCCACCCAGGTCGACGCCGGGTCGACCACCGTCACGCCGGCCAGCATCGCCCGCTCCAGCAGCCGCTCGTTCAGCAGCGCACGCGCCTGGGCCAGCTGTACGCGGTTGTTGATCCCGAGGATCTCGCGGTGATCGGCCGCCACCGCGGCGCCCACGCGGTGCCCAGCCTCGCGGACGATCCCCAGCACATCGGTGAGGTACTCCTCGCCCTGGCTGTTGTCCGTCCGCACCTTGCCCAGGGCGTCCACGAGCAGCCGGGCGTCGAAGGCGAACACCCCGGAGTTGATCTCCCGGATGGCCCGCTGGCTGTCGGTGGCGTCCTTGTGCTCGACGATCGCCGTCACCGCGCCGTGGCCCGCCTCGCGCACGATGCGGCCGTAGCCGGTCGCGTCCGGGACCTCGGCCGAGAGGACGGTCACGGCGTTGCCGTCCGCGGCGTGGGTGTCGCTCAGCCGCGTGAGCGTCTCGCCGGTCAGCAGCGGGGTGTCGCCGCAGACCACGATCACGGTGCCGTCGAGGGCGACACCGCTCCGGCTCAGCTCCTCCAGGGCCGTACGGACCGCATGGCCGGTGCCCTTCTGCTCGTGCTGCACGGCGGTGCGCACGGCGGGGTCGGCCTCGGCGAGATGGGCCCGTACCTGCTCACGGGCGTGGCCGACGACCACGACGAGGTGTTCGGGGTCCAGCTCGCGGGAGGCGGCGACGACATGTCCGACGAGGGAGCGGCCGCAGAGGGCGTGCAGGACCTTGGGGGTCGCCGACTTCATGCGGGTGCCCTCACCCGCTGCGAGAACGACGACGGCTGCCGGGCGGTTGGCGCTCACGGGGATGCCCTTCGGCTTCTTGGCTACTTCGGGTGGTGGTCACCCGAAGGATACCGGGGCGTATTGCGGCCGAAACGCGTGCGGGTCCTGACGCGGTGGTCAGGACCCGGAAATTGCCTGTTATGTGTGTGCTCCCCTGCCAGGACTCGAACCCGGACATAAGGCACCAAAAGCCTCAGTGCTGCCAATTACACCACAGGGGATGGTAGGGCGAACCAGACCGGAGAGTGTGCCGGTCCAGCCGCTCGGCCTCCCACACTATGCCGTACCGCCCGCCTCCGATGCGACGGTATAGCGCCGCACTTTGCCGCCGACGGATCACCGGGCGGCCATGATCCCCTCTCGGCTGCCGCTGTGTGTGGCGAGGTGAGGGGTGGTGCGGGAGTGGGTGATCGCGCGCGAGCATACGGGGCGGACGTCCTGAGGTGTCGAAAATGCGCGTGATTTTATAGTTCGAGGGATATCCACGGGTCAGACCTGGTAATGGGCTGCGCAACTCCTAGGGGGATCCCGCACGAGCGCCCGTAGGCTGGTCGGCATGACCGCGACGGGGGCAAGTGAAGAAAGTGTGGGCGCGCGGGGTGCGCCGGAGAGCGGGCCGTGGTGGTGGGCCCGGCGGCGGAGTGCCGTACTGGATGTGTTTCTGGCGGCGGCATCCGCGCTGGAGTGTGTGATCGAGGGAACGGGCTTCGCCGACGAGGCGCAGCTGCCCCAGCTGCTCGGGCTGTTGCTCGGTCTGCTGGCGGGGTCGGTGCTGTTGGTGCGCCGGCGGTGGCCGGTCGCGGTGGTGCTGGTCTCGATCGCCGTGATGCCCGCGGAGATGGGCGGGATGCTGAGCGTGGTGGGGCTGTACACGCTCGCCGCGTCGGACGTGCCGCGCCGGATCACCGCGCTGCTGGCGGGGATGACGGTGGTGGGGACGCTGGTGACGACGTACCTCACCGTGCAGCAGGAGATGGTCGGGCAGGACGACTTCCATCCGCCGGTGTGGTTCGCGCCGGCGCTCGCGGTGGCGATGGGGCTGCTGCTGACGGCGCCGCCGGTGCTGTGGGGCCTGTACATCGGGGCCCGGCGGCGGCTGGTGGAGAGCCTGCGGGAGCGGGCCGACGGTCTGGAGCGGGAGCTCTCGCTGCTGGCCGACCGCGCCGAGGAGCGGGCGGAATGGGCCCGTAACGAGGAGCGCACCCGCATCGCGCGCGAGATGCACGACGTGGTCGCGCACCGGGTGAGCCTGATGGTGGTGCATGCGGCCGCGCTGCAGGCGGTGGCGCTGAAGGACCCGGAGAAGGCGTCGCGGAACGCGGGCCTGGTCGGCGACATGGGGCGCCAGGCGCTGACCGAGCTGCGGGAGATGCTGGGGGTGCTGCGTACGGCCGAGGGGGCGGCGGTGCGGGGCGCTTCGGCGTCGGGCGCGCCCGAGCGGCTGGCGGCGGTGGCCTCCCGGGCCGGGGCGCAGGCAACGGAGCGGGAGCGGCCCGCGGAGCTGTCCGGGATCGGGGCCGCGGCGGAGTCCGCGTCCGCCGGGACGTCCTCCGGCGGGGCGCCGGTCCCGGAGCAGCGGGCGGGGGAGACGGCGTCCGAGGGGCCCTGCCTCGCGGAGCTGGCGGATCTGGTGGGGCAGTCCCGGGCGGCCGGGATGGCCGTCGAGCTGCTGGTGAGCGAGGCAGCCGAGACCGCTGAGGCCGCCGAGGTGGCTGAGATCGCCGCGGGGGAGCCGGCGGCCGACTGCGGGCGCCGGTATGCGGCGCGCGTGGAGCGGACCGTCTATCGCGTGGTCCAGGAAGCGCTCACCAATGTGCACAAGCATGCGCCGGGTGCGCAGGCGCGGGTGCGGCTGGCGCACCGGGAGGGCGAGCTCGCGGTCCAGGTGGAGAACGGTCCCGGCGAGAGCGACGCGGCCGGTGCCGGGCTGCCGAGCGGCGGCAACGGCCTGGTGGGGATGCGGGAGCGGGTGACGGCGCTGGGCGGCGTGTTCGTCTCCGGCCCGACCGAGGCCGGCGGCTTCCGGGTGTCGGCGGTCCTGCCGGCGTCCCGGGCGGCGGCCTGATCCGCCGTACCCGGCTCACCCGGCCGCGTGGGGAGCCAGCCGCGTGGGCCGGCTCCCCAGCACCAGCATCCCCAGCGCGGTGTCGAGGTCGGGCCCCAGGTACCAGTCGCCGGTGTGGTCGAGGCTGTAGATGCGGCCCTCGGCATCGATGGCGAGGGTGGCCTGGCTGTAGGTGGTGCTGTCGGGGCCGGTGAGCTCCTCGCGGCCGAGCGGGGCCACATCGGTCTCCAGGGCGCGGCCGAGGTCGCCGAGGGTGCGGGCGAGGTGGAGGCCGTGCAGGGGGTCGAGCACGAAGGGGGCGGGCGCGATGTGGCGGCCGGGCCCGGGGCCGGTGATGTGCAGACCGCCGAATTCGGCCCAGGCTTCGACGGCGGCGGGGAAGACGGTGTGGCGGTGGCCCGCGGGAGAGGTGTGGGCGCGCAGGGTGTCGGCCCAGTGCTCCGCCTGCTTTATGTCCCAGCGGCCGGGGTGCCAGCCGGCGTCCTGGAGGGCGACGTCGACGGCGGCGGGGAATCGGGTGGAGTCGCCGCGGTCGTGGGCGGCGGTGCGGGGGCCGGGGGTGGTCGGCATGGTGACGGTCAGCTTCCTGTGGGCGTCGCGCCGATGGGCATGACGCCGAAGTGGGCGAGGAGGGCGTCGCAGGAGCGGCAGGGCGGGGCGTAACTGCCGTGCTGGGGGTCGCCGTCCTCGCGGATGTGGCGTGCGGTGATCTTGGAGTGTTTCAGGGAGCGGCGGGCCTCGCCGTTGGTCAGGGGCTTGCGGGAGGCGCGCTTGCCGCGGTTGGCCTCGACGGCGGTGAGGTGGCGGGAGAGCAGGACCGCTTCGGGGCAGCGCCCGGTGAAACGTTCGCGCTGTGCGGTGGCGAGGGTGTCGAGGAAATCCTGGACCAGGGGGTGGAGCGTGGGCGGCTGTTCCGCCTTGCTCGCGGTGCAGGTGAGGGTTTGTCCGCGTACTGACAGGGCGGCACCGATGGTGGGGAGGATGCCGTCGCGGCGGTGGTGGAGGGCGGGCGCGCGATGGGTGTCGGCGGTGCCGCTCCAGCCGATGCGGGGGTCGCCGGCTGAGTTGTGGTGGCGTGCAGTGGTGCTCATGGTGGTGCTTTCCCTCCCCGAATCCCCGTGGTGCTAGGGGGTGTCTCTCCGATCTCCGTGGGCCTGCGACGCCTGGTACCGCACCTCGCGGCGTTGTCGCATCACCCACGGACACCCAGTCCGAGGGAGACGCTCCGCCTTGCGATGCATGGCACCAGGCGCCGCAGGCTGATCCACGGAGATCGAAGAGACACCCCCTAGGGGTCCCCCCGCCCAAGGTGGGGGAGGGTCAGCCTGCCAAATCTGCTGGGTGTTGCGGTAGTCGGGCGGCCTGTCGATGATCTCACGAGGAGCTGACGGGGCGTCGGCGGTGGGGAAACGGGGCTGGTCGGCGGGGTGGTGCGC
>NZ_SDIF01000045.1 GCF_004122735.1 Streptomyces sioyaensis | reverse complement strand
CGTCAGTGGGGAGGGGGCCGTCGGCGGGAACGGCTCCGCCTGCGGGGACAGGTCCGTCGGCGGGGACGGGTGCGGTGGTCATCGCGCGGGCTCCTCTGTGGTGGTGCGGGCCGGTTGTGGCGGCCGGGCCGTGGCATCGGCCTCGTCGACCAGGTGGAGGAAGGCGGCCTCGGCGGTGGCCGCGCCGGTGCGCTCGCGGAGGGTGTCGGGTGATCCGTCGGCCAGGATGCGGCCCTCGCGCATCAGGAGCAGCCGGTGGCAGCGCTCGGCCTCGTCCATGACGTGGGAGGAGACGAGGAGGGTGGTGCCGCGGTCGGCGGCCAGGGCGTGGAAGAGGTTCCACAGGTCGCGGCGGAGGACGGGGTCGAGTCCGACGGTGGGCTCGTCGAGGACGAGGAGTTCCGGGGCGTCGAGCAGGGCGACCGCGAGGGAGAGCCGGCTGCGCTGGCCGCCGGAGAGGTTGCCGGCGAGGGCGTCGGCGTGGCGGCTGAGGTCGACGTCCTCGATGACGCGGGTGACGCTCTCGCGGCGCCGGCTGCGGGCGGCCCGGCCGGGGTGGAGGACGGCGGCGAAGTAGTCGAGGTTCTGCCGGACGGTGAGGTCGTCGTAGACGGACGGGTCCTGGGTGACGTAGCCGATGCGGGGGCGCAGCCGGGGGTCGCCCGCGGGCCGGCCGAGGACGTCGAGGGTGCCGGTGACCTTGGCCTGGGTGCCGACGATGGCGCGCATGAGGGTGGATTTGCCGCAGCCGGAAGGGCCGAGGAGGCCGGTGATCCGGCCGCGGGGCACGTCGAAGCGGAGGGCGTCGAGGACGGTGCGGCCGCCGCGGACGACGGTGAGGTCCTGGGCGTGGACGGCCGTGTGGACGGCTGCGTCCTGGGCCGGAAGGGCCGTGTCCTGGGCCTGGACGGCGGGGTCTCGGCCATAATTCATCATGCGATGAATACTGCTCCTGGCGGGATGGGGCGTCAAGCGGGTGGAGAAGAGGAATCCAGTGGGGGCGAGGGGCGGTGGGGTCGCCATCCGGGAAGGGCCCTGAGGTGGCCGGGCCGTTCAAGGTGGCGGGAGGGGCGGAATGGAGTGCGAGGGCGGCGCATTGCGGAACGGCGTGGACGCGAAAGGGCGCCGGAGCGAACGGAAGCAGTCATTCCTGTCGGATAACTCCGCATTCACAGGGTGATTACATATCTAGTAGCACTGTTGCGTGTTCGCTTGGACACAATGGGGTGACTGTCCAGCCGCGCCGGAAGGGGCGACATGGCGAAGACCCGGGCCGGCCGCATCGGCCGGCTCCTGTTGATCGTCGTGGCGCTCGTGCTGGCCCTGCCGGCCGTCGCCGGGGCCGCGTACGGGGAGAGCGTGTCGGCGACCGCGAAGAGCGCCGCCCGCAGTGACTCCCCGGACGACGCGCAGTGGGCGTCGGACACCTCCGAGCACCCGCAGTCCGGCGCCGACCGCTGCCGGACGCGGCACGGCGGGCGCTCCACGGCCACGGTCTCCGCGCCGCACCCGCCGCGCACGACCGTGTCGAGCGCCGGTCCGGTCCGCACCGAGAGCGGGCTGAGCGTGACCGTCCCGCTCACCGGCCGTCGGGCCGTTCCGCTGTCGAGATCAGGCGAACTGCCGCTCCGGCACCTCGTGATCCGCTGCTGAGAGCGGAGAGCTGTCCCCAGGGCCTCCCCCGGCCCGCGCAACCGACGGATCCAGCCGTCATCCCTTTCCCTGGCGTGCGCCTCATGACACGGCGCGACGGCGGGTGAGCGCAGCCCTCGGGCCCGCGGTCGCCGGCCGGTTGCGCGCCGCGTTCCGCTCGTGTGTCCCGGTGCGTCCTCGTGCGTACCCGGGCGCCCGCGCGCGCCGCCGCATCTCCTACTCGATGGAGGCATGCTCATGCGAAGGTTCCGTGTTGCCCGGCTCCGCCCGTCCCTGCCGTCCATACCGTCGCGTCACACGCTGGTGCGCGCACGCGCCGACTTCACCGCCTCGCTCGTCGTCTTTCTCGTCGCCGTCCCGCTGTGTGTCGGGGTGGCCGTCGCGTCCGGGGTGCCGGCCGAACTGGGGCTGGTGACCGGCATCGTGGGCGGGCTGCTCACCGGGCTGTTGCCCGGCAGCAGTCTGCAGGTCAGCGGTCCGGCCGCCGGGCTGACCGTGCTGGTCTACGAGGCGGTGCAGGAGTACGGGCTCGGCGCGCTGGGCGCGCTGGTGCTGTGCGCCGGGGTGTTGCAGCTGGTCATGGGGGCGCTGCGGCTGGGGCGCTGGTTCCGGGCCATTTCCGTGGCGGTGGTCCAGGGGATGCTCGCGGGCATCGGGCTGGTGCTGATCGCCGGGCAGTTGTACGCCCTGACGGATGCCAAGGCGCCGGGCAACGGGCCGGCGAACATCGCCGGACTGCCCATGCTCGCGGTGGACACCCTCGCCTCCGACCCGGCGCTGTCGGCGCTGGCTGTGGGCGCGGGCACCATCGCGCTGCTGGTGCTGTGGCCCAAGTGGCAGCGGGCGGCGCGGGTGCTGCCGGCGCCACTGGTGGCGGTGGCGCTGGCGACGGCCGTGGTCTCCGCGCTGGATCTGCCGGTGGCCCGGGTCGAGGTGGCGGGGCTGCTGGATGTCGTCCAGCCGCCGGGCGGTGCGGACTTCGCCCGGCTGGCGGACCCGGGGGCGCTGGCCGGGGTGCTGGGCACCGTGCTGGCGTTCACCCTGATCGCGTCGGCGGAGTCGCTGTTCAGCGCGGCCGCGGTGGACCGGCTGCACGACGGGCCGCGGACCGATTACGACAAGGAGCTGATGGCGCAGGGCGCCGGCAACACGGTGTGCGGGCTGCTCGGTGCGCTGCCGATGACCGCGGTGATCGTGCGCAGCGCCACCAATGTGCACGCCGGGGCGCGGACGAAGGCCTCGCGGGTGCTGCACGGGGTGTGGCTGCTGGTCTTCGCGGCGGCGTTTCCGGCGGCCCTGGGCGTGGTGCCGATCGCGACGCTGGCCGGCGTACTGATCCATGCGGGCGGCAAGTTGATCCCGGTGAAGCAGTGGCCGCCGCTGTGGCGGGAGCACCGGGGGGAGGCCGTGGTGCTGGCCGCGACGGCGGTGGCGATCGTGGCCACGAACATGTTCGAGGGGGTGCTGCTGGGGCTGCTGATGGCGGTGGCCAAGTCGGCGTGGGAGACCTCGCACGTCCACCTGGAGATCGTGGAGGGAAGCGAGCCCGCGGCGGGCGACGGCGGGGCGGGCCGCGGCGGCACGAACGGCGATGACGCCGCGGGCCGTCCCTCAACAGGCAAGGGGAAGCCGCGCATTGGGGCGCCGGGCCACGGCACGCCGGCCGGCCCGTCGTCCCGGCGGCCGCTCCTCGTCCGGGCCGTCGGCAATGCCACCTTCCTGCGGCTGCCGAAGCTGCTCGACCAGTTGGAGGCGCTGCCCGAGGACCGGGAGATCGAGCTGGACCTGTCCGGGCTGCGTCATCTCGACCATGCCTGTGCGGCCGCCCTCGGCAGCTGGGCGGAGCAGCGGCGCGGTCCGGACGGCCCCACCCGGCAGAAGGCACCGTCCATCACGCCGTGACGCGACCGGAGCGGAAGGGACCGGCCGAACGGCCGAAATGTCCGTAGGGTCGGCATGCTGATGACCGCCGACCCTTGGAGTGCCGTGAACCGCCGGCCCCTTCGCTCCTGTGGTGCGACCGCCGCCCTCTCCGCCAGCCTGCTGCTCTCCGCGTGCACCAGCAGTGACCCGCGGGGGGCGGCGGGCAGCGGCGGAGTGGGCGATCCGCTCTTCCCGGCACTCGGCAACGGCGGCTACCAGGTGCGCCATTACGGGCTGGACCTCGACTACGACGTCAAGAAAGGGCGGCTGGAGGCGACCGCCGACCTCACCGCCGAGGCCACCGAGGACCTGCGGTCCTTCCAGCTCGATCTGCAGGGGCTCAAGGTGTCCGGCGTCCGGGTCGACGGCGAGGACGCCGCGTTCTCCCGCAAGGGGCACAAGCTGATCGTCCGGCCGGCCGACGGGCTCCGCAAAGGCGCCTCGTTCCGTACGACCGTCCACTACGGCGGGAGTCCGCAGGAGCTGAAGGATCCGGACGGTACGACGGAGGGGTGGGTCAAGACCCCCGACGGGGCGTTCGTCGCCGGTGAGCCCGCCGGCTCCATGACGTGGTTCCCCGGCAACAACCACCCCGCGGACAAGGCGACCTACGACGTCACGATCACCGTGCCGAAGGGCTGTACCGCCGTCTCCAACGGGGAGTTGCGCGCGCAGCGGACCTCCGGGGGCCACACCACCTTCACGTGGCACAACGGCCGGCCGATGGCCAGTTATCTCGCCACCGCCACCATCGGCAGATTCGATGTCCACACCTCGCGTACGCCCGACGGGCTTCCGCTGTACGTCGCGGTGGACCCGGCGGAGGTCAAGGCGAGCCGGGGGCCGCTGGAGAAGCTGCCGGAGATCGTGGAGTGGGAGAGCGGGCTGTTCGGCCCGTACCCCTTCGCCTCGGCGGGTGCCGTCGTCGACCGCACGCCGTCCCGGATCACCTGGGGGGCTCTGGAGGCCCAGACCAAGCCGATCTACGCCGGGGCGCCGGACACCACGACCGTGGTGCACGAGATGGCCCACCAGTGGTTCGGTGACTCGGTGACGCCGAAGACCTGGGCGGACACCTGGCTCAACGAGAGCTTTGCGACCTACGCCGAGTGGCTGTGGGCGGAGCACAAGGGCGGCAAGACACCGCAGCAGCAGTTCGACGCGCTCTACAAGGACGCCCCGCACAACAAGCGCTGGGACTTCCCGCCGGCCCGTCCGGGCACGGCGAAGAACGTGACCGGCCCGGCCGTCTACGAGCGGGGCGCGATGTTCCTCCAGCAGCTGCGGAACGCCGTCGGCGACAAGACGTTCTTCCGGATCCTCAAGGAGTGGCCCGCCGCGTACCGCTACCGCACGGCCGATTCGGCGGATTTCCTCGCCTTCTGCCAGGAGCGCACGGACGTGGATCTGGCGCCGCTCTTCCGGGCCTGGCTGTACGGGAGCGGAAAGCCGAAGCGGCTGTACTGAGCAGGCAGCGGTGCGTGCTGCCGTGTCTCCGTGCCCAGGTCACGCACGGGCGGCGGACCGACCGCGACGGACCCGACCGCGCCGGGCACAGGATGTCGGGTGCGGCAGGCCCGCCGCTTCCTAGCGTGAGGGGCGAAAGGGAAGGAGGCCCGGGGTGCTGGAGCGGCTCAACCAGGCCATGGAGCACATCGAGTCGCATCTCGACCAGCCGGTCGAGGTGGCTCATCTCGCGCGCATCGCCGTGACGTCGGAGTACCACTTCCGTCGGCTGTTCTCCGCGCTGGCGGGCATTCCGCTGTCGGAGTACATCCGGCGCCGGCGGCTGACCGTGGCCGGCGCCGAGGTGCTCGCCGGTGAGCGGACGCTGCTGGACGTCGCGACGCGCTACGGCTACGGCTCGGGAGAAGCCTTTGCGCGTGCGTTCCGCGTCATGCACGGGGTGGGTCCGGGCGAGGCCCGGCGGACCGGTGCGGCGCTGCGCTCCCAGCCACGGATGTCCTTCCGACTCGTCGTCGAAGGGAGCAGCAGTATGCGATACCGGATCGTGGACAAGGAGGAGTTCCGGGTGGCCGGCAGGAAAGCCCGGGTCCCGCTCGTCCACGTGGGGGTCAACCCGGCGATCGCCGAGTTCGTCCGGGGCATCGGCCCCGAGACGCTCCGGCGTATGACGGAGCTGTCCGACCAGCAGCCGGAGGGGATCGTCGCGGTGAGCGACCAGCTCGATCCGAGCCGGGCGGAGGGGACCGAACTCGACTACTACCACGGCGTGGTGACCCGCGCCGAGGCACCCGAGGACATGGACGTCCTTCCCGTTCCGGCGGGGACCTGGGCCGTCTTCGAGAGCTCCGGCCCGTTCCCGCAGGCGCTCCAGTACCTGTGGCGGGACGTGTTCACGCAGTGGTTCCCGTCGAATCCGTACCAGAGCAGGCCGGGGCCGGAGATCCTGCGGGTCCGCCTGTCGCAGGACGGGACGCAGGCGGACGGGACACCGGCGGACAGGGCGCCGTCAGAGGGGGCGCAGGCGGACGCGGAGTTGTGGATACCCGTGGAGAGGGTGGAGCGAGCGGAGCGATCCGCCGCCTGAGCGGGCACCCGCGGCGGTGCGGGGTGAGCCCGGGCCGCCGCGGCGTGCCGATGTGAGGTGGCCGGAGCCCGGGCGGTGCCGTCGGCGCCGCCCGGGCTCCGGCCGGTTCACAGCCGGTCGAGGTCCAAGTGGCCCAGCTTGTCGGGGTTGATGACGGCGTCCACCTCCGTGATCCGCCCGTCGTGGACGGTGAAGGCGAAGACCCCGGCCTGCCCGCTCTCCGGGTGGGCGAAGAGCAGCCCGGCGGCGCCGTTGACGTCCGCCATCGCGACCCGCAGCCCGCCTTCCTGGACGCCGCGGGTGACCAGTCCCCGCACGAAGCGGGCGACCTTGTCGCGGCCGATCACCGGCCGGCGGGCACTGCTCACCTTGCCGCCGCCGTCCGAGCGCCAGATGACCTCGGGGTCGAGCACCGACAGCAGCGCATCGAGGTCGCCGCCCATGACGGCGGACAGAAAGGCCTCGACGGTACGGCGGTGCTCCGCGCGGTCGACGGTGCGGCGCGGCGCCTCGGCCCGTACCCGCTTGCGGGCGCGGGAGGCCAACTGCCGTACGGAATCGGGGGTGCGGCCGACCGTCTCGGCGATCTCCGGGAACGGGACCGCGAAGACGTCGTGGAGGATGAAGGCGATCCGCTCGGCCGGGGTGAGCCGTTCCAGGACGGTGAGCAGCGCCATCCCCACCGATTCGTCGAGGGTGACCCGGTCCTCGGGGCCCTCGCTCCGGCCGGTGCCCGCGGCGCCGACGGGCAGCGGGCCGCCGGCGTCGTCGAGCAGCGGCTCCGGCAGCCAGGGCCCGACGTAGGTCTCGCGGCGGGCGCGGGCCGAGCCCAGCAGGTCGTAACAGATGCGGCTGACGACCGTGGTGAGAAAGCCGCGTGGGCTGGCGACCGTCGTGCCGGCGGGCACGGACTGCCAGCGCAGCCAGGTCTCCTGTACGGCGTCGTCGGCGTCGGAGACCGTGCCCATGATCCGGTAGGCGATGGCCCACAACCGCCCGCGCTGCTCCTCGAACTGCGCAAGCCGGTCCCCGTCCGGCGCGCCCGTGCCTCCGGCCGTCTCCGGCTCCCGCTCCGGCTCCCGCTTCGTCCCCGCCTCCGTCTCCGGCTGCGCCATCACCCGCTCCTCTGCTCTCGTACGCGGTCGCCGACCGCCGTCGTACGGGGCCGCGTCCGCCGTAATACGTGGCCGCGAACGCCCTGCGTCCCTGCCGGTCCTCCTGGCCCCTCCCCCTCAGGACGAAGCGGGCGGCCGGAGTGTGACAGTCACGTCCAGCGCATACGCCTCCTCGACGATGCCGTCCGGGAAGACGTCCAGCAGCGCGGTCCGCTCGTCCGCGAGGACCGGGGCGGCGGCCTCGGGTCCGATGGCGGAGAAGTACGAGCGGCTGCCCAGCATCGCGAGGTGGGTGTCGAGGGGGATTCGCCGGGTCCAGTGCAGGACGCGGCAGACCGGGTGGAGTCCCAGGCCGAGGCCGCGGATCAGGTCGGGGGCCTCCGGCGCGACGCCGTGCTCGTGGTACCCGGGAAGCCGCCGGGCGATCCTGGCCTCCTGTTCGGCCGCCCAGTCGACGTCCGGGTCCGGCACGTTCCACCACAGGGCGAGCGCGCCGCCCGGCCGCAGCACCCTCATCGCCTCGGGGACGGAGCGGGCCGGGTCGGTCCAGTGCCAGGCCTGCGCATAGCCGACGAGGCCGAAGCCCGCGTCGTCGGAGAACGGCAGCGCGTCGCCGAGCGCGCGGACGAGCGGGGTGCCGGGGTGGGCGGCGCGCAGCTCGGCGGCCATGGCGGCGCCCGGTTCGACGGCGGTGACCCGGGCACCGCGGGCGGTGAGCAGCGCGGTGGCGATACCGGTCCCGGCCCCGACGTCCAGCACCCGCGCCCCGGCCAGCGGCTGCCCCGCCAGCTCCTCGATCGCGTCGAAGAGGGCCGGTGGATAGCCGGGGCGGGCGGCGGCGTACTGGGCGGCCACCGCGTCGAACGACCGGGCCAGGGTGGCGTGGGCCGGTGTCGGAGCGGGCGCCGGGTGCTGGGGCGATCGCGACGGCTGTTGTTGCTGAGAACGTTCCGGCATGGGCTCATCCTGCCCGCGCCACGGAGAGCGCGGAGGGCCACGGAAAAAACCAAACCCGGTTCAATTTTGAACCCGGTATGGCTATGGTGTCGCCATGGCGGGACTGCGTGAGCGGAAGAAGGAAGAGACCCGGCAGCGGATCGCGGCCACGGCCTGGCGGCTGTTCGCCGAGCGGGGCTTCGACGCGGTCACGGTCAACGAGATCGCCGAGGCGGCACACGTGGCCAAGGCGACGCTGTTCACCTATTTCCCGACCAAGGAAGCGCTCGCCCTCCAGGGCGTGGGGGACGACGACCTGGCGGGCATCGTCACCGGACGGCCGACCGGCGTGACGCCCCTGGCCGCGCTCCGGACGCATTTCCGCGCGCTCGCCGCCGGGCCGATGACCGGGCTGGACCCGGAGGTGCTGGTCTCCCGGGTCCGGGTGATCTTCGACAGCCCCGCGCTCAGCGGCGCCACGAACACCCTGCTCTACCGGCAGCGGCAGCAGTTGGCGCAGGCGCTGACCGCGGAACTCGGCGAGCGGACGGCCGAATTGGCGGCGGCTCAGATCAGCGCCTCACTGGTGACCCTCCAGGAGGGCTTCTTCCGGCGGCTGGCCGACGGCGCCTCGCTGGACGACGCCCGCCGGCAGCTGGGCGAGGACGTCGAGCTCGCCTTCGACCTCCTGGCCCACGGACTCGACCAGCACGAAGACCCGGCGAAAGACGTTGCGGAAGACCTTGCGAAAGACCTTGCGGAAGACCGAAGAGAGCGGTGAGACGCGGTATGCGGGCACGGGGCATCAATTACGACATCGGGTTCCTCCCCGGCGAGGAGCTCTCCCGGAAGACCTTCACCGTCGAGGCGGTGCGGCAGGACCTCGCGGTGATCGCGGAGGAGCTGCACTGCGATGTGGTGCGGATATCGGGCGGCGATCCGGAGCGGCTGAGCATCGCCGCGCGGTGCGCCGCGGAGGCCGGACTGGAGGTGTGGTTCGCGCCCTTCCCGGTCGACCTCACCCCCGAGGAGCTGATGCCGTACTTCGCGGACTGCGCGGAGCGGGCCGAGGCCGTACGGGCGAGCGGGGCGGAGGTGGTGTTCGTCGCCGGATGCGAACTGAGCGCGTTCTGCGCGGGCTTCCTTCCCGGTGACACCTACAGCGACCGGCTTCAGGCGATGATCACCGCCGATATGGACTGGTGGCTGTCGGCCGGCCCGGTACAGGAGCGGCTCAACGGCTTTCTCGCCGAGGTCGCGGCCGTGGCCCGCGCCCGCTTCGGCGGCCGGATCAGTTATGCCGCGGGGCCCTGGGAGGACATCGACTGGCGGCCGTTCGACGTCGTCGGCGTGGACGCCTACCGGGCCGCGTACAACGCCACGACGTTCCGGGACGACCTGCGCGCGCATGGCAGACACGGCAAGCCGGTCGCGGTGACGGAGTTCGGCACCTGCGCCTACCGGGGCGCGGGCGAGCGGGGCGGGCTGGCCTGGCAGCCGCCGGAGGGCGCGGTGCCGGACGAGCGCGAGCAGGTGCGCTACCTCACCGAACTGCTGGACATCTTCGAGGACGAGGGCGTGGACACCGCGCTGTGGTTCACCTTCGCCGCCTTCAACACGCGCAAGGGTGCGGACCTCACCTCGTACGGGGTGGTGCGGATGCTCGACGAGACCCGCTGGGAGCCGCGGGAGGTGTTCCACACGATGGCGGCCCGGTACGCGAGGGACGGCGAGGGCGGGCGGGGCACGCAAGCAGCCCGGGACGCGGAGGACGCCCGGAACGCCGAGGGCTGAGCCGCCCGGGGCCGCGCCCCGGGTCAACGACGCTTCTTGGCCCCGGCCTTGGCCCCCGTCTTGCCCCCGGCCTTGCGGGCGGCCGGGTTGCCGGTGCGGGCGCCGCGGCGGCGCTCGTACCGCTCTCGTGCCGCTTCGTACTCGGCGCGGTGCCGCTGCTCCCCGGGAGCCTCGACGAGGCTGCGGCAGAAGTAGGCGAGCAGCGAGCCGACGAAACCGATGAGCAGCAGGCCCTGCCCGGAGCCGTCGGCCACGGACGGCCCCGGGCGGCCGGTGAGGCCCGCCCAGGTGTGGCGGAAGGCCAGCGCGCTGCAAACGGCGAAGCCGACGACGACGAGGGTGCCGACGAACGGGCCCACGGAGGCGATCTCCAGGCCCTGGAACGCAAAGCGCAGCACGGCCGCACCCGCCGCGGCCAGCGCCAGCGAGCCCACCGCGACGCCGGCCCGGCGCAGGCCGTAGCCGCCGTCGTGCCGGACCCAGCTGGTGCCGAAGAACCGGATCGGCGCCGGCTCCGGGCCGCCGTGCCCGGTACCACCGGACTCCCGGCCGCCCGGCTCCGGGCCGTCGGCGGGCGCGTGTTCATCGCTCATGCCCCGATTATCCCCGGCGGGACACGGACGACGGGAGCGCGCTGCCCCGGCGGGCCGCAACAGCGGGCGGGCAGCGGACCGACGGCCTCAGAGCAGCCCCGACGGCCCGACGGCACCCGGCCCGCCGCCCACGGCCCGCCTCGCGCCTCAGCTCGTGCAGAGCGGCGCGACCATGCCGCTGCTGCCCGTGTGGACGTAGGCGTCGGAGACGTACTGCCCGGGCGCGATGTTGTCCCAGATGTCCGAGGTGCCGTACGGGCCGGACACCCGCTGGCCGTGCCGCTGGCAGCGGATCTGCACCCGGGCTCCCTCGGCCAGCTGGCGGACGACCGGGGAGTCGGTGCTCGGGCCCTGCCGGACCTTGACGCGGTAGCCGGGCGCGAGGGGATAGGTGAGGCCTCCCGCGGCGGCGAGCGCCTGCTCTTCCGCCGGCTCCTGCGCGCTCTGCTGATCCTGTGTGGTCATTTCTCATTCCCCCGTTTGCTACTGATCCTTTTACTGCGGCGGCGATGCTCGCCGTGGTAGTGCAACGCGCACGCTAGCAAGCTTCATTCATCTCGTACGTGTTATCGACTAAGCTCCGCGCGTCGCACCTGCGACCCGCATGGCAATGGGAACGACACGGGGGTGGATCCATGCCAGCGCTGCGCGATTCCGGGCTGGGCCCGGAAGCGGAGCATCCGGAATACGCCGGGCAATACCGTCTGGAGGCGCGCCTGGGCGCCGGCGGAATGGGCGTCGTGCATCTCGCGCGCTCGTCCTCCGGGCTGACCCTGGCGGTCAAGGTCGTCCATGCCGAATTCGCCCAGGACCCGGAGTTCCGCGGGCGGTTCCGGCAGGAGGTGGCGGCCGCGCGGCGGGTCAGCGGGGCCTTCACGGCACCTGTCGTCGACGCCGATCCGGACGCCGAGCGCCCGTGGATGGCGACCCTGCACATTCCCGGCCCGAGCCTCTCCGACCATGTGAAACGGAATGGCCCGATGGTGCCCGGTCAGGTGCGGCAGCTGGCCGCGGGGCTCGCCGAGGCGCTGCGCGACATCCATCGCGCCGGGGTCGTACACCGCGATCTCAAGCCGGGAAATGTGCTGCTGGCCGCAGATGGGCCGAAAGTCATCGATTTCGGAATCTCGCGTCCGTCCGACAGCGAAATGCGCACCGAGACCGGCAAATTGATCGGCACGCCGCCGTTCATGGCGCCGGAGCAGTTCCAGCGGCCGCGCGAGGTGGGGCCCGCCGCGGACGTCTTCGCGCTGGGTTCGGTGCTGGTGCACGCCGCGACCGGGCGGGGGCCGTTCGACTCGGAGAGCCCGTATCTCGTCGCGTATCAGGTGGTGCACGACGAGGCCGATCTGGCGGGCGTGCCCGAGGAGTTGGCGCCGCTGATCGAGAGCTGCCTGGCGAAGGACCCGGCGGACCGCCCGACGCCGGACGCGCTGATGGAACTGCTGCGGACGGCTGCGGCGGAGGACGGCGCACGGCCCGCCGCGGAGTCCGTGGGTGCACAGCTTCCCGGCGAGGCCTCCGGAAGCGCGCCGCCGGACGCACCGATACCGGGACAGCCGCAGCCGGTACGGAGCAGTGCCACGCCCCCGCGCGCCGAGACGACGCATGTCCGCGCCCCCGTACCGCCCGACCCTGTCGCACGCCGCCCCGCACGCACCGCCCTCCTCCGCGCCCGCCGCTGGCCTCTGTGGGCCGCCCTCGCCCTGGTCGTCACCGGAGCCGGTACGTTCGCCGGCATCCGGGCGCTGGCCCCGGCGGGCGACGGCCAGGACCCCGCGCTGCAGGTCCACCCGTCGCACGCCGACCAGGCCCACTTCCGCCCGTGGCACACCACGCTCACCAAGCGTCCCAAGGGCTACGCCGCCGAGCTGCCCTTCTGCACCACCGGCTCCGGCGCCGTCTTCTGCGGCCGGGCCGGCACACTGGCCGCCCGGCTCGACCCGGGCACCGGCCAGGTGGCCTGGCGGCGGAAGGACGACGCCACCACCGGCAAGAACTCCCTCAAAACCACCGCCTCACCGACCCCGCCGGCACTCTCCGGCGGCCTGCTGTACGTCTTCTCCGCCGACGCCAAGCGGCTGATGGCGCTGGACCCGTCGGCCGACGGCAAGGGCGCCACCCGCTGGAGCAAGGACGTCTCGGGGTACGAGGGCGGAGCCCGGATCGTCGGGGACCAGGTGCTGCTGACGGCGGCCGACGGCACGGTCACCGCACTCGACAGCGCGACCCACCGGCAGCTCTGGCACAAGCACTTCCCGGGCCACGCACTGCCCGCCTTCACCGCGTTCGGCGACCCGCACACCGCCTACGCGGCCGAGAACACCCCCGAC
The DNA here is from genome assembly GCF_004122735.1 of Streptomyces sioyaensis. Lineage (GTDB taxonomy): Bacteria > Actinomycetota > Actinomycetes > Streptomycetales > Streptomycetaceae > Streptomyces > Streptomyces sioyaensis. Next base: position 38,814 of record NZ_SDIF01000045.1, on the reverse strand, counting down.
GGCACCGGCACCCAGGTCACCGCCATCAACCCGGCCCACGGCAGCGTCCGCTGGTCACGCCGGCTGCCCGGCCTGCTCACCGTGGCCGGGCCCGGTACGTCCGGAGCGCTCTATCTGACCGTCACCGACCCGACGTTCACGTACCGCGCCACCGCCGTCCTCCGTTACGACCCGGCCACCGGGCACACGCGGCGCCTCAAGCTGACCGCACCGCTGGACGGGGCGTCCGCCGTAGTGCACGGCGAGTCGGTGTATCTCCTGGCCGAGGGCGGCGCGCTGCAAGCCGTCGGCGAACGGACCTGGGACACCGAGACGTCGGTCAGCCGGGGCTCGGCCCCGGTGGTGAGCGGCGGCCGGCTGTATTTCACCGCGGCGGACGGACGGCTGCTCGCCATCGACACCCGCTCCGGCGAACTACTGGGCCAGACGCCGCCCCGGATGAACGGCCGCCACAACGGATACGTGGAAAGCCTGCCGGCCCCACTGGTGGACGGCCGGCGCGGCCGCATCTACGCGGCGGCGCCGGACGGCAGCGTCTTCTCGGCGGCGGCCGGAGACCCGGCGGGCTGGTGACGGCCGGGGGCCCGCTCGCCGCCCGCATGGCAGGGACAGACGCAGGCCTCACGCCGCACCCCTGGGACAGCCGCCGTGGTCTCACCCCCCGGGGCACCCGTGGTGCACCCCGGATGCCTGCCGACATGACACGCCGGGGAGACGTACGGAACACCCCCGCTCACCGGGCCGCCCTCTCCAGCACCGCGATGAGCTTGCGCGTCGTCGCCACGTTGCAGCGCCCCAACTCGACCAGTACACACGGCGGTTCATAGCCATACGTCACCGGATCGACCGTCAGCGACGGCAGCACGATGCCGGTCCGCTTGAGCACGGCGGCCAGCTCCGCGCAGGCCACTTCGGCCTCGGTCATCGCATCGGCCGCAGCCCGCCATTCCGTCGTCATCAGTGCCCGCTCCCGTCTGCCGTTTTCCTGCCTGAGGACCGGAGCGCAACTACTGTGTGTGTTCCGGCCCTTACGAGAATGGCCCCGGAAAAGGGCGCGAACCCCTCTTGCGGGATGAATTTCGCGACCACGCACCGTTAGTTCCACACCTTCCATGGAGGAGGTCGCCATGCCGCCGAGACGAGCCGTCACCGGTCGCAGCCAGGAGCCACGCCAGCGTTTCGTGGAAGAGCTGCGATTACTGCGCGCGCAAAAGGGCGACAGCCTGCGGCAGCTCGGCGACGTGCTGGGCTGGGACTCGTCACTCTTCGGCAAGATGGAGAGCGGCCAGACCCTGGGCAGCCCGGAGGTCGCGCAGGCGCTGGACCAGCACTACGGAACGAAGGATCTCCTGCTGACGCTCTGGGAGTTGGCGGCCGTTGATCCCACGCAGTTCAAGGAGCGCTACCGGCGATATATGACGCTGGAGGCGGAGGCGTTGAGCCTTTGGCACTACGGCGTGAGCACCGTCCATGGGCTGCTCCAGACGCCAGGCTATGCGCGTGACTTGCTCGCGGCGGGCGGTAGCAGCGGCGACGAGTTGTCGCGACAGGTCGAAGCGCGGATAGGACGCCGCGAGTTGCTGGAGGGCGACGGTGCGCCACGATTCCGCACCATCCTTTCTGAGGCCGTGTTGCGCACGCCATTGGAGGACACCGAGGAGTGGCGGAAGCAGCTTGAGCACCTGGTAGACATGGGCGAACGGCCGAACGTCATGGTCCAGGTCTTGCGGCAGGAGGCTGGGCTCCACGCTCTGACGAACACCGACACGATGTTCTTACGCCTGCCAGACGGCCACACCGTGGCGTGGGTGGAAACCGGTTATTCGGGCGAACTCGTCGAGGAAACGGCAGCAGCCGAACGACTTCAGCTCAGCTACGATCTGGTCCGTGACTTAGCCCTTTCCCCGGCCGAATCACGGAAGTTCATCATGCAGATGCTGGAGGATGTGCCGTGCGATCCATCGACCTGAGCACCGTGACCTGGCGCAAGAGCACGTACAGCAATCAGGACGGCGGCGCCTGCATCGAGGTCGCAGACAACTTCCCCGCCCTCGTCCCCGTCCGCGACAGCAAGGACCCCGCGCGCCCGGCGCTGATATTCGACGCCACGGCCTGGTCATCCTTCGTCACCGCCGTCAAGGGTGGGACACTGCCCGTACCCAGCGCCTGACGCGCCCGGTCCCACGGGACCGGCCCAAAGACCGGCCCCCGTCGCTCGCCCGCGACGGGGGCCGTTTGCCGTACCGCTGACCTGCCGGGCCGCCTCAGCCCAGCTTGCTCACATCGCGCACCGCGCCCTTGTCGGCGCTGGTGGCCATGGCCGCGTAGGCGCGCAGGGCCTGGGAGACCTTGCGTTCGCGGTGCTTGGGGGCGTAGACGCCGCCGAGAGCCTCGCGGCGGGCGGTCAGCTCCTCCTCGTTCACCAGGAGTTCGATCGAGCGGTTCGGGATGTCGATGCGGATGCGGTCGCCGTCCTCGACGAGGGCGATGGTGCCGCCGGACGCCGCCTCGGGGGAGGCGTGGCCGATGGACAGGCCGGACGTGCCGCCGGAGAAGCGGCCGTCGGTGACCAGGGCGCAGGCCTTGCCCAGGCCGCGGCCCTTGAGGAAGGACGTCGGGTAGAGCATCTCCTGCATGCCGGGGCCGCCCTTGGGGCCCTCGTAGCGGATGACGACGACGTCGCCCTCCTTGACCTGCTTCTTGAGGATCTTGTCGACGGCCTCCTCCTGCGACTCGCAGACCACGGCCGGGCCCTCGAAGGTCCAGATGGACTCGTCGACGCCGGCGGTCTTCACGACGCAGCCGTCCTCGGCCAGATTGCCCTTGAGGACCGCCAGGCCGCCGTCGGCGGAGTAGGCGTGCGCCAGGTCGCGGATGCAGCCGCCCTCGGCGTCCACGTCGAGGCTGTCCCAGCGCTCGGACTGGGAGAAGGCGGTCGCCGAGCGCTTGCAGCCGGGGGCCGCGTGCCACAGCTCGACGGCCACGTCGGAGGGCGAACCGCCGCGCACGTCCCAGGTCTTGAGCCAGTCCTCGATGGAGGCGCTGTGCACGGTGTGCACGTCCTCGTTGAGGAGTCCGGCGCGGTAGAGCTCGCCGAGGATGGCGGGGATGCCGCCGGCCCGGTGCACGTCCTCCATGTAGTACGTGCCGCCCGGCGCGACGTTCGGTGCGACCTTCGCCAGGCAGGGCACCCGGCGCGAGACCGCGTTGATGTCCTCCAGGTCGAAGCTGAGTCCGGCTTCCTGGGCCGCGGCGAGCAGATGCAGGATCGTGTTCGTCGAGCCGCCCATGGCGATGTCCAGGGCCATGGCGTTCTCGAAGGCGGCGCGGGAGCCGATGTTGCGCGGCAGGACGGTGTGGTCGTCCTGCTCGTAGTGGCGCTTGGTGATCTCGACGACGGTCCGGCCGGCGTTCTCGTACAGCGCCTTGCGGGCGGTGTGCGTGGCGAGGACGGAGCCGTTGCCGGGCAGCGAGAGGCCGATCGCCTCGGTCAGGCAGTTCATCGAGTTGGCGGTGAACATGCCGGAACAGGAACCGCAGGTCGGGCAGGCGTTCTCCTCGATGCGGAGGATGTCCTCGTCCGAGATCTTGTCGTTGACGGCGTCCGAGATCGCGTCGACCAGGTCGAGGGTGCGGACGGTGCCGTCGACCAGGGTCGTCTTGCCGGACTCCATCGGGCCGCCGGAGACGAAGACGGTCGGGATGTTGAGCCGCATCGCGGCCATCAGCATGCCCGGGGTGATCTTGTCGCAGTTGGAGATGCAGATCAGCGCGTCCGCGCAGTGCGCCTCGACCATGTACTCGACGGAGTCGGCGATCAGGTCGCGCGACGGCAGGCTGTAGAGCATGCCGCCGTGGCCCATGGCGATGCCGTCGTCGACCGCGATGGTGTTGAACTCGCGCGCGATGCCGCCCGCCGCGTGGATCGCCTCGGAGACGATCCGGCCGACCGGCTGGAGGTGGGTGTGGCCCGGCACGAACTCGGTGAAGCTGTTGGCGACCGCGACGATCGGCTTGCCGAAGTCCTCGCGCGCTACCCCGGAGGCCTGCATAAGGGCTCGGGCGCCGGCCATGTTGCGGCCATGGGTAACGGTGCGGGACCTCAGATCGGGCACGATGGTCACTCCCTCGGGATTACGTCCGTACGACCGCCGGCGCCGGTATCCGGACCTGCCGGGTGGCGGGTGGCGTCATATATATGGGCTCCCGTCGAGATTACGCCCTTGATCCAAGATCTGGACAGCCTCTCCGCTATGTGAGACGGCTGCCCGGACTGCGGACAGTGCAGAGTGGGGGCGTTCGCGCAGGTCAGGGGCGTTTCGGGTGCGCCCGAGCGGGCCTCCCCCGAGGCTGTCAGGGCTGCGTCAGATAGCGCTGGAGGGCCGGGGCGACCATGGCGATGATCTCTTCCGTGTCCGCGGAGGCGACCGGGTCCATCTTGATCACATAGCGCAGCATCGCGATCCCGATGAGGTGGGAGGCGGCCAGCTGCGCCCGGAACTCCGGGTCGGGTACGTGCAGTTCGCCGGCCACCCGCTGGAGCATCCGGCGCTCGATCAGCCCGCGCAGCACGGCCGCCGCGGTGTCGTTGGTCAGCGCGGAGCGCAGGATCGCCAGCAGCGGCTGCCGGCTGACCGGGTTCTCCCAGACGCCGAACATGAAGCGGGCCATCCGCTCGCCCACGTCCGCGCCGCCGCCCGCGAGGGCGTCCGGCATGGTCAGCGCGGGGGCGAAGGTCAGCTCGATGGCGGCCGCGAAGACCTGCTCCTTGGTGCCGAAGTAGTGGTGCACCAGCGCCGAGTCCACCCCGGCCGCCTTGGCGATCCGGCGCATCGAGGTCTTGTCGTAGCCGCGCGCGGCGAACTCCGTACGTGCCGCGGCCAGGATCCGCTCCCGGGCGCCGGGACCGGCCTCGGCGGCGGCCCGGGCGGGGCGGCCCCGGCGGCGGGCCGGCGGCGGCGTACCGGGCTCCGAGGACGCGTCGTCCGGCCCGTTCCCGCTGCCGCTCACGAGCCCGGGACCCGGTTCGGCGAGGCGAGGTGGAGGCGGGTGAAGGCCAGCGCCTCGGCCAGGTCCGCCTCGCGCTCGGCGGCGGACATCGCCCGGCGGGTGTTGACCTCGACGACCACATGGCCGTCGAAGCCGGTGGCCGCCAGCCGCTCCAGCACCTGGGCGCAGGGCTGGCTGCCGCGGCCCGGCACCAGATGCTCGTCCTTGGCGGAGCCGTTGCCGTCGGCGAGGTGCACATGCGCCAGCCGGTCGCCCATCCGCCGCACCATCTCCACCGCGTCGTTGCGGGCGGTGGCGGTGTGCGAGAGGTCGACCGTGAAGTGCCGGTAGTCGTCGTTGGTGGGGTCCCAGTCCGGGGCGTACGCCAGCATCTCGCGGTCCCGGTAGCGCCACGGGTACATGTTCTCGACGGCGAACTTCACGTCCGTCTCGTGCTCCATCCGCCAGACCCCGCGGACGAATTCCCGGGCATAGGTGCGCTGCCAGCGGAACGGCGGATGAACGACCACCGTCGAGGCGCCCAGCCGCTCCGCGGCGCTGCGGGCGCGCTGGAGCTTGACCCACGGGTCCGTGGACCAGACCCGCTGGGTGATCAGCAGACACGGCGCGTGCACGGCCAGCACCGGGACGCCGTGGTAGTCCGAGAGCCGGCGCAGCGCGTCGATGTCCTGGCTGACCGGGTCGGTCCACACCATGACCTCGACGCCGTCGTAGCCGAGGCGGGCGGCGATCTCGAAGGCCGTCGCCGTCGACTCCGGATACACCGAGGCCGTGGACAGCGCGACCTTCGCATCCGGGATGCGCACCACTGGCTCTGTCACGAGGGACAGCGTACGGGCCGGGGCTGCGCGCGGGGCAGGAGGTCCGGACAGCCGCGGCCCGCCGCCGGGGCGGGCGCCCCTACGGCAGGTGGTCCAGCCGCCGCAGAATGACGCCCTCGCGCAGCGCCCACGGGCAGATCTCCAGCGTCTCGACCCCGAACAGGTCCATCGCCGCCTCGGCCACCAGCGCCCCGGCCAGCAGCTGCCGCGAGCGGCCCTCGGACACGCCGGGCAGCGCGACCCGCTCCTGCGCGGACATCGAGCCCAGCCGCGGCACCCACTCCTCCAGCTTCTTGCGGGTGAGCTCCCGCTGGACGTACAGCCCCTCGGCGGAGCGCGCGGCGCCCGCGATCCGGGCCAGCTGCCGGAAGGTCTTGGACGTGCCGACGACCCGGTCGGGAGTGCCGAAGCGGGTGAATTCGCTCACCACCTTGGCGATCTCGGCGCGCACCCGGCGGCGCAGCGTCCGCACGTCCTCGGTGTCCGGCGGGTCGCCGGGCAGGTCGCCCGCGGTCAGCCGGCCGGCGCCCAGCGGCAGCGACACCGCCACGTCCGGGTCCTCGTCGAGGCCGTAGGCGATCTCCAGCGAGCCGCCGCCGATGTCCAGCACCAGCAGCCGGCCCGCGGACCAGCCCAGCCAGCGGCGGGCGGCGAGGAAGGTGAGCCGCGCCTCGTCCTCGCCGGCGAGCACCTGGAGCTCGACCGCGGTCTCCGCGGCGACCCGGCGCAGCACCTCGTCGCCGTTGGTGGCCTCGCGGACCGCGGAGGTGGCGAAGGGCAGCACGCTCTCGACGCCCTTGTCCTCGGCCACCTGGAGCGCCTCCAGCACGGTGGCCACCAGCCGCTCCACCCCGTCCTCGCTTATCGCGCCGCGCTCGTCGAGGAGTTCGGCAAGGCGCAGCTCCGCCTTGTGCGAATAGGCGGGCAGCGGGCGCGCGCCCGGGTGTGCGTCCACCACCAGCAGATGGACCGTATTCGAACCCACGTCGAGGACACCGAGTCTCATACGGGGAAACCTACTGCCCCCGGTGGGCAGTGCTGTCGGCGCGGTGCCCGTCGCCGCTCGCCTTACGCTGGACTCGTGGCAAAGACGAAAAAGGCGAAGCACGAAAAAGCGCTGAAGAAGGAAGAAAAGCGGCGCGCTCAGGCGGCCGAGGAGGCGCGGACCCCGGGCGGGGCGGCGGCCGACGAGGTCGGCCTCGACTTCGCCCGCGCCTGGGTCACCTTCCCCGACCCGGCCGACGACGAGCAAATCTTCCGCTGCGACCTGACCTGGCTGACCTCCCGCTGGACCTGCATCTTCGGCAGCGGCTGCCAGGGCATCCAGGCCGGCCGGGCGGACGACGGCTGCTGCACGCTCGGGGCGCACTTCTCGGACGAGGAGGACGAGGAGCGGGTCGCGCAGCATGTGGCACGACTCACGCCCGACCTGTGGCAGCACCACGACGTGGGCAGCACGACCGGCTGGGTCGAGGAGGACGAGGACGGCGACCGGCAGACCCGCCGCTGGCAGGGCTCCTGCATCTTCCAGAACCGCCCCGGCTTCCCGGCCGGCGCGGGCTGCTCGCTGCACATCCTCGCGTTGCGCGAGGGCCGCGAGCCCCTGGAGACCAAGCCGGACGTCTGCTGGCAGCTGCCGGTCCGGCGGACCTACGACTGGATCGACCGGCCGGACGACACCCGGGTCCTCCAGGTGACGATCGGGGAGTACGACCGGCGCGGCTGGGGCCCCGGCGGCCACGACCTGCACTGGTGGTGCACCTCGGCGACCTCGGCGCACGGCGCCGGCGACCCGGTGTACGTCTCGTACCGGCCGGAGCTGACCGAGCTGATGGGCAAGGAGGGCTACGCCAAGCTCGTCGAGCTGTGCGAGGAGCGGCTGGCGGCGACGCTGCCGATGGCGCCGCACCCGGCGGACCCGAAGCCGCAGCGGCAGCAGTGAGCGCGCGCCGGGTCCGCCGCGGGACCCGGCGGGCCGCCGGGTGCGCTCAGCGGGCGGGGTGGGTGGTGTTCGACGGCGTGGAGCCCGGCGCGGGCTTGGTCGGCGAGGGTGTCGGCGTCCCGGACGGGGGCGTGGACGTCGGAGCCGGCGGGGTCGGCGTGGGCGTCGGCGTCGTGGTCGGCGGCGTCGGCCTCGGGTGCGCGGGCCTGGTCCGCTGCGGCCCGGGAGCGGGGCCGGTCGCGCCGTAGCCCTTCATCGTGACGGCGGTGCCGCCGGGCTCGATGGCGATCCGGGCCCGCCAGTGGCCCGCGGGCTCCCGGTCGTGGTCGATGTAGACCGTGATCGTGGTGGACTGCCCCGGCCGCAGCGTGCCCGCCGTATGGCTCATCTGGAGCCAGGCCGCGCCCGCCGCGGCGTGCCAGCGCACGGGGTGGGCGCCCGAGGCGCTGAGCGTGATCACCGTGGTCCGGCCGCTGGGCTGCGCGGCGACCGCCAGCCGGGCCGCCGACTCCGGCCGGCCGTGCGGCCCGCCCGTCCGCTCCGGGGTGCCGTTCGCGCTGATCACCTCGACGGACACATCGTGCGCCCCGTCGCCCGTGGTGAAGCCGGGCCCGGGCGTCGTCCTGGCGTTGCCGGCGTTCTCGTACGGGCGGCCGCCCATCCGCTCCCCGGTGTGGGATTCGCTGGCGGTCACGGCGGGTGAGTCGTCCGCGGCCTCGTCGGTGGCCGGCGTGCCGTGGTACGCCGCCCACAGGGCCAGCACCGGCGCCGCGACGACCGTGGCGACCACGGTGGTGGTCAGCGCGCGGCTGCGCAGCCTGCGCCGGCGGGCCACCCGGTCCGGCGGCGGGCCGACGGGGAATCCGCTGCGGTCATAGCGAGGAGAACCGTTTGCCCCACCCGCCCGGCCGCCACGTCCCGCACCGCCCCTCCCCTTCGCCCGGCCCGACGTGGCGTGCCGGACCGCCGCCAGCGCACCCGCGACGGCCTCCCGGGGCGCGGGGACCAGCGGCAGCGTGCCCCGGTCCACCGGCGCGGTGCCGGGCCACGCCCCGGGCGCGGCGGCCCGCTCGGCGGTGCGCCGGCACACCGCGCAGTGGTCGACGTGGCGCACCAGCTCCCGGCTGAGCGCCGGACCCAGCAGTACCTGGGTGTCGCCGGCCAGTTGCGCGACCTCACGGCAGCGGCCGGACTCCACAACGGCCAGCGCCGCGCGGGTCCGTTCGACCTCGCAGGACGCGGTGGCCAGCAGCGCGCGGGTGGCGACCGGATCGGCCCCGAGCACCGCGGCGACCTCCTCGGCCGAGAGCTGATGGCGCACCGAGAGCTCCAGCGCCTCCCGCTGCTCGGGGGTGGTGCCGGCGGCCTCCGGCCAGGCCAGCGCGGCGAGTTCACGCTGCCGGCGCTCGGCGTCGCGGGCGGCTTCGGCGTCCGGGGCCGCGGTGGCGCGCTCGGTGTCCGGCTTCCGGCCGCCCGGCCCGGTCCGTTCGGCGAGCCGGCGCAGACAGGCCCAGCGGGCCAGGGCGTAGAGCCAACAGCGGTGCAGTGCCGGGTCGGCGGGGCGCCGGTGGAGGTGCCGGTCGGCGAGCGCGAGCACCTCACCGAGCACCGCGGTCGCCGCGTCGTGTGCGCACAGCACGGAGAGGCAGTAGGTGAACAGCCCGTCCAGGAAGGGCTCGTAGCCGTCACGGGTGTCCGGGGTGTCCGGGGTGTCCGGGGCGGGCCGCGGGGAGGGCTGCGGCCGGCTCCGGCGCCGCGCGTCGCCGCGCGACCGGTGTGCGCCGGTGGAGTGCGTGGGGTGCTCGGGCCTGCTCATCACCCCGGCGACGGTAGGCGGATGATGCAGCCCGGCTTGCTCGCGTTGGCCACTTTTAACCCTTACGGGTGACCAGATCCCTCAAAAGAGGACACGAATCAGCCATTCCGCGGCTGGCGGACTCCGCGGAGACCACTCTCCGGTGCCACCGGCGGCGCCGGCCCCCGCTTCGGCGCCCGCTCGGGGAACGCGTTGTCGGACCCCGCCGTTACGGTGAGCCCATGGCAACGCGTAAATCGTCGGGCAAGGAGCGTCCCTCCTACCGCTGTACCGAATGCGGCTGGACCACCGCGAAGTGGCTCGGCCGCTGCCCCGAGTGCCAGGCATGGGGCACGGTCGAGGAGTTCGGCGGCGCCCCGGCGGTGCGCACGACCGCGCCCGGCCGGGTCACCACGGCCGCCCTGCCCATCGGAGAGGTCGACGGCCGGCAGGCCACCGCCCGCTCCACGGGCGTGGACGAGCTGGACCGCGTCCTGGGGGGCGGCCTGGTCCCGGGCGCCGTGGTGCTGCTGGCCGGCGAGCCCGGCGTCGGCAAGTCCACCCTCCTGCTGGACGTCGCCGCCAAGGCCGCCTCCGACGCGCACCGCACGCTGTATGTCACGGGCGAGGAGTCCGCGAGCCAGGTGCGGCTGCGCGCCGACCGCATCGGCGCCCTCGACGACCATCTGTACCTGGCGGCCGAAACCGATCTGTCGGCGGTGCTCGGTCATCTGGACACGGTCAAGCCGTCGCTGCTGGTCCTGGACTCGGTGCAGACCGTCGCCTCCCCCGAGATCGACGGGGCGCCCGGCGGCATGGCCCAGGTCCGCGAGGTGGCCGGCGCCCTGATCCGCGCCTCCAAGGAACGCGGCATGTCGACCCTCCTGGTGGGCCACGTCACCAAGGACGGCGCCATCGCCGGCCCGCGCCTGCTGGAGCACCTCGTCGATGTCGTCCTGCACTTCGAGGGCGACCGGCATGCCCGCCTCCGCCTGGTCCGCGGCGTCAAGAACCGCTACGGCACCACCGACGAGGTCGGCTGCTTCGAGCTGCACGACGAGGGGATCACCGGCCTCGCCGACCCCTCGGGCCTGTTCCTGACCCGCCGTGCCGAGGCGGTGCCCGGCACCTGCCTGACGGTGACCCTGGAGGGCCGCCGCCCGCTGGTCGCCGAGGTCCAGGCGCTGACCGTCGACTCCCAGATCCCTTCCCCCCGCCGTACGACCTCCGGCCTGGAGACCTCCCGGGTCTCGATGATGCTCGCCGTCCTGGAGCAGCGCGGCCGGATCAGCGCCCTGGGCAAGCGCGACATCTACAGCGCGACGGTCGGCGGGGTGAAGCTGACCGAGCCCGCCGCGGACCTCGCCGTGGCCCTCGCCCTGGCCAGCGCCGCCAGTGACACCCCGCTGCCGAAGAACCTCGTCGCCATCGGCGAGGTCGGGCTCGCGGGCGAGGTCAGAAGGGTCACCGGCGTCCAGCGCCGGCTGTCGGAGGCGGCCCGGCTCGGCTTCACCCACGCCCTGGTCCCCGCCGACCCCGGCAAGATCCCCGACGGCATGCGGGTGCTGGAGGTCGCCGACGTCGGAGAGGCGCTGAGTGTCCTGCCCAAGCGGGTCCGCCGGGAGGCCCCACAGGAAGAGGGCGCACGCCGGTAGACTTTGCCCTGGTCTCGCCCGTCACCGCAGAATTGCCTGTCGGCCGCGTACGCTCCGCTGGTACGTCAACCACAGCATGGGCCGGGCGGCCTGCGGACCGACAGACCTTGCGACGGAGGAGTGCAGTGGCAGCCAACGACCGGGCATCGACTCCCGGCAGGGCCGGTGGCAGTTCCGGCACCGAGAGCCTGATGCGCGCCTCGCTGAGCGCCGTCGCGCCCGGTAGAGCCCTGCGCGACGGACTGGAGCGCATCCTCCGCGGCAATACGGGCGGACTGATCGTCCTGGGCTTCGACAAGACCGTCGAGTCCATGTGTACCGGCGGCTTCGTGCTGGACGTGGAGTTCACGGCCACCCGCCTGCGCGAGCTGTGCAAGCTCGACGGTGCGCTGGTCCTCGACAAGGACATCACCAAGATTCTGCGGGCCGGCGTCCAGCTCGTCCCGGACGCCTCCATCCCGACGGAGGAGACCGGCACCCGCCACCGCACCGCCCAGCGGGTCTCGATCCAGGCCGGCTTCCCGGTCGTCTCGGTCAGCCAGTCCATGCGGCTGATCGCCCTCTACGTCGACGGCGAACGCCGCGTGCTGGAGGAGTCCGCCGCGATCCTCTCCCGCGCCAACCAGGCGCTGGCGACCCTGGAGCGCTACAAGCTCCGGCTGGACGAGGTCGCCGGCACCCTCTCCGCCCTGGAGATCGAGGACTTGGTCACGGTCCGCGATGTCTCCGCGGTCGCCCAGCGCCTGGAGATGGTCCGCCGGATCGCCACCGAGATCGCCGAGTACGTCGTCGAGCTCGGCACGGACGGCCGGCTGCTCGCCCTCCAGCTGGAGGAGTTGATCGCCGGCGTGGAGCCGGAGCGGGAGCTGGTCGTGCGCGACTACGTCCCCGAGCCGACCGCCAAGCGCTCCCGCACGGTCACCGAGGCGCTCGCCGAGTTGGACGGGCTCAGCCACACCGAGCTGCTCGAACTCCCCACCGTGGCCCGCGCACTGGGCTACAGCGGCTCGCCCGAGACCCTGGACTCCGCGGTCTCGCCGCGCGGCTTCCGCCTGTTGGCGAAGGTCCCCCGCCTGCCCGGCACGGTCATCGAGCGCCTCGTCGACCACTTCGGCGGGCTGCAGAAGCTGCTCGCGGCCAGCGTCGACGATCTCCAGACGGTGGACGGCGTCGGCGAGGCCCGCGCCCGCTCGGTCCGCGAGGGCCTGTCGCGGCTGGCGGAGTCGTCGATCCTGGAGCGGTACGTCTAGGACCTGCCCCATCGGACAGGCCCCGGCCGGCTTCGGTCCCCCCGCCGCGACGAGCCGCGGCCTCGCGCCGTCCCTGCGGCGAGGGGTTCCGGCCGCGCCCGCTACCCCAGCGCCGCCGCCTCCTTCTCCGGGGCCAGGCCGAGCACCGGCCGGTCCGGGCGCCGGGGCGCCGTGCCGCCGAGGGACCGCAGCCAGTCCCAGGTGTCGGCGACCGTTTCACCCACGGGCCGGCAGCGCAGCCCGGTCGCCAGGGCCCTGGACACATCGGCGCCGAAGAACGCGTCCCGCGCTTCACCGGGCGGCAGCCAGGCCGGCATTTCGGTCCAGGGCTCGATACCGGCGGCCAGGATGTCCTCCGGAGCGGTCCAGCGCAGCTCCGCGTCCGCGCCGGTGACCCGCACACAGCTCTCCAGCAGCTCACCCATGGTGGCGTGCGCGGGCTCGCTCAGCAGGTTGTACGGCCCGCCGAGCCCGGACTCCAGGGCGCCGACGGTCCACTCCGCGAGATCGCGGACGTCGATGTACTGCAGCCCCGACTCCCGCGGCCCCGGCGCGAGGACCGGGCCGCCGCGGGCGATCCGGCCCAGCCACCACGGCAGCCGCCCGATGTTCTCGTACGGCCCGAGGATCAGGCCCGCGCGGACCAGCAGCGCCCGGTCCCCGAACACCTCGGTCGCGGCCAGTTCGCCGCCCCGCTTGGCCGCCGCATAGTCGTCACACGTCGTGGCGCCGGCGGATCCGGCGACCAGCGGCCCGTCCTCGTCGAGCCCGTACGGGGCCGGATACGCGTACACCGACCGGCTGGAGACATAGGCGTAGCGCCCGGCCCGCCCGGCGAGCAGCCGCGCCGCGTCCCGTACCGCCGCCGGGGCACGGCTCCAGGTGTCGACGACGGCGTCCCATGTGCCCTGCTCCAGGGCCGCGAGCCCGGCCGCGTCCGCGCGGTCGCCGTGCAGGGCCGTCACCCCCTGGGGCGGGGCGTGGTTCCCGCGGTGGAAGACCGTCACCTGCCAACCCCGCGCCAGCGCCGCCTCGGTGACCGCCCGGCCGACGAACTCCGTACCGCCCAGCATCAGTAGCTTCATGCCTGCGACTGTGCCGGACGGCGGCGCCCTGGACCAGCGGCGCACGCTCTCGGCGGAATCACCACGGGCGAAACAAACAGAGAGCGGGCTTCCGGATCATTCCGGAAGCCCGCCCGTCACACCGTTCCGCAGGGCGCTCAGCTCTTGGCCAGCTCGAAGGACGTACGGGCCGTCTCCAGCCCCGGGACGTCGGCCTGGATCCGGTACTTGCCGGCGGGCACCAGGGCCGAACTCGGCGTCGCACACTGCGGACCGCTGGCCCGGCGGTCCCACACGACGGTGCGCTGTACCGCGCCCTTGGCCGGCACCTTCAGCAGCGCGGGGGCGGTGCCCGACGGGCAGTCGTTCGAGGCCCAGACCCGGTCGTCGCCCGCGCTGTCGGTGATCGTGAGCACCGCGGCCTTCTGCCCGAGATCCACCTTGCAGGCCGCACCGGCGGAGTTCTTGACCGTCAGCTCGAACTCCGGCTTCGCGCCCGGCGCGTACGAGCTCTTGACGCTGCGCAGGACCAACTCGGCCTTGCCGGAGACGCAGTTCGGGAGGGAGGAACCGGCCACGACGGCATTCTTGCCGGAGCCCTGGCCGATCGGCCCGCCACCGGGGCCGCCGGAGTCGGCACCGCCACCGGAGGAGTCGCCGTCACCGCCCGCCGAGCCGGCGCCGTCCCCGGAGCCGGATCCGCCGCCGCTGCCCGACTCCCCGCGTCCGCCGGGCTTTTCGCCGATCGCCGGACCGCTGCCGGAGGGGCCGGGCGTGATGGACGTCGCGGGTCCCTGGCCGCGCGAGTCCTTGCCCTCATCGCCGCTCTTGCCGCCGCCCCCGCCCAAGTTGAGGGCCCACACCACCAGAAGGGCGAGCAGGACGACGATGGCCAGCGCAACGGCCCTCCGCCGCCAGTAGATGGAGGAGGGAAGCGGCCCGATCGGATTGCGCAGTGATCCCACGCGGAAACTCTACGAGAGATCGGCAGCCGCACCGGCCAGTACCCGCCGTATCCGGCGCAACTTTTCGCATCATCGGCCCGGAGACGCCACCCCGGCCGCGTTTCCCTCCCGAAGGGGCCTGATGACCGTGCGGCCGACGGCTGTTCCGCCCCGGCCGCACCGCCGTCGAGGGGCCCCTGCGACCTCACCCGCCCTCACCCCCGCGACCACTCCTCCTTGTGCCCGAAGCCCTGGCCGTTGTCGATCAGCCGCAGCCAGTCGGGGCGCAGCTCCCACAGCGAGGTCCGCTCCAGGGCGCCGCGCAGCCGTTCGCTCCCGGCGACGAAGGGGAAGCGCGCGAGGTAGACCCGCCAGGCGGCGGCCCGGTCGGCGCCGGTCAGGATGCGGCAGCGCCCCCGGCCCTGGAGCCCGGTCAGCCCGCTCCACTCCTGGCCGTCCCGCTGCGCCGTGAACGCGGCCCGGGCGCCGGGCCCGGCCAGCGCCCGGCCGTGCCGCGTGGTGGCCGCGGTGACGAAGTAGAGCGCGGGCCCCGGGACGGCGGCGCCGGCCGCCGCGCCGCCCTCCGGGCCGGTCGCATAGAGCACCGCGCAGGCCTGCGGCCCGTCCTCGTCCGTATACGCCAGCGTCATCGTCGTGTGCGCGGCGAGCGCCCGCCGGATCGCCTCCGGGCAGGCCGACCCGCCCGTACCGTTTCCGTCTTCCGTACCGGTCTTTTCCGCCATGACCGCATCCTCGCCCGCCGCGGCCGGCCGGCGCGCGGCGGGCCCCCGCCCCGGGCGCCGCACCGGCTAGCGCATACCGCCGGTAACCGCCACCCGTGCGCCCCCGGCCGTCCTGCGTGCGGGTGGGCGCGCGGCGGGGCGGGCCCGGCGCGTTCCCCGGGCGCCCCCGGACGTGCCAGGATCGGCAGTGCCATGACTTCGACGCCTGTCACCTCCACTGCCACGACCGCCGCCGCCGAGACCGCCCCCGCCGCCGACGCGGCCGCGGGAGCCGCCGACGGGACCGCGCTGCACGGCCCGGTCACCGACTGGTTCGACGAGCACGCCCGCGATCTGCCCTGGCGCCGCCCCGAGGCGGGCGCCTGGGGCGTGATGGTGAGCGAGTTCATGCTCCAGCAGACCCCGGTCAGCAGAGTGCTGCCGGTCTACGAGCAGTGGCTGGCCCGCTGGCCGCGCCCCGCCGACCTGGCCGCCGAGGCGCCCGGCGAAGCGGTGCGCGCCTGGGGCCGCCTCGGCTATCCGCGCCGCGCCCTGCGCCTGCACGCCGCCGCCTCCGCGATACAGGAGCGGCACGGCGGCGATGTGCCACGCGAGCACGCCCAGCTGCTGGCGCTGCCCGGCGTCGGCGAGTACACCGCCGCGGCGGTCGCCTCCTTCGCGTACGGGCAGCGGCACGCGGTGCTGGACACCAATGTGCGCCGGGTGTTCGCCCGCGCGGTGGCCGGCCGCCAGTTCCCGCCGAACGCCACCACCGCCGCGGAGCGCAAGCTCGCCCGGGCGCTGCTGCCCGACGACGAGAAGCTGGCGGCGCGCTGGGCGGCGGCCACGATGGAGCTGGGCGCGCTGCTGTGCACGGCGCGCTCACCGGAGTGCGGCCGCTGCCCGATCGCCGCGCGGTGCGCCTGGCGGCAGGCCGGGTCCCCGGTGCACGACGGTCCGCCGCGGCGCATCCAGACGTACGCCGGTACCGACCGGCAGGTGCGCGGCAAACTGCTCGCCGTGCTGCGCGAGGCGGTCGCACCGGTGCCGCAGCAGGTGCTGGACGCGGTGTGGGACGAGCCGGTGCAGCGGGCCCGCGCGCTGGACGGCCTGGTCTCGGACGGTCTGGTGGAGCCGCTCGGCGGTGGCCGCTACCGGCTGCCGCTGACGTAGCGCGCGGGTCACCACTCCCGCATACAGAGGGGCGCGGCCGCTTCGGTGGCCGCGCCCGTGGTTTCGCCGACCCCGTAACACCTTTCGGTGCACAATGACCGAAAAGCTCCGTGAGGCGACGCGAAGACGCCCCTCACACACCGCGATTGCCGCCCCGTCACCCCTCATAGATCTTTCGGCGGGGGCGCTTCTCCCCCCGGAGTATGACGTCCGGAGACCCGCCGTCCGTCCGAGGGATGACCCCTCGCGGGCTGTTACACAACCGAGGGTTTTCCGTGCACTCCCTGTGGGGCCGACGCACACTACGCCGCAACACCCCCTCCGTAGCGTCTCCCTCGTGCTGGAGATGACCGCCAGCACAGCCAACGTGGGGAATCGAAAGCGGATCGGAGGCGTCGAGATGGCGACCAGCGGCGGCAAGGTACTGGACTTCGAAGAGTACGTGCGGACGCGGCAGGAGGCACTGCTGCGGAGCGCCCGTCGCCTGGTGCCCGACCCGGTCGACGCCCAGGACCTCCTGCAGACGGCACTCGTCCGCACCTACGGCCGCTGGGACGGCATCGCGGACAAGTCACTGGCCGACGCCTACCTCCGCCGCGTCATGATCAACACGCGGACCGAGTGGTGGCGGGCGCGCAAGCTGGAGGAGGTGCCCACCGAGCAGCTCCCGGACGCGAGCGTGGACGACGGCACCGAGCAGCGCGCCGACCGCGCCCTGCTGATGGACATCCTCGGGGTGCTGGCCCCCAAGCAGCGCAGCGTCGTCGTGCTGCGGCACTGGGAGCAGATGAGCACGGAGGAGACCGCGGCGGCGCTCGGCATGTCCACGGGTACCGTGAAGAGCACCCTGCACCGTGCGCTCGCCCGGCTGCGCCAGGAGCTCCAGATGCGTGACATCGATGCCCGGATGCTGGAGCGCGGCGAGCGGGGGCGGGAGCAGGAGCGGTGCGCGGCCTGACCGGCGGCGCACGGCCCGGGTCCCACCGCACGGCGCCACACACACCCAAAATCGCGTCTTTATCCGACAAAGCAGACACATCGACAGGCGCCTTACGGCTCACAGTCCGACGCGCGACAATCACAACAGAAACAGCATCGGAAACGGCAGCTGTGCGAGCAGCACGGTGAGCGGGAGCGGATTGTCCAGGAACAGGTTGACCAGGATCGGGTTGACCAGAGGCGGCGCGGCCACGGCAGGAGTGGCCGCCGTCGGCCTTTTGCTGGCCGGATGCAATCCGGGGGGCGAGGGCGTGCGCAGCGAGGGATCGGCCGGCCCCACCCCCGCCCCCAAGGGTGCGGTGAACACCACCCCCACCCCGACCTCGACCCCCCGTGGCCAGAAGGTCAACGCGGTCCAGCTGCTGCGGGGCGACCCGAAGGTCGGCGCGTATGTGAAGAAGACCCTCTACAAGCCGTGCGCCGCCGACGCGTACCCGGTCGAGGTGACCTACGCCTCCCTGACCGGCAACTCCTCCCCCGATATCATCGTCAACGTCATGACCTGCGCGGACTCCGTCGGCATCGGCTCGTACGTCTACCGCAAGCGCAGTGGCGCGCAGGGCGGGTACGACGAGGTGTACGGAAATGAAGAGCCGTCGGTGTACGCCGGCATCAACAAGGGCGAGCTGGAGGTCTCCCGGCAGACCTACGCCGCCCGCGACAAGCTGTGCTGCCCCTCCGGCGAGGACGTGATCAGTTACCGCTGGAAAGGCGGCCACTTCATCCAGCACACCAGCTCTCACACGGACTACAACAAGGCCACGCCGGACGACGGCACGGCATCGGAGGGTTGAGACAACGGCATGGCCGAGACTCATGTGCTCTTCGTCGAGGACGACGACGTCATCCGCGAAGCCACCCAGCTCGCGCTGGAGCGGGACGGCTTCGTGGTCACCGCGATGCCCGACGGGCTCGCGGGCCTGGAGGCGTTCCGCGCCAACCGCCCCGACATCGCGCTGCTCGATGTGATGGTGCCAGGACTGGACGGCGTCAGCCTGTGCCGGCGGATCCGCGATGAGTCGACGGTCCCCGTGATCATGCTGTCGGCGCGCGCCGACTCCATCGATGTGGTGCTCGGCCTGGAGGCCGGCGCCGACGACTACGTCACCAAGCCGTTCGACGGCGCGGTGCTGGTCGCCCGGATCCGCGCCGTGCTGCGCCGCTTCGGTCACGCCAGCGGTCCGGACGGCGCCGCCGCCGTCCGGGCGGAGGCGGCGGACCCCGCCGAGACGCTGCTGCGCTTCGGTGATCTGGAGGTGGACACCGAGGGCATGGAGGTGCGCAAGGGCGGCGAGAACGTCGCGCTGACGCCGACCGAGATGCGGCTGCTGCTGGAGTTCTCCCACGCACCGGGTACGGTCCTCTCGCGCGACCGGCTGCTGGAGCGGGTCTGGGACTACGGCTGGGGTGGCGACACCCGCGTCGTGGACGTCCATGTCCAGCGGCTGCGCGGCAAGATCGGCCAGGACCGGATCGAGACGGTCCGCGGCTTCGGATACAAGCTGAGAGGCTGACACCTCCGGTGGTCAGGCTGGCCCTGCGGACGGGGCTGAGATGGAAGCTCAGCGCCGCGATCGCGCTCGTCGGAGCCCTGGTCGCGGTCGCGCTGAGCCTTGTCGTGCACAACGCCGCCCGGCACTCCATGCTCGACAACAGCCGCGATGTGCAGATCGAGCGGCTCGACTTCATCCAGCGGGTCTTCCAGTCGACCAACCGGCTGCTGTACGGCGCCAAGATCAACGATCCGGAGCTGCCGGAGCCGCTGCGGGACGAGGTCGCCAAGAACAAGCGCGCCACCTACCTCCAGGACACCGGGCAGACCGCCCCGGAGGTGTGGGCCGCCTCGCCGCTCAGCAACGGCCGGGTGCTCTCCGTCCACGACCACTTCCCCGACCGCTTCGCCGTCCTGGACGACCTGGACCAGGCGCTGGTCATCGGCTCGACCGCGGTGGTGGTCGGCGGCTGCGCACTGGGCGTACTGGTCGGCGGGCGGCTCTCCCAGCGGCTGCGCAAGGCCGCCGCGGCCGCCGGCAAGCTCGCCGACGGCGACACCTCGGTCCGCATCCGCGACGAGGTCGGCAGCGGGCGGGTGCGCGACGAGACCGACGATCTCGCCTGGGCCGTGGACGCCATGTCGGACGCCCTCCAGGAGCGCATCGAGGCCGAGCGGCGGGTCACCGCCGATATCGCACACGAACTGCGCACCCCGGTCACCGGGCTGCTCACCGCCGCCGAACTGCTGCCGCCCGGCCGCCCCTCCGAGCTGGTCCGCGACCGGGCGCAGGCGCTGCGCACCCTCGTCGAGGACGTCCTGGAAGTGGCCCGGCTGGACGGCCATGCCGAGCGCGCCGAGCTCCAGGACGTCGTGCTCGGCGAGTTCGTCACCCGCCGGGTGCACGCCCTCGACCCCGGCATCGGCGTCGAGGTCGCCCGGGAGGCCGAGGTCACCACCGACCCGCGCCGCCTGGAGCGGATCCTGGGCAATCTCATCGCCAACGCCGCCCGGCACGGCCGGCCGCCGATCGAGGTCACCGTCGAGGGCCGGGTCCTGCGGGTCCGCGACCACGGTGCGGGCTTTCCCGAGGCGCTGCTGCGGGAGGGCCCGAGCCGCTTCCGCACCGGCAGCAGCGACCGGGCCGGCCGCGGCCACGGCCTGGGCCTGACCATCGCGGCCGGCCAGGCCCGCGTCCTGGGCGCCCGCCTCACCTTCCGCAACGCCGATGAACTCACCGACGGCTCGACCGGCGCCGTCTCCGTCCTCTGGCTCCCGGAGAACGCCCCCACCAATACGGGCAGCTTCCCCGTCATACAGCTTCCGGACCGCTGAGTCATCCGGCTTCCCGACCGCTGACAGGGCGGCGACGCCGGTCGTCCCGGTGATCTGCGGCGGCCGGCCGGCCCGCTCCCGCACCGCCCGGTTCCGCCCGGACACAGCACGGCGGCCCCGGCACCTCGGTGCCGGGGCCGCCGCGGGCCGAGAACGGGGGCCGGGTCAGACGGTCTCCGCCATCGCCACCCGGTCCACCGGAGCGTCCCCACCCTCCGGGCTCTCGGCAGCTGGGGTCGGGGCGCCGCGCAGCGGAACCTCCTTGAGGAACCAGGCCGCGGCGAAGCCGACGATGCTGATCGCCGCGCCCCACAGGAAGACGTGGTGGGTGCCGGCGGCCACCGCGTGGTCGTAGGCGTCCTTGATCATCGGCGGGAGCTTGGCCAGGCCCTTCGGGTCCATCTGGGCCCCGCCGCCGGTGACCTTCGCACCGGCCGCGCCGATCCGCTCGACCATCGTGGCCTGCACCTGGTGGGTGAAGATCGCACCGAAGATCGCAACGCCGAAGGAGCCGCCGATCGTGCGGAAGAGGGTCGCCGAGGACGAGCCGACGCCCATGTCCTTCATCTCCACGCTGTTCTGCGCGATCAGCATCGTGGTCTGCATCAGGAAGCCCATACCGGCGCCGAGCACCGCCATGTAGACACCGGAGGTGAAGGGGGTGGTGCCGGTGTCCATCAGGGACAGCAGGGCCAGGCCCGCGGTGATCAGCCCACCGCCGACCACGACGAAGATCTTGTACTTGCCGGTCTTGGTGGTCACCCGCCCGGCGAACAGCGACACCGCCATCATCGCGAGCAGCATCGGCAGCAGCAGCAGACCGGAGTTGGTGGCCGAGGCGCCCTGCACCGTCTGCTGGAAGAGCGGCAGGAACGTCATCGCCCCGAACATCACGAAGCCGACCAGGAAGCCGATCAGGGTGACCAGCGAGAAGTTGCCGTTACGGAAGATGTGCAGCGGCAGCACCGGCTCGCTGACCTTGCGCTCCACCAGCACGAAGAGGGCGAGCGCCACGAGGCCGAGCACCCCGAGGCCGATGATCTGGCCGGACAGCCAGTCGTACTCGGTGCCGCCCCAGGTGGTGATCAGCACCAGCGAGGTGATGCCCAGGGTGAGCAGCGCGGCACCGGCGTAGTCGATCCGGGTCTGCGAGCGCTTCTTCGGCAGATGCAGCACCGCGGTCACCATGACCAGCGCGATCGCACCGAGCGGCAGGTTGATGTAGAAGCTCCAGCGCCAGCCGAGGTGGTCGGTGATGCTGCCGCCGACCAGCGGTCCGCCGATCATCGCGACGGCCATGACCCCGGCCATCATGCCCTGGTACTTGCCGCGCTCCCGCGGCGGAATCAGATCGCCGATGATCGCCATGACGCCGACCATCAGCCCGCCCGCGCCCAGACCCTGCACCGCGCGGAAGCCGATCAGCTGCCCCATGTCCTGCGCCATGCCGGACAGCGCGGAGCCGATCAGGAAGAGCACGATGGACGACAGGAAGACGCCCTTGCGCCCGTACATGTCGCCGAGCTTGCCCCAGATCGGCGTCGAGGCCGCGGTCGCGAGCGTGTACGCGGTGACCACCCAGGACAGGTGGTCCATCCCGCCCAGTTCACCGACGATCGTCGGCATCGCGGTGCCGACGATCATGTTGTCCAGCATCGCGAGCAGCATCGCGATCATCAGCGCGAAGAGCACCACCCGTACGCCGGAGGGCTGCTTCTCCCCCGTGCCCGGCCCGGCGTCCGATCTGGCCGCCGAGGCCGCTATTCGTCCGTCCCCCGTCGGGGTCGCAGACTGCGACTTCCCCATTACCCACTCCCACTTACTTGCCGCCCGGCTAGTTCAGTACGGTGTTGAAGGTAGGGGCCAACTTGCCGGGCGTCAAGTAAGTTTCTCTCCGGCCCGACGGGGCAGCCCTCTGACCAGTACCGACGACGCAGGAGAACACGATGAGCACACAAGGGCGCAGGGGGAACACCCGCCAGCGCATTCAGGACGTCGCTCTGGAGCTGTTCTCCGAACGGGGCTACGAGAAGACCTCGTTGCGCGAGATCGCCGAACAGCTGGAGGTCACGAAGGCGGCGCTGTACTACCACTTCAAGACCAAGGAAGACCTCGTCATCAGCCTGTTCCAGGACCTGACCGGGCCCATCGACGAGCTGATCGCCTGGGCCGGGGAGCAGCCCCGCACCCTGGAGACCAAGCAGGAGGTCATCCGCCGCTACAGCGAGGCGCTGCGGTCGGCCGGGCCGTTCTTCCGCTTCCTGCAGGAGAACCAGGCCGCGGTGCGCGACCTGAGCATCGGCGAGGGCTTCAAGGAGCGGATGCTGACGCTCTTCGACCTCCTGAAGGAGCCCGAGTCGGAGCTGACGGATCAGGTGCGCTGCATCACGGCGCTGTTCTCCATGCACGCGGGCATGTTCGCGATGCAGCACGTGGAAGGCGACCCCGAGGAGAAGCGCAAGGCCATCCTCGAGGTCGCCACAGAACTGGTCACGGCGGCCAACCCGCCGAGCCGCCGGCCAGCCCGGCCGGACTCAGCTCAGACGGCGTCGCCGTGAGCCCGCAGGAATCCGGTCGGCTCGATGCCCGACCCGTAGTTGGGGCCGGTGCGGACCTCGAAGTGCAGGTGGGGGCCGGTGGAGTTGCCCGTGCTGCCGGACCGGGCGATCTGCTGGCCGGTGCCGACCTGCTGGCCGACCTGGACCTCGATCCGTGACAGGTGGGCGTACTGGGTGTACGTGCCGTTCGCGTGCTGGATCACGATGGCGTTGCCGTACGCCGGGCCGTCGCCGCCACCCCAGGGGCCGGCCTTGACGACGGTGCCCTTGTGGACGGCCTTGACCGCGGTGCCGGTCGGCACGACGAAGTCCTGACCGCTGTGCTTGTGCGCCCAGTGGCTGCCGGGGATACCGAAGGGCTCGCCCAGCGTGTACTTGTCGACCGGCTTGACCCAGGCGTTGGCCTTCTTGGCCGCGTTCTTCTTGGCCTTGGCCGCGTCGGCCTTGGCGTGCGCGGCGGACTTGGCCTGCGCGTCGGCCTGCGCGGTGACGGCCGAACCGACACCCGAGGTGAGGTTCTGCAGACCCGCGTCGGCGGCGGTGGCGATACCGGCGCCGAGTGCGGCGGTCATGCCGACACCGGCGGCGACAATGGCGACGCGATTGCGCAGCGCGGACTTCTTCGAATTACGGAGAGCGGTGAACTTGGACATGCGGGTTTTTCCTCCAGGGAATTGATTGGTTTCCCGGCTGCGGACCGGGATCGCCACACCTTGGTAACCCGCCTGCGCCGCCCCGCCAAGGGGCCTTTCTACTAACCGGGCCCGTATCAAAGGCCGGTCGAATCCGGGCCTTGACGCGACATCCGACCTCTGCATGAAACCCCCAAAATGGGACAACTCGGGTGTTGCCAGTGCCCACCAAAGCCCCTCTGAACAGGCCCTTTACCCCTTCATTGCACGGACGGCGCCTCACCTGGCGCTTATCTCGCCCGCGCCTCGCTCCCGCGTCCCCGGTAACCCCCGATCCACCGCCCCCGCTCTCCCCTAATTCCTTTAGTAGGGCCAAAATCGCCTGTGCGCCATGTCACGAGCAGGCAAGATCAAATGCCTTTTCCCTGTGACCTGGGCTACGTGGAATGCTGTGACGCGGGTTACGTACGGCCCGCCGGAAATCAATTCGGAAGGCATTACGGCGGCGAATTCCGTGACCGGCGCCACACCTTTGTGCGCCCACCGCCGCGCGCACGAACCTGGCCGAACCCCACCCCGGAGCCCCGGCATCCGCTCTAGCCTGGCCGGACGACAGCACCGGCCACGGGGGAGGGCGGACCGCACGATGGACCCGTCAGCAGTGGGCGTCCGACTCGCCTCCGGCGTGGTCGCACCGCTCGTCAGGAAGCTCTTCGTCAAGGAGGGGCCGGGCGCCGGGCTGGTGGCGAAGCCGGTACGGGTCTCCGGGCTGGTCAGCTTCAAGGGCGAGCGGCGGACCCTGTCCGACCAGGACCTGCACAAGATCGCGGCGGAGCTGGTGGCCCGGGCCGTACGAACCGCCGGGCCCGGCGAGCGCCCCCTGGCCGGGGACGAGGAGCGGGCGGTGGCCGAGGCCCTGGCCACCACGCTGCGCGGCCTGGGCGACCTCGACATGGACGACGTACAGGCCGTCCGCCTGGGCGCCACCGCCCTCGCCGAACGCCTGGAGGCGGCGAGCCCGCATGCCGTCCGCGGCCTCTCCCGGGACGGCGAGCTGCTGCACGCCACCCTGCTCGGCACGGCCTGTCTGCACATCGTGCACTTCTTCACCCAGCGGTCGACCTTCGTGGCCCGCACCCTGGTCCAGCAGAGCCGGAGCCTGGACAGCCTGATCACGCTCATCGACGAGTTCCTCGACCGGCATCCGTCCCCGCGGGCCGCCGACGACGCCTTCGAGCGCGGCTATCTCACGTACATCGCCCGCAAACACAGCCGGCTGACCATCTACGGCATCGATCTCGCCCACTCCCCGGACCGGTGGCCGCTGGATGCCGCGTACATGAGCCTGGAGGCGACGGCCGCCCCGGCCCGCGAGGTCGGCGCCGGCGCCCCCTGGGACGCGGCGGGCGGCCCCCGGACCGGCCCGGCCGTCCCCCCGCCCGTCCCCGTCCCCGCCGACCAGGCCCTGGCCGGGCGCGACCGGGTGCTGCTGCGCGGCGTCGCCGGCTCCGGCAAGAGCACCCTCGTCCAGTGGCTGGCCGTCTCCTGCACCAAGGCTCCGGGCGAGACCGCCCTCCCCCACCTCTACGGCCGCATCCCCTTCGTCCTTCCCCTGCGCACCCTCACCCGCGAGGGCGCCGCCCTGCCCGCCCCCGGCCGCTTCCTCGCGGCCGTCGGCTGCCCCGTCTCCGGCTCGCAGCCCGACGGCTGGGCCGACCGCGTGCTGGCCTCCGGGCGGGCGCTGCTGCTGGTCGACGGCCTGGACGAGATCCCCGAGCGCGAGCGCGAGCTGACCCGCCGCTGGCTGCGCGATCTGCTCGACGCCTTCCCGGACAACCTGTGGATGGTCACCTCCCGCCCCTCCGCCGTACGCGACGACTGGCTCGCCACCGACGGCTTCGGCGAGCTGACGCTCTCCCCCATGAGCCGCGCCGAGGTCGCCGCGTTCATCGGCCGCTGGCACGACGCGGCCCGCTGCGACGCCGAGGACCCCGAGCGCCTCGACGCCTATCAGCGGTCCCTGCTCGCCGCCGTCCACACCAAGCAGGACCTCGCCCGGCTCGCCACCAACCCCCTCATGTGCGGCCTGATCTGCGCGCTGCACCGGGACCGCCGCGGCTATCTGCCCACCGGCCGCAAGGAGCTGTACGACGCCGCCCTGGGCATGCTGCTCTCCCGCCGCGACCGCGAACGCGACATGGGCGCCCCCACGGGCATCGAGCTGAGCGACGAGCCGCAGATCCAGCTCCTCCAGCGGCTGGCCTACTGGCTGATCCGCAACGGCCGCACGGAACTCGACCGGGACCGGGCGGAGCGGATCGTCGGCGAGGCGCTGCCGGCCGTACCCGCCGCCGCGGAGCAGGGCGACGCGGCCGCGGTCTTCCGCCATCTGCTGCTGCGCAGCGGCCTGCTCCGCGAACCGGCGCCCGGCTCGGTCGACTTCGTCCACCGGACCTTCCAGGACTACCTCGGCGCCAAGGCCGCCGTCGAGGACGGGGACTTCGGGCTGCTGGTCGCGCATGCGGAGGACTCCCAGTGGGAGGACGTGATCCGGATGGCGGTGGCGCATGCGCGGCCGCGGGAACGGGCGGAGATTCTCGGGGAGTTGGTGGCCCAGGGCGACCGTCTCGCGGACGATGCCGCCCGGCTGCGTATCCACCTGCTCGCGATGGCCTGCCTGGAGCATGCGGCGGAGCTGGATCCGCGGGTGCGGGAGGAGGTGCACACGCGGGCCCGGGCGATTCTGCCGCCGCGCAGCCACGAGGAGTCGCAGCTGCTGGCCGCGGTAGGACCCCTGGTCCTGGAGTTGCTGCCCGGTCCGGAGGGGCTGGCGGAGGACGAGGCGCAGGAGGTGGTGGCGACCGCCGCGCTCATCGGGTCGGACGCGGCGCTGGAGGTCATGAAGCGGTTCCGGAAACACCCGGCGGACGGTGCCCGGATCCAACTCGCCGCCTCATGGCCGCAATTCGATACCCACACCTATTCCCAGGAGGTCATCCAGCACCTCGACGCCAAGGTGACCGTTACCGCGACGTCCCCCGCCGAACTGCACGCACTGCGGGCGCTCGGCCCACCACGCGTCTCGGTGAGGGGCCCCTTCACGGCTGCTGAACTCCTCGGTGCTCTGCCGCTCGATCGGATCGAAAGTCTGACCCTCTCGGAGAATCCGGAGATCACCGACCTGACCTTCCTCCGGGAGTTCCCCGCTCTGAAATGGCTGTCGCTCTGGGACTGCCCGGCCGTCGAAAGCGTCGCCCCGCTCGCGGACCTTCACCTCCGCACGTTGAACATCGCCGGGCCGCCCGAGAGGAACGTGACGATTCCGCGCGGACTCCACCGGCTGCACCACCTTCGTACGCTGCTGCTGCACTGCACGCTCCCGCCGGGGGGCTTGGCGGCGCTCCCCGCGGATGCCCCGTTGCGCAACGTGACCCTCAGCCGGCCCATAGGCTCCGAATTCACCGGTATCACGCGCTGGCCCCGGATGCGCTTCATCCAACTGCAGCGCCTCACCCATGACTTCGGCGCGGACCAATGGGAGGCGCTGGCGGCACTGGGCGAGCTGGAGGATTTCTCGTTCGGCCTCGCGGAAGAAGGGGTCGCCCTGCACCTGCCGGACGGTCTGAGGCTTCCGCAGGTGAAAGACCTCAGCTTCATCAACGCGGCGCGCCTTCCGCTGTCCGAGATGAGCCGCCTGCTGAGCGGGGCCCTCCCGGCTTTCCCCGGTGTCCGCACACTTCGGCTCTACGGCATCCTCGACGGCTCCGTCGACCTCTCCCCCGCGGCGGCTCTGCCGGAACTCCAGAAGGTCTTTCTCTCCTACGTCCACCCTGAACCCGGCCACTCCCTCCCTCCGCACATCGAACTCACCCGCTATCCCCGCCCCCGCGCCTAGGCTGGCCGACAGCGCGCCCTCCTCAACTCCTCTATTCAGCACCGCAGTTACGGGGAACCCATGGATCCCGCGAACATCGTCGCCCGCCTCACGCCCCACGCCGTCGATCCGCTGATCCGCCGGCTCTTCCTCCCCGACGGGCCGTGCGCCGAGCCGGCCGACCGGCCCGTACCCCTCTCCCGGCTGCTCTCCTTCACCGGCGAGAAGCCGGCCCTGACCGAGCGCGAGCTCTCCGGCGTCGCCGCGGCGCTCGTCGAGCAGGCCTCGGGCGGCCCGGCCGGGGACGTGGACCAGGCCCTGGCCACCGCCCTGACCGGCACCCTGCGGGCCCTGGCCGACACCGGGATGGACGACGCCGACGCGGTCCGCCTGCTGCCCGCCGCATTCGCCCGCCGGCTGTGCGAGGCCGTGCCCGGGGCCACCCGCGGCCTGACCCCCGACGCGGCTCAGCTGCACGGTCTGC
Source organism: Streptomyces sioyaensis (assembly GCF_004122735.1). Classification (GTDB taxonomy): domain Bacteria; phylum Actinomycetota; class Actinomycetes; order Streptomycetales; family Streptomycetaceae; genus Streptomyces; species Streptomyces sioyaensis. The sequence goes on along the minus strand of NZ_SDIF01000045.1, from coordinate 11,064 downwards.
TGCTGGACGCCGCGGCGCTGCATATCCTCCACTTCCTCACCCGGCGCTCGCCGTACGTGGCACACACGCTCGTCGAGCAGACCCGTACCCTCGCCGGACTGATCGACGGCCATGGCAGCGCCGTCCTGCGCACCCCGCCGCCCGCCCCGGAGGACGCGGCCTCCCAGGACGCCGCGTTCGAGGCGCGCTACGCCCGGGCCACCGCCGCCCTCCACAACCACCTCACGATCTTCGGCATCGATCTCGCCCACTCCCCCGACAGCTGGCCGCTGGACGCCGCCTACCTGGGGCTCCAGTGCGAGCCCGGCCCCCAGGACGGCGAGGCCGCCGCTCCGGGCGCCGGCGGGCAGGACGACCCGCCGGTCCCCGCCGAACAGGCGCTGTCCGGCCGCGGCAAGGTCCTGGTGCGCGGGGTGGCCGGGTCGGGCAAGACCACGCTGTTGCAGTGGCTGGCCGTCGCCACCGCCCGCGGGGAGCTGCCCGGGACGCTGGCGGAGCTGCGCGGCCGGGTGCCCTTCCTGCTGCCCGTACGCCGCTTCGCCCGTGCCGGCCTGCCCACCCCCGGCACGTTCCTCAGCGCCGTCGGCTACCAGAGGGCCGAGGACGCGCCGGCCGGCTGGACGGAGCGGGTGCTCGGCGCGGGCCGGGCGCTGCTGCTGATCGACGGGATCGACGAGGCTCCCGAGAGCGACCGCGAGGAGGTGCGCCGCAATCTCGTCGAATGGACCGCGCGCTATCCCGGCAACGTCTGGATCGTCACCTCCCGGCCGTCCGCCGTGCCCGGCAACTGGCTGGCCGGCGAGGGGTTCAGCGAGCTGTCGCTGGCCCCGATGAACCGCGAGGACGTCGCCGCGTTCATCCATCGCTGGCACCGTGCCGCGGCCCAGCAGCGCCCGGCCGACCTCGACCGGCTCGGCCATTACGAGCGGACCCTGCTCAATGCCGTACGGATCACCCGCGATCTGGGGCGGCTGGCGACCAATCCGCTGATGTGCGGGCTGCTGTGCGCCCTGCACCGCGACCGCCGCGGCTATCTGCCGCACGGCCGCAAGGAACTCTACGACGCGGCGCTGTCGATGCTGCTGGAGCGCCGGGACCGGGAGCGGGCGATGGTGCCCGTCGACGGTGTCGAGCTGACCCGGCAGCCCAAGATCCAGCTGTTGCAGAAGCTGGCCCACTGGATGCTGGTCAACGGCCGTTCGGAGATCGACCGGACGACCGCGGTCGCCACGCTCGCCCGGCATCTGCCCGCGATCCCGGACGCGGCCCGCCAGGGCGGCCCCGAGGAGGTCTTCCGGCACCTGCTCAACCGCACCGGGCTGCTGCGCGAGCCCACCCCCGGCACCGTCGACTTCGTCCACCGCACCTTCCAGGACTACCTCGCCGCCCGCGCGACCGTGCAGCGGCACGATTTCGGGCTGCTCCTCGACCATGCCCACCACGACGACTGGGAGGACGTCATCCGGATGGCCGTGGCGCTGGCCCGCCCCGACGAGTGCGCGGCCCTCCTGGACGGGCTGCTCGCCCCGCACCCGGGCGTACGCGCCGCCGAGGCCCGGCACCGCAAGCTGCTGGCGGCGGCCTGTCTGGAGCATGCCGCCGAGCTGGATCCGGCGGTCCGGGCGCGGGTCCGGCGCTTCACCCGCGACATGGTGCGGCCCAGCACCCCGGCCGCGGCCCGCGCCCTGGGCTGGATCGGGCCGATCGTGCTGGAAATGCTCCCCGACCCCACCCACGTCCCCGACAGCGAGGCCTACCTCCTCGCGATCACCGCCACCTCGATCGCCGACGACATGGCGATCGACTATCTGACGGGCCTGCGCGAGCGGGCGCATCACGATATCCGCGCACAGCTCGCCGGGGCCTGGCGGCGCCATGACACCGCCCGCTACGCCCGCGAGATCATCGCCCACCTCGATCCGGCCGAGCTGTACTTTCCGGTGTCCGACCTGGCGGAACTGCATGCGCTGCGCCGGCTGGGCGGCCGCCCGCATCTGCAGATCGCCGGGCCTTTCACCCCCGACCAGCTCATCGAGGGCATCGCCCCGGCCGACGGCCTGACCCGGCTGTGGCTCGCCTACGATCTGGGCGTTTCCCTGGAATGGCTCTCCGCCTTTCCGGAACTGGACACCCTGCGGATCGGCCGTCGTATTCCACCGGTGCGCGGAGTTCCCGACGGCATTCGCCTCGTGCAGATGTAGCGGGCGGACACCGGGCCCGTCGGCACAGCTGTCCGAAAACAGCCATGTGAAGGGGGCGCTGCCTTTCCGGGCGCACACCACAACGGAACTGCCCCGGAACCGTGAGAAACGGTTCCGGGGCAGTGCCGTGTGCGAGAGGGACGCGCGGCGCGCGGTGCTTACGCGTCCTTGCTCAGGTTGGGGCCCGAGCCGCCGGTAGCGGACTCGATCGGCGGGGCGTCGGGCAGCGCCGACTTCTCCTCGCCACGGAAGGTGAACTTGGCGGTCTCACCCTCGCCCTCGGTGTCGACGACCACGATGTGACCGGGACGCAGCTCGCTGAAGAGGATCTTCTCCGAGAGGGCGTCCTCGATCTCACGCTGGATCGTGCGGCGCAGCGGACGGGCGCCGAGCACCGGGTCGTACCCGCGCTTGGCCAGCAGCGACTTCGCCTCGCCGCTGAGCTCGATGCCCATGTCGCGGTCCTTGAGCCGCTCGTCCACCTTGGCGATCATGAGGTCGACGATCTGGATGATGTCGTCCTCGGTCAGCTGGTGGAAGACGACGGTGTCGTCCACACGGTTGAGGAACTCGGGGCGGAAGTGCTGCTTGAGCTCTTCGTTGACCTTGTTCTTCATCCGCTCGTAGCTGGACTTGGTGTCGCCCTGGGCCGCGAAGCCGAGGTTGAAGCCCTTGGAGATGTCCCGGGTGCCGAGGTTGGTCGTCATGATGATGACCGTGTTCTTGAAGTCCACGACCCGGCCCTGGGAGTCGGTCAGGCGACCGTCCTCCAGGATCTGCAGCAGCGAGTTGAAGATGTCCGGGTGGGCCTTCTCGACCTCGTCGAAGAGCACGACGGAGAACGGCTTGCGGCGCACCTTCTCGGTGAGCTGGCCGCCCTCTTCGTAGCCGACGTAGCCGGGAGGCGAACCGAACAGCCGCGAGACCGTGTGCTTCTCGCTGAACTCCGACATGTCGAGGGAGATCAGCGCGTCCTCGTCGCCGAACAGGAACTCCGCCAGCGTCTTGGACAGCTCGGTCTTACCGACACCGGACGGACCGGCGAAGATGAACGAGCCACCGGGACGCTTGGGGTCCTTCAGGCCGGCACGGGTACGGCGGATGGCCTGGGAGAGCGCCTTGATGGCGTCCTTCTGGCCGATGACGCGCTTGTGCAGCTCGTCTTCCATCCGCAGCAGCCGGGAGGACTCCTCCTCGGTGAGCTTGAAGACCGGGATGCCGGTGGCCGTCGCCAGGACCTCGGCGATCAGCTCCTCGTCCACCTCGGCGACGACGTCCATGTCGCCGGCCTTCCACTCCTTCTCCCGCTTCGCCTTGGCGGCCAGGAGCTGCTTCTCCTTGTCGCGCAGGCCCGCGGCCATCTCGAAGTCCTGCGAGTCGATCGCGGACTCCTTCTCCCGGCGCACATCGGCGATCTTCTCGTCGAATTCGCGCAGGTCCGGCGGCGCGGTCATCCGGCGGATGCGCATCCGGGAGCCGGCCTCGTCGATCAGGTCGATCGCCTTGTCCGGCAGGAAGCGGTCCGAGATGTAGCGGTCGGCGAGGGTGGCCGCGGCGACCAGCGCGGAGTCCGTGATGGAGACGCGGTGGTGCGCTTCGTAGCGGTCCCGCAGACCCTTGAGGATCTCGATCGTATGCGGCAGCGACGGCTCCGCGACCTGGATCGGCTGGAAGCGGCGCTCCAGGGCCGCGTCCTTCTCCAGGTGCTTGCGGTACTCGTCGAGCGTGGTGGCACCGATGGTCTGCAGCTCGCCTCGCGCCAGCATGGGCTTGAGGATGCTCGCGGCGTCGATAGCGCCCTCGGCGGCGCCCGCACCCACCAGGGTGTGGAGCTCGTCGATGAACAGGATGATGTCGCCGCGGGTGCGGATCTCCTTGAGGACCTTCTTCAGGCGCTCCTCGAAGTCACCCCGGTAGCGGGAGCCGGCGACCAGGGCACCGAGGTCGAGGGTGTAGAGGTGCTTGTCCTTGAGGGTCTCGGGCACCTCGCCCTTGACGATGGCCTGCGCCAGGCCCTCGACGACCGCCGTCTTGCCGACGCCGGGCTCGCCGATGAGGACCGGGTTGTTCTTGGTACGGCGGGACAGCACCTGCATGACCCGCTCGATTTCCTTCTCGCGCCCGATGACCGGGTCGAGCTTGGTCTCGCGAGCGGCCTGCGTCAGGTTGCGGCCGAACTGGTCCAGGACGAGGGACGTCGAGGGCGTGCCCTCGGCGGGGCCGCCGGCCGTGGCGGCTTCCTTGCCCTGGTAGCCGGAGAGCAGCTGGATGACCTGCTGCCGCACCCGGTTGAGATCGGCGCCCAGCTTCACCAGGACCTGGGCGGCGACGCCCTCGCCCTCGCGGATCAGGCCGAGCAGGATGTGCTCCGTACCGATGTAGTTGTGGCCGAGCTGGAGGGCCTCGCGGAGCGAGAGCTCCAGGACCTTCTTGGCACGGGGGGTGAAGGGAATGTGCCCGGACGGGGCCTGCTGGCCCTGCCCGATGATCTCCTCCACCTGCTGGCGGACCGCCTCGAGCGAAATCCCGAGGCTCTCCAGGGCCTTAGCGGCGACACCCTCACCCTCATGGATCAGGCCCAGGAGAATGTGCTCGGTGCCGATGTAGTTGTGGTTGAGCATCCGGGCTTCTTCCTGAGCCAGGACGACAACCCGCCGCGCGCGGTCGGTGAACCTCTCGAACATCGTTAATCGCTCCTCAGAGCGGTCAGGCAGTTAGGGGTCGGTCCCCTCCCTGTCCTTCCGCATGCTAGTCCCGCGGGGCGGGACAGCTCATTCCAACTGCCGACACCCGTCCGGATCACCCCCGCTCCGGCGGGGAAATTTACTGCCGAACAGCTGACATCTGCTCCAACTCGATGGTGCGAGACGATGTTCCCGCAGGCCAGGCATATACGCCCTCTGCCACTACGCCCGTGGCGAACGCGCCGTGTACCGACACGCCGTCCGCCGTCGGCCACCAGCCGGGGCGGAACGCCTCGGGCGCCGGTCACACGGTCTCTTCCCACTGAGACTGTCTTACCCGCTGCCACTGACACTCCATGCGGCATCAGCCGCTTCCATCCGCTACGGGCGAACATCCGCACGCCGTCGCCGGCTCCGCCGCACCCCACACTCGAAAACGGAACGTATCCGAACCTCTACACAGCGTAACTTCAGCCGTAACTTCCTGAGTGTTCGGGAGTTGCACCGGGCATGGCCCGCGTGCTTCCGCGCCCCCGCAGCCCCCTCGCCACCGTCCGCCGGTGGTACGAGGAGGAAATGGGCTGGCCGACCACCGGAACGGAACCGGTGGAACTGCTGACGGGGCTGCGTTTCGACGTCCTGGAGATGCCCGCCTGTGCGGGGTACGCCGTACTGCGCCGGCTGCGGTGCACCGGACCGGTGGCACTGCTTCGGACCGGACGCGACGGGAATCGGCCGGGTAATCGGCCGAAATTGCTCATCTTCATCGCAGCCGGCGGCGCCGAGGAACTCCCGGGAATCCTGGAATGGCTGGAGTGGGGCGCGCTCGCGCCGGATCTTACGGCGCGTGGGACCGGAGACCGGATGCCCGCACCGGCGTTCCCCACTGGTCCAGCACTGTCATACGGATTCGGCTCGCGGGAGGCCGCGGGGTGGGTGCGGCCTCCCCGACCCGAGTACGAGGCGGAGAATTCCCTGCCCACCACGGGGCCGGGAGCAGGAATCGGGGACGTCGGGGGCGCCCCCGACCTCGTACGTCTCGTGAGCGCGGCGGCCACCGAGTGCCACCGTGCCCGGTTGTTGCATGCTGGTAATGCCCAAACGGACCGCGCGAACGCCGATCAGCCGTTGGCCTTCTCGAATGCCTCGCGAATGTCGGCGGGCACACGGCCACGGTCATTGACGTTGTAGCCGTTCTCCTTCGCCCACGCGCGGATCTTCGCGGTGTCCTGGCTGCCACCGGAAGCCGCCGCACGGGACTTGCCACGACCGGAAGAAGCGCGGCCACCGGTACGGCGGCCCGCCTTCACGAAGTCGGCAAGCGACTCGCGAAGCTTCTGGGCGTTGCTGTCGGAGAGGTCGATCTCGTAGGACTTGCCGTCGAGAGCGAACGTCACGGTCTCGTCCGCCTCGCCACCGTTGAGGTCGTCGACAAGAAGAACCTGAACCTTCTGTGCCACCGGTTTCCCTTTCATCGAATGCGGATTACGACGGAAAGCAAACCGCTTTTCCGGGAAAAACACAAACCCTTGGGTAGGGTTCACTTGCCCGCAGACCGGGGAACGCATGCTTCCGTACCCATGAGATAGGGGAGCGATTCGGACATAGAACACTCATCACAGGTGCAGAAGCATCCGGCTGTTACCCAGGGTGTTGGGCTTCACTCGTTCGAGGCCCAGGAACTCCGCAACGCCCTCGTCATAGGAACGCAGCAGCTCACTGTAGACATCACCGTCTACCGGGGCATCGCCGATCTCCACGAAGCCGTGCTTGGTGAAGAAGTCGACTTCGAAGGTGAGACAGAAAATGCGCCGCACTCCCAGCCAGCTCGCGGTGCGCAGCAGCTTGTCCAGGACTTGGTGGCCGACACCCGACCCCTTCAGCCGCGGATCCACCGCCAGAGTGCGGACCTCCGCCAGGTCTTCCCACATGACGTGGAGCGCTCCGCAGCCGACGACCTCGGCGTCTTCGTCGCGCTCGGCGACCCAGAACTCCTGGATGTCCTCGTAAAGCGTGACGGTGGCTTTGTCGAGCAGGATCCCGTCACGTGAGTAGGCGTCGATGAGGCGGCGTACGGCGGGAACATCGCTGGTCCTGGCCCGGCGCACGGTGAGGCCTTTTGAATGCGGAGGCATGCCGGGACGCTATCGCCCCTTGCCGGTGGCGTTCGCCCCGGGTTCGTCCCCTTCGGTGGATCCGGCTTCCCCGGCCCCTTGCGGCGCCGCTTCCGCTTCGCCTTCTTCCGCCGGCGCGGCCTCTTGTGCCTGTTGTTCCGCGTCTTCCGCCGGTTCGTCGACTTCCACCATCCGCACGGCATCGCGCAAGGCCTGGCGCTGTTCCGGCGACATCATGCCGAAGAAGGCCACAAGGGCGGCCGCGGGGTTGTCGCTGGCGGACCATGCCTCGTTCATCAGTGCGGCCGCGTAGGCGGCGCGAGTGGAGACCGCCTCATATCGATAGGCGCGGCCTTCTGCTTCGCGGCGCACCCAGCCCTTCTGATGGAGGTTGTCCAATACGGTCATGACCGTTGTGTAGGCGATGGACCGTTCTCTCTGGAGATCTTCCAGGACTTCTCGAACGGTGACTGGGCGGTTCCACTCCCAGACCCGCGTCATGACCGCGTCTTCCAGATCACCCAAGCGTCTCGGCACACAAGAAGAATAGTGGGAGATGTCGTGAATGCCCGTTGATCTCGTGGCGTTTGCGCCTGAAAAAGGACATACGACCCGGGATGGTCATTCCCGGGTCGTAGTGTGCGCGGACCGCCGAAAGGCGGCGGGGCTCAGGCGCCGTGCGCCTTGGGCTCCTGGGCGGCGGACTCGGCGCGGGCCAGCAGGGCGTCCGCGGCGGCGTCCTCCTTGGACTTGTTCGCCCCGCCCTGGCTCTTGACCATGGTCACGATCAGGGCGGTGAAGGCCACGGCCATCACCACGGGCGGGAGCAGCGCTGCGACGTAATCCATGCCGTTCGGCCTCCTTGAAGGATGTGACCCTTCGAGGGTACGCAGCGCTCAGGCCGTGCGGCTCTCGGGGGGCGGGGCGGGCTTGCGGCGGGGCGGGAAGACCTCGCCCGGCGTCGGGATCGGCCGGCCCGGCCGGGGCCCCTTCGGATGCGGCGCGGGCGCGGGCGCGGGTTCCGGCTTGCGCTCGGGTTCCGGCTCCCGCTCCGGCTCGCGCTCCCGCCCGCCGAGGGAGGCCGAGCGGCCGCCTGGGAGCGCGCGGAGCCGGGCCCGTACGGAGTGCTCGGCCAGCTGCTCGCAGTGCCGCAGCAGGGCTCTGCGGCGCTCGCATTCGGCCAGCGTGGCAGGCAGGGCGCACAGCGAGCGCAGGGCGGCGAGGTCGTCGGGGCCGGGGACGTGGCCGGCGGCCAGCGCCTCGGTCAGCTGCGCGAGGTAGCCGACCGCCGAGCCGGGCAGGGCCGCGCGGTAGCGGTCGAGGTCGGCGAGGAGGAAGGCGCGCAGCCGGCCGCCTTCGCGGACCGCCTCGTCCACCGCCTCGGCCAGCCGGAGATATTCCTGGATGTCCTGTGACCACTCGGGCCCGAGCACGGGGAGCGGGGCAGGGTGGGACGTCGTCTCAAGGGCATGGGCGAGGGCGCGACGGAGCACACGCAACTCATCGGCGCTGAACGCCATGCCGCCGCGGGTTCCGTTTGGCATTGGCATATAGCGACTTTACGACCGTTTTCGACAAAAGCCGCTTAATTCGTGAACGGTGGCGCGGCAGCGAGCCGCGCCACCGGGCGCCAGGCGTCGAGCAGGGCGGCACGGGCCGGTCGGCGCCCCAAGGCGGAGACGGGCGCGGCACCCGCTACGAGCGGGCGATGTTGCGCTCGTAGACCAGCCGCAGACCGATGAGGGTGAGCCACGGCTCGTGCGCGTCGATCACCGACGACTCACCGAGCACCATCGGGGCCAGCCCGCCGGTGGCGATCACGGTCACCTCCTCCGGGTCCTCGGCCAGCTCCCGTGCCATCCGCTGCACCACACCGTCGACCTGGCCCGCGAAGCCGTAGAGGATGCCGGACTGCATGGCCTCGACGGTGTTCTTGCCGATGACGCTGCGCGGCCGGGCCAGTTCGATCTTGCGGAGCTGGGCGCCCTTGACGCCCAGCGCGTCGACGGAGATCTCGATGCCCGGCGCGATCACGCCGCCGACGTACTCGCCGCGCGCGCTGACCGCGTCGAAGGTGGTGGCCGTGCCGAAGTCGACGACCACCGCGGGGCCGCCGTAGAGCTCGACGGCCGCCAGGGCGTTGATGATCCGGTCGGCGCCGACCTCCTTGGGGTTGTCCATGAGGATCGGTACGCCGGTCTTGACGCCGGGCTCCACCAGGACGGCCGGAACGTCGCCGTAGTAGCGGCGGGTGACCTCGCGCAGCTCGTGCAGGACGGAGGGCACCGTCGAGCAGATGGAGATGCCCTCGATGCCGTCGCCCAGGTCGTCGCCGAGCAGCGGATGCATCCCCATCAGGCCCTGGAGGAGGACGGCGAGCTCGTCGGCGGTGCGACGGGCGTCGGTGGAGATCCGCCAGTGCTCGACGATCTCCTCGCCGTCGAAGAGGCCGAGAACGGAGTGGGTATTGCCCACGTCGATGGTCAGCAGCATGGCGGTCAGCCGTCCTCGCGCAGGTCGAGGCCGATGTCGAGGATCGGGGAGGAGTGCGTGAGCGCCCCCACCGCGAGGTAGTCGACGCCGGTCTCGGCGTAGGACCGGGCGTTGTCGAGCGTCAGCCGGCCCGACGACTCCAGCATGGCGCGGCCGGCGACCAGCTCCACGGCCTCGCGGGTCTGCTCCGGCGTGAAATTGTCCAGCAGGATCAGGTCGGCGCCCTGGGCGAGGATCGGCGGGATCTGGTCGAGCCGGTCGACCTCGACCTCGATCGGCACGCCGGGGAACTCGGTCCGTACGGCCTGGAACGCCTCGGCCACGCCGCCGGCCGCGACCACGTGGTTGTCCTTGATCAGCGCCGCGTCCGACAGCGACATCCGGTGGTTGACGCCGCCGCCGCAGCGCACCGCGAACTTCTCCAGGGCGCGCAGCCCCGGCGTCGTCTTGCGGGTGTCGCGGACCTTGGTCTTCGTGCCCTCCAGCACGTTCGCCCAGGCCCGGGTCGTGGTCGCGATGCCCGACAGGCGGCACAGGAGGTTCAGCGCGCTGCGCTCGGCGGTGAGCAGATCGCGGGTGCGGGTGGTGACGCTCAGCAGCGGGGTGCCGGCCGCGACCCGGTCGCCGTCCTCGACGTGCCGCTCGACGGCGAACTCGTCGGTGCACACCATGGACAGCACCGCCTCGGCCACCCGCAGCCCGGCGACCGTGCCGGCCTCGCGGGCCGTGAAGTCGCCGGTGGCGACCGCGTCCTCGGGGACGGTCGCCACGGTCGTGACGTCCACGCCCTGGTCGAGGTCCTCCTCAAGGGCGAGATGTGCGATGTCCTCGACCTGCACGGGGTCGAGCCCGGCGGCCACCAGGAGCGCGGCCAGGTCGGGGTCGAGGCCGCAGCTCAGCGGGTCGAGGTCGTACGAGCCGTCGTCGCCGCCGCAGCCGCAGGCGTCGCCGCAGCCGCCGCTGGGGGCGCCGCCGGTGGGCCCGCCGATCTGGAGGAGGGGGAGGTCGTCGCGGGTGCTGCTCACGGGCTGGGCTCCGTATTCGGGGAGGAGGGGTGGGATGCCCCGGTGGTCTGTCGTTGCGGTCGATCGGTGGTCACGGGCTCGCGGGGGCCGGGAGGCCCTCGTCGGCGGTCGGCGGGAAACCCGCGGTCTCCGTCGTGTGGAGGGCCAGTGCGCGGTCCGCATCCAGGGTGATGCGGAAGTGCCGGCGCCAGGAGGCATCGTCCCGCTCCGGGTGGTCCTCGCGCCAATGGCAGCCGCGGGTCTCCGTACGGCGCTGTGCGGCGGCGACCAGCACCCGCGCGACGCAGAGGAGGTTGGTGGCCTCCCATGCTTCCACGCCGGGCTCGGGAACCTTGTGCGTGGCGGGGGCGGCGCTCGCCTCCGCCGCCTCGCGCTGGATGCGGTCCAGCTCGGCGGCGGCCCGGGTGAGGCTCTCGGCGCTGCGCAGCACCCCGGCGCCGGCGGTCATGATCCGCTGCACGGCACCACGGGCCTCGGGGGCGAGCAGGGGAAGGGGCGTGCGGCGATGTCCGCGGCGATCCGCTCCGCGAAGACCAGGCCCTCCAGG
>NZ_SDIF01000044.1 GCF_004122735.1 Streptomyces sioyaensis | reverse complement strand
GGGCGGGGAGCGGGCGCCCGACTCCGGGGCGCGGGGGAATCGGTTGCCTCTTCACCTTTCTGTGTGGGGAAGTCCACAAAGCGGTCTAAGGATCTTTTCGGGCTGCGACCCTGCTCTGAACAGGTGGGACGGCCGCGCCCCGGAGGGCATGCGGCAGCCCGCCGCCCCCTTTCGCGGTTTTCGGCATCTGCTGTTGTCGCCGTTTTCACCGTCCACTGTTCATCCGCGCTCGGCACCACCCGTCCTCGGGAGATATCGACGCACGACCCGGGAAGCAGACGAGGTCCGTGACCGCTCTGGCTCGCTGGTGTCTCAGGCGCCGCATCGTGGTGCTCCTGCTCTGGCTCGCCGCCTTCGCGGGGGTCGCCGTGGCCGCGGGGGTGACGGGGTCCGCGTACTCGAACAACTACGAGGTGCCGGGGACCGAATCCAGCCAGGCCTCCGCCCTCCTGGCCAAGGCGTTCCCCGGGAGCTCCGGGGACAGCGACACGATCGTGTGGCACACGGACTCCGGGACGGTGCGGTCCGCCGGGGTCACCAAGACGATGACGCACACGCTGGAGAAGGTCGCCGGTCTGCCCGGCGTCTCCGAAGTGCGCAGCCCCTACGACGGGTCCCAGGCGGGCGCCTCCCACGGGCAGGGCGGGCGGCAGATCAGCAAGGACGGGCACACCGCCTATGCCTCGGTGGTCTTCGACCGGCCCACCGACGAACTGGACGCGGCCCAGGTCCGCAAGGTCGTCGACACCGCGCAGCGCGCGTCCGGCCACGGCCTCCAGGTCGAACTGGGCGGCGCCGGGATCGCGCTGACCGAGGCGCCGCGCGCCCAGCTGCCGGAAATCATCGGGCTGTGCGCCGCGGCCGTGGTGCTCTTCCTCGCCTTCGGGTCGCTCGCCGCGACCTTCCTGCCGATCCTCACCGCGGTGGCCGCCGTCGGCACCGCCTCGGCCGGCATCTCGCTGCTCAGCCACGCGATGACCGTCGCCGACTTCGCGCCGATGCTCGGGATGCTGATCGGCCTCGGCGTCGGCATCGACTATGCGCTGTTCATCGTCACCCGGCACCGCAAGGGTCTGCGGGCGGGCCTGTCCGTCGACGAGGCCGCCACCCGTGCCGCCGCCTCCTCCGGGCGCGCGGTCGTCTTCGCCGGGGCGACCGTCTGCATCGCGCTGCTGGGCATGCTGATCCTGCGGCTGAGCTTCCTCAACGGCGTCGCCCTCGCCGCCTCGCTCACCGTCGTGCTGACCGTGGCCGCCTCCGTCACCCTGCTGCCGGCGTTGCTCGGGCTGATCGGGATGCGGGCACTGAGCGGCCGCGAGCGCCGGCAGCTGGCCGAGCACGGCCCGCGTCGCGGGCGGCCCACCGGCTTCGCCGCCCGCTGGTCCGGCTTCGTCGAGCGGCACCCCAAACTGCTGGGCCTGACCGCCGCCGTCGTCATGCTGGTTCTGGCACTGCCGGCCTTCAGCCTCCATCTGGGCACCTCCGACCAGGGCAACAACCCGGCCACGTCCACCACCCGCAAGGCGTACGACCTGCTCGCGGGCGGCGGGCCGGGCGCGGAACGGGGGAGCGGCTTCGGGCCCGGATTCAACGGGCCGCTGACGCTGGTCGGCACCATGGACGGCGCCAAGGACCGGATCGCCTTCGACAAACTGCCGCACCGGCTGCGGGAGGTGCCCGGCGTCGCCCAGGTCAGCGGCCCGGAGTTCGACGGCGGCCGCAGCACCGGCGTGATCACCGTCGTACCGGACAGCGCGCCGCAGTCCCGGCAGACCTCCGCCCTGGTGGCCCGGCTGCGTGGCGAGGTGCTGCCCGCGGCCGAGCGCGCGACCACGCTGGATGTGCGGGTCGGCGGCATCACCGCGGGTTACGACGACTTCGCCGGGATCATCGTCGGCAAGCTGCCGCTCTTCATCGGCATGGTCATCGCCCTGGGCTCGGTCCTGCTGCTGTTCGCCTTCCGCAGCATCGGCGTGCCGTTGAAGGCCGCGCTGATGAACATCGCCGCGGTCGCCTCGTCCTTCGGGATCGTCGTCGCGGTCTTCCAGTGGGGCTGGGGCAGCGAGCTGCTGGGGCTGGGCAGCGCCGGGCCCGTCGAACCGTTCCTGCCGGTCATCATGGTGTCGGTGCTCTTCGGGCTGTCCATGGACTACCAGGTGTTCCTGGTCTCCCGGATGTACGAGGAGTGGCAGCTGACGGGCGACAACCGGCGGGCCGTACGGGTCGGCCTCACGGAGACCAGCCGGGTGATCAACTCGGCGGCGGTCATCATGATCGCGGTGTTCGCGGCCTTCATCCTCAGCGGCGACCGGACCATCGCGATGTTCGGCATCGGCCTGGCCTCTGCCGTCGCCCTGGACGCCTTCGTGCTCCGTACGCTCCTGGTGCCCGCCTTGATGCACATGCTGGGCGGCGCCAACTGGTGGCTGCCGTCCTGGCTCGGCCGGTGGCTGCCCCGGATCAGCATCGAGCCGCCGCCGGAGCAGCCGGGGGCCGGTGCCACGGCGCCGCCCGGCCCGCGGGACGGCGAGAAGCCGCTGGTGGAGGCCTGAACCAGGGGTGCCGGCCGCCCCGGAGCGGCCGGCCCGGACGGCGCGTCGCCGCCCCTCGGCCGCCCGCCGGAGCCGTTCTCATCCGACTCTCAGACACGGCACCTACGGTCGCGCCCATGGGAACGACCAGGACGACCGAAAAGCGAACCGACGAGACGACCGTGCCGGCACAGACCGCCACGGAGAGCGACGCGGCGACGGACACTGCTGCGATCCCGGAGACCACCGAGGCGGAGGCGGCCGGCAAGGCCGCCGCCAAGGCGGACGAACAGGCCGATGACAACGCCGCCCTCGCCGAGCAGGACGAGGCGAGCGAGCGCGATGCCGATGCGGCCGAGGACAGCGCGGACGGGGCGGGCACTCCCGCACGGACCGTCGGCGGGGTCGCCGCCGGTGCCGGTGCCGTGGTCGCCGCGGGGCTCGGCCTCGCCTCCGTGACCGGCACCTGGCTGGGCACGCTGATGGCCGAGCGGCAGACCCTGATGGGTCAGATCGGCCTCCAGACCGGCAAGACCAGGGACCAGATCGCCGCCGTCTACGGCACCCCGTGGCACACGACCGCGCTGGTCAACGGCGTCTTCGCGCTGCTCGCCGTGATCGCCGCCGTAGTGGTGCTCACCGGCCGGCGCGCCACCTGGGTGCGGGCCGTGGCCTGGGGCGGGCTGGCGCTCGGCGTCCTGGGGATCCTGATCTCCGCGGGCATGTACCTCGACCTGTTCGCGAGCATGCCCGTCGTCCCGAAGGGCGCCGGAGGCGGCGGTGGCCCGGCGGCGCCGTAAGGAGCCGTGCCCGCGACGAGCCGCCCGCGAAAGACCCACCGGTCCAGCCGGTGGGTCTTTGTCGTTCCGGGATGGGGTGGACGCGGCGGGCGCGGCGGGCGCGATGGACGAGGTGGACGCGGTGGATACGGCGGACATTCCCAAGTCGATTGTGGCCCGCACACTCACCGATCTAACATGAACAACTACCCTGCGTAGGCGACTGGTTGACCATCGAGGTGAGATCCGCGAACCCTTCCATCGAACCACCGTCCTTCCCCGACGATGCCGGTGCCGACTACTTCATCCGCGAGTACCGCACCGCCGTGAACCCCGCCCGGCGGGACCTCCTGGAGAACAAGCCGCCGCTGCTCGTCCTGAGCCCGCCATCGGCCGGCCCGGACGCCCGCACCCGCCGGGTGCTGGAGGCGCTGCGCTGGGCCCTGGGCCCCGAGCACAAGCGGGTCCCCCATGTCGTGCTGCACGCCGAGGAGGACGTGCCTCTCCTGAGCCTGCAGGCGGGAGCCGGGCTCGACTTCGACGTGCCCCGGAACTCGGCACCGGACCGGTTCCCCAACTTCTGGCTGATGGCGGACGTCGTCGCCCACATACAGGAAAGCGGGCCGGGCAGCAGCGGCCTCGGGGCACGGAAGTTACGTGACCACGTCTACCGTCAGCGGGCCGAACGGGGCGGGCTGCCCGGCTTCCTGTGGCACCTGGGCGGCACGGACACCGCACCGATCGGCGGTGTACGCGGCTTCTTCGTGGGGCTCGTATGGCACTCGCTGACCCGGACGCTGCCCCGTTGGGCCTGGGCGCGGCGGCAGAACCGACGGCTCGTCAGATCCAAGCGGAGCGGCTGGCTCGGCCGCCATCTCAATGCGACCGCCGGCGGGGCGCCGGTGTTCGAGCTCCTCGACCAGGTAGGGGCCCGGCAGGCCCCCCGGCTGCATCTGGAACCCAGCCACCCCCGGCACAAGGAGGGGCTCGCCGCCCTCGAACTCCTTTTGCTGCGCGCCCTGCTGGAGGATCTGCACAAGCCCGCCGTGGGGCGCTTCCTGCCCAAGCGCCGCCGCCGGGTGTCACGCCCCGTCCTGCTGGTGGAGATTCCGCCGGAGGGTGCCCCGGGAGCTGATGCGGCCGAGCGCTTCCTGCGCTCGTTCCACACGCTGCAAGCCGGCCTCGACGGGCCGGGCCCGCTCGTGATCGCGGTGGGCAGGCCCTCCGCAGCCCTGCAGACGGACCTGGGCGCCGAACGCACCAACCTCCGCCGGGCCAGCACCTTGCTCCACTCCAGCAACCCGCGGCCGCTCATCGTGCCGCTGGAGGACGAGCCCTTCGGACGGCCGGGACTGCAGATTCCCCCGGTGCAGCCGCGGAAGTTCCGGATGGGCTGGCGCGCGGTGACCGCAGTGGAACTGGCGGTGCTGGCTGCGGCCCTGGTGGGCGGGGCGACGGCCCCGACGCTCTGGGAATCGACGCGGGACCCCCGTTGCGTCGGTGGGGACCGCCCGTTCGCGGGTGCGGGGAAGAGCACGATCAGCGAGGTCAAGCCGAGGGACTGGTACGACGAGGCGCTGGAACGGATCAGGAAGCAGAACCAGGTTGCGGAGAACTACGCCAAGAGCCGGACGGTGCGCACCGTTGTCCTCTTCGAGTCGAGCCTGCCGAAGGACACAGACGACTTCATTTTCGACGGGTCCATCCCCGAATTGCGCGGCATCGCCATGTGGCAGGACTGGCTGAACAAAGACGCCCGTTCCAACCACTCCCGGGTCATGCTGCGGGTGGACGTGCGGCGGATCGAACCCGGCTTCACGAACGCGGACGCCGTCGCGGATGAGGTCATCAAGGAAGTCGGCCAGGAGGACAAGGCCGCCGCCGACAAGCGGATCGTCGGCGCCCTGGGCTTCGGGCAGAGCACGAAGCAGACACAGGCCGCCGTGGCACGGCTGGGCAGGGCCGGGATCACGATGCCGATGGTCGGCACGACCGCGACGGCGGATGAGATGCAAGGCGACAGCTACTGGCCCTTCACCCCGGTGAACAGCCGGGAGTCGAAGATCGCGGCCGACTTCGCCGGGCAGTCCAACATCGTGGAGCACGCAGCGCAGACGACGTCGCGGTCCGCGAAATGCGTCCCCGCAGAGAAGGCGCTGATCGTGCAGACCCCCGGCGATCTCTACAGCCAGGGCCTCGCCGAAGGGTTCCGTCAGTCCTTCAAGGGAGAAGCGCAGAGGATCTACTTCACCCAGGACCCGCAGCCCATCGAAAAAACGCCCGCGGGCAGCCAGAAGGCGACCACGCCGGACCGGCTGGTCGGCCAGGTCTGCCAGTTCCTGAAGGAGAACCCGCGCACCGTCGTGTACTGGACCTCGCGGGCCAAGGACTTCACCGCCTTCGTCAATGCCATGGACGTCAACGGAACCTGCAACGAGAACGGTCTCACCGTGCTGGGCGGCAATGAGCTGACGAATGTGGCCCTGGCCGGTGAGTACGACGACAATTCCTGGCTCCGGCTGTACTACTCCGCGCACCGCCTGCCCGAGGGAGACTCCCGCGCCAGCGTGCAGACGAACCAGTTCATCGGCCGCTACAACCATGAGTACCCAAGGGACCCCTGGAAGCAGGACGGACACTCCGCGGTCGCCTACGACGCGTTCCATACGCTCTCCACGGCGGTGGACGCGGCCCATGTGAACGACGACGTGAAGCGGGACACCGTCGTGACGGCACTGCGCAACGGTGTGCATTTCGACGGTGCCACCGGTGCCGTCAAGTACTCCGAGGACAGCAACGAACCTCCGCTGAACAAGACGCTGGTGATCCTCAGACAGTTGGCGGCCGGGCCCCGGGCGGTGGTGGCCTGCGGGGCCTACAACCCGGCGGTGCTGAAGGAGAAACAGGGGCCGCCGTGTCCTCCCTGACCTTCACCACGGCCGGGCTCCGGAATCCCTACGGCCTCCGGACACCATGCCTAGGCATCCCCCCACGCCCTGCCTAGGCATCCCACCGTCCGTGGCCACCGGAATCTAAGGATCACACGGGCCCGAAGATCGGGAACTCTCCCGATGTGGCGGACCCCCCTTGGCGACGAGGCTGGAGCACATCGACAAACGTCGAGGCACCACCTCACCGTCGTCAGGGAGACACCATGTTCCACTCCGAGCTGGAGATCCGGGTCCGTCACGAAGAACTGCGCCGCGCGGCCGACCGGCAGCGCCTGGTGCGCGAGGCGACCGCCGGCCGCCGCGCCGCCGCCCGCTCCGGGGACGACGAACCCGAAGGGCGGGTGAGGGCCTGGGGCCGGTGGGCGCGGGTACGCCGCGCCGCCGCGTGACCGCGGGCCGCGCATGACGACCCCCGCTTCGGCCCCGCCGCCGGCCCGCGCTCCGTCCGCCCGGTCCCTGGTGCTCAGCGCACCGGGCCGGGCGTTCCGGCTGCCGAAATCCGCTGCCGGACTGTCAGACCCCTGTGCGATGCTCGGCAGCGTGGAGACCAGGTCCGTCAGTCCCGTGTTCGTCGGCCGCGCAGCCGAACTCACCGCGCTCGGCGGCGCGCTCGCCCGCATCGCGGCGTCCGGCGAGCCGCAGGCCGTGCTGATCGGCGGGGAGGCCGGGGTCGGCAAGACCCGCCTCATCGAGGAGTTCAGCGAGTCCGCCCGCGCCCAGGGGGCGCTCGTCGCGCTCGGCGGCTGCATCGAAATCGGCTCCGAGGGCCTGCCCTTCGCCCCGTTCTCCGCGATCCTGCACACCCTCAACTGGCATCTGCGTGACGAGCTGGCCGCCGCCGTCGCCGGCCAGGAGGGCGAACTCGCCCGCATCCTGCCCGAATTGGGGGAGACACCCACCGAGGCGCACGACGAGGAGATCGGCCGCGCCCGCCTCTTCGAGCTGACCGCCCGCCTCCTGGAGCGGCTCGCCGTCCACCGCACCCTGGTCCTCGTCGTCGAGGACCTCCACTGGGCCGACCGCTCCACCCGCGAACTGCTCGCCTACCTCCTGCGGGCCCTGCACGACGCCAACGTCCTCCTGGTGGCGACCTACCGCTCCGACGACATCCACCGCCGCCACCCACTGCGGCCCTTCCTCGCCGAGATCGACCGGATGCGCACGGTCCAGCGCATCGAGCTGGCCCGTTTCAACCGCGACGAGGTCCGCTCCCAGCTCGCCGGGATCAACGGCAGCGCTCCCGAAGAGGACACCGTCGACCGGGTCTTCAAGCGCTCCGAGGGCAATGCCTTCTTCGTCGAGGAGCTGGCCCGCGGCCTCGCCGACGGCGCGCTGCACGGCCTGAGCGACCCGCTGCGCGATCTGCTGCTGGTGCGCGTCGAGGCGCTCCCCGAGGACGCCCAGCGAGTGGTGCGCACGGCCGCCGAGGGCGGCTCCACGGTCGAACACGAACTCCTCTCCGCCGTCTGCCGGATGCCCGAGGACGACCTCATCGAGGCGCTGCGGGCCGCCGTCGGCAGCAACACCCTGGTCCCCACCCAGGACGGCAAGGGCTACCGCTTCCGGCACGCCCTCGCCCGCGAGGCCGTCGTCGACGATCTGCTGCCCGGTGAGCGCACCCGCCTCAACCGCCGCTACGCCCAGGCCCTGGAGGCCAACCCCGCGCTGGTCCGGGCCGACGTCTGCGCCGCCCGGCTGGCCAGCTACTGGTACAAGGCCCATGACGCCGCCAAGGCGCTGCCCGCCGTCCTCGCCGCCTCGGTCCAGGCCCGCCGCCGCCATGCCTACGCCGAGCAGCTGCGCCTGCTGGACCGTGCCCTGGAGCTGTGGGACGACGCGCCCACCGAGGTCCGCCAGGGCGTGCGCCCGGTCGACTACACCGAGGCCTATCCGGCCTGCGGCTGCGACGACGACGCCCTGCGCTTCCTCGATCTGCTCGCCGAGATCGCGGTGGCCGCCCGCCTGTCCGGCGACGCCGAGCGGGCCTTCACGATCACCAAGCGCGCCCTGCGGTGCCTGCGCGGCGAGGACGACCCCCTGCGCAGGGCATGGTTCCTGATGCAGCGCTCGCGGCTGTGCCAGTCCACCGGCCGCGGCGACGGCTGGGAGGACCTGGGCACCGCACTGGAGCTGGTCCGCGGCCTGCCGCCGTCCCCGGTACACGCCGCCGTGATGGCGCACGTCGCCAGCTGGGCGATGCTGCACGAACCGGGCCCGGGCACCTTCGCGACCGCCGAACGCGCCGTGGAACTCGCCCTGTCCGTGGGTGACGAAGAAGCGGAACTCAACTCCCGGGTGACCCTGGGGAGCCTGCGGGTGGACGCCGGAGAGGCCGAGGCCGGCCTCGCGGAGCTCCGCTCCGCCCTCGACCGTGCCGTCGACCGCGGCTACTTCAGCATCATCGGGCGGGGCCACGTCAACCTCCCGTCCGTCCTGGAAAGCATCGGCCGCTCCCGTGAGGCCGTCGAGGTCACCGAGCAGGGCGTCGCCCTCGTCACCCGCTACGGCCTCAAGGACCGGACCAGCTGGGTGCTGGGCAACCGCGCCGAATCGCTCCAGTCGCTGGGCCGCTGGCAGGAAGCGGGCCGGGCCGCCGCGGACGCCCGCCGCTTCGCCCAGAGCCCCCGGTCGCTCGCGCTGGCCGCCAACCGCCTCACCCACCTCGCCCTGGACCGCGGCGACCTCGCCGAGGCCGAACGCGAACTCGCCGTCACCCGCGAGCACTACGGCACCCACGACCCCCAGCCCCAGCACACCATCCCCCTCGCGCGGCACGCCCTGCGCATCGCCGCCCGCCAGGGCCGCCTCCTCGACGCCCGGTCCCTCTTCGAACGGGCCCTGGACGCCGGCTTCCCGCCCGGTACCCAGCGCTATGCCTGGCCGCTGTTGTGGTCGGCGACCGCCGCGGAGTCGGACGCCCGGGGCCTGCCGGCCGCCGAGGCGGGACGGGCCGCGGTCCTCGCCGGCATCCGGCAGGCCGCCAAGAAGCTGCCCCGGCTCCTGCCGGTCTGGGCGGCGTACGGCCTCGCGGTGGATGCCGAACTCCGCCGCGCCGAGGGCCGCGAGACGCCGGACGCCTGGGCCGAGGCGGTCGCCGCCTTCGAACCGCTGGAGCGCCCGCACGAGCTCGCCCGGGCCTGCTACCGCTGGGCCGAATCACTGCTGCACGCCGGCGAGCGGGCCACCGCCGGGCTACAGGGCCGCACCCCGCGCGAGGCCGCCGTCCTCCTGCTCGCCCAGGCGCACACCGCCGCCGGAACGATGGGCGCCCGCCCGCTGGGCGAGGAGATCGAACTCCTCGCCCAGCGGGCCCGTCTCCCCCTGCCGGGCCTGATACCGGCCGACGGCGCCGGAGCCGGCCGCGGCGGGGCCGAGGAGCCCGCCGCCCCCGCTCCGTCCCTCGGCCTGACGCCGCGCGAACGCGAGGTGCTCCGGCTGGTCGCCGACGGGCGCAGCAACCGCCAGATAGCCGACGCCCTGTTCATCTCCCCGAAGACCGCCAGCGTCCATGTCTCCAACATCCTCGCCAAGCTGGGCGTCTCCGGCCGCGGCGAGGCGGGCGCGGTGGCCCACCGCCTGCGCCTCTTCGGCGAACCGGCGCCGGGCCTGCCCTCGTAGGCCCGGTCGTCACCCGACGCGCCGGGACGACGCCACCTCACCCGTCCGCAGCCTCAACCGTTCCCCACCACCCCGGACCGCGCCCCTACTGCCCGTCCGGCGGATCCTGCTGCCGTCGCGGCGCCTTGACGACCACCGTCCCTGAGGAGAGGTCGATCGGGCCCTTCGAGGGGTCGGCGTTCCCCACGTCATCGACGACCAGCGACATCTTCTGCCGCTCCTCGTCGGTGTGCTTACGCCCCGGCGCGAACAGCTCTTCCACGACATTGAACATGGTGCCTGTCCCCTCTTCGGCGTGACGTGCACCCGTCCCCCTGTACCCGAGTGTAGGCAGCTCGCACGAAAAGGGGATCAGTCGTGTCAGCTCACCGTGAGGCGGAGGATCCGGTCATCGCCCTTGTGCGGCGTGCCCCGTCCGTCCGTGTTGCTGGTGACCAGCCACAACGTGCCGTCGCCCGCTGCCACCACCGTCCGCAGCCGCCCGTAGGTGCCCTGGAGAAAGGCCTGCGGGGCGGCCACCGGCCTGGTCCCGTTCAGCGGGATCCGCCACAGCCGTTCGCCGCGCAGCGAGGCCATCCAGATCGAGCCCTTGGCGTACGCGATGCCGCTGGGTGAGGCAACCGCGGGCTTCCACTCCTCGACCGGGTCCACGAACCCCGAGCCCGCCGCCGCGCCCTTGGCCTTGCCCTCGGCCTCGGGCCAGCCGTAGTTCCGGCCCGGCTCGATGAGGTTGAGCTCGTCCCAGGTGTCCTGTCCGAACTCCGAGGCCCACAGCCGGTCGTCGTCGTCCCAGGCCAGTCCCTGCACATTGCGGTGGCCGTAGTCGTACACCACCGAATCGGCCTCGGGGTTGCCGTGTACCGGCTCGCCGTCCGGCGTCATCCGCAGGATCTTGCCGGCCGGGGACTTCTTGTCCTGGGCCAGCCCCTTGTCGCCGGTCTCGCCGGTGCCGGCGTAGAGCATCCTGTCCGGGCCGAAGGCGATCCGGCCGCCGTTGTGGATCTCGCCCTTGGGAATGCCCTTGAAGAGCGTGTCGGGCGCGCCCAGCTGATTGCCCGGCGGGCGCTTCTCGTCGTAGACCATGCGGGCGATGCGGTTGTCGGAGGCGGTGGTGAAGTACGCGTACACCTGATGGTCCGCGCCGAACGACGGGGACACCGCGATCCCCAGCAGACCGCCCTCGCCGCCCGGGTCCACGCCCGGTACCGACCCCAGCTCGGTGATCTTCCCGTTCTTCGCCGAGACCCGGACGATCTTCCCGGTGTCACGGGAGCCGACCAGCAGATCCCCGCCCGGCAGCACCGCCACGCCCCACGGCGACTTCAGCCCGGTCACCAGGGTGGCGGTCACCTTCACCGAGCCCTTGGCGGGCGGCGCGGCGGACGACGGGGAGGCGCCCGGAGAGCCGGCGGCGCCGCTCTTCGCCGGGGCCGAGGACGTCCCGGTGCCGTGCGGCGCCGCGCCACCGGACGAGCAGCCCGCTGCCAGGAGCAGCGAAGCGGCGGCCAACACGGCGGTGCGGGTGCGGCGTTCCACGGCGGGTCCTCTCGTCGGCAAGGGCGTGGACAAGAACACCACATCGCACCGCGCCACGCCCGCACCCCAGGCCGTCCGGAGCCACTCCCACCTGCCGCGATCCGACGCGGCCGGGCCGGCAACGAGCGCGTGCGTCGGGGCGGGCAGCCGGCAAACGCCGTGGGCCGGGCGAGACTTGGCGCGGCGGGGCTGCCATGGCCGTCCGCTGGGTCGGGGTCTGAAGGCCCTAATACCAGGACCCGCGCGCCGGCGGCAGTACGGCGATCTCCGCCAGATCCTCGCGGGTGAGCGTCAGTGCCGCGGCCTTGGCGTTCTGCGCGGCCCAGCGCTCCTTCTTCGTGCCCGGAACCGGGACGACATGCCGCCCCTGCGCCAGCACCCACGCCAGCGCCACCTGCCCCGGCGTCGCACCGTGCCGCGCGCCGACCCGGCGCAGCCCTGCCACCACCGGCTGGTTCGCGGCCATCATCTCGGCGGTGAAGCGCGGGTGACGGGCCCTTATGTCCTCCGGCTCGAACCCCTGCCCCGGGGTGAGGGTGCCGGTCAGATAGCCGTTGCCCAGCGGCATCGCCGCCAGGAAGCCCACACCCCGCGACTCGCACCACGGCAGCAGCGCCTCCAGCGCCTCCGGCGACCACACCGACAGCTCGGCCTGCACGCTGCTGACGGGGAACACCTGCTGGATGCGCTCCAGTTGGGCCAGCGTGCCGTCGTGCATGTGGGAGCGCCGCGGCCCGCCGCCGGCCGGCCGCCGCTCCGTACGGGCCGCGCGGGCCGGCCGTACCGCCCGTGCGCCCACCGCACACAGCCCCAGCGACCGCACCTTCCCGGCCGCCACCAGCTCCGCCATCGCCCCCCAGGTCTCCTCGATGGGCACCTCGGGATCGGCCCGGTGCAGCTGGTAGAGGTCGATACGGTCGGTCTGCAGCCGCCGCAGCGAGGCGTCGCAGGCCCGCCGGACGTAGCCGGGCCGCCCGTTGGCGACGATGTGCGCTTCCCCCACCAGCAGACCGCACTTGGTCGAGACGAACGCCTCCGCCCGCCGCTCCTTGAGCACCCGCCCCACCAGCAGCTCATTGGTGAACGGGCCGTACATGTCGGCGGTGTCGAGCAGGCTGCACCCCCGGTCCAGCGCGGTGTGCACGGCCCGCAGCGAGCTGTCCAAGCTGCGCTGCGACTCGGTGTACCCCCAGCTCATCGGCATACAGCCGAGTCCGATGGCGCCCACTTCGAGGGCCGCCGCACCGATTGTCCTGCGCTCCACCTGGTTGTGCCTCCATCCCCTCGCCCCCGGTCAAGGGCCAGACCAAACTAACGTCTGAGCAGAACATCTCTTCGCATAGCCTGCGGTCATGGCAACCGCAGACCAGCGCACCGAGGCGCACGACGTATGGCTCCCGATCCCGCCCGACGGCATCGAGGGCCTCCCCGCCGGTCTCCGCTATCTCCACTGGGACGCCGGCCTCGACTACCCGGCCGATCCGGGCCGCTGCGTTTTCTATGCGGTCCCCTATATGAAGGGCGCGGAGGTGAGCCTGCGCCCGCTGTCCCGGATGAGCCGGGTGCGGGTGGTGCAGACCCTCACGGCCGGTGTCGACGAGATGCTGCCGGGGCTGTCCCGGATGCCGTCGGGGACCCAACTGTGCAACGCCCGCGGACTGCACGACGCCAGCACCGCCGAGCTCGCGCTCACGCTGATCCTCGCGGCGCTGCGCGGCGTTCCCGACTTCGTACGGAGCCAGGACGCGGGGGAGTGGCGGCCGGACGTCCGGCCGGCGCTTGCCGACAAATCGGTCCTCATTGTGGGCTATGGTTCGATCGGCAGTGCCATCGAAGACCGGCTCACACCTTTTGAGTGTGCGCGGGTGGCGCGCATCGCACGCACCGCGCGTGACACTGTGCGCGGCCCCGTGCATCCACTCTCCGACCTGTCCGCCCTCCTGCCCGACGCGGACGTCGTCGTGCTGGCGACTCCGCTCACCGAAGCGACGCGTGGCCTGGTCGGAAGCGATTTCCTGGCGCGGATGAAGGACGGCGCACTGCTGGTGAACGTCGCGCGCGGCGGGATCGTCGACACCGCGGCACTGCTCGCCGAACTCCGGTCCGGGCGGCTGCGTGCGGCGCTCGATGTCACCGATCCGGAACCCCTGCCCGCCGGGCACCCGTTGTGGCACGCTCCCGGCGTGCTCCTCACTCCACACGTCGGCGGCCCCAGCTCTGCTTTTCTGCCCCGTGCGAAGCGGCTGCTGCGTGATCAGTTGACGCTTTTCGCGGCCGGCGAGCCCCTGCGGAACGTGGTCGCCACCGCCGGCTGAAGCGGTCGCGGGTAGCGCTACGAGTCCGTAAGACTGCGGGGAGTATGCGAATTCCGCCCTCAGTCACGCTCCGTAGAGACGCTATGTCCCTGAGTGACGGAACTGGTGTATCGTCCGAGCGGGGACGACGCCGGGAGCGACACGGCGCGTGCGAAGGATCCGGGACTCGAGGGGGGCGACGGGCGATGTACGGCCGATGGACGATTCGCGAGAAGCATGATCCACGAGCGCCCGCGGGAATACTGCGAGGCCCCCAGGAGCGCCGCTCGCGCCGCCGCCCGGTACGGGTGAGCAGGAGAATCCGGTGAGCGCCCCCGGGGCGATGCTCTCCCGGCCGCCGGCACCGGCCGGCAATCCGCCGAGCGCGGTGCCGCAGATCGTCCTCGCCGTGCTCTGCGGTGGCTATGCCGTCGGCGCCGCCTTCGGCTGGGGGTCGCCCGAAGTCGCAGCGTTCATGGGGGACTTCGGCCTCAGCTTCGCCGCCCTGCTGGCGGCCGTCTCCTGCGGTCTGTACGCCCGCAAGCGCCGCACCCGCTTCCGCCCGGCCTGGATGCTGTTCGCCGCCTCCTCCGGGATGGCCGGCCTCGGCAACGGCGTATGGGGCTGGTACGAGGTCATCATGGGGACCGCGGTACCCAGCCCCTGCCTGGCCGACTTCTGCTTCCTGCTGTTCGCGCCACCGGCCATCGTCGGTCTGCTGGTGCTCGCCAAGAGGCCGGTGACCAGGGCCGGTTGGGTCTGTCTGGGGCTCGACTCCTGGCTGATCGCCGGGTCGCTGGTCACCCTCTCATGGAGCCTCGCGCTCGCCCACACCGCGCATTTCCAGGGCCGCAGCGTGGCGCAGAGCGCGCTGTCGCTGGCCTATCCGCTGCTGGACATCGTGCTGGTGAGCATGGTGCTCGTGCTGCACTTCCGGCGCTCCTCGGTGCACCGCTCGGCGATCAACACCGCGGTCGCGGCCCTGGCGCTGACGGTGCTGTGCGACGCCCTGTTCAGCTCCCCGCTGCTGCGCGAGCACTACCGCTCCGGCCAGATCCTGGACGCCGGATGGTTCGCCGGCTCGATACTGCTCGCGTACGCGCCATGGGTCGCCCGTCGCGCGGGCGACGAGCCCACCCAGGAGGAGACCAGGCCCGCCGCGCGCCGGGTCCCGCCGCACGGCAGCCGTCCCATCGCCGGCTCGCTCGCCGCACTGACCCCGTATCTCGCCGCCGCCGTCTGCACGCTGGGCATCCTCACCAACGTCCTGGACGGGCGGCGCATCGACCGCGTGGTGCTGTTCACCGGCTGCACGGTCGTCCTCGCGCTGGTCGTCCGCCAGGGCATCATGCTGCTCGACAACATCACCCTCACCCAGGAGCTGGCGCAGAAGGAGAACCACTTCCGCTCCCTGGTGCAGGGCTCCAGCGACGTCATCATGATCGCCGCCCCGACCGGCGTGCTCCGCTATGTCAGCCCGGCCGCCGCCGGTGTCTACGGGCGCGACGCCGAGGAGCTGGTCGGCTCCGAGCTGGCGTCGCTGATCCACCCCGAGGACCTGGGCCGGGTGGTGCACGAGGTCCGCAGATTCCTCGCCGCCGCCCCCGAGGACGAACCGACCACCCGGATCGAGTGCCGCTTCCGCGCCGGCGAGCAGCGCTCCGGGGGCGACGGCTGGCTGAACGTCGAGTCCACGGTCAACCGCCACCACGGCGGCCTGATCTTCAACTCCCGCGATGTCACCGAACGCGTCCGGCTGCAGGCCCAGCTCCAGCACAACGCCTCGCACGACGCGCTCACCGACCTGCCCAACCGCGCCCTGTTCACCGAACGCGTCACCCAGGCCGTCACCGGCCGCCGCGCCAGCGACCACGACACCGCCGTGCTCTACATCGACCTCGACGGCTTCAAGCAGGTCAACGACACCATCGGCCACCAGGCCGGCGACGAGCTGCTGATCCAGGCCGCCCGCCGGCTCGGTGACTCGGTGCGCGCCGGGGACATAGCGGCCCGGCTGGGCGGCGACGAGTTCGCCGCGCTGATCACCGGCGACGGCACCCGCGACCTCGCCGCCCGCGAGTTCCGGATCCACGAGATCGCCGACCGGCTGCGCATCCGGCTCTCCGAGCCGTACCGCATCGACGGCCGCGAGGTGCGGGTGGCGGCCAGCATCGGCGTGGCCTTCGCCGAGCCCGGTGTCAGCCCCGCGGGCCTGCTGCGCAACGCGGACCTCGCGATGTACCGCGCCAAGCAGGCCGGCAAGGGCCGGGTGGAGCTGTACGCCCCGCAGATGCAGACCGAGGTGGCACACCGTGCCGAGCTCGCCACCAAGCTCCGTACGGCGCTGCACGACGGCGCCTTCTCGCTGCTGCACCAGCCGGTGGTGGAGCTGTCGAGCGGACGGGTCACCGCGGTCGCGGCGCACGCCCGCTGGCGCTCCGCCCAGGGCATCTTCTTCACCCCCGCGGAGTTCCTGCGGGTCGGCGACCGCGGACGCTTCACGGAGGACGACGGCGACCGCGCCGCGGAGCTGGACCGCTGGCAGTTGGAGGCGGCCGTCGAGCAGGCATCGGCCCGCCATCGCGCCGGCTATCCGGTCCCGGTCGCGGTCCGGCTCCCGGCCCGGCGGCTGCTGGACCAGGCGCTGTCCCCCAAGGGCGTGGAGTCGCTGCTCACCCGGCACGGCCTGCCCTCGCGCGCGCTCGTCCTGGAGCTGTCCGAGAGCGATCCGCGCATTCCGCTGGACGACCTGGAGCGCCGGCTGG
Organism: Streptomyces sioyaensis; assembly: GCF_004122735.1. Lineage (GTDB taxonomy): Bacteria > Actinomycetota > Actinomycetes > Streptomycetales > Streptomycetaceae > Streptomyces > Streptomyces sioyaensis. Next base: position 35,321 of record NZ_SDIF01000044.1, on the reverse strand, counting down.
TCGCGCTGCGCCGGCTCGGCGTACGGATCGCCCTGGACGGCTTCGGCAGCGGAGTCGCCGCGATCAGCGCGCTGCGCCGGCTCCCCGTCGACGTCCTGCGGCTGGACCGCGGGCTGGTCGACGGCGTGGTGGAGTCCGCCCGGCTGCACAAGATCACCGCAGGGCTGCTGCGGATCGCCGGAGACCTGGGCATGCAGTCCGTCGCGGACGGCGTCGATCTGCCCGAGCAGGTGCTCGCGCTGCGCTCCATGGGCTGCACCCACGGCATGGGCACGGCCTTCTCCGGGCCGCTCGACGAACACCGGCTGCGGCGGTCCCTGACGCACGCCCACTATCCGGTGCCGGACCTCGCGGTCCAGGGCCGGGCGGTGGTGCTCACCGGCAGCGGACTGCCCGCACGACAGGGCGGCCCGGCGGGCCCGGAATCGCTCGTGCATCCGCCATTGCGCTCAAATAGTGAGACCTCCGTCCCACCCACTTGACACCCGGTGCACGGCGGGGGGAGGGTCTGTGCCATGCGCACCCGAATTCTCGTACTTGGAAAGCGCGTCGGCTGAGGCCGGGTCACTGACGAAACCCGGCTAACCGCACCGACGCGCTCCCCTCGCTTGCCACTTGGCACGGGGGGTTTTTTGTTGCACAGCAACCTCACAAATCCGTCAAAACCCTCAGCTTCGAGAAGAGACGCAGATGACCGAGCAGGCCTCCGGGGCCCACCATCCGCAGCCGCGGGCCCGTACCTCCGGCGGACCGCAGCAGCCCGCCGTCGAGCACGTCACGGGCGCGCAGTCGCTGATCCGTTCGCTCGAGGAGGTCGGGGCCGACACCGTGTTCGGCATTCCCGGCGGCGCGATCCTTCCTGCGTACGACCCGATGATGGACTCCTCGAAGGTCCGGCACGTCCTGGTGCGCCACGAGCAGGGCGCCGGCCATGCCGCCACGGGATACGCGCAGGCCACCGGCAGGGTCGGCGTCTGCATGGCGACCTCGGGCCCGGGTGCCACCAACCTCGTCACCCCGATCGCCGACGCCCACATGGACTCCGTCCCGCTGGTGGCGATCACCGGCCAGGTCGCGTCCAAGGCGATCGGTACGGACGCCTTCCAGGAGGCGGACATCTGCGGCATCACGATGCCGATCACCAAGCATAACTTCCTGGTCACCGACCCCGCCGAGATCCCCCGGACGATCGCCGAGGCGTTCCACATCGCGGCCACCGGCCGGCCCGGCCCGGTCCTGGTCGACATCGCCAAGGACGCGCTCCAGGCGCAGACCACCTTCGCCTGGCCGCCGCACACCGAGCTCCCCGGCTACCGCCCGGTGACCAAGCCGCACGCCAAGCAGATCCGCGAGGCCGCCCGGCTGATCGTCGAGTCCAAGCGCCCGGTCCTCTACGTCGGCGGCGGGGTGATGAAGGCCGGTGCCACCACCGAGCTGAAGGTGCTCGCCGAGCTGACCGGCGCCCCCGTCACCACCACCCTGATGGCGCTGGGCTCCTTCCCCGACAGCCACCCGCAGCACGTCGGCATGCCCGGCATGCACGGCTCGGTCACCGCCGTCACCGCACTGCAGAAGTCGGACCTGCTGATCACCCTCGGCGCCCGCTTCGACGACCGGGTCACCGGCAAGCTGGACTCCTTCGCGCCGTACGCCAAGGTCGTGCACGCGGACATCGACCCGGCGGAGATCGGCAAGAACCGTGCCGCGGACGTGCCGATCGTCGGTGACGCCCGCGAGGTCATCGCCGATCTGATCGTCGCCGTCCAGGCCGAGCACGACGCCGGCCACCGGGGCGACTACGGCGCCTGGTGGAAGGACCTCAACCGCTGGCGGGAGACCTACCCGCTGGGCTACGACCTGCCGGACGACGGCAGCCTCTCCCCGCAGCAGGTCATCCAGCGGATCGGCGAGCTCGCCCCGGCCGACACCGTCTACGCCGCGGGCGTCGGCCAGCACCAGATGTGGGCCGCCCACTTCATCGACTACGAAAAGCCCTCGACCTGGCTGAACTCCGGTGGCGCGGGCACGATGGGCTACGCCGTCCCCGCCGCGATGGGCGCCAAGGCCGGGCAGCCGGACCGTACGGTCTGGGCGATCGACGGCGACGGCTGCTTCCAGATGACCAACCAGGAGCTGGTCACCTGCGCGCTGAACAACATCCCGATCAAGGTCGCGATCATCAACAACGGTGCGCTGGGCATGGTCCGCCAGTGGCAGACCCTCTTCTACAACCAGCGTTACTCCAACACCGTGCTGCACTCCGGCCCCGAGTCCAACGGGCTCGTGACGGCGGGCAAGGCCAGCGGTGGCACCCGCGTCCCGGACTTCGTGAAGCTGTCCGAGGCGATGGGCTGTGTCGCGATGCGCTGCGAGGACCCGGCCGAGCTGGACGCGGTCATCGCCAAGGCCAATGCCATCAACGACCGCCCGGTCGTGATCGACTTCATCGTCCACGAGGACGCCCAGGTGTGGCCGATGGTCGCCGCCGGGACCTCCAACGACGAGGTCATGGCCGCCCGGGGCGTGCGTCCCGACTTCGGCGACAACGAAGACGACTGATCCCAGGACGACACGGACGCACGGAAAAAGAGAGAAGACCATGTCCAAGCACACGCTCTCCGTTCTGGTGGAGAACACTCCCGGCATTCTCGCCCGGATCGCCGCGCTGTTCTCCCGCCGCGGCTTCAACATCGACTCGCTCGCGGTCGGGGTCACCGAGCACCCCGACATCTCCCGCATCACCATCGTGGTCAGCGTCGAGTCGCTGCCGCTGGAGCAGGTCACCAAGCAGCTCAACAAGCTCGTCAACGTCCTGAAGATCGTCGAGCTGGAGCCGGGCTCCGCGATCCAGCGCGAGCTGGTCCTGGTGAAGGTCCGCGCCGACAACGAGACCCGCTCGCAGATCGTCGAGATCGTCCAGCTCTTCCGCGCCAAGACCGTGGACGTCTCCCCGGAGGCCGTCACCATCGAGGCCACCGGGTCGAGTGAGAAGCTGGAGGCGATGCTCAAGATGCTGGAGCCGTTCGGCATCAAGGAACTCGTCCAGTCCGGCACGATCGCCATAGGCCGCGGCGCCCGGTCCATCACCGACCGCTCGCTGCGGGCCCTGGACCGTTCCGCCTGACCCCGCCGCGGTGCACATGGACCGCATGGCGAGACCCACCGCCCTTCCCCGCCCCGCCCGACGTACTGTGTGGGCACCCGCTAGATCCAAGGAGAGACCCGAAGTGGCCGAGCTGTTCTACGACGACGATGCCGACCTGTCCATCATCCAGAACCGCAAGGTCGCGGTCATCGGCTACGGCAGCCAGGGCCACGCCCACGCGCTGTCGCTGCGTGACTCGGGCGTCGATGTGCGCGTCGGTCTGCACGAGGGTTCCAAGTCCAAGGCCAAGGCCGAGGAGCAGGGCCTGCGTGTGGTCACGCCGGCCGAGGCGGCGGCCGAGGCCGACGTCATCATGATCCTGGTGCCGGACCCGATCCAGGCCAAGGTCTACGAGGAGTCCATCAAGGACCACCTCAAGGACGGCGACGCGCTGTTCTTCGGCCACGGCCTGAACGTCCGCTTCGGCTTCATCAAGGCCCCGGCCAACGTCGACGTGTGCATGGTCGCCCCCAAGGGCCCGGGCCACCTCGTGCGGCGCCAGTACGAGGAGGGCCGCGGCGTGCCGTGCATCGCGGCCGTCGAGCAGGACGCGTCCGGCAAGGCCTTCGCGCTGGCGCTCTCGTACGCCAAGGGCATCGGCGGCACCCGCGCCGGCGTCATCAAGACCACCTTCACCGAGGAGACCGAGACCGACCTGTTCGGTGAGCAGGCCGTGCTCTGCGGTGGCGCCTCGGCGCTGGTCAAGGCCGGCTTCGAGACCCTGGTCGAGGCGGGCTACCAGCCGGAGATCGCGTACTTCGAGTGCCTCCACGAGCTGAAGCTGATCGTGGACCTCATGTACGAGGGCGGCCTGGAGAAGATGCGCTGGTCGGTCTCCGAGACCGCCGAGTGGGGCGACTACGTCACCGGCCCCCGCATCATCACCGACCAGACCAAGGCCGAGATGAAGAAGGTGCTCGCCGAGATCCAGGACGGCACCTTCGCCAACAACTGGATGGCCGAGTACAACGCCGGTCTGCCGAAGTACAACGAGTACAAGAAGGCCGACGAGGACCACCTGCTGGAGACCACCGGCAAGAAGCTCCGCAAGCTCATGAGCTGGGTGGACGACGAGGCGTAAGCCAGGGACAGGGGGCCGCGGCGCAGGCCGTGGCCCCCGTCCGTCGCGCCGACCGGCGGCGCCTTGTCCGCCGCGTAGGACCACGCACGGGTGACCCTTCCGCAGCGGCGCAGGACGAACCCCCCACCGCCACTACACTGCATTGCACAAGCGCGTCAGGCTCACAGCGTCGTGCGTCTTCCACGCGGCTTTCCCCCTTCACCGCCTTCGGCCGTCGGGACGGCCGTCCGCGAAGGACTAGTGAGGACTGAAGACCACGTGAGCTCGAAACCTGTCGTACTCATCGCCGAAGAACTGTCGCCCGCCACCGTCGACGCCCTCGGGCCGGACTTCGAGATCCGGCACTGCAACGGCGCGGACCGCGCCGAGCTGCTCCCCGCGATCGTCGATGTCGACGCCGTCCTCGTGCGCAGTGCGACGAAGATCGACGCCGAGGCCATCGCCGCCGCCAAGAAGCTGCGGGTCGTCGCCCGCGCGGGCGTGGGCCTGGACAACGTCGACGTCTCCGCCGCCACCAAGGCCGGCGTGATGGTCGTCAACGCCCCGACCTCCAACATCGTCACCGCCGCCGAGCTCGCCTGCGGTCTGCTGGTCGCCACGGCCCGCAACATCCCGCAGGCCAACACCGCCCTGAAGAACGGCGAGTGGAAGCGCAGCAAGTACACCGGCGTCGAGCTCAGCGAGAAGACCCTCGGCGTGGTCGGCCTCGGCCGGATCGGCGTCCTGGTCGCCCAGCGGATGTCGGCGTTCGGCATGAAGGTCGTCGCCTACGACCCCTACGTCCAGCCGGCCCGTGCCGCGCAGATGGGCGTCAAGCTGCTGACCCTCGACGAGCTGCTCGCGGTCTCCGACTTCATCACCGTGCACCTCCCCAAGACGCCCGAGACCGTCGGTCTCATCGGCGACGAGGCGCTGAACAAGGTCAAGCCGTCGGTCAGGATCGTCAACGCCGCGCGCGGCGGGATCGTCGACGAGGCGGCGCTGGCCACCGCGCTCAAGGAGGGCCGGGTGGCCGGCGCGGGCCTGGACGTCTACGCCGTCGAGCCCTGCACGGACTCCCCGCTGTTCGAGTTCGACCAGGTCGTCGCCACCCCGCACCTGGGGGCGTCGACCGGTGAGGCGCAGGAGAAGGCCGGTATCGCGGTCGCCAAGTCGGTGCGGCTCGCGCTCGCCGGTGAGCTGGTCCCGGACGCGGTCAACGTCCAGGGCGGAGTGATCGCCGAGGACGTCAAGCCGGGCCTGCCGCTGGCCGAGCGGCTCGGCCGGATCTTCACCGCGCTGGCCGGCGAGGTCGCGATGCGGCTGGACGTCGAGGTGTACGGCGAGATCACCCAGCACGATGTGAAGGTGCTGGAACTCTCCGCGCTCAAGGGCGTCTTCGAGGACGTCGTCGACGAGACGGTGTCGTACGTCAACGCCCCGCTGTTCGCGCAGGAGCGCGGCGTCGAGGTGCGGCTGACGACCAGCAGCGAGTCGCCCGAGCACCGCAATGTGGTGACCGTGCGCGGCACCCTCGCGGGCGGCGACGAGGTGTCGATCTCCGGCACGCTGTCCGGCCACAAGAACATCCAGAAGATCGTCGCAGTCGGTGAGCACTCCATCGACCTGTCGCTCGCCGACCACATGGCCTTCATGCGCTACAGCGACCGCCCCGGTGTCGTCGGCACCGTCGGCCGGATCCTGGGCGAGGCGGGCGTCAACATCGGCGGGATGCAGGTCTCCCGGGCCGATGTCGGTGGCGAGGCGCTGGTCGCGCTGACCGTCGACGACACCATTCCGCCGAACGTGCTCGCCGAGATCGGCGAGGAGATCGGCGCGACCTCGGTGCGCGCGGTGAACCTCGGCGACTGATCGTAGCTTTTCGCAGGTCAACGGGCCCGTATTCCGCTTCGGCGGAGTGCGGGCCCGTTGGCGTGCCGGCATCGTACGGGCGCGGCGGTGGTGCGCGACCCGGTGCCCGGTGCTCTCCGACGGGCTCATCATTCACCCGAATGGCGTATCGGAGGGTGGGGGCGTGGAGGCCGGAAGCGTCGCCGTGGGACCGCCGTCGCCCCGGGCCGGCGGTCCTCCCGAGTCGCTGCGGAGAGGTGCGCGTCGCGCAATGGGTACTGCGCGTGCCCCGGCCGGTGCGTGCGGAAGGAGAGCGGACGCCATGAATGCACCTCTGGGTGACGCCCCGCAGAGCCTGACCGGTCTGCAGGTGGTCGACGCGGACGGTACGAAGGTGGGCAAGGTCCAGCAGGTCTACCGGGACGACGCCACCAACGAGCCCGAGTGGATCACGGTGCGTACCGGGCTGTTCGGCATGAAGGAGACCTTCGTTCCGCTCGCCGGGGCCCGCCGGACCGGCGACGAACTGCATGTTCCGCACGACAAGCACACCATCAAGGCGGCGCCGCGGATCGACGTCGACGGCCATCTCGATCCCTCCGAAGAGACCGAGCTCTATCGCCACTACGGGATGCCCCGGCCGGGCGCGTCCGGCCCGGGCGGACCGGAGGACGCCGCCGGGGAGGCACCGGCCGCCGACACGGCGTCCGACACCGCGGCCTCCCCGGGCACCGACGCGGCGGGCACGGCATCCGGTGCGGGCGCGGCCGGAACGAAGGACGCCGGGGGGCGGCCCCCGGCGGGCGGTGGCTCCCCGGGACGGCCGCCCGGTGAGCGCAACAAGCTGGTCGACGGGCCGCTGGCCGGGGCGGGCGCCGGGACGCGGTCGGGGCCGTCCGGCCCGGACGACAAGGACGCCCGGCGCGGCACGGAACAGACGCCCGAGACGGACGAGGGCACGGACCCGGGAGAGGGGTCCGGGCCGGACCGGCTCCGGTAACCGGGTGGGGTGCCCCGGACCGGGGGAGCGGCGGAGGCCGCGGTCGAGCATGCGGCCTCCGCCCGCACATCGTCAGGACGGCGCGGCGGCTGTGCGTGCATGTACGGACGTCTCATACGTACGTCTCGTACGAGCGTATGCGCAGCGATAGGCTCCCTTCATGGGACACCGTGAAGATCTCCTGGAGGGCGCCAAACGCTGTCTCCTGGAGAAGGGCTATGCGCGCACCACCGCCCGCGACATCGTGGCCGCCTCCGGCGCCAACCTCGCCTCCATCGGCTACCACTACGGCTCCAAGGACGCCCTGATGCGCCAGGCGGTCATCGCGTCCACCGAGGAGTGGGGCGCGGGCCTCGCCCGGATGCCGGCCGCCGGCGACGAGGAGGCGCGGGACGCGGACCCGCTGGACCGGTTCGCCGCCGTCTGGGACCGGGTCCTGCAACGGATCGCCACGGAACCGCAGTTCATCGCCGCACAGGTCGAGGTGCTGGGCCTGCTGCCGCGCGATGTGGGACTGCGCGAGGCCATCGGCGAGGTGCTGCCGGAGGGCGGCGAGGAACTCGTGGCGGCGTTCGACGGGGTGCCGGACACCGAGGCCGATGCCGAGACGGTGCGCGTCGTCGGCTCCTTCTACCGGGCCCTGCTCACCGGCCTGATGGTCCAGTCGCTGCTCACCCCGGACCGGATGCCCACCGGCCAGGACCTCGCCACCGCGCTGCGCCGGGTCACCACGGGCGAGGTGCCGGGGCCGGCGTGACGCACGGCGGGGCGGCGCACGGCGCGGACCCGGCCCCGGCCGGGCTCACAGCCGTGCCGCCTTGAGCGCCATGTGCAGCAGCAGCCGGTGCTCCCCGTCGCCCAGGTCGAGGCCGGTGAGCTTCTCCACCCGGCCCAGGCGGTAGTAGAGCGTCTGGCGGTGGATGCCCAGGACCTGCGCGGTCCGGCTCGCCTGGCCCGCGCAGTCGAGGAACACCTCGGCGGTGCGCGCGAGTTCGGCGTGTGCGGGGGTGAGCAGCGGGCCGATGACCGGGTCGGGCGCGGCCTTCGGCAGGGTGGTCAGCATGCGGTACGCGCCGATGGCGTCCCACTGGGTGACCGGGCCCAGCCGGGGCTCGGCGCGGACCGCGCGGGCCGCGTCCAGTGCTTCCCGCCAGGTGGCCGGGAGCGCCGTCAACTCGCTGGTGCCGGCGCCGATTCCGGCGGCACCCGGCCCGAGCGGCGCGGGCTGCCCGGCGCCGCCGGCCGGGCCACCCCGCGCCGACGCCCCGGCCGGGCTCGCGCCCGCGCGTGGGGAGCGCAGCAAATGCTCGGCCACCGCATGGGCCGGGGCGAGCGCCCCGGGCGAGCGCAGCCGTACCAGCGCGGCCAGGGAGGGGACGGCCGCCGCGGGCCGCGGACGGTCCGTGGCGCCGGAGCGGCCGCCGCCTCCCGCGTCGGGTGGGGCGGCCCGCGTCCCGTCCGCGGGCGGGACGCCTTCAGGGCCGCCGCCCGCGGGCAGGGCGCACGCGGCCAGCAGGCCCGGCAGGCCCGGCAGCGGTGCGGTGTCGGTGTCCGAGGTGTCCCAGGGCAGTACGGCGACGACGGTGAGCGGGACGCCCGGGGTGAAGCGCAGGCTGTCCCGCAGTGCGTCGCGCAGCGCGGCCGCCGCGGCCGGCCGCCCGGCGGCCGGCGCATCGAGCAACTCCCGGAGCAGTTCGCCGAGTTCGGACCCGGCGCGGGCCTCGTCGGCCAGCAGTGCGCCGATCCGGGACGCGGTCTCCATCGCCTGCGCGATCCGCGGGTCGGGCGGCGCGCCCCGGCCGCCCAGTTCCAGGTCGGTCAGGTGCCCGTCGTCCAGCAGCCAGACGTAGCCGTGCACGATGCCCCGATGGCGTACGGGCAGACAGATCCGCCCCTTGAAGACGCCGGCGGCCGGGTCCGGCGGGATGCGCAGCGCCGTCTTGGCGCGGGCGATCCCGAACGCCTCGAACCAGGCCCGTACGGCCGCCGACGAGCGGCGCTGCAGGATCGAGCGGGTGCGCACCGGGTCCATGACCTCGTCGTCGCTCTCGTGGGCCCCGAACGCAATCAGTCCGAAATCCCGGTCCTCCAGCGTCGCCGGGGCGCCGAGCGCCGCCGAGATCTCGTCCACGAGCTGCTGGTAGTCGCCCCGCATCCGCCGCCCGGCTCCTCTCCCTGTCGCCACCTCGCCGGCATCACCGGCACCTTTGGACAACCGTCACACCACGGTCATCCCTGGCATCGTCTCCCTCCCGGCATTCTCATACAACTGTCTGAGATCCCGACCACGAAGGCGTGACACCTGTCGGTGGCCGGGAAGTGGCGCGATCCTTAAATTTCAGGTGGCTCATTCTTGCCGACGCGTTCGCCCGCTCCGGTGTCCGCCCGGTCCTTGTCCCCCTGAATCGTGGAGGTGCCCATGCTGGGTCCCGTGCTTCTCGCCGCAGCGCGCAGCGACAGCATCCGCCGCATCGTCGCGGCCGCTCCGCTCACCCGCCCTGTCGTGGACCGGTTCATCGCCGGTGAGCGCCTGGACGAGTCCATGGCGGCCGTGCGGTCGCTGGCCGCCCGCGGCCTGGAGGTCACCCTCGACCACCTGGGCGAGGACATCACCGACCCGGCCGAGGCGCTGCGCAACCGCGATGCCTACCTCCAGCTGGCCGCGGCCCTCAAGGAGCACGGACTCGGCGTCAAGGCCGAGATGTCGGTCAAGCTGTCCGCTTTCGGGCAGGCGCTGCCCGGCGGCCACGAGCTGGCGCTGCAGAACGTCCGGCCGGTGGTCGAGGCCGCCGCCGAGGCCGGTACGACCGTGACCCTCGACATGGAGGACCACACCACGGTCGACTCCACCCTCGCGATCCTCGCCGACCTGCGGGAGCAGTTCCCGCAGACCGGCGCGGTGCTGCAGTCCTACCTGTTCCGCACCGAGGACGACTGCCGTGCGCTCGCCGGGGAAGGTTCCCGGGTGCGGCTGGTCAAGGGCGCGTACAAGGAGCCCGCGAGCGTCGCCTTCCAGGAGAAGCGGGAGGTCGACAAGGCGTATGTGCGCTGTCTGAAGATCCTGATGGCGGGGGAGGGCTACCCCATGATCGGGTCGCACGACCCGCGGATGGTGGCCATCGGCCAGGAGCTGGCGCACCGCAACGGGCGCAAGCCGGCCGACTACGAATTCCAGATGCTGTACGGCATCCGCGAGGCGGAGCAGCAGCGGCTGGTCGCCGACGGGCACCGTATGCGGGTGTACATCCCCTATGGCACCGACTGGTACGGATATTTCATGCGCCGACTCGCCGAGCGCCCCGCGAACCTCGGGTTCTTCCTGAGGTCGCTGGCGACCCGCGGCTGACCGCCCCGCGGAGGGCGGCGCGGGTGGATGCTGGAAGCCCGGGGTGTGCACCCGGACGGCGCCGCCCGCAGCCGCCCACCCGACGCGGCCGCGGCCGCACCACGACGTACGACAACCGACGAGCGAAATCGAAGGAGACACGGCCGCTATGGACGCTGTGACCCAGGTCCCCGTGCCGGTGAACGAGCCGGTCCACACCTACGCACCCGGCAGCCCGGAGCGTTCCCGTCTGGAGGCCAAGCTCAAGGAGCTGGCCGGCAACCCGATCGAGCTGCCGATGACCATCGGCGGTGAGCGCCGGATGGGCGGCGGCGAGCGTTTCGACGTCGTGCAGCCGCACAACCACTCGGCCCGCCTCGGCACGTACGCCAACGCCACGGTCGACGACGCCCAGGCCGCGGTCGACGCCGCGCTGGCCGCCGCCCCGGCCTGGCGCGCGATGTCCTTCGACGACCGCGCCGCGATCATCCTGAAGGCCGCCGATCTGCTCTCCGGCCCCTGGCGCGAGACGCTGGCCGCCGCCACCATGCTCGGCCAGTCCAAGACCGCCCAGCAGGCCGAGATCGACACCCCCTGTGAGCTCATCGACTTCTGGCGCTTCAACGTGCACTTCGCGCGCCAGATCCTCGCCGAGCAGCCCCCGGCGAACTCCCCGGGCGTCTGGAACCGCTCGGACCACCGCCCCCTCGAAGGCTTCGTCTACGCGATCACGCCGTTCAACTTCACCGCGATCGCCGGCAACCTCCCGACCGCGCCCGCCCTCATGGGCAACGTCGTCGTCTGGAAGCCGTCCCCGACGCAGACCCTCGCCGCCGTGCTGCTGATGCAGCTGCTGGAGGAGGCCGGGCTGCCCAAGGGCGTCATCAACCTCGTCACCGGCGACGGCAAGGACGTCTCGGAGGTGGCGCTGACCCACCCCGACCTGGCGGGCATCCACTTCACCGGCTCGACCAAGACCTTCCAGCACCTGTGGAAGACGGTCGGCAACAACATCGAGAACTACAAGACCTACCCGCGGCTCGTCGGTGAGACCGGTGGCAAGGACTTCATCGTCGCCCACCCCTCGGCCGACCGCTCCGTGCTGAAGACCGCCATGACCCGTGGCGCCTTCGAGTTCCAGGGCCAGAAGTGCTCCGCGGCCTCCCGCGCCTACGTCCCGGCCTCGCTGTGGAACAACGGCCTCAAGGAGGAGTTCGCGGCCGAGGTCGACGGCCTGGCCATGGGCGACGTCTCCGACCTGTCGCACTTCATCGGCGCGGTCATCGACGAGCGCTCCTTCGCCAAGAACAAGGCGGCGATCGACCGCGCCAAGGCCGACCCGACGGTCGAGGTCGTGGCCGGCGGTACGTACGACGACAGCGAGGGCTACTTCGTCCGCCCGACGGTCCTGGTCTCCACCGACCCGGAGAACGAGATCTTCAAGGACGAGTACTTCGGCCCGATCCTGGGCGTGTACGTCTACGACGACGAGTCCGACGAGGGCTACGACGCGATGCTCACCCAGATGGAGTCCGCCTCGGCCTACGGCCTGACCGGTTGCGTCATCGCCCAGGACCGTGCCGCGGCCGCCGCGACCTGCGAGAAGCTGCGCTTCGCCGCGGGCAACTTCTACATCAACGACAAGCCGACCGGCGCCGTCGTCGGCCAGCAGCCCTTCGGCGGCGGCCGCGCGTCCGGCACCAACGACAAGGCCGGCGCCAAGCAGAACCTGATGCGCTGGACCTCCACCCGCTCCATCAAGGAGACCCTGGTCCCGCCGACGGACTACCGCTACCCGCACATGGGCTGACGCCCACGCGCACGCCGACGGCCCGGCACCCCTCTCCCCGGGGGCGCCGGGCCGTCGGTGTCGGTTCAGGCGTTGCGCGGAGGCCCGGTGATCGCCTCGCCGATGGTGAAGCCCTTGGCGGGGCCTTCGGGGATGGTTACGTCGGTGCCGTACGCGACATGGTGCGCGTTGGTGTAGACCCCGTCGTCGGGACGGGGCGAGGTGAGCACGCTCACGGTCCCGTGGTCGTCGTAGTCGTCGATGAGGACGTAGACCGGGATGCCGGCGCGGGCGTAGGCACGGCGCTTGCGTTCCCGGTCGCGTTCAAGGCCGTCGTGGCCCGGAGAGACCACCTCGACGATCGTCTGCACGGCGGTTGCCTTGATACCGATACCGTCGTCGGTGACATGCTCCTCAAGATCTTCCGGTGCAACGAAGCAATCGGGGATCCATACCTTGCGATCGTGGACGACATTCATGTCCTGGCGTGCCACGTACTCACTTTCTGCCAGGAACACCACCAGCTTGTCCCGCAAGCGGTTGGCGATCTGGCCGTGTGCAAAACGTCCGGTGGGCGACACCTCGATGAACCCCTCGATGATCTCGGCGCGAAGGCCCTCGGGGAGTTCCATGGTTTTCCATGCCTGCCACAGCGCCTCGTCCGGATCGGAGCCGGATGTCGTGTCGTCCGGTGTTGTGATCTCCGGCGTGGTCACGGGCGCCTCCTGCGCGAGCGCGGTCATGGTGTGCACCTCCTCCTCAGTGTGGGCGAGCTTGACCTCGTGGCACAAGCGACACCCGCCACGCTAGGGAGCGCGGGGACGGCCATGACCTGCGAATGTCCGGGGATCACTCGTTCGAGCACACGCCCGCCGTCTCAGATAGTAGGAAGCCCAAGTAATTGTGCAGACATCACGGCCGAGCTGTCCTAGCGTTGTAGGAAGCCGAACGTCCCGCTCCATCGAGCGGAGGCGGATGCGGCCCGGTGCACGGCGCAGGTGACCCCTGCGGCGCCGAGGCCCCCGCCCTTTCCGGCCGCTTCTGGATCGACGCATCCCATTTGTTCTCGGGGCTCTGGCATTGGAGACGTGAATCATGGCCGAGACTGCCGTCCGCAGGACCCGTCACTCCGTCCGGACGACCAACGACGCCGACCGCCGGAACGCGGCGGCCGCCCTCCAGCGTGCCCTCGACCGCCGGGACAACGGCGGCTCCACCGGGCACTGAGATGCTCCGCGTGCGAAGCGGGTCCGTGCTGACCAGGCCGGCCTCGATGCCCTGCCGCTGCTGCTGGCGGATCCGGCTGTCCGTGGCCCGCTGGCTCTTTCTCTCCTGACCGCCCGACGGGGCGCCCGGATCGCGGGCGCCCCTGTGGCGGACCGGCTCACCGCGAGCGGGTCACCTCGAAGTGGTCGATGCGCTCGCCGGATTCGGCGAGCGCGGTGACCTTCATCCGCGGGCGGTGGCCCGGGGAGACCTCGACGGCGAGGAAGGAGTAGCCGGTGTAGCGGACCCGGGACCACTCCACGGTTTCCTTGGTCTTCACCTGGCCCTTCGACCAGTGGTACGTGTCGACGTGGTCGAGGTCCTTGACGTGGCCCTCGTAGCTGTCCGGTACGGGGAAGTCGTACAGGGCCCGGCCCGCGCCGCCGGCGGTCACGTACACGATGCCGTCCCGTGCCGTGTCGACGCTCTCGCCGACCGGCATCTTCTTGGTGACCCGGCCGCCCTTGAGCGCGTCGGTCCGCTCGTAGACGTGGTTGTGGCCGTTGACGACCAGGTCGACCTGGTGCTTGTCGAAGAGCGGCAGCCAGGCGTCGCGCACGCCGCCCTCGGAGGCGTGCGAGTTGGTCGTCGAGAAGGCGCAGTGGTGGAAGAAGACGACGAGGAAGTCGATGCCCTCCGTGCCGCGCAGCTCGGCCAGCCTGCGGTCCAGCCAGCGGGTCTGCCGGCCGCCGGTGTAGCCCTGGTTGGCGGGGATCTCGTACGAGACGTCGTTGGCGTCCAGGGCGACGACCGCGACGTTGCCGTAGGTGAACGAGTAGACGCCGGGGGCGTTCTCGGCGTCCGGGCCGTTGCCGGGCAGCGTCCAGCGGGCGTTCTGGCCGCCGTAGCCGTGGGGGGAGTACCAGGCCTCCATGTCGTGGTTGCCGGTGGTCACCATCCAGGGCACGGACTTGGCGACCGACTCGGTCTGGGCGAGGAACTGGTCCCAGACCCGGGCGTCGTAGGCGTCGTGCTCGGAGCCGTCGCCGTCGGTGTCCGCGTAGCAGATGTCGCCCGCGTGCAGGTGGAAGGACGGATTCTGACCCAGGATCAACTGGTCGTTGGCGAGGGCGTGGTAGCTCACGCCCTGGTCGCCGAAGGCCGTGAAGACGAACGTCTCGGGGCGGGCCGGGGCCGTGCGGAAGGTGCCGACGGTGGAGAAGTGCCGCGGGTCGGCCGGGTCGAAGCCGTCGTGGCCGACGCCGTAGTAGTACGTCGTTCCCGGCTGCAGCCCGTCCAGCGCGGCGTGCAGGTAGTACTGCTGCACGGCCGGCAGCTTCGCGGACAGCGAGGGGGTGTGCAGGGGGCGCACCTCGGCCTCGATCTTGCGTCCCAGGTCCCAGGGCTTCAGGCCCACCCGGACGTACGGCCGCTTGACCGGGAACGGCACCTGCCAGCTCACCCGCATCTGGCTCCTGGGGTCGGCGCCGAAGGCGAGGTGGCGGCCGAAGGGGGCGACGAGGGACCCGTCGACGGTGGCGGTGGCGGAGGAGGCGAGCAGGGTGGGGGAGGAGGCCTGGGCCGATCCGGCCAGCAGACCGGAGCCCGCCACCGTTCCCGCGGTGGCGGCCGAGGTGCGCAGCAGGCCCCGGCGGGTCAGCTTCGTACGGAGGTAGTCGTGCTGCTCGGGCATGCTCATCCGGGCCGCCAGCTGCTCCGGTATGCCGAGGCGCGGGGTGTGCGAGGGCTGCGGGGCGGCCCCCCGGGCGTTTCCAGTCATGCCGCCGAATGTCGCAGCATGATCCAACTGCCGTGGGGACGCGGGGTGAACGGCAGGTGGCCGCCTCGCTATGTCCGTATGGCGGACGTTACGTGTCAATCAATGGGACGGAGAGTAGGGTCCGCAGCATGTCTCGCAGCATTCGCCTCGCAGTGATCCCCGGTGACGGTATCGGCCAGGAAGTCGTGGCCCAGGGCCTGAAGGTCCTGACCGCGGTCCTCCCGCAGGACGTCAAGCTGGAAACCAAGGAGTACGACCTCGGTGCCCGGCGATGGCATGCGACCGGTGAGACCCTGCCGGACGAGGAGCTGGCGTCGCTCAAGCAGCACGACGCGATCCTGCTCGGCGCGATCGGCGACCCGTCCGTGCCCTCCGGCGTGCTGGAGCGCGGGCTGCTGCTCAAGCTCCGCTTTGCCTTCGACCACTTCGTGAACCTGCGCCCGTCGAAGCTGTTCCCGAACACGTCGACGCCGCTCGCCGGCCGTCCCGACATCGACTTCGTGGTCGTCCGCGAGGGCACCGAGGGGCCGTACACGGGCAACGGCGGCTCGCTGCGCACCGGCACCCCGGCCGAGGTCGCCACCGAGGTCAGCCTCAACACCGCCTACGGCGTGGAGCGCGTGGTCCGGGACGCGTACGAGCGGGCCAACGCCCGCCCGCGCAAGAAGCTGACGTTGGTGCACAAGAACAACGTGCTGGTGTACGCGGGCCACATGTGGAAGAACATCTTCGACAAGGTCGGCCAGGAGTACCCCGAGGTCACCACCGACTACCTGCACGTCGATGCCGCGACGATCTTCTTCGTCACCCAGCCCGAGCGGTTCGACGTGATCGTCACCGACAACCTCTTCGGTGACATCCTCACCGACCTCGCCGCGGCCGTCACCGGCGGCATCGGCCTGGCCGCCTCCGGGAACATCAACCCGACCGGCGAGTTCCCCTCGATGTTCGAGCCGGTGCACGGCTCCGCGCCGGACATCGCGGGCAGCGGCAAGGCCGACCCGACGGCGACGATCCTGTCCGTGGCCCTGCTCCTGCGCCACCTCGGCTACGCGCCGCAGGCCGCCCGCATCGAGGAGGCCGTCGCGGCCGACCTGGAGGCCCGCGGCGAGGCCCCGCGCAGCACCGACGAGATCGGCGACGCCCTCGCCGCACGAGTAGCGGGCTGAGGCCCGCGGCAGCGACACGCACCACCGCAGCGCCGGGCCGGGACACCACGTCCAGGTCCGGCGCTGCGCGTATTGCCCCGCGCGGCGCCACGGCCCGGCGGGGTGGGACCATCGGACCCGGAACGCGCACACGGTTCCGGCGGCCAGGACCCACGAGCGATAATCGGACGTGGCATCGCCGCCCGCGAGAACTCGGACGTCCCAGTAACGACCGGTACGTTCAGGAACTGCCGTGAGCGCGGCCGGACACACCGCACCGGTGCCGCATGGCGGGGGTCGACCCCCTCGCCCGGCCGGAGGGCTGGGCCGGTGACGCTCCTCCAGCGCACGCTGGGCGGGGCACCAGGTATCGGAACACGCAGTGAAGGACATGCATTCATGACGACGCCCACGATCGAGCTCAAGCCCTCCTCGCATCCGCTGTCCGACGCGGAGCGGGAGCAGATCCTGGCCGCCCCCGGCTTCGGCCGCCACTTCACCGATCACATGGTGACGATCAAGTGGACCGAGGGCAGAGGCTGGCACGACGGACAGCTCGTGCCCTACGGACCGCTCTCCCTCGACCCGGCGACCAACGTCCTGCACTACGCGCAGGAGATCTTCGAGGGCCTCAAGGCCTACCGCCGGCCCGACGGCACCGTCGCCACCTTCCGCCCCGACGCCAACGCCCGGCGCTTCCAGGCCTCCGCGCGCCGCCTGGCCATGCCGGAGCTGCCCGTCGAGACCTTCATCGAGGCGTGCGACGCGCTGGTCCGGCAGGACAAGGACTGGGTGCCCGCGCACGGCGGCGAGGAGTCGCTCTACCTGCGCCCGTTCATGATCGCGACCGAGGTCGGCCTGGGCGTGAAGCCCGCCAACGAGTACCTCTTCGTCGTCATCGCCTCGCCGGCCGGGGCCTACTTCCCCGGTGGCGTCCAGCCGGTCTCCATCTGGCTGTCCGAGAACCGGGTGCGGGCCGTGCCCGGCGGCATGGGCGACGCCAAGACCGGCGGCAACTACGCCGCCTCGCTGCTGGCGCAGGCCGAGGCCGCCGCGCAGGGCTGTGACCAGGTCGCCTACCTCGACGCCGTGGAGCACAAGTGGGTCGAGGAACTCGGCGGCATGAACCTGTACTTCGTGTACAAGGACGACTCCGCGAGCGGCGTCAAGATCGTCACGCCCACACTGACCGGCTCGCTCCTCGCCGGCGTCACCCGTGACTCCCTGCTGGCCGTCGCCCGCGATCTGGGCTTCGCGGCGCAGGAGGACCGGATCTCCATCGGCCAGTGGCAGGCCGACACCGAGAACGGCACCCTCACCGAGGTCTTCGCCTGCGGTACGGCCGCGGTGATCACCCCGGTCGGCACGGTCAAGAGCGCGGGCGGTGAGTGGACCCAGTCCGACGGCGAGCCCGGCAAGGTCACGCTGAAGCTGCGCGAGGCGCTGCTGGACATCCAGCGCGGCGTCGCCGAGGACAAGCACGGCTGGATGCACCCCCTGGGCTGATCCGGGCGGCGGCCGCCGCCGCCCGTCCTGCCGAGGCCGCCGCCGGCATGCTGCCGGGGCGGCCTCGGTCGTGCCCGGGCCACGTCAGCCGGCCTCCGCGGGCGCTTGGGGTGCGGCGGCGGGTGCGGCGGGCGGCCGGGCGCGTACGGCGGCGACCGGGCGGGGGTCCCGGGCGGTGAGGGCCAGGTAGGCGAGCCCGCCCACGGCCGCCGCGAGCAGGAAGCTGAGGTCGATGCCGCCGGTCAGGGGCAGCAGCGGCCCCTGGTAGAAGGGCGTGTCCACGCCCAGCACGCCGACCACCGAGCCGAGCGCCCAGGAGACGGCGGCCCGGACGTGCCAGCCGGCCCGGTACCAGTACACGCCGCCCCGGGCGCGGCGGTTGTAGACCTGGAGCGACTCCGGGTCGTAGGCGCCGCGGCAGCGGACGAAGCCGATCACGGTGATCACCGCCCAGGGCGTGCCGACGGCCGTCATCAGCAGCACGAAGGACGTCATCGCGTCCTGCGCGGCCCACAGGAAGTGACCGGCGTAGACCAGCGCGGTCGACACCGCGGCGACCACACAGGTGGCCTGGGTGCGGGTGGCGCGCGGCAGGATCGCGTCCAGGTCCAGGCCCATGCTGTAGAGCATCAGCCCGGCGTTGCCGACCGAGCCGGCCGAGGCGTTGAGCAGCAGCAGCGCCAGGTACCAGAAGGGGGCGCCGGCCACCAGCGGCCCCGCGTAGTCGGCGCCCGCACCGACGGCGAGCGCGGTGAACGTACCGAACAGCTGCGGCACCAGCAGCCCGACCACCAGGCCCAGACAGGTGGCGCCGAAGACCTTCCGGCCGCTGTGCCGGCGCGGGGAGATGTAGCGGCTGTAGTCGCCGAGCAGGGTGATGAACGCGATCGGGCCGCTCAGGCCCGCGGAGACGGCGGCCAGCAGCCAGGTCTGCCAGAAGCCGCCCAGCAGATACGCGCTGCCGTGCGGCGGGGCGGTGGTGAAGGTGCCGGCGTACGCGACGACGCCGACGGCCAGCAGCACGGTCAGGCCCAGGGCGAGCACCTTGCTCAGCCGCAGCAGCACCCGGTAGCCGTAGACCGCGCCGAGGGCGGTGGCACCGGCCAGCAGCGCGTAGACCAGCGCATAGGCCGCGCCGCCGGACGGCAGCCCGGTGAGCCGGTGCAGCGTGCCGACGACCGCGTCGCCGCCGACCCACAGGGTCAGCGCGGTGTAGCCGAGCGACAGCAGCAGGCCGATCACCGAGCCGATGAGCCGGCCGCGCACCCCGAAGTGGGCGCCGCTGCTGGTGGACAGGTTGGTGGCGCTGCGCAGCGAGACCAGGGCGAGCGGGGCGGTCAGCAGGGTGCCGACGAGGGTGCCGGCCACCAGGGAGGTCACCGAGGGCCAGAAGCCGAGCCCGAAGGAGACCGGGAGCCAGCCGAAGATCACCACGCCGAGGGCGAGGTTCGACCCGAGCAGGATCGAGACGAGATCGCGAGGGCCGCTGGTGCGTTCCTCGTCCGGGACGGTGTCGACTCCGCGTTGTTCGATCGGCATGAGGGCTCCCCTGAGAGGCCGGACAACAGTGTGTGGGCGGTGCGGCGCGCTGTCGACGCCGTGCGAGGGCGCGGTGCTCCGCGCCGCGGACGCCGAGCGCGCGGGGCGCTCCGCGTGCCGAGATCATTTAGAGCAGCGCTCTATCGCGGCCGCATCTCTAGAACAGCGCTCAATGTCGCTCATCCCTTTATCATCGGTCAATGCTTTCGCATTGCCGATTTTCGTGGTTAGAGTGTCGCTCTAATCGAGCGGAGGTGTGACGGGATGCGGTTGACCCCGACGGAACGCGACCGGCTGCTGCTGTTCGGCGCGGCCGAACTGGCACGGGCCCGCCGGGCCCGCGGGCTGAAGCTGAATGTGCCCGAGGCGACCGCGTTGATCGCGGACACGGTCTGCGAGGCGGCGCGGGACGGGCGCCGCCTCGCGGGTGCCATCGAGGCCGCCCGCGCCGTGCTCGGCCCGGACGATGTACTGCCGGGCGTGGCCGAGGTCGTCACCGAGGTGCATGTGGAGGCCGTCTTCGACGACGGCTCCCGGCTCGCGGTGGTCAGCGACCCGATCGGGGCCGGCCCCGCGTCCGGCCGCGGCGACGAGCGGCCCGCACCCGGCGCGGTGCTGCCCGGCCCGGCCGGCCCGGCGCCCGTGCCCGCGGTCGTGCTGCCGGTGCGCAACACCGCGACGGTGCCGATCAGCGTCACCTCGCACTTCCACTTCTTCGAGGCCAACCCCCGGCTGGACTTCGACCGCGCGGCCGCGTACGGCATGCGGCTGTGCGTCCCGGCCGGCTCGTCGGTGCGGTTCGACCCCGGCGGCGGCTCGGAGGTCGGTTTGGTCCCGATCGGCGGCGACCGGATCGCGATCGGCTTCGCCGGCCTCGTCGACGGCCCGCTGGACGCACCGGGCGCGAGGACCGAAGCGCTGCGGCGGGCCGCCGCCTGCGGCTACCTGGGAGCGGAGGAGCAGGCATGACGGGCGGCATCGATCCCCACGAGTACGCGTCGGTGCACGGCCCGCGGGCCGGTGACCGGGTCGTGCTCGGCGACACCGGCCTGGTCGTCCGGGTCGAGTCCGACGCCCAGAAGCCCGGCGACGAGTTCCTGGCCGGCTTCGGCAAGACCGCCCGCGACGGGCTGCACCTCAAGGCCGCCGCGGTCCGCGAGACCTGCGATGTGGTGATCAGCAACGTGCTGGTCATCGACGCGGTGCAGGGCATCCGCAAGGTGTCCATCGGCATCCGCGAGGGCCGGATCCACGCGATAGGGCGGGCCGGCAACCCCGACACCCTCGACGGCGTCGACGTCGTCGTCGGCACCGGCACCTCGATCGTCTCCGGCGAGGGCATGATCGCCACCGCGGGCGCCGTCGACACCCACGTCCATCTGCTCTCGCCGCGCGTCATGGAAGCCTCGCTGGCCTCCGGCGTGACCACGATCATCGGCCAGGAATTCGGTCCGGTGTGGGGCGTCGGCGTCAACTCGCCCTGGGCGCTGGGCCATGCCTTCGGCGCCTTCGACGCCTGGCCGGTCAACATCGGCTTCCTCGGCCGCGGCTCGTCCTCGGGCCAGGCCCCGCTGGTCGAGGCGCTCGCCGAGGGCGGCGCCTGCGGCTTCAAGGTGCACGAGGACATGGGGGCGCACGCCCGTGCCCTGGACACCGCGCTGCGGGTCGCCGAGGACCACGACGTCCAGGTCGCGCTGCACAGCGACGGCCTGAACGAATGCCTCACCGTCGAGGACACCCTGCGCGTCTTGGACGGCCGCACCATCCACGCCTTCCACATCGAGGGCTGCGGCGGCGGCCACGTCCCCAACGTCCTGAAGATGGCCGGCGTCCCGAACGTCATCGGCTCCTCGACCAACCCCACCCTTCCCTTCGGGCGGGACGCGGTCGCCGAGCACTACGGCATGATCGTCTCGGTCCACGACCTGAAGACCGATCTGCCGGGCGACGCCGCGATGGCCCGCGACCGGATCCGGGCCGGCACGATGGGCGCCGAGGACGTGCTGCACGACCTCGGGGCGATCGGCATCACCTCCTCCGACGCGCAGGGCATGGGCCGCGCGGGCGAGACCGTACGCCGTACCTTCGCGATGGCCGGCAAGATGAAGGCCGAGCTCGGGCCCCTGGAGGGGGACGGGGCGCATGACGACAACGCCCGCGTGCTGCGCTACGTCGCCAAGCTCACCATCAACCCCGCCCTCGCCCACGGGCTTTCGCACGAGATCGGGTCCATCGAGGCCGGCAAGATGGCCGACATCGTGCTGTGGAAGCCGCAGTTCTTCGGCGCCAAGCCGCAGCTGGTGCTGAAGTCCGGCTTCCCCGCCTACGGCGTCACCGGCGACCCCAACGCCGCCACCGACACCTGTGAACCCCTGGTGCTCGGGCCGCAGTTCGGGGCGTACGGCGCGACCCCCGCCGAGATCTCCGTCGCCTTCGTCGCGCGCGCCGCGGCCGAACAGGGCGGGGACCGGATGCCCACCCGCCGCCGCCGGGTCGCCGTCCGCGGCACCCGCGGGATCGGCCCCGGCGACCTCGTCCACAACTCCCGGGTCGGTCGGGTGCAGGTCGACGGGCGCAGCGGACTGGTCACTCTCGACGGCGATCCGATGCGCTCACCACCGGCCGACACCGTCTCGCTCTCCCGCCTCTACTTCCTGTGAACCAGCCCGCCTGTCACACCGTTACAGACCCCAGAGGACCCCGCATGAACACCCCTGCCGCCGACGGCTTCCGGATGCCCCCCGAGTGGGCCCGCCACGAGCGCACCTGGATGGCCTGGCCCGGCCCCAACGGCACCTTCGGCGAGGAGGGCAGCCAGGGCCTGGCCGCGGCCCGCCGGGCCTGGGCCGCCGTCGCCCGCGCGGTCCGCCGCTTCGAGCCGGTCACCGTCGTCGTCGGCCCCGGCCACTCCGAGGGAGCCCGGGCGCTCCTCGGCGCGGACATCGACCTCGTCGAGCGCCCGCTCAACGACGCCTGGATGCGGGACATCGGCCCGACCTTCCTCACCGACGGACAGGGCCGACTCGCCGCCGCCGACTGGGTGTTCAACGGCTGGGGCGCCCAGGAATGGGCCCGCTGGGACCTCGACGAGAAGATCGGCGAGGAGGTCTGCGCACTGGCCGGCGCCCGCCGCTACGCCTCCGCGCTGGTCAACGAGGGCGGCGGCCTCCACATCGACGGCGAGGGCACCGTCCTGCTCACCGAGACCGTCCAGCTCGACCCGGGCCGCAACCCGGGCCGGACGCAGCAGGAGGTCGAAGCCGAGATCCACGCCCACCTGGGCACCACCAAGGCGATCTGGCTGCCGCGCGGACTGGCCGCCGATTACGGGCAGTTCGGCACCCGCGGCCATGTCGACCTCGTGGCCGCCTTCGCCCGCCCCGGCACCGTCCTCGTCCACACCCAGCCCGACCCCGACCACCCCGACCACGCGATCTGCGCCGAGACCGTCAAGCTGCTGCGGGCCGCCACCGACGCCCGGGGGCGCCGGCTGGAGGTCGTGGAGGTGCCCGCGCCGACCGTCATCGAGGCGGACGGCGAGCCGGTCGACTACTCCTACCTCAACCACTACCTCTGCAACGACGGTGTGGTGCTGTGCGGCTTCGACGACCCGCGCGACGAGGAGGCGGCCGCGCTCTTCCGCCGGCTCTTCCCCGGCCGGACGGTGACCCTCGTGGACGCCCGTACGATCTTCGCAGCGGGTGGCGGCATCCACTGCATCACCCAGCAGCAGCCGAAGGCCTGAGCCCAGGCCCGCCCAGCCGACCCCGGAGGTCCCCGTGCCCTCTCCCGCGCGCCGCCCCCGGCGCCGGCTCCACCAGCCCCGCGAGCAGGTCCTGGCCGCGGCGATGGCGACCATCGCCGCGGAGGGCCTGGACCGGCTGACCATGGCCGGACTGGGCCGCGAGGTCGGGATGAGCAGCGGCCACATCCTCTACTACTTCGGCACCAAGGACGAGCTGCTGGTACAGACCCTCCAGTGGAGCGAGGAGCAGCTCGGCACCGAGCGCCGGGCCGCCCTCTCCCGCCGGATCCCGGCCCGCGAACGCCTCGACGCCCTGGTAGGTCTCTACCTCCCCGAAGGCCACCGCGACCCGCGCTGGACCCTGTGGCTGGAGGTGTGGAACCGCTCCCAGAACGCCGACGACGAGACCCGGGAGCGCCAGCTCGACCTGGAGCTCGCCTGGCACCGCGATCTGGTGGCGCTGCTCGTCGAGGGCGTCTCGAAGGGCGAGTTCCGGCCCGTCGACGCCGAACGCTTCGCCACCCGCACCCGCGCCCTCCTCGACGGCTTCGGCACCCACCTCGTCGTCGGCCTCCCGGGCACGGACCGGGAGCACGTCCTGGACCACCTCAGGGACTTCTTCGACGAGTCGCTGTCCGTCCCGCGGGACTGACCGCCGGGGCCGGGCGCCGCGGGAGCCCGCGGCGCCCCACGCCCGGCCGGTCGGGCCGCTACGCCCCCGGAAGGAAGTGGCGGCGGTACATCTCGACGGCCTGCTCCGGCGGGTAGTTCGGCAGCGCGCTGACCGCGCCGTCCGTCTTGGAGATCACGATGTGCGAGCCGCCCGGATCACGCGGATAGGCGGTGGGGTCCGTCCTGGGCGGGAACACCGGGTACACGAGATAACCGATGTCGAATTCGTGGACGTGCAGCGTCGGCACTTCCCCGTCCGGCCAGACGTGGGGGAAGTGCCCCCGCCCGATCTCCAGCGCCTCCTCGGCGCTGGCGGGAATCGGCCGTTGCCCTGCTTGCGGTTGCGGTTCGGACATCTCGCTTCTTTCTCTTCTCTCGTACGACTCTCGCGCACGACCCGGGCCTCACGCGGCGACCGCGGCGGTGGCACGCGTCGGGCAGCCTCGACGGCGACCCTATGCCGTACCGCCGCGGCGCGCCGCCGCGGTACGGGGACCCGGCCGCCTGCCGCCCCGTGACCACAACGCACGTAAGTACGCGGGATCGTTGCCCCCGTGGCCCTTGCCGACGGCCCACGGGTCCGCGACCGTAACCGGCTATGGGACGAGAGCAATGGAAGAAGATCTGGGTCGGCTCGGCCGGCAACATGGTCGAGTGGTTCGACTGGTTCGTCTACGCCAGTTTCGCGGTCTACTTCGCCGATGCGTTCTTCCCCAAGGGGAACGACACCGCGAACCTCATGAACACCATGGGGATCTTCGCCGTCGGCTTCTTCATGCGACCGGTGGGCGGCTGGGTGCTCGGCCGGGTGGGCGACCGCAAGGGCCGCAAGGCCGCACTCACGCTGACCGTCACGCTGATGTCCGCCTCGGCGATCCTGATCGCCGTCGCGCCCACGTACGGCACCGCCGGTTACGGCGGGGTGGCCGTACTGCTCCTCGCGCGGATGCTGCAGGGGCTCTCGGTCGGCGGCGAGTACGCGGCCAGCGCCACCTATCTCACCGAGGCGTCCGCCCCCGGGCGGCGCGGCTTCGCCTCCAGCTTCCAGTACGTGTCGATGACCGCGGGACAACTGCTCGGCCTCGGGCTGCAGATCGTGCTCCAGCGGACCCTGTCCGAGGACGCGCTGCACAGCTGGGCCTGGCGGATCCCGTTCATCATCGGTGCGCTGGGCGCCGCCGTCGTCTTCTATCTGCGGCGCAACATGCTGGAGACCGAGGTGTACGCCGAGGACGAGGGCGCCCACGCCGACCCCGCGCGCGGCACCCTCAAGGCGCTGCTGGCCCACAAGCGCGAGGCGTTCCTGGTCATCGCGCTCACCATGGGCGGCACGGTCGCCTACTACACGTACACGACCTACCTCACCAAGTACCTCTCCGGCAGCGCCGGCATGGACAAGCCGACCGCCTCGCTGGTCAGCTTCTGCGCGCTGTTCCTCTTCATGTGCCTCCAGCCGCTGGCCGGAAAGCTCTCCGACCGGATCGGCCGCCGGCCGCTGCTGATCACCTTCGCGGTCGGCTCGACCTTCCTGACCGTGCCGATCATGACGCTGCTGAAGCACGCCGGCAGCTTCTGGCCGGCCCTGGGGCTCTCGATGCTCGCGCTGGTCGTGGTCACCGGCTACACCTCGATCAACGCCTGCGTGAAGGCCGAGCTGTTCCCGACCGGCATCCGCGCCCTGGGCGTGGCCCTGCCGTACGCCATCGCCAACGCGCTGTTCGGCGGCACCGCGGAGTACGTCGCCCTGTGGTTCAAGAACGGCGGCATCGAGTCCGGCTACTACTGGTACGTCGCCGGCTGCGCGGCCGTCTCGCTGATCGTCTACGTCACGATGCGCGAGACCCGCACCATCGATCTGCACCAGG
This sequence comes from Streptomyces sioyaensis, assembly GCF_004122735.1. Classification (GTDB taxonomy): domain Bacteria; phylum Actinomycetota; class Actinomycetes; order Streptomycetales; family Streptomycetaceae; genus Streptomyces; species Streptomyces sioyaensis. The sequence continues at coordinate 9,690 of NZ_SDIF01000044.1, read as the reverse complement.
TCGGCAAGCAGGACGCGGGCGAGGGCAGCGACACCCGCGTGCTCGCATCCTGAGACGGGCCGGGCACCGGGGGTGGTCGTGTGCCAGACTGCCCCCGTGCTCTCGTTCGCCATGATTATTGGCAGCAGGCGCGCCGGTCCGCAGTGACCGCCCCGTACGAACCGAGTACGGCGTGGCCACCGTCGTCCCAGACCCGCGCGCAGACCTCTCGCACCCGCGAGGGGTCTTTTCGTTTCCGGCCCACCCGTCACCGGAGGCGGAGCGCGAGGGAGCATGGAGGGGCGGTGGAGCCGGTTATTCCGGTAGACCGAGATCCCGACAGGAGCCAGACCAGCATGACGGACGCACCTCAAGCCCACCCGTCGCCCGCCACCACCCCGAATGGGGCCGCTGCGCGGCGCCCCTCCCAGAAGCCGTCGCCCGCCCCCCGCCCCGCCGGCGCGGTGTCCGACGACTTCCACGTCTTCGACACCACGCTCCGCGACGGTGCGCAGCGCGAGGGCATCAACCTCACCGTCGCCGACAAGCTGACCATCGCCCGGCACCTCGACGACTTCGGCGTGGGCTTCATCGAGGGCGGCTGGCCCGGTGCCAACCCCCGGGACACCGAGTTCTTCCAGCGCGCCCGCGAGGAGATCGACTTCCGGCACGCCCAGCTGGTCGCGTTCGGCGCCACCCGCAAGGCCGGGGTGCGCGTCGAGGACGATCCGCAGGTCGCCGCGCTCCTGGACTCCGGGGCCCCGGTGATCACGCTGGTCGCCAAGTCCCATGTCGGGCACGTGGAGCTGGCGCTGCGCACCACGCCGGAGGAGAACCTCGCGATGGTCCGGGACACCGTCGCCCACCTGCGTGCCCAGGGCCGCCGGGTCTTCCTCGACTGTGAGCACTTCTTCGACGGCTATGCGCTGGACGCGGTCTACGCCAAGCAGGTCGTGCGCACCGCGAGCGAGGCCGGCGCCGATGTCGTGGTGCTCTGCGACACCAACGGCGGGATGCTCCCGGCGCAGGTCACCGCGGTCGTCCGGACCGTCCTCGCGGACACCGGCGCGCGGCTGGGCATCCACGCCCAGGACGACACCGGCTGCGCGGTCGCCAACACCCTGGCCGCGGTGGACGCCGGCGCCACCCACGTCCAGTGCACCGCCAACGGCTACGGCGAGCGGGTCGGCAACTCCAACCTCTTCCCGGTCGTCGCCGCCCTGGAGCTCAAGTACGGGCGCCAGGTACTGCCCGAGGGCAAGCTCGCCGAGACCACCCGGATCTCGCACGCCATCGCCGAGGTCGTCAACCTCACCCCGTCCACCCACCAGCCCTACGTCGGCGTCTCCGCCTTCGCCCACAAGGCCGGGCTGCACGCCTCCGCCATCAAGGTCGACCCGGACCTCTACCAGCACATCGATCCGGCGCTGGTCGGCAACACCATGCGGATGCTGGTCTCCGACATGGCCGGCCGGGCCTCCATCGAGCTCAAGGGCAAGGAGCTGGGCTTCGATCTCAGCGGCGACCGCGAGCTGGTCGGCCGCCTCGTGGACCGGGTCAAGGAGCGTGAGCTGGCGGGCTACACGTACGAGGCCGCCGACGCGTCCTTCGAGCTGCTGCTGCGCGAAGAGGTCCGGGGCACGCCGGTGCGCTACTTCAGCGTCGAGTCCTGGCGGGCGATCGTCGAGGACCGCCCGGACGGCTCGCACGCCAACGAGGCGACCGTGAAGCTGTGGGCCAAGGGCGAGCGGATCGTCGCCACCGCCGAGGGCAACGGCCCGGTCAACGCCCTGGACCGGGCGCTGCGGGTGGGCCTGGAGCGGATCTACCCGCAGCTGGCCCGCTTGGAGCTGGTGGACTACAAGGTCCGCATCCTGGAGGGCGACCTGGGCACCGGCTCGATCACCCGCGTCCTGGTCTCCACCAGTGACGGCAAGGGCGAGTGGTCCACGGTCGGCGTCGCCGAGAACGTCATCGCCGCCTCCTGGCAGGCGCTGGAGGACGCCTACGCCTACGGGCTGCTGCGGGCCGGGGTCGAGCCGCAGGAGTGAGCGCCGCCGCCACGGCACGACCGCGGCCCCGCACGGGCCCGGGGGAAGGGGCCGGTGCGGGGCCGCCGTCGCGGCGGGGCCGTTCGGTCAGGCCTGCGGCGCTGCCTTGACGGCGGAGATGTCGAAGAAGAGCTTGACCTTGTCACTGACCATCACCCCGCCGGTCTCCAGCGCGGCGTTCCAGGTCAGGCCCCAGTCGGAGCGCAGGATCTCGGCGCTGCCCTCGAAGCCGACCCGCTCGGCGCCGTAGACGTCGGTGGCCGAGCCATGGAACGCCAGGTCGATGGTGAGCGGCTTGGTGACGTCGCGCAGGGTGAGGTCGCCGGTGATGCGGTAGCGGTCACCGGACACCTGCTCGGCGGCGGTGCTGCGGAAGGTCATCAGCGGGAAGGTCTCGGCGTCGAAGAAGTCGGCGCTGCGCAGATGGCCGTCGCGGTCCGCGATCCCGGTGTCGATGCTCGCGATCTTGACGTCCAGGGACGCGGTGGAGCGGGACGGGTCGGCGCCGTCGAGGTGGAGCGTGCCCTCGTAGTCGCCGAATGCGCCGCGGACGTTGGTGACCATGGCGTGCCGGACGGTGAAGCCGATGCTGCTGTGCGCCGGGTCGATGGTGTAGTCGCCGGTCAGCGCGGCGAGCGCCGGGTCCGCGTCGAGGACGGCAGCGGTGGCGGCGGGGGCTGTGGTGCCGGTGTCGGCGGTGTCGGCGGTGCGCTTGCGGTGGAACAGAGCCATGGCTCCTCCTCAAAGACGGTGGTCCCGGCCCGGGGCCGAGGTTGTTTAACCTTCAACGAGATGCCACCGTAACTCCATCTGGTTCAACATTCAACCTCTTGTCGGGTCCGGGCTCCGCCGGGCGGGTGGCCCGCGGCGTTGCGGCGCGGTCATTGCCGCTGTGCGACGGCCCGTGCTAGACCATCGGAAACTCCCAAGTGCGCAGCGCCACACACCGGTTGACGCCATGGAGAGGACCGACCGTGCCGCCTGCCTCCGTCACGTCCGTCTGGTCGCCGTCCGTCTGGTCACGCCGAGGATTCCTCGCCGCCGCGGCGAGCGTGCTCGGCCGCGCCGCCCGCCCCTCGTCCGCCCTCCCCGGGCCGGCCGCGCCCGCCGCGGTGGCCGGTGACGAGTTCGCCGCCCTCCGTGGCCGCTGGTGCGCGCTCACCCTCGGCACCGGCTTCGACCCCGCCGCCCCGCCGTACGTCGCCGCCCTCCAGGAGACCGGCGCGCTCGCCGGCACCTTCCGGGCGGGCATGCGCCCGGCCGCGGACTCGCTCTGGCCGGACTGCCGCTACGACCCGCCGTCCGGCATCACCCAGAGCTACGGCCGGCTCGCCACCATGGCCCGGGCCTACGCCCAGCCCGGCACCGGCCACACCGGCGACCGCGGCCTCGCCGAGGACGTCCTCACCGGCCTGAGCCACCTCGAAGCCACCGTCTACCGCACCGGCACCACCCGCTACGGCAACTGGTGGGAATGGCAGATCGGCAGCCCCCGGCTCCTCCTCGACACCCTCGCGATCATCGACGAGCACCTGCCCGACGGCCTGCCCGAGGCCCTGCGCGAGCGCTGCCTCGCCGCCGTCGACCACTTCGTCCCCGACGCCCTGCTCGGCGACTACACCGGCACCAGCACCGGCGCCAATCGCGTCGACCTGTGCCGGGTCGTCGCCCTGCGCGGGGTCCTCGGCCGCGCCCCCGCCAAGATCGCGCTGGCCCGCGACGCCCTCTCCCCGGTCTTCCCCTACGTCACCCGGGGCGACGGCCTCTACGCCGACGGCTCCTTCGTCCAGCACACCTGGGTCGCCTACTCCGGCACCTACGGCGCTGTCCTGCTGGACGGCATGGGGCGGCTGTTCACCCTGCTCGGCGACTCGTCCTGGCAGCTCACCGACCCGGCGCGGCAGCTCGTCCTCGACAGCGTCGAGCATGCCTACGCCCCGCTGCTCCACAACGGACTGATGATGGACTGCGTCAACGGGCGGGCCGTCAGCCGCGGTTACCTCCGCAGCGACGAGCGGCAGATCATGCGCAGCGACCACTACCACGGGCATGCGCTGATCGCCGCCGTCGCGCTGCTCGCCGAGGGCGCGAGCGCCGCGGAGCGGGCCCGCTGGCACGCCATGATCAAGGGCTGGACCGCCCGGGACCGCGTCCTGCCCGTTCTGACCGACCGGCAGTACACGGTCGCCGACCTCGCCCGCCTCCACCGGATCGCCGACAGCCCGGTGCCGGCCGCGCCCGAACCCGTCGGCCACCGGCTCTTCCCCGCCATGGACCGTGCCGTCCACCGCCGCCCCGGCTGGGCCGCCGGCCTGGCCATGGCCTCCGACCGCATCACGTACTACGAGAACGGCAACGGCGAGAACCCGCGCGGCTGGCACACCGGCGCCGGCATGCTCTCCTGGTGGGGCGCGGATTTCGGCGGCGACCAGTACACGGACGCCTTCTGGCCCACTGTCGACCCCTACCGGCTCCCCGGCACGACCGTGTCCACCAAGCGGCTGGCCGACAACGAAGGCGGCGGCTGGGGCGAGCCCAAGCCCGCCGCACGCTGGGTCGGCGGCACCACGGACGGGGAGTTCGCCGCGATCGGACAGGACCTGCGCGGACTTGCCTCCACCCTCACCGCCAAGAAGTCCTGGTTCGCGCTCGCGGACTGCGTGGTCTGCCTGGGCGCGGGCATCACCGCCCGCGACGGGGTGCCGGCCGAGACCGTCGTCGACAACCGCCGCCTGGGCGGGGCGGGCACCGCCGCGCTCACCGTCGACGGGGTACGCCAGCCCGGCACGCTCGGCGCGACCCGCTCCTTCCGCCGCGCCCACTGGGCCCACCTCGCCGGGCACGGCGGCTATGTCTTCCCCGGCGGCGCGCCCCTGACGACGCTGCGCGAGGCCCGCACCGGCTCCTGGCACGACATCAACACCACCTCCTCCACCCGCCCGTTCACCCGCCGCTATGTCACCCTTTGGCACGACCACGGCACCGACCCCACCGACGCCGGCTACGCCTACCTCCTCATGCCGGGCGCCACCCGCCGCACCCTCGCCGCCCGCGCCGCCGACCGGCGCTGGCTGACGGTGCTCGCCAATGACGCCGGCCGGCAGGCGATCGCCGTCCACCCGCTCGGCGTCACGGCCGCGAACTTCTGGCGCGCGGGCAGTGCCGGGCCGCTCACCAGCAGTGGCCCGGCGAGCGTGCTGGTCCGTGAGCGGCCGTCGGGGCGGTGGCCGGGCGGCGGCGGCCGGACGGCGCGGCTGTGTGTGGCCGCCCCGGAGCGCTCCGGGGACACTCTGGAGATCACCTGGTCACGGCCGGTGCGCGCGGTGCTCGGCCACGACCCGGCGATCGAGGTGCTGGCCGCCGGACCCGCCCTCCGGCTGCGGCTGACCCCCGGCACCGCCTGCGCCACTCACACCTGCACGGTCCGGCTGCGCTGACCGGCCCGGACGGGCACGGGCCGCACGGCCGTGCCACCTCCTGGCACGCAGTTTGGTGAGACTCCTACATTTGTCGGCCCCATACAGACCCGGCGCGGCCCCGCCACCCGAACGGGCGCCAGGACGCGGGGCACGTACAGCACGGTTCTGTACTGCCTGCCCACCAAATCGCATGCGACGTTGTACGAAACCGACATCGGTGCGGGACGCCCCGCACACGTACCGTCGATACATGACCACTGTCGAAGATCTGCCCGCCGGCGCCAACGACGCCCGCGGGCGCGTCGCCGAGTTGCACGCCATCCGCGAGCAGGTCAGGCGAGGACCCAGCGAGCGGGCGACCGAAGCGCAGCGTGCCAAGGGCAAGCTGACGGCGCGGGAGCGGATCGAGCTGCTGCTGGACGAGGGTTCGTTCAACGAGGTCGAGCCGCTGCGGCGGCACCGCGCGACGGGCTTCGGCCTGGAGGCGAAGAAGCCCTACACCGACGGCGTGATCACCGGCTGGGGCACCGTCCACGGCCGGACCGTGTTCACCTACGCGCACGACTTCCGGATCTTCGGCGGCGCGCTGGGCGAGGCCCACGCCACCAAGATCCACAAGATCATGGACATGGCCATCCAGGCCGGCGCGCCCCTGGTGTCGCTGAACGACGGCGCGGGCGCCCGGATCCAGGAGGGTGTCTCCGCGCTCGCCGGCTACGGCGGCATCTTCCAGCGCAACACCAAGGCCTCGGGTGTCATCCCGCAGATCTCGGTCATGCTCGGCCCGTGCGCGGGCGGCGCGGCCTACTCCCCGGCGCTGACCGACTTCGTCTTCATGGTCCGCGAGACCTCGCAGATGTTCATCACCGGCCCCGACGTGGTGCGCGCGGTGACCGGCGAGGAGATCACCCAGAACGGCCTCGGCGGCGCCGACGTCCACGCCGAGACCTCCGGCGTGTGCCACTTCGCCTACGACGACGAGGTCACCTGCCTGGAGGAGGTCCGCTACCTCCTCTCGCTGCTGCCGGCCAACAACCGGGAGAACCCGCCGTCGGTGCCCTGCGAGGACCCCGCCGACCGCTCCGGTGACGCCCTGCTCGACCTGGTCCCGGCCGACGGCAACCGCCCGTACGACATGCGCAAGGTCATCGAGGAGATCGTCGACGACGGCGAGTACCTGGAGGTCCACGAGCGCTGGGCGACCAACATCATCTGCGCGCTGACCCGGCTCGACGGCCGGGTGGTGGGCATCATCGCCAACCAGCCGCAGTCGCTGGCCGGTGTGCTGGACATCGAGGCGTCCGAGAAGGCCGCCCGCTTCGTCCAGATGTGCGACGCCTTCAACATCCCGATCGTCACCTTCCTCGACGTGCCCGGCTTCCTGCCCGGCGTCGACCAGGAGCACGGCGGCATCATCCGGCACGGCGCCAAGCTGCTGTACGCCTACTGCAACGCCACCGTCCCGCGGATCTCGATCGTGCTGCGCAAGGCCTACGGCGGCGCCTACATCGTCATGGACTCGCAGTCCATCGGCGCCGACCTGACCTACGCCTGGCCCACCAACGAGATCGCGGTGATGGGTGCCGAGGGCGCCGCCAACGTCATCTTCCGCAAGCAGATCGCCGAGGCGGACGACTCCGACGCCATGCGGGTGCGCATGGTCAAGGAGTACAAGTCCGAGCTGATGCACCCCTATTACGCGGCCGAGCGCGGCCTGGTCGACGACGTCATCGACCCCGCCGAGACGCGCCACACGCTCATCCGCTCCCTGGAAATGCTGCGCACCAAGCACGCGGACCTGCCGGCCCGTAAGCACGGCAACCCGCCCCAGTAACCACACCCCGCACCCGCACCCGGCACCACGCCACCGCGACGACGGAGAGAAGACCGTGAACACTGCCCAGCGCACCAACCCCATCCGTGTGGAGAAGGGCCAGGCCAGCGAGGAGGAGCTGGCCGCCCTGACCGCGGTCCTGCTCGCCCGCGCCGCCCACCGGCCCGCGGTCACCACCCCGGCCGGTCCGCGCGCCACCGCCGCCCGCTGGCGCCGCCTGGAGCGCCAGAGCGGCTTCCACGGCGCGACCAGCTGGCAGCGCTGAGCGAGACGCACGCATGACATGAAGGGGCCCCGCACCTGGGTGCGGGGCCCCTCGGCGTACACCGGACCGGCCTGCGGCGCGGGTTCGGGGTGTGATGGACTCCGGCGTGGGCGGACGAGGGCAGCAGGGTGCCCGTGCCGGCGAACGTGGCGTCGTATCCGCCGTTGACCGTTCGTCACCATTCGTTCGACGGTGTTCCGGTTCGGTAGTTCGCGTCCGAATCAAGGCGTAGGTTCACCCCAACCCTGGGGAGCAGAGCTGTTCAAGGCGCCCCGTCCCGTGCTGGCATGCGCTCGTCATTCCACTCCTGATGTTCCGCGCCGCGGGCCACAGGACGACCGGAAGGAAAGAGCCCATGCTCAGCAGGCTCAGTGCTGGTGCCGCAGTGGCATCGTTGCTCCTCGCCGGATCGGCATCCCCCACCGCCGCAGCAGGGTTCGGCGACGAACCGCCGACCGGAAAGATCACGATCACCGTTGCCACGGTCAACGGCTCGGGCTGCAGACCCGGCAGCGCCGCCGTGGCCATCGCCCCCGACAACACCGCCTTCACCGTTACGTACAGCGAATACCTCGCCCAGGCCGGCGCCGGCACCAAGCCGACCGACTCCCGCAAGAACTGCCAGATCGCCTTGAACGTGCATGTCCCGCAGGGGTTCACGTACGCGATCGCCCGGGCCGACTACCGCGGCTACGCCTCCCTGGCCAAGGGCGCCAGGGGACTGGAGCAGGCGGGCTACTACTTCCAGGGCCAGCAGCAGACGGCCCGTAAGAGCCACACCTTCACCGGCCCCTACGACGCCAACTGGCAGACGTCGGACGAGACCGGTGTCGACGCGCTCGTCTACGCACCCTGCGGCGAGGAGCGCTACTTCAACATCAACACCGAGATGCGGGTGGACGCCAAGTCGTCGGACCCCAAGTCCACCAGCTACATGGCCATGGACTCCACCGACGGCAGCATCAACACCGTGTACCACTTCGCATGGAAGCAGTGCCCCGCGCGCAAGTGAGGCCGGCCCGTCGGCCCCGGGCCCGTACGCGGCTGCGTGCGGGCCCCGCGGCCGGGCGTGCACCGGGCCGGCCCGGCCGACGGCAGGGCGGCCAGGCTCCCCCCTGAGCGCCCGTGGACGCCGGCAACGACGAAGGCCCCCGCACCTGACCGGTGTGGGGGTCGTTCGTCGTACGACGCTGCGGGCACCGAAGCGCCCGGACGCGGCCTGAGCCGGCCCAGCGCAGGCGGGCGCCCAGCGCAGGCGGGCGCCTAGCGCAGGCGGGCCATCAGCGCGTGTTCCACGAGCGTGATGAGGGCGCTCTTGGCCTCGCTGCGGTGCCGGGCGTCGGTGGTGATGATCGGCGCGTCCGGGCCGATCTGGAGCGCCTCGCGTACCTCGTCGGGCGTGTACGGCTGGTGGCCGTCGAAGCCGTTGAGGGCGATGACGAACGGCAGTCCGCTGTTCTCGAAGTAGTCGACGGCGGGGAAGCAGTCGGCGAGGCGTCGGGTGTCGACCAGGACGACGGCGCCGATGGCGCCGCGGACCAGGTCGTCCCACATGAACCAGAAGCGGTCCTGGCCGGGGGTACCGAAGAGGTACAGGATCAGGTCCTGGTCCAGGGTGATCCGGCCGAAGTCCATGGCCACGGTGGTGGTCGTCTTGTCCGGCGCGTGCGTGAGGTCGTCGATGCCCGCCGAGGCGGAGGTCATCACGGCTTCGGTGCGCAGCGGGTTGATCTCTGAGACGGCCCCGACGAACGTGGTCTTGCCCACGCCGAAGCCGCCCGCCACCACGATTTTCGCGGAGGTGGTGGAGCGGGCTGCACCGCTAGAGCTTGCGAAGTCCACTGAGCACCCTTTCGAGCAGTGTCACATCTGGCTGTCCGCCGGCGGTCTCGTCCCCGCCGGGCTGATGGATGGCGACGAGTCCGGCCTCCGCCAGGTCGGCGACGAGGATCCGGGCGACGCCGAGGGGGATGGAGAGTAGCGCGGAGATCTCGGCAACGGACTTGATCTCGCGGCAGAGGTGGCAGATGCGCTGGTGCTCCGGCAGCTGGCCCTGCATCTTGGAGGGGTCGGCGGTCGTGCTGACCAGTGCCTCGATGGCGAGCTGGTAGCGCGGCCGGGTCCGGCCTCCGGTCATGGCGT
>NZ_SDIF01000043.1 GCF_004122735.1 Streptomyces sioyaensis | reverse complement strand
TCCTTCACCCCGTCGGTCGGCGGGGGCCGCGGCTTCTCCCGCCCCGCCCCCGCCGACCGACGGGGTGAAGGACGGCCGGGGCGGCGGCGGACCGGTGTACGGCGCGGGCGGCGGGGTGCCGTCCTCCCAGCGCTGGGTCTCGTTGTTCCAGCGGGCCTCCCCGCCGCGCTTCATCGTCAGCCCCCCGCCAGGGCCGCGACCGCCTGGCCGACCGCGGCGCCGGAGGCCAGCAGGCCCACCACGGCTCCGGCGTCGGCCAGCGCCGTACGCAGCCGGGCCACCCGGCCGGGCCCGGCCGCACCCGTGTCCGCGATCTCCGTTTCGGTCTCGGCGAGTTCGCCGCTCAGCGCCGTGACCTGCGGGCTCTGCACCGCCCGGGACAGGTCGTCGCGCAGCGCCCGGACGGCGCGCAGCAACTCCTCCTGCGCCGGGTCCGCGGGGGCGGCCCCGCCCTCGTAATGGGTCACGGTGTTGTGGTCGCCGATGGCGAAGGCGCCCCGGACGCTGCCGATGTGGATGCCGTTGCCGCGCTCGTCAGCCGTTGCCACGCTCGGTACTTCCCTTCTAAGCGGAGCCACGATGGGCGGTGTGGTGGGTGATCGTGTTGTGGTCGCCGACGCCGACGGCGCCCTGTGCGGACTCGATGTAGACGCCGCCCTCGGCGACATGCACCACCCGCTTCTCGAACTCGGCGGTCTGATAGCCCGCCTCGTGCAGCGCCGTGGTCACCCCCGCCACCACCCGCTGCTGCACGGTCCCCAGGTAGCGGGCGACGTCCATGTCCTGGAAGAGCGACGACTCACCGAAGGAACCCAGTTCGCGTACGGAGGCACCGGGGCCTTCGGGGAGCGCCGCGCCATGTCCCGCGGTGCCCAGCCGCCAGCTCGACAGCAGACCGCGCAGCAGCGTGAGGAGGGCGTGTCCGGCGGAGCGCGGGGTGCGGGACAGCGCCCACACCGCCTTGCCGAAGTGGTGGTGGTGCCGGTACTGGTGGGCGAGCCGGTCGGCGTCCTGGAAGAGCTGCCGCAGCGGCAGCAGCACATGCGGCGCCACTTCCAGCATCAGCATCCCGCCCTGCGTGTGCACCCGTACGAAGAGCGTGGTGACGATGCCCTCGTCCCAGCCGCCGATCCGGATGCGCAGGAAGTGCCGACGGGTCTCGCCGCCCTCCTCCACCGCCGCCGCGCGGTGCCCCTCGAACTCCGCCGGGGCGTACGGCGCCGCCGCGCGGGTCGGCAGCCCCTCGGCCGGCAGGAAGACGCACTCGTCGATCTCCAGCGACCGCAGCCGGTCGCGCACCGCGGCCGCCGCCGCCGGCGAGCCGTGCGGCGACGGCACCCGCAGCGCCGCCACCAGCGGGACGATCCGGGCCAGGATGGCGCCGTTGTCCAGCGGTTCGGGCTTGCGGTCCGCCCGGGGGTTCAGCTCCACCGGCAACGACCAGGTCTTGTACGGGTATCCGGCGCCGCAGAACGGGTCGGCGGCCCGGTACATCACCAGCGGCCCGTGCTGCTCGATCCGCACCCGCTCCCGCAGCCGCTGGAAGCGGTAGCTCTGGGACCGTTCGGCAGGGTCGGACATGACGTCGGGGAAGCGTTCCCTGGACAGTTCGCGCGCCAGCGCACGGGCGAACTGGCCGCGCTGCAGCGCGACCAAGGCGGCCAGCGCCAGCGGCAGCAGCAGCGCGATCCACACCCGCAGCAGGGTGGCCCCACCGCCGCCCCCGAGAGAGGAGGCGCCCATTCCCTGACTGAGGGCGTACTGCCATGACGGGCCGCCGGACGAGCCGTAGCCGTCCGGGTCGCCGCTCGTCAGGGGGTTGAGGGCGTCCGGGAGGGGCGAGAACAGCCATTCCACGCTCACGTTGGCCCCGCCGCACGCCACCGCCAGCAGCGACAAGCCGAAGAGCGTCAGCGACAGCCGTCCGTACCAGCGCAGTACGAAGGCGCACGGCACGGCCAGCCAGCGCGGAATCGGCGCCCGGCGGACGGCGCGGCCGAGCGCCATCAGGAGGATGGGGAAGACGTAGAGCACCACGAGGCCCGAGGACAGCGGGATGGCCACGATCCATAACAGCAGGATCGCCGCCGCCCAGCCCAGTTCCAGCCGCCGGGCGCGCAGCGCATGGGCCAGGACCCGGGCGGCGTCGATGCCCAGGGAGGGCGCGGCGAACCGCTCCTCGTGGACGTACAGCTCGTCGATGACCGCGTCACGGAAGGTGTCGTCCAGGTAAGTGCCGGCGCACAGCAGCCGGGTGGCCTCGCTGGCGCCCGGCGGGGTCACGGGGAGCGGCGGGGGTGCGGCGCCCTCCGGTGGCCGGCCCGAGGGCCGGGGGCCATCAGGCTCTCCTTGCTGCTCGGGCACATCCGTACGAGCCATGGTCCTCCCCCGAAACACCAACCGGCCGCCCCGATGGCCGGAGTTGGCGAGCGAGCTGCCGGTGGCCGGGCACAGGACGGTGCGAAGCCGCAGCATAAGCGAGCGGAGCGTTCCGTGTCAGCGCGATAACCCAAGGTTGCTCCGCGGCCCGCGGACCACCCGGCTGCGCGTCTTCCCTGCGGGGGTCAGACGGCCGCGGGGAACTCCCCGTTCTTGAGCGCCGCGACGAAGGACGACCAGCCGCCCGTCGGGAAGACCAGCACGGGGCCGTGCGGGTCCTTGCTGTCACGGACGGGGACGGCGTCGGGGATACCGGGGGCTATTTCGATGCAGTCCCCGCCGTCGCGGTCGCTGTAGCTGCTCTTCATCCAGGTGAGGGCCACTTCGATGCAGTTGCCGCCGTTGTCGCCGCTGTAGCTGCTCTTGGTCCAGGTCACCGCGCCGAGTTCGTGCCTGTCCATGCTGCTCGTACCCTTCCATCGCGTCGCTGATCAGAGCGGCGGACTCCCGGGCTGACAGAGCGTCCGCCCTGAGCACATCATAGGTCTGGCTGTGCCGGGCGTAGACGGCCGGATCATTGTTGAAGTAGCCACGGTCCACCGATTCCGAGTACACCCAGCGTTCGTCGGCCAGTTCGATCAATGACACGGAACTGAGAGGGCGGACGAGCCCGAAGAGGTCTGCCGGGGCCACCTGGATACGGATGTTGGAGCGCTGCCCGACGCTCAGCAGATGCGCACACTGGTCACGCATGATGTTCGGACTCCCCACCGCGTTGCGCAGACAGCTCTCGTCCAGGACAGCGACGTACAGCGGACCGCCCTCGGCCAGAAAGCGCGGCTGTCGGCTCAGTCGAGCCCGGACGCGTGACTCGACCTCGTCGGAATCCGTGCCACGGCGGCTGAACAGCACGCGCGCATAATCCGGCGTCTGCAACAGGCCCGGGATCACCTGCTCTTGATACTCCCGCAGCGCCACCGCCTCGGCATCCATCTCCGCCCGCCGCTCGAACCAGTCCGGATGCTGCACCTCCGGATACCAGTCGATCCGCCCCCATAGCCGCAGCAGCACTCCGCCCGTCGCCAGAAGCTCATCGCACTGCTTGGCGAACGTCTCCTGCGGGACGCGCGTGCCCGCCTCGACGCGTGCCACCTGCGAGCGGTCGCACGGGATCTTCTTCGACAACTCCTCCTGCGTGAACCCGGCCGCCTCCCGGAAGTGCCTCAGCACCTCCCCGAACACGGCGGCATTGGTGGCTGCCGGCCCCTTCGTGGTGCTGCTTCGTCGTCGGCTCACCGCATCCTCCCTGGTGACAGATGGTGAGTGTCACGCGTCTGACGTTGCGGCCCTGCACTACGGGGCGCAACGCTGAACACACCCAACGTAATGGGTCGTTCGGCCGCCTGTGCCGCCTTCTTGCGCAACCAACTTCTGGGAGTCAATGAGCATGAGTTACGACCGGGATGCCGTCCCCGCCCCCGCGCCGGGGCTGCGCCTGCTGCCGTGGGACGGCGAGGGCGGGAAGCCGTGCTACTTGTCCGCAGACGACGCCGGGGGTGTGCTGTCCCGGCTGGCCGATGAGATCGAGGCGGAGCAGCTGTGTGACGGTGCCGATGTCCTCAAGGGCGCGGTGGCCGTACTGAACGACGGCAAGGCCGGGGAGCATGCGGTGCGGCTGGCGCTGCGGGCGACCACGCAGTCCTTCTCAGATGTGCTGCGCGTCGCCGACAGCCGGGGCACTCGCCTGCCCGTGCCCGTATGAGCAGGTCCATATGACCGAGCCCGCACGGCCGTTGTGGACCGTGCGGGCTCGTCGGTGCTGCGGTGCTGCGGTGCTGCGGTGCCGTCCGGACGGGGCGGCCGCGGCGGTGGGTCAGCCGAGGAGGCCGAGACCGCGGACTGCCTCGCGCTCCTCCGCCAGCTCCTTCACCGACGCGTCGATGCGCTCGCGGGAGAAGTCGTTGACCTCCAGGCCCTGGACGATCTCGTACGTGCCGTCCTTGGTGGTGACGGGGAAGGAGGAGATCAGGCCCTCCGGGACGCCGTAGGAACCGTCCGAGGGGATACCCATCGAGGTCCAGTCGCCGGCGGCGGTGCCGTTGACCCAGGTGTGCACGTGGTCGATGGCGGCGTTGGCGGCGGAGGCGGCGGAGGACGCGCCACGGGCCTCGATGATCGCCGCACCGCGCTTGGCGACGGTCGGGATGAAGTCCTCGGCCAGCCACTTCTGGTCGTTGACGGTCTCGGCGGCGTTCTTGCCGGCGACCGTGGCGTGGAAGATGTCGGGGTACTGGGTGGCGGAGTGGTTGCCCCAGATCGTCAGCTTCTTGATCTCGGAGACCGGGGTGCCGGTCTTCTTCGAGAGCTGCGAGAGCGCGCGGTTGTGGTCCAGACGCGTCATCGCGGTGAAGCGCTCGCGGGGGACGTCCGGCGCGGCGGCCTGGGCGATCAGGGCGTTGGTGTTGGCCGGGTTGCCGACGACCAGGACCTTGATGTCGTCCGCGGCGTGGTCGTTGATGGCCTTGCCCTGCGGCTTGAAGATGCCGCCGTTGGCCTCCAGGAGGTCGCCGCGCTCCATGCCCTTGGTGCGGGGGCGGGCGCCGACGAGCAGCGCGACGTTCGCACCGTTGAAGGCCTCGTTCGGGTCGTCCGAGATGTCGATGCCCTGCAGCAGCGGGAAGGCGCAGTCGTCGAGCTCCATGGCGGTGCCCTCGGCGGCCTTCAGACCCTGCGGGATCTCCAGGAGGCGCAGCTTGACCGGCACGTCCGCGCCGAGCAGATGACCGGAAGCGATGCGGAAGAGGAGTGCGTAACCGATCTGGCCGGCGGCGCCGGTCACGGTCACATTGACGGGAGTGCGGGTCATGGCGATCTCCTGCGCGGTGTTTTCCGGGGGCAAGCCCCTGGACCACCATGGTTGGCGGTGGGTGTCCCTGCCCAGCTAGCGAGGTCTCTTGGTATCGAGAGACCCGGCCGTCAGGCTATCGGACCCCCGCCCGCCCAAGGCGCCGGGCCGGTGTGGAACACCTCACCGGGTGCCCCGCGACGTCCGTACGGCGGTCCGCGGACGACTGTGCGGGGGGGGCGCTCTACAGCGTGTCCCGAAGGGGCGGCGGCCGCCCGCGCTATGGAGGGGGGAGTGCGGGCGGCCGCCCAGTGGTGCCACACCCGTGGGGGGATAACCGTCGTCTGCCCGGGATACCGGAGGGCATGCCCCCTGTATTTCGGACAACCTCCGGGGGCGGTGGCACCTGGCCGGAGCGGGCCCGGCGGTCGCCCGCCGGGCCGGTCGTCGTGACGCGCTAGCGGGCCGTCCCGGAGGGGGCGCCGGAGGGGGCCGTGGCACCGGCCGCGGTCACCGGAAGGGGCCGTGAGCAGCCCTTCACGCCTGCCACGGTCGTCCCGCAGGCCGCGACCTTCGCCGGGTCCCCGGACACCGCGACCATCGGGGTGTAGGCGTCGCCGGCCCGTTCGGCGCGCGCCGTGGCGCGGTGGCCGCCGGCGCTGATGGTGGCCTGATCACCCTGTGCGGCACGGCTGATCCGGGCCCAGGCCGTGTGGCAGACGGTGCTGTAGCGGACCTCGATCAGGGTGCGGCCCGCCAGTCCGCGGGACGGCGTGACGGCATGCTGCCCGCCGCACCCCATCTTCTCCGGGTCCTTGCCGGCGCATTCGTCGCCGGTGCAGCGCACCCCGTCCGGCAGTGCCGACTGGACGCGCGGCGGCGGGGCGACCGGTGGCTTGGGAGCCGCCGCCTTCTTCGTCGCCTCGGCGCCCGGGTTCAGCAGCAGGACGGCCGCGGTGGCCATCAGCACGGCGCCGGCCGCACCGACGAGGATCATCGGCGTCCGGTAACGGCCGCCGCGCCGGCCGGTCTTCCCGTCGGCGGGCGCCGTGTCCGGGGACGGGGCCGCCGCGCCCCACGAGGGAAAGTCCGCGCTCGACGGCAGCTGCGACTGCGGCGCCGGTCCGGACTCCCCGGACTCCCCGGCCTTCCCGCCCTTTTCGGCTTTCCCGCCCTTGTCGCCCTTGTCGCCCTTCCCGGACTTCTCGGGCCTGGTGCCGGTCGCGGGCGGTGCGTCCCCGGCCGGCTCGGTGTCCAACTCACCCAGCGCGGCGCGCGCCTGCGCCACGCGTATCGCCTCCATGGTCACGTCCTGGCGCATCTCCGACCGGCTCCAGGCGCGTTCGGCCAGCTCCCAGAGCGTGGTGAGGTGCGAGGGGTGCGCGCCCGTCTGCTCGGCGAGTGCGAGCACGGCGCGCAGTGGCGGCAGCAGCCGGCCGTTGAGATAGCGCTCCCAGGACGTCTTGCTGAAGCCCGTGCTGTCCGCGACGGCGGCCACGCTCAGCCCGTTGCGGTCGATGAGCCTGCGCAGCTGCCCGGTGAACTCCCGTATCTGCGGATCGAGTTCCTCCGGCAGCGCCTTCCAGCGAGGCATTGCCTCCCCCTATCCCCCCGCTACGTGCCAATGCGCGGCTCCCCCGGCCCGCCCTCCTTGCCGCCCCCAGGACCGCCTCCTGGTCAGGACGGCAACCGCTTGAGGACACACGGAAGTATCCGGACATGTACCTCTCGTCCGCACACACTTCGTGCCCGTGCAGTGTGGCATTTCCGGTCGCGACCCTACGAATTCCGTACGAATTCCGATAAGAATCGGCCACGATCGAAGGAAAAAAGGCAGGAGTGCGCCGCTGGGGTGCGCCGCAGGCGTTCTCCAGCGCCCGGCCCAGCCCGGTCACCCCGTCACCCGTCACCCGTCCCCCGTCACCCCGTGACGCACTCCCTGGGGCCGCCGCCCGCCGGATAGAGGCACAGCCGGATGCCGTCGGAACGGGGGGCCGCGGCCATCGGCGTGACGAGGTACCCCTCGGCGTCGAACCGGTCGCGCACCCGCACCGACCGCGGCCGCGCCCCCGGAGCCGACACCTCGATCCGGTCACCGACCCGGCCGCCGCGGAGCCGGCCCCAGACCGCGCCGCACACCGTGCCGTATCGGATCTGAAGGTGCTCTCCCCCGGCGGCAGTTCGCTCGGCCGGCGTCACCAGCTGCTCCGGACGGTCGCAGTACATCGACTCCGGGTCCTTGCCGTCGCACGCCGCGCCCCGGCAGCCGGTCGTCTCGGCGGCCCCGGGCGCGGCGCCCTCGGACGGGCTCCGCACCCCGTCCCGGAAGGCCAGCACCATCACGACCGCCACTACGCCGACGCAGGCCCCGGCCAGCACGGCAACTCCCCGCCGGGGCGGCGGTTTCCGCCCCGCCACGGCCTGCGGCCCCGCGCCCTCCTCCGGGGGCACGCCCTCCGCCGGGGGCACGGCCGCCGCCCGGGGCAGTGCCTCCGCGATCACCGCCGCCCCCGGGGCGCGGGCCGCCGTCTCCCCGGCAGGCCCCCTCCGCGCCGCGTCGGCCGCGCCCCGGCCCGGTGTCGTGCCCGACCGGCCGCGTCCGCTCCAGTCCGCGTCCGCCAGCTCCCACAGCGCCAGCAGCCGTCCGGCCGGCTCCTCCGCCAGCCGGCACAGCGCCTCGACCGCGTCCCGCGGCGGCAGCTTCTTCCCGTTGAGATAGCGCTCCCAGGAGGACTTGCTGTACGGCGTGCGCGCGGCGAGCCCGACCAGGCTCAGCCCCGTACGCCCCTTCAGCTCCCGCAGCCCCGCGGCCAGCAGGGAACACCCGACGCCTTCGCGCAGTTCGCTGCCGGGTCCGCTCACCGGCGCAGCGCCTTCCAGGTGTCGGGACCGATGATCCCGTCCGTGGGCAGCCCCGCCCGGGCCTGGAGACGCTTGACGGCGCGCATGGTCTTCCCGCCGACGATGCCGTCCACCGCGCCCGGGTCACACCCCTGGTAGTGCAGCAGACACTGCGCCTCGACGACGTCCCAGCCGGTCGCGCCGCTGCCCAGAATCGCCGTGTCCGTACGGCTGCGCCCGGCGGACAGGACCCCCGCCCGGCTCCGGACCCGGCACTCGAAGGTCTCCCCGAGCCGGTGGATGAACGACGGTGCGGCAGTAGGAGTCCCGCCTGCCGTCCGGGTGTCCCCGCCCCGCCCGCTCGCCGGGCCGTCCTGCCAGGTCCGGGTGGCCAGCAGCGCCACACCGGCCACGACGAGCACCGCCAGCGCACTCAGGACCAGCGGCCCGACGGGTATCCGCAGGCCCGGCGCGGGAGCGGCCGCAGCGGCGGGCACGGCCCCCGCTGCCGGCTCCGGGGCTGCCGGTTCCGGGGCCGGCGGATCCGGGACCGCCGACGGCTCCGGCTCCGGCTCCGGCACCGGCGGGGCGGCCGGCTCCGCCCGCTCCGCGTGCCACCCCTCCAGGGCGACCTCGTGCAGCGCCAGCAGGCGGGTGGCATCGCCACCGCAGACCCGCGCCAGCTCCCGCACCGCGTCCCGCGGCGGCAGCTTCTTCCCGTTGAGATAGCGCTCCCAGGAAGACTTGCTGTAGGAGGTGCCGGCGGCGAGCGAGGCCAGGCTCAGCCCGCTGTGGTCCTTCAGCCTGCGTAACTGCACGACGAGCCGCACCACTCGATGGTCCAGCGAGTCGGGCAGCCCTTTCCAACGCGACATGTTCCACCCCATACGCGTTCGTTCTCCCCCGAGGCCGCGGCCCCCTGTGCCGCCGATGATGGCGCGAACGCCAGCTCCGTTTCCGCCTTTTACTCTTTCCGCACGCTATCTGGACATGCGTACCGCTCCCTTCGCGCCACCACTTGCGGCGCCGCCGCACGTTGTCGGCTTTCCCGCCGTGCGCTTTGCGGCGCGCCGCACGTTGTCGGCCGTCCCGCCGTGGTGGTTTCTCGCCGTTGCTCCCCCACTGCCTGAAGGGCGTGGGGGAGCAAAGGCGAACAACGCCCACGGCGGGCCAGCCGACAACGTGGGGGGCGGCCGAGGCGCCAGCCGATCAGCGCACGGTGAAGTGGACGATGTCGTCCAGGAACGGGATGTGGATCCACGGCTTGGGCTGCACCATCAGCGCCAGCATCACGATCACGAAGCCGAGCACCCCGTACGTCAGCATGTCGGTGAAGCGGGAGCGCACGGCCAGCATCCCGACCGACGGCAGCGCCCACCGCAGCACCGCGCCGGCCAGCAGGGAGAGCCCGATCACAATCGCTCCGATACGGAACGCGTCGAGCGCCACGAGCAGCAGCCCGACCGCGACCCCGCTCATCACGCTGAGCAGCGGCCACTGCCGGGCGGGCGCGGGGTAGCCGCCCGAGGCGGCCCGCCCGCCGCCCTCCGGCCTGGCGGTGTCGCGGGTCAGCGTCGGAAAGCGGCGTGAGCGCTGCGGCTCGGAGGCCCCCTCCGAATGCGCTTCGGCAGCCATGGCGGGCAATCCCTTCCGGTGTCCGGATCCGTCTGTCAAGGACAGGGTCTCAGGTCCTCGGCCCGACGTCGTCAGCCGGCCGCGCGCTCGGCGGCCTCGACGACGTTGACCAGCAGCTGGGCGCGGGTCATCGGCCCGACCCCGCCCGGGTTGGGGGCGACCCAGCCGGCCACCTCGGCCACGCCCGGGTGCACATCGCCGACGATCTTGCCCGCCTCGTCGCGGCTGACGCCGACGTCCAGGACGGCCGCGCCGGGCTTGACGTCCTCGGGCTTGATGATGTGCGGCACACCGGCGGCGGCGACGATGATGTCGGCCTGCTTGAGGTGCGACGACAGATCACGGGTGCCGGTGTGACACTGGGTGACCGTGGCGTTCTCCGACTTGCGGGTCAGCACCAGCGGCATCGGGCGGCCGATGGTGATCCCGCGGCCGACGACGACCACGTGCGCGCCCTTGATCTCGACCTCGTGCCGCCGCAGCAGCTGGACGATGCCGTACGGGGTGCAGGGCAGCGGGCCCTCGATGCCCAGGACCAGGCGGCCCAGGCTCATCGGGTGCAGCCCGTCGGCGTCCTTGGCCGGATCCATCAGCTCCAGGACCCGGTTGGCGTCGATGCCCTTGGGGAGCGGGAGTTGGACGATGTAGCCGGTGCAGGCCGGGTCCTCGTTCAGCTCCCGTACGACCGCCTCGATCTCCTCCTGGGTGGCGGTCGCCGGCAGCTCGCGCTGGATCGAGGCGATGCCGACCTGGGCGCAGTCGCGGTGCTTGCCGTTGACGTACCAGCGGCTGCCCGGGTCGTCGCCGACCAGGAGGGTGCCCAGGCCGGGCTGCACGCCCTTGGCCTTCAGGGCCTCGACGCGGGTGGTGAGCTCGGACTTGATGGCGGCTGCGGTGGCCTTGCCATCCAGAATCTGGGCAGTCATGTCCCCATCCTCCCGGATGAGGGCGGCTGCCTTCCAATCAGGGCACCCTGGGACGTCCGTGGCCGGAATTGATCATTGCACTTGGACAACGGCCCCCGGACCCAACTGGACAGAGTGAATGCGCAACTAGAAGGATTGACGCGCAGTGCCGCAGGCATCGTCGGGGGGTCGCCAGTGAAACCTGTTTTTCCTCCGCGTCGCGCCGCGCGGTCCAGAAGGACCCAACGGAGGAAAACCGCAGATGAGTTTCGGTGACCCGAACAACCCGTACGGCCAGCAGCCGCCGCAGGCCCCCTACGGCCAGCAGCCGCCGGTCCCGCCTCAGGGACAGCCCGGCTACGGGTACCCCCAGCAGCCCCCGCAGCAGCCGTACGGCTACCCGCAGCAGCAGCCCGTCCCGCCGCAGCAGGGGTACGGCTACCCGCAGCAGGCGGCGGCTCCCTACGGCCAGCCGGGCATGCCGGGCATGGGGATGCCCACGGGTTACGCGAGCTGGGGTGCGCGGCTGTGCGCCCTGCTCATCGACGGTCTGATCGTGGGCCTGGTGCCCGGCATCCTGTACGGCATCGCGGCCATCATGGCGGCGTCCTCCGTGAGCGACTACGACAGCTGCGCCTACGACGACTACCAGTGCCGGGCGGACGCGGCCTCGGCCGGCCCGCCGGCCTTCGCCTTCGTCCTGATCGGTCTGGCCGCCCTGGTGGCCATGGCGGGCGGCATCTTCATGCTCGTCAAGGAAGGCAACACCGGCCAGACCGTGGGCAAGAAGGCCATGAGCATCCGGCTGGTCCGCGAGGACACCGGTCAGCCGCTCGGCTTCGGTATGGCCTTCGTCCGCCGCCTGGCGCACTTCCTCGACAGCATCGCCTGCTACATCGGCTGGCTGTGGCCGCTGTGGGACGACAAGGGCCAGACCTTCGCCGACAAGGCCGTCGGCTCGGTGGTCGTCAAGACCCAGTAGCGGTTCGGGCCCACGCCCGCCGAAGTGCACCACTCCGTGAAGGCCCCCTCGCCACTGCGCGATCGGGGCCTTCGCGGCTCCGTTCACGTCGCTTGAAGGACACCGCTCGTGAGTTATCCCCCGCAGAACCCTTACGGTCCGCCGCCGGGTCAGCAGCCCGGTTACGGCTATCCCCAGCAGCAGCCGTCGCCGTACGGCCCCTACCCGGGCGGCGGCCCCATGCCCGGCATGCAGCCGCAGTACCCGATGGTGATGCCCGGCGGGGTCAAAGCCGCGCGGGCGATCATGTTCGTGCTCGCCGGGCTGAACGTCATCGGCCTGATCGGCGCCGTGATGGGCCTGGGCAGCGTCAGCAAGGCCGCGCACAACACCTCGCCGTACGCCTCCGCGGACGAAACCTCCATGCTGAGCCTCGGCAAGGGCGTCCTGATCTTCGTCATCGTGCTGATCGTGATCTTCTCAGCCGTCGCGATCACGCTGGCCCTGCAGTGCGGCAACGGCGGCAAGGGCGTCCGGATCGGCGCCATCGTCTTCGGTATCGCCAACACCCTCGTGAGCCTGATGACCTTTCCGTTCGGGCTGGTGCACACCGTCCTCGGCATTCTGGTCATCGCGTTCATGTCGAAGGACGAGAGCAACCGCTGGTTCGTCCGGCCGCGTTACTGACCGCGTCGCGCACACGGCGAAGGGCCGCACCCCGGTCGGGGTGCGGCCCTTCGCGCGCGGTGGCCCGCCGGCTCAGTGGAAGAAGTGCCGGGTGCCGGTGAAGTACATCGTCACGCCGGCCTTCGCGGCGGCCTCGACGACGAGCTCGTCCCGCACCGAACCGCCCGGCTGGACCACGGCCTTGATGCCGGCCGCCGTGAGGATCTCCAGGCCGTCCGGGAACGGGAAGAACGCGTCCGAGGCGGCGTACGAGCCCCGCGCGCGCTCCTCGCCCGCCCGCTCGACCGCGAGCTTCGCGGAGTCGACGCGGTTGACCTGGCCCATGCCGACGCCGACCGAGGCACCGTCCTTGGCCAGCAGGATCGCGTTGGACTTCACGGCGCGGCAGGCCCGCCAGGCGAAGGCCAGCTCCGCGAGCTCGGCGGCGGGCAGCGCCTCGCCGGTGGCCAGCGTCCAGTTCGCCGGGTCGTCGCCCGCCGCCTGGAACACATCGGTGTGCTGGATGACCGCACCGCCGGAGAGGAACTTCACGTCGCCGGGCCGGGTCGGCAGGCCCTCGACCTTCAGGACGCGGATGTTCTTCTTCTTGGCGAGGACCTCGACCGCGCCGGCCTCGTACGCCGGGGCCGCGATGACCTCGGTGAAGATCTCCGCGACCTGCTCGGCCAGCTCGACGGTGACCGGACGGTTGACGGCGATCACGCCGCCGTACGCCGAGAGCGGGTCGCAGGCGTGCGCCTTGCGGTGGGCCTCGGCGATGTCCTTGCCGGTCGCGATGCCGCAGGGGTTCGCGTGCTTGATGATCGCGACACAGGGCTCGTCGTGGTCGAAGGCGGCCCGGCGCGCGGCCTCGGTGTCGATGTAGTTGTTGAAGGACATCTCCTTGCCGTGCAGCTGCTCGGCGTTGGCGATGCCGCCCGGCTCACCGTCGGTGTAGAGGGCGGCGGCCTGGTGCGGGTTCTCGCCGTAGCGCAGGGTGCCCTTGCGCTCCAGGGTCGCGCCGACGAACTCCGGGAGCCCGTTGTAGTCGCCCTCGGGGGCGTAGAGGTTGGTGAACCAGGAGGCGACGGCGGTGTCGTACGCCGCCGTGTGCTGGAAGGCCTCCGCCGCCAGCCGCCGGCGGTCGGCGAGCCCGAAGCCGCCGGCCTCGACGGCCCGGAGGACCTCCCCGTACCGCGCGGGGTTGACGACGACGGCGACCGACGGGTGGTTCTTGGCGGCGGCACGGACCATCGAGGGGCCGCCGATGTCGATCTGCTCCACGCACTCGTCGGGCGTGGCACCGGAGGCGACGGTCTCCCGGAACGGGTAGAGGTTGACGATCACCAGGTCGAACGGCTCGACACCGAGCTCGCCGAGCTGCCGGCGGTGGTCGTCCAGGCGCAGGTCGGCCAGGATGCCGGCGTGCACCTTCGGGTGGAGGGTCTTGACCCGGCCGTCGAGGCACTCGGGGAAGCCCGTCAGCTCCTCGACCTTGGTGACCGGCACCCCGGCCGCGGCGATCTTCGCGGCCGTCGATCCGGTCGAGACGAGCTGGACGCCCGCCGCGTGCAGCCCCTGGGCCAGGTCCTCCAGCCCGGACTTGTCATAGACGCTGACCAGCGCGCGGCGGATGGGCCGCTGCGTACCTTCGGTGGCGGTCACGAGATACGTACCTTTCGTCCCTCAATGCGGTAGCCGTTCCGGGCCAGTTGCCCCACGACCTCGACGAGCAGCGATCGCTCGACTTCCTTGATGCGCTCATGCAGCGCGGATTCCTCGTCCTCGTCCCGGACCTCGACCACGCCCTGGGCGATGATCGGGCCGGTGTCGACGCCGTCGTCGACGAAGTGGACGGTGCATCCGGTGACCTTCGCGCCGTACGCGAGCGCGTCGCGCACGCCGTGGGCACCGGGAAAACTCGGCAGCAGCGCCGGGTGGGTGTTGACGATCCGGCCGCCGAAGCGGGCGAGGAACTCCTTGCCCAGGATCTTCATGAAGCCGGCCGAGACCACCAGGTCGGGCTCGTAGGCGGCGGTCGCCTCGGTCAGGGCCGCGTCCCAGTCCGGGCGGCTGTCGTGGTCCTTGACCCGGCAGACGAACGTCGGCAGCTGCGCGGACTCGGCGCGTTCCAGGCCCTTGATCGCGCCACGGTCGGCGCCGACGGCCACGACCTCGGCCCCGTACACCTCCGGGCCCTGCTCGGCGATGGCGTCCAGCAGCGCCTGCAGGTTCGTGCCGGAACCCGAGACGAGCACGACGATGCGGGCCGGACGGCCGGGTCGGGCGGACGGGGCGGGGGCTGGGGAGGAAGCCACGGCGGGGCTCTTTTCCGATCTCGCGTGCTTTGTGTGGTCGTACAAGACTGCGGGTACCGCAGATCCGGGGAACCCTACGAAGGCGCCGACCGTCAGCAACGATACCGGCACACCGCGCGGCCCCCACGGGACGGGGGCGGGCACGGGAGGTAGCGTCAGGCGTAAGACTGCATGCAGTTCGTGCTAACCGGGCGCCGGTCGCGAAGGCCCGCGAACGGACGAGACAAGGGGAAGACGCACACCAGATGACGGACCGACGCCGCCGCGCGGCCCTCCTGCTCCCTCCCGCAGCCACCGCTGGGAGGTACGCCCAGCCCGCCACCGCCCCCGGGACGGTGCTGGTGCCGCGCGAGCGCAAGCCGTCGTCGGCTTCCCCGGACCCTGGCGCACCGGATTCCGCGGGCTCCGACCGCGACAACCCCTTCGCACCGCCGCCGGCCGACGCCCCCGACCAGGAGTGGCGCCCGCGCCACCCCGCCGGCCCGGACGGCCAGGACGGGCAAGACGGACAGGACGAGGCGGGGGCGCCGTCGAAGGACGACGCGGCGCCGAGCTGGGGCAGCCAGTGGAGTCCGCGGCAGCCGGGCCGGCAGAACGGCGGCTTCGGCTCCCGGCCGGGCGGCCGCGGCGGCCCGCAGGGCGGCGGCCCCGGTGGCTCCGGCGGCGGACTGCGCTGGGACCCCACCGACCCGGCCCAGCGCCGGGCGCGCTATGCGCTGCTCGCCGGTATGTGGGCGTTCTTCTGCGTGCTGTTCAGCCTGCCGGAGATCGCGCTGCTGCTGGCCGCGCTGGCGCTGTATTGGGGCGTCAGCGCCCTGCGCGCCAAGCCGGACTCCTCGAAGGCCACCGCCGAGGCGACCACCGCCGCCATGGAGGGCCGCCCCGCCCCCGCCACCGAGCCGGCCCCGGGCGGGCAGCCGGGCGCACCGTCCTCCCAGGGCAGCACCCGCCCGCAGGTCACGGCGGCGATCGCGGGCCTGGTGACCGCGTCGCTGGCGCTGATGATGGTGGCCGCGACCTTCACCGTGCAGATCGTCTACCGCGACTACTTCACCTGCGTGAACGACGCGCTGACCCAGTCCTCCGGCAAGTCCTGCGAGAAGCTGCTCCCCAAGGAGCTGCGCCCGCTGCTGAGCAACCGGGAGTAGGGGGCGGGGGCCGCGCCGGGCTAGTGGCTGGTGGCCGGTGGCCGGTGGCCGGTGGCCGGACAGTGGGTCAGGCGACGGATTCGGGGGCGGCGGCGGGTGCGGTTCCGGCTGCGGCCGCCGCGTCGGGTCGGGAGGCCGTACCGTCAGCGCCGGCCGCGGCGTCCCGCTTCTCCTCGCCCTCCCCCGCGTCCTCCTCCTCGCCCGCGCCCTCTCTCCCGCCCTCGCTCCGCGCGCCCTTGGCGCCTTGCAGCGCCCGGGCGGCCTTCGCGGCCGTCGCGGCCTTGGCTGTTTTGGTGGCTTTGGCGGCCTTGGCGGGCGTCAGGCCCTTCGCACCCGCCCGTTCGCCCTTCGCGCTCGCGGCGCTTTCCGCACTCGCCGTGCTCACCTGGCTCTCCGCGGCCGCCGGCTCGCCCCGGCCCGACGGATCTGCCCCGTCCGCCCCGCCCGCCCCGCCCTCCCGCCGTCCCGTGTGCCGCCGCCAAGCTCGTAGTACGACAGCGCCGGGGATGCCGGTGAGGGCGGTCCAGCCCGCCGCCGCCAGGCCCGTACGCCACCAGCTCGGGCCGAAGGCGGCGAGCGCGCCGGTGCCCAGTGCGCCACCGGAGAGGCCGGCGAGCAGGGCCATGGCGGCGCCGCAGAAGCCGGCCCCCAGGGCGGCCACACAGGCCGTCGCCCACCATGACCAGGGCCCGCCCGCGCCGCCGGGCGGGCCCTGGCCCCCGGGCCGGACCACCGAACGGGCGAGCAGCACCCCCGCGACCATCGGCAGGACGGCCACCGCCCAGGTCAGCGGGCTTCCCGGGCCGGCGTCCGGCACCCCGCCGAGCAGCGGCAGCTGCGGCAGCACGGGATGGGCGGAGGCGCCCAGCGGGCCGACCGTGCTGCCCGCGCCCACCGTGAAGCCGGGCCCCAGGCCGTACGCGGTGCCCCACACGGCCGCGTTGGGGAGCAGCACCAGGCACAGCAGCAGCACCGTGGCACGGCTCGCCCAGTCGGGCGCCAGCTGGAGGAGGTCCTGGCCCACCCGGCCGGCGTGCAGGCCGAGCCCGAGGAGGGTGAGCAGTGCGCCGGAGCCGAGCAGGGCGGCGAGGGCGAAGCCGGCGGCCCGGCCGGCGACGGCACACCGCGCGCCGCTGAAGAAGGTGCGCAGGCCGTCGGGCACCCGGGCGCAGGCGCGCAGCGCCCGGTCGGGCAGCAGATCGGCGCCCGGGTGGCGCAGCAGGCGCCAGGCCGTGGCGGCGAGCGTGGCGACCGCGGTGGCCGGGACGTACACCAGCACGCTGAGGGGCTCGGCGCTCAGCCCGCCGGCGCAGGCGTAGAGCAGCGCGCCGGCCGCGATGCACAGGTAGCCGGTGAGCAGCGCCCCGAGCAGGGTGCGCGGCGCGACCACGGAGGCGGCGCCGGGAGCGTCGCCGGGGGCCGGACGGCCGTCGACCGCGGTCGCCAGGGCATGGCGGGCGGCCCGGTGCAGCAGCCAGACCGGAAGGACCACGAGCAGCAGCGGGGTCACCGCGACCGGGGCCGGGACGCCGGAGGGGGTCCCGGTGCGCACCAGATCACCGCCGTGCGCCAGCAGCCACAGGTCGGCGGCGAGATGCAGGGCCCCGGACGGGCCGCTGTCGGGGGCGGGAGAGGCGACCCAGAGCAGCAGCACGGCGACCGTCAGCGCGCCGAGCCCGAGGCCGGCTGCCGTCACCCCGCCGAGGAAGGCCGCGCCGATCGCCGACGAGCGCTGGGCGGCGGTGCGGCCGTGCGAGGACAACGCGGGGCCACGATCGGTGAACTGGCTCACGCGACCATGCTGCCAACAAGAGGCGTTTCCTCCATGGACTGGCGAAATGCCCGACGTGTCGCGGTGCATATGCTTCTGCGGGTTTTCCACACTGTTGTGTATGACCCAGCCGTGTATGCCCCCGCGCGAGCAGGCCGCCACCGCCTTCGACGAACTCCACACCCGGCACGCAGCCGCGCTGACCCGGCAGGCGTTTCTGCTCACCGGCCGGCCACGGCTGGCGCAGCGGGCGGTGGAGCGGGGGTTCCGGCTGGCCTGGCAGCGCTGGCCGCAGGTCGCGGTGGATCCGGACCCGGCCGGGTGGGTGCGGGCGGCCACCTATGAGTACGCGCTGGCGCCGTGGCACCGGCTGTGCCCCGGGCTGCGGACCGCCCGTACGCCGGACCGGCTCGCCGCGCCGGCCGAACCGTCGGACGAGGCGCTGCTGGTGGCGCTGCTGAGCCTGCCGGCGCCGTACCGGCGGACGCTGGTGCTGCACGACGGGGTGGGGCTCGGGCTGTGCGAGACCGCGGCGGAGATCGAGGCGAGCACCCCGGCCGCGGCCGGGCGGCTGGCCCATGCGCGCGAGCAGATCGCCGAGCGGCTGCCGGAGTTGGGGCTCGGCGGGCACCCGCCGGTACGGCAGGGCGAGATCCTGCGGGCCCGGTTCGCCAGGTTGGCGGCCGCGGAGCAGATGCCGCCGCCCGCCGCGGAGTTCGTACGGTCCGGCAGCGAGCGCGGCGCCGAGCGGACCACCCGGGCCGTCTTCGGGCTGATCGGGCTGTTCGCGCTGGTCACGCTCTTGACGGTGCTCGTCACGCCGGATCACCACACCCCGCCGGGGCAGGCGCTGTCCCGCGCGGCGCACGCCCCGGTGTCACCGGCCCCGCAGCGTGACGAGGGCGCTCACAAGGCCGGGGACGATGCACGCAAGGCAGACCGTGGACACAAGGCAGGGAGTGCACACAAGGCCGGGCGTGGACACCGGGCGAGGAGTGCGCATCGGCACGGGATCGAGGCCGTACGGAAGCGGCTCCGGCAGGCGCGGCTGACGCCCGAGAGCCGTTAGCGGCAGCGGCCCGTTCGGGGGGCGCCGGCAGCGGGCGGCCGGGCTCGCCCAGTCGTTGCCCAGCCGTTCCCGGCCCTTCCCGGACGTTCCCCACCGCTCCCGGCCCTTCCCGGACGTTCCCCACCGCTCCCGGCCCGAACGCACACCGCCGGACCCTCGCCCGGTGACCGGCCCCGGCACGGTGGAAGAAGCTTCCACCGCGACGGTGCGGGGGTCACCGGAGCGAGGGTCCGGCGGTATCGATGACGGACGCCGCAAGGACGTCCGTCCCGTGGCGCAATCAGCCGCCGAGGATCTCGCGGGCCAGCCGCGCGGTCTCCGACGGGGTCTTGCCGACCTTGACGCCGGCGGCCTCCAGGGCCTCCTTCTTCGCCTGGGCGGTGCCGGAGGAGCCGGAGACGATGGCGCCGGCGTGGCCCATGGTCTTGCCCTCGGGCGCGGTGAAGCCCGCGACGTAGCCGACGACCGGCTTGGAGACGTTGGCCTTGATGAAGTCGGCCGCACGCTCCTCGGCGTCGCCGCCGATCTCGCCGATCATCACGATCAGGTCGGTGTCGGGGTCCGCCTCGAACGCCGCGAGGGCGTCGATGTGCGTGGTGCCGATGACCGGGTCGCCACCGATGCCGACGGCCGAGGAGAAGCCGATGTCACGGAGCTCGTACATCATCTGGTAGGTCAGCGTGCCGGACTTCGACACCAGACCGATGCGGCCGGGCTTGGTGATGTCGCCCGGGATGATGCCGGCGTTGGACTGGCCGGGGGTGATCAGGCCGGGGCAGTTCGGGCCGATGATCCGGGTCTTGTTGCCCTTGGACTTCGCGTACGCCCAGAAGGCGGCGGAGTCGTGCACCGCGATGCCCTCGGTGATCACGACGGCCAGCGGGATCTCGGCGTCGATCGCCTCGACGACGGCGGCCTTGGCGAAGGCCGGCGGCACGAAGAGCACGGACACATCGGCGCCGGTCTTCTCCATCGCCTCGGCGACCGAGCCGAAGACGGGCACGTCGGTGCCGTCGAAGTCGACGCTGGTGCCGGCCTTGCGGGGGTTCACACCGCCGACGATGTTGGTGCCGTCACCGAGCATCAGCTTGGTGTGCTTCATGCCAGTGGCACCGGTCATGCCCTGGACGATGACCTTGCTTTCCTTGGTCAGGAAGATAGCCATGGTTGTTGTGTCCTCGTCCTTTACTTAGCAGCCAGCTCGGCGGCCTTGTCGGCCGCGCCGTCCATGGTGTCCACGCGCTGCACCAGCGGGTGGTTGGCCTTCGACAGGATCTCGCGGCCGAGCTCCGCGTTGTTGCCGTCGAGCCGCACGACCAGGGGCTTGTTGACGTCCTCGCCCTTGGACTTGAGCAGCTCCAGGGCCTGCACGATGCCGTTGGCGACCTCGTCACAGGCGGTGATGCCGCCGAAGACGTTGACGAAGACGGACTTGACGTCCGGGTCGCCGAGGATGATCTCCAGGCCGTTCGCCATGACCTCGGCGGAGGCGCCGCCACCGATGTCGAGGAAGTTGGCGGGCTTGACGTTGTTGTGCTTCTCGCCGGCGTAGGCGACGACGTCCAGGGTGCTCATGACGAGACCCGCGCCGTTGCCGATGATGCCGACCTGGCCGTCGAGCTTGACGTAGTTCAGGCCCTTGGCCTTGGCCGCAGCCTCGAGCGGGTTGGCTGCGTCCTTGTCCTCCAGCGCCTCGTGGTCCGGCTGGCGGAACTCGGCGTTCTCGTCGAGGGACACCTTGCCGTCGAGGGCGAGGACATCGCCGCTGGCGACCTTGGCGAGCGGGTTGACCTCGACGAGGAGCGCGTCCTCGGCGATGAAGGTCTTCCACAGGGTGACCAGGACGTCGGCCACCTGGTCGGCGACCTCGGCCGGGAACTTCGCGGCAGCGACGATCTCGGCGGCCTTCTCCTTGCTGACGCCTTCGTTGGCGTCCACCGGGATCTTGGCGAGCTTCTCGGGGGTCTTCTCCGCGACCTCTTCGATGTCCATGCCGCCGGCGACGGAGGCCATGGCCAGGAAGGTGCGGTTGGTGCGGTCGAGGAGGTACGAGACGTAGTACTCCTCGGCGATCTCCGGAGCGGTCTCGGCGATCATCACCTTGTGGACCGTGTGGCCCTTGATGTCCATGCCGAGGATGTCCGTCGCGCGCGCGACGGCCTCGTCCGGGGTCGCGGCCAGCTTGACGCCGCCGGCCTTGCCACGGCCGCCGACCTTCACCTGGGCCTTGACGACAGACTTGCCGCCCAGCCGCTCGGTCGCCTCGCGGGCTGCCTCAGGCGTGTCGATGACTTCACCGGCCAGCACCGGTACACCGTGCTTGGCGAAGAGGTCCCTCGCCTGGTACTCGAACAGGTCCACGCGCGTCCGTCCCTTGTCTTCTCAGAATCGCCGAGTGATCGCGGATCGTTGTCTGCGATGGGCGTGCCGCGAAGGGCAACGTGACGGCGCTGTCACAGGGGAGGCGTACACGGTGTCCGGATACGCGGCATGTCCGTCCGGCAGGTTATCGCCGCGGGCCGTGAGCCCCTAAATCACAGATCACACTCCAGCGGTGATTACCATCACAGATCTTTTGGCCAAGTTACGCCTCCTCGAGATTTCCGCATGTCGGCGGCGAATGGGCGGCGATCGTCCGGCTTCCTACGGGCCGTCGCGTTACGCACCGTATGCACTCGCTTCGGACGAGATGGGCCCCGGTGAGCGGCCGGGCGGGGGAGCGGGGCGGGGTGAAGGGCCGGTGGCCTGTTGCCGGGGATCAACTCCGGGGCTCCGGTGGCCTGTTGCCGGGGTGAGGAAACGCCAAAGCCGGGCGGTCCTCCCCCACAGAGGTCCGCCCGGCTGTTCATGGGTGTTCCGGCATCGGCTGCCGCCGCAGCCGATGAACCGGTGCTACTGGCTCCGAGCCTCAGATGCCCTGGACCGGGAGGGCGGGCAGCGCCGGGATGTTGGCGGCGTTGGTGAGGTCGGACAGCTGGGCCGGCACGGCCGGGACGGCGACGGCGTTGGCCAGGCCGGCCGGAACGGCGTCGGTCACGTTGCCGGGGACGGCGGGCACGGACGGCACGGACGGGAGGGCCACGGCGTCGGTCACGTTGCCGGGAACCGCGGGCACGGACGGCACGGACGGAACGGCCGGCGCCGACGGCACGGACGGAACCGACGGAACCGACGGGAGCGACTTCACCGGGGTCAGGCCCTGCGCGCCGGCGACGGCCTGGTGGGCGGTGCCCTGTGCGTCGGTGGCGACAACGGCGGCCAGACCCTTCGCGAACGGAGTGGCGTCAGCGGCCACACCCTGCGCGAACGGGGCGGCGTGGGCCGCGACTCCCTTGGCAGCCGGCACCACGTCGCCGGCCGCACCCTGCACGAACAGCTGCGCCTGGCCGCCGACCGTGATCACGAACGGGGTCGCCTGGCCGGCCGCGTCACCGGCGAGCCGACCGGCGTTGCCGACCGCACCCTGGGCGACCGGGACGACCTTGACAACGGCGCGGCGGGCGACGGGCGGCAGCACGTCGGAGGCGGCGTTGTCGACGACCGGACGGGCGGTGGCCAGACCGCTCTTGGCCTGGTTCGTCAGCTGCTCGGGACGGACACCCGCACCGGCGAGACCGGCCAGCAGGTTGTCGACCGAACCGGGCGCCTTGGGCAGCGCGGGGGCCTTGGGCAGCGCCGGGGTGGCGGGCAGGCCCTTGGGCAGGCCGCCGGGGAGCTGGGCGGACGGGATGCCCGTGGCGGGCAGCGCCGGGACGGCGGGCAGCGTGCCGTTGGTGAGGCGACCGGCCTTGCCCAGGTCGGCGGCCTTGGCGGTCTTCTTGACGGCCTTGACGGCCTTCTTGGCCTTCTTCACGTCGGCGGTCTTGCGGACCGCACCGGTGTCCGGCAGGCCGAGGCCGTGGGTCAGCTTCTGCACACCGTCCGTCGAGGGCAGGTCCTGGGTCGAGACACCGCCGCCCAGGACGCCGGTGGCCTTGCCCGCCGTCTGCTCAACGGTGCCGGTGACCTTCTGGGCGGCCTTCGTCGCGGTGCCGGTCACCTCGCCGGTGGGCAGCTGCTTGGCGGTGTCGGTCACCGAGCCGGCGGACGGCAGGTCCCCGGCGGTGGGCAGCTCGGCGGCGTTGGCGGCGACGGAGCCCAGGGCCCACAGCCCGGTGGCGGCAGCGGCAACGACTATGGAACGGCGGATGTTGGAGCGCATGGAGGTGAAGTCCTTCGAATTCAAAAAGGGGTGAAAGGGCAGACCTGTCCCGCCCCCGCGCGGCAGGTCCAGTGACAAACGCGGAGCGGTCTGCCCTAGCCCGGGAATTCGAGGATTTCTTCGGCACGCCGACGCGTCGGAGCGCCATCGGCCGTGCGGACGCCACCGGGAATGAGCCGGAAGCGCAGGGAGTTCGCCGGATCGGCGGCGTGCTGGTCCCCGCCACGGGGACCGTGGCCGTCACCCGCACTGTGCGAGGCCGGCGCCACCGGGCCCTGCGGGAGGTGCCCCGGAAGGCCGTGGTGGCCCGGGTCCTTCTCCTCGTGGACGGTGGCCGAGGAGTGCTCGGCGGCCGGCGTGCCCAGGCCGT
Source organism: Streptomyces sioyaensis (assembly GCF_004122735.1). Taxonomy (GTDB): domain Bacteria; phylum Actinomycetota; class Actinomycetes; order Streptomycetales; family Streptomycetaceae; genus Streptomyces; species Streptomyces sioyaensis. The sequence goes on along the minus strand of NZ_SDIF01000043.1, from coordinate 29,973 downwards.
CGATGAGGTGAGCCGAACGGGCTGCGCCCGCGTCGGCCGGTGCGCCGGTGCACGAATCGGCCGGCCGGTCATCGCCCGGCGTACGGCCGTGCTGCTGCGGACCGCCGTCTCCGGGGCGACCGGTGTGCTCGCCGGACGGGAGGTGTACGGGCAGCGCGGCGCCGGCCGAGTCCCCGATCTCCCGCACGACGCGGCGCACCGGCTGGGTGACCCGGCCGGTGGCCGATGCGGCCTGGTCGGCGGCGGGCCGTACGGCATCGCCCACCGCGTCGGAGGCAGCGTGGGCGCGCTGGGCCAGCTTGGCTTCGGAGCCCTTGCCCTGCGGCGCCAACGCGGCTCCGGAGCCGGAGAGTTCGTCCGCCCGGCCCGCGTGGTCCGCCTGGTCCGCCGCCCCGTCCCGGGTGGTGGCCCGGTCCGGAGTGGACGCCTCGGCCGGGGCCTTGGCCGGGGCCGTGACCCCGGGCAGGTCCGCTGTCCGCGCCCGGTCGGCGGCATGGGCGCCGGGACCGAAGGCGAAGCCGAGGGCGGCGAAGCCCACCAGGAAGAGCCCGGCCAGCAGCGCACGCCGCACGGCCACCGTGCGCGGCAGGCGCACGGCGGCAGGCAGGGCGAGCACAGCGGACAAGGAGGGGACCTTCCCATACGGACGGGGACAACCGGGCTCAGGCCTCGGCGTCACGCGCGTCGCGGGCGATCGAGCGATGTCCTGATCCTTGCATGAGCAGCCAGGTGCCACGCAAGTCCCCCTGGGCCACCTGTCACCGTTGCTCCGCCATGTCCGGTATGGGCAGCGGTCGTTTCTCCAGAGCAGCCGCCATCACGTCGGGGAACAGATCGGGCGTACAGGCGAACGCCGGTGCATCCAGGGCCGCGAGAGCCGCCGCGTGGTCACGGTCGTAGGCCGGTGCCCCCTCGTCGGACAGTGCGAGCAAGGTCACGAACTGCACTCCGGACGCCTTCATCGCGGCGACCCGCTTGAGCATCTCGTCGCGGATACCGCCCTCATAGAGGTCGCTGATGAGGACGACGACGGTTTCGGCGGGGCGGGTGATCCGGGACTGGCAGTAGGCGAGCGCGCGGTTGATGTCCGTGCCGCCGCCCAGCTGGGTGCCGAAGAGCACGTCGACCGGGTCGTCGAGTTGGTCCGTCAGATCGACCACCTCGGTGTCGAAGACGACCAGCCGGGTGTCGATGGCCCGCATGGAGGCCAGCACCGCGCCGAACACCGAGGCGTAGACGACCGAGGCGGCCATCGAACCGGACTGGTCGATGCAGAGCACCACTTCCTTCTTCACCGACTGCGCGGCGCGGCCGTAGCCGATCAGCCGCTCGGGGACGACCGTGCGGTACTCGGGGAGGTAGTTCTTGAGGTTCGCCCGGATCGTGCGGTCCCAGTCGATGTCGCGGTGGCGCGGCCGGCTGATCCGCGCGGAGCGGTCCAGCGCACCGGTGAGCGCGGCGCGGGTGCGGTTCGCCAGCTTCTTCTCCAGCTCTTCGACGACCTTGCGGACGACGGCGCGTGCGGAGTCCTTGGCCGTCTCCGGCATCAGCCGGTTGAGCGAGAGCAGGGTCCCCACCAGGTGGACGTCCGCTTCGACGGCCTCCAGCATCTCCGGCTCCAGCAGCAGCGCGGACAGCCCCAGCCGGTCGATGGCGTCCCGCTGCATCACCTGCACCACGGAGGAGGGGAAGTACGTACGGATGTCGCCGAGCCAGCGCGCCACTCCGGGCGCCGAGGCCCCGAGTCCCGCCGAACGGCTGCCGCCGCCGGCCCTCTTGCCGCCGTTGCCGCTCTTCCTGCCGTAGAGCGAGGCCAGCGCCCCGTCCATCGCCGCGTCCCGCCCCCGCAACTCGCACCCCGTACCGTCCGCGCCACCCCCACCGAGCACCAGCCGCCAGCGACGCAGCCGTTCGTCCTCGGAGACGGTGGCTTGAGCCGATGCGGTCGCTGATGCAATCGCTTGAGCCGATGCGGTCGCTGATGCAATCGCTTGAGTCGGCTCGGCCGGACCAGTCGCTCCGGTCGGGCCGATCGGCTCGGCCGGAACCGTTGGCTCGGCCGGACCAGCCGGCCCTGCCGGTCCGGTATGCCCTTCCGGCCCGCTCGGCTCGCTGTCGAAGCCCTGCTGTTCGATTCCCAGGAGCAGGCGCAGTGTGGGGAGTACGGCGGCGGCGCGGTCGCGGTCCAGGCCGGGGCCGAAGCCGGGCGCGGCGGCGTCCGGGGCGTCGCCGGGCGGCCGGCGGGGCGTTGCCATGGGGCCGCGGCGGATCAGCTCGCCGAGGGTGCGCCGCACTCCTGCCTCGTACTCGGCGAAGGTTCTGCGCAGCAGCGGCAGCACGTCCGTGAACGCCGCGTCCGGCACCCCGGTCAGCCAGCCGTCGACCAGCGCGAGCAGCCGTTCGTCGTGGACCAGCAGCATGCCGCCGTCCCCGCCGCCGACGAAGCCCTCGACCCATCCGGCGGCATCGACGGGCGGGGAGCCCGGCGAGAGGGCGAGCCCCATCAGCCGCTCGGCTCCTTCCTCCCCCAACTCGCCGTCGTCCAGCAGGAGTCTGACCGCTCGGCCGCGGATCAGCCCCGGTACGGCGTCCCGTTCGCTCACCGTGTGCAGTACCGCGGCCCACCGCGCCCGCAGGCTCTTGGGGGCCGGCTGCTCTCCGGACTCCGGCCGGCCGAGGAGGCCGACGGCCTGATGGGTGGCGTCGAGATGGCCGCGCATGGCGGCGGCGCCGTCGGCGTCCAGGCCCGCGCAGGCCGGCGGCAGTCCGACGAAGACCCGTTCGGCCAGGCCCATGGCGACCTCACGGAGCGCCGCGGATTGCGTGCCGCGGACATCGCCGTAGCGCACGGACCGGACGAGGGCGGGCAGCGCCTGGGCGAGATGGCCCACGTCCGCGTCGAGCGCCGCGCGGTCGGACAGTGCCTGCATCACCACCGGGAGGGCGTCGGGGAGTCCGGCGAGCAGACAGCGCTCGGCGAGCGCCGTCACCCCGGCGAGCGTGCCCGCCCCGGAGGCCCCGGAGGCCCTTGGCGCCCCTGACGCCTCGGCAACCGCCTTGGCGGTGGCGGCCGAGAGCACCGTCGTGCCCCAGATGCCGGCCTCCGCGACCCGCACCGAGAGTTCGGGCTCCCAGCGCAGCCGCCAGGTCTCCCGGAAGGTGCCGGTGCTGCCTCGGGAGTCGGCGGGCTCTCCCCAGGGGATGCCGAGCAGCCGCAGCCGGTGCAGCAGGCGGCTGCGCGCGGCGTCGGTCTCCTTGCGCAGATCCAGCTCCAGCTCCCGTTCCCGGGCCTCCGGTGTGAGCCGGAGCGTGCGCCGGGTGCGGGCGATGTCCCGTTGCAGCGGCACCGCGGGGGCGTCCTCCGGGACCTCGCCCAGCGCCTCACCGACCACCAGCCGGTCGTGGATCAGCGTGGACGGGGCGTCGGAGCCGTCGCCCATGACGGCCCGGATCGCGTCGTCCAGCTCCGTCAGCCCGGCCAGCGGGCGGCCGCGCACCGTGGCCAGCCCCTCGGCGAGCCGCACCGCCTCGATGACGTGCGCCGACGAGACGGCGTAGTCCTCCTCCCGGAGCAGCCCGGCGGCCTTGGTCAGCCAGCGTTCCACGGGGCGGTCGGGGGCGCTGAAGAGATGGCCGTACCAGCCGGGCGAGGCGATGCCGGCACCGTAACCGCTGTGCCGGGACAGCCGCCGGTGTGTCCAGGGCACCCAGGTCACCGTCGCCTTCACCTTCGGCAGGCCCTTGAGCAGTTGCCGGTCGGCGGCCACGGTGGTGCGCTGCGCCAGCGCCGGGACGTGCCAGGCTCCGCACACCACGGCGATGTTGTCCCCGAACTCCTTGCGCGCGGCACGCAGCCGCAGCCGCATATGGGCCTCGCGCACCGGATCACGGTCATGGCCGCCGTCGCCGTAGGCCTCCCGCAGCGCGCCCATCGCCTCGGCCAGCGCCGCGAACGGGGCGGCGGCGTCCGCATCGGGCTCTCCCTCACTCTCGGCTCCGCTCCGTCGGGAGGTCCCCCCGCCCCCGCGGTGCTCGACCACGTCCTCCCACCAGCGCTCGGGATCGTCGTACCCGGCCGCCTCGGCCAGCACCCGGACCGGATCGACCCGCACATCGGCCTGGGTGCCCTGATCCTCCTCGGGTCCCTCCTGGGTGCCCGGTTCCTCGTCGGGGCCCTCGCCGCCGGACCGGTCCCCTTCCGCTTGCTCCCCCTCAGGCCCTTCGCCGCCGGACTTCCCGCCTTCCGGCTGCTCTCCCTCCGCCGGTTCCCCGTCCTCCCCCATCGCCAGGGAGTGGGCCGCGGGCAGATCGATGAAGCGGACGGGGACGCCGTGCTGCAGGGCCCAGCGCAGCGCCACCCACTCCGGGGAGAACTCGGCCAGCGGCCAGAACGCCGCGCGGCCGGGGTCGTCCTGCGCATGGGCGAGCAGCGCGACCGGCGGTCTCATCTCCTCCCGGGCGGCGAGCGGTACCAGCTCGTCCGCCTCCGGCGGTCCCTCGATCAGGACCGCGGCGGGGGTGTACTGCTCCAGGGCGGCGCGCACCGCCCGTGCCGATCCGGGGCCGTGATGCCGCACCCCGAGCAGCAGCGGCCCGGTCATGCGCTCACCTCACGGCAGGCGCGGTAGAAGTCCTTCCAGCCGTCGCGCTCGCGCACCACCGTTTCGAGGTACTCCTGCCATACGACCCGGTCCGCGGCCGGGTCGCGGACCACGGCGCCCAGAATGCCCGCGGCGACGTCCCCGGAACGCAGCACGCCGTCCCCGAAGTGGGTGGCCAGCGCGAGGCCGTTGGTCACCACCGAGATCGCCTCGGCCGTGGAGAGGGTGCCGGAGGGTGACTTGAGCTTGGTCCGGCCGTCGGCGGTGGTGCCGGAGCGCAGCTCGCGGAAGACCGTGACGACCCGGCGGATCTCGTCCAGCCCCTCCGGCCCGGCCGGGAGGTCCAGCGAGCGTCCGATCTGCTCGACCCGGCGCGAGACGATGTCCACCTCTTCGTCGGGGGTCGCGGGCAGCGGGAGTACGACGGTGTTGAAGCGGCGGCGCAGTGCGCTGGAGAGTTCATTGACCCCGCGGTCGCGGTCGTTGGCGGTGGCGATCAGGTTGAAGCCGCGGACGGCCTGCACCTCCTGCCCCAACTCGGGGATCGGCAGGGTCTTTTCCGACAGGACCGTGATGAGCGTGTCCTGTACGTCGGCGGGGATCCGGGTCAGCTCCTCGACCCGCGCGGTCATGCCCTGCGCCATCGCACGCATCACCGGACTGGGCACCAGCGCCTCGCGGCTCGGGCCGTTCGCGAGCAGCTGGGCGTAGTTCCAGCCGTAGCGGATCGCCTCCTCAGGAGTGCCGGCCGTGCCCTGCACCAGCAGGGTGGAATCGCCGCTGACGGCCGCCGCCAGATGCTCGGACACCCAGGTCTTCGCCGTGCCGGGCACGCCGAGCAGGAGCAGTGCGCGGTCCGTCGCGAGGGTGGTCACCGCGACCTCGACGATGCGGCGCGGGCCGACGTATTTCGGTGTGATGACCGTGCCGTCCGCGAGCGTGCCGCCGAGCAGATAGGTGGCGACCGCCCACGGCGAGAGCCGCCAGCGCTCCGGCCGCGGCCGGTCGTCGGCCGCGGCGAGGGCCGCGAGCTCCGCCGCGAAGCTGTCCTCGGCATGCGGCCGCAGCGCCGCGCCGCCCGCGGCTTCCGGGATCGTCCCGCTCGCCGGATTCTTCGTGTCGTCCGCCGCCCTGAAGCTGTTCCCGGACATGTTTCCCCCTCGTCCTCACGTCTGCGGCCGGCACCGCGAAACCGCTGCGGCCGCTTGCGGAATCAAGCCTGCACCAGACCACTGACAACGCCCCGAAAACCGGCACTGGCCTGCGAGTTCGGCACGGTCGGGGGTGATTGTCAGTGGCGGGTCGTAGCGTCGGGGACATGAATCCGCAGGGGGAACGCTGGACGACGGATCAGGTGCTCGCGCTGGCGCCTGGCGAGGCATCACGCAAGGCGGGCGGCAAGCTCGCGGCACCCGAGCCGTGGTCGGAAACGGGCGCGGACGAGGCCGCGCTGTGGGGGCAGTGCAAGGGCAGCGGAAAGCAGCCCTACCGGACCGTGGTGGACCTCAACGGCCCGGCTTTCACGTGCAGTTGCCCGAGCCGTAAATTTCCGTGCAAGCACGCGCTGGGGCTGCTGCTGCTCTGGGCGGGCGGCGGGGACCGGGCGGTGGCGGCCGGGGAGCCGGCGTCGTGGGCGGTCGAGTGGCTGGCCGGGCGCCGCGAGCGCGCCGGGCGGCCCGCGGGTGCGGCACCGGGCGGGGGCGCCGGGTCGCGTGCGCCCGCCGCCCCGGAGGCCGCCGAGCGGCGGGCCGCCCGCCGGATGCAGCGGATCGGCGCCGGCGCCGTGGAACTGGAACAGCGCCTGGAGGATCTGCTCCATTCCGGCCTGGCCTCGGCCGGACGCGCCGGTGGGGGCGATTCCCCTCCGGGTGGTTCCGGGAGCGCGGGCGGCTCCTGGGACGAGACGGCCGCCCGCATGGTCGACGCCCAGGCACCCGGACTCGCCGCGCGGGTACGCGAGTTGGGGTCGGTGGTGGCATCCGGCGCCGACTGGCCGGCCCGGCTGCTGGAGGAGTGCGCGCTGCTGCACCTCCTCGATCAGGCGTTCCTCGGCCTCGACCGGCTGCCGACTCCGCTCGCGGCGACGGTCCGCTCCCGCGTCGGACTCACCACCGAGGCGGCGGAACTGCTGACCGGACCCGACGCGGCAACGGTCCGGGACCGCTGGCTGGTGCTCGCCCAACAGGACAGCGACGACGGCAAGTTGCTCACCCGCAGAATCTTTCTGCGGGGCGAGCGGACCGGCCGGATGGCGCTGCATCTCTCGTTCGGGGGCCCCCACCGCCCGCTGGACCTGGCCCTGCCGCCCGGTCTGGTCCTCGACGCGGATCTCGCCTACTACCCCGGCGCCCGCCCGCTGCGTGCGGCCCTGGGCGAGCGGCACGCCCCGGCGGCCCCTGGACCGGTGCCACCCGGCTGCGGCATCGATGCCGCACTGACCGCGTACGGCGATGCACTGCGCGACGACCCCTGGCTGGATTCCTGGCCGGTGGTGCTCACCGACGTCACGCCCATACCGGGCCGCGACGGGGCGGGTTGGCAACTGGCCGATGCGGACGGGGAGTCGGCGCTGCCGCTGGACCCGCGCTGTTCCGGCCGGGCCAGTCGGTGGCAGCTGGCCGCCATATCGGGCGGGGCACCGGTCACGGTCTTCGGCGAATGCGGCCACCGCGGCTTTCTGCCACTGACCGTCTGGGACCCCACCCCGGTGTCCCTGTGACCCGGCCCCCGGCTCCGCCCGCCGCGGCTCCCGCCCTCCGCGCAAGCCGTCCACGCAAGCCGTCCACCACCGATGCCTGGAAGACCGGAAGAAGGGCACGACGAGCATGACGAGCACCACGAACATCATGCCCCCCACGAACATCACGCCCACCACAAACGTCACGAGCAGCACGAGCAGCACGAGCAGCACCTCCACACCCCCCGCAGCCGCCTCCTTCGGCCGGGTCGCCCCGGCCGACTGGTCCGCCCTCGTGAGTGCCGCGCTCCTCGGGACCGAGCGCCGGACCCCGCCGGTGGCGATGCGGCCCGGTCAGGGCAGCGCGGCCGCACTCCTGGACGCGGCCGCGGTGAGCACGGTGCGCCGGCGCGCCGCGCTGCGCCCTGCGCCGGCCGGCGAGCGGCCCGCCCCGGCCCCGGCCGATCCGCGGCCCCCGCTGCCGCCCGCGGCCCGCCGCCGGCTCTCCCTGCTGCTCGCCGACCGCGGCGGCGCCGGAGGCAGCAGCCGCCGCGGGACGGCCCCCGACCTCACCGAACTGCTCCCGCAGTGGCTGGCCGCCGCCGACGGATACGGCTACCGCGCCCCGGAGGCACTGCTTCCGGAGCTGCTCGACGCCGCCCGGGCCCGTACGGATCTGCGGTCCGCCGCGCTGGCGCTGGCGGGACCGCGCGCCCTGTGGCTGGCGCGACTCAACGACGCGTGGAAGTTCGCGCTCCGCGGGATCGGCGGCCCGGCCGGGTTCCCCCTCGGTGACGACCCCGAGGGCGTACGGCAGCAGTGGGAGGAGGGCCTGTTCGCGGAGCGGGTCGCCCTGTTGACCGCGCTGCGCCGGCACGACCCGCCGGCCGGCCTGGCGCTGCTGGCCACGACCTGGTCCACGGAACGGGCCGAGGACCGCCTGATGTTCCTCGACTCGCTGCGCGAGGACCTCTCGGCGGCGGATGAGCCCTTCCTCGAACGGGCACTGTCCGACCGCAGCCGCAATGTCCGCGCCACGGCCGCCGAGTTCCTCTCCACCCTCCCCGGCTCCGCGTTCGCGGCCCGTATGGCCGAGCGTGCGCACACCTGCATCGGCCCGGACCGTACGTCGGGCACCACGAGGATCTCGGTGGAGGCGCCGCACGAGTGCGACGCGGCGATGCAACGGGACGGCGTGGCACCCAAGCCGCCCTCCGGGCGGGGCGAACGGTCCTGGTGGCTGGGCCAGTTGGTGGAGGCGACACCACTGGACAGCTGGCGCGAGCGCTTCGCGGACCGGGCGCCGGCGGCGATCGTCGCGCTGCCGGTGGCGGACGACTGGCGGACGGAGCTGCACGACGCCTGGTGCCGGGCCGCGGTGCGCCAGCAGAGCGCCGACTGGGCGCGGGCGCTGCTCGGCGCGCCGGGCGCACCGCCCCAGGCCGCCGAGGTCTCACCGGCCGGCTCGTCGCGGGATCTGACGAAGCTGCTGGCCGTGCTGCCCGGGGACGAACGGGCCCGGTGGGTAGCGGAGTTCATCGCGGCGCACGGCTTGTCGGACGCGTTCCGGATGCTCGGGGTGTGCGCGGTCCCCTGGGCGGAGCCGCTGGGCCGCGCCGTCGTGGACGCACTGGACATCGCCCGGGACGCGGGCAGCTACCCCTGGAGCTTCAGCGGGGTGATGGGTCTGGCCGAGCGCTGTCTGGACCCGGCGGCCGCGGACCGTCTCGACATGCTCACCGCGGTCACGGACGAGCCGGAGGGCGCCTCACCGGGCTCCGGCGGCTACTGGTCCGAGGCCTTCCAGCGCCTGGTCGGCACCCTGCGCCTGCGCGCCACGATGCGTGCCGAACTCACGCCGCCGCCCGCCGCCCCCGTGCCGGCCGGGGAATCCGCTCGGAGGACGCCGTGACCCGCCGCGCCCCGGCCGCCCCAGGGGGTGTCCGCGTGGTGCACGTGCCCGGCGCCGCCTCAGACCGCCAGCGAGCGCACGTTCGCCTGGACCCACTCCACGATCGAGGCGGTCGTCGCGCCCGGCGTGAAGATCTCCGCGACGCCCTGTGCCTTGAGCGGCGGGATGTCGGCCTCGGGGATGATGCCACCGCCGAAGACCTTGATGTCCGCCGCGTCGCGTTCCTCCAGGAGGGCGATGACCTTCGCGAAGAGGGTGTTGTGGGCGCCGGAGAGGATGGACAGCCCGATCGCGTCGGCGTCCTCCTGGATCGCGGTGTCGACGATCTGCTCCGGGGTCTGGTGCAGCCCGGTGTAGATCACCTCCATACCGGCGTCCCGCAGCGCCCGCGCGATGACCTTGGCACCCCGGTCGTGCCCGTCCAGACCCGGCTTGGCCACCACCACACGGATCGGCCCCGACCTGCCCGCCGCGCCCTGGCTCCCCGCTTGCGCCCCGTCCTGCCGAGCCACACTCATCACTGCCTCCAAGCCATGCACGGCACTGTGGTGCCGCCGAGCCGACAATCGATCGCGCGACCGCGATCCGGCGGCCACGAGCGTGAACGAACGTTATCGCCAGCATCCCGTACCCAGCCGTTTCGTGACATCCGGGGAGGGGGAAATCACACCTGGGACACGTTCGCTATGCGCCGCGTTCCACGTGTCGTCACGCCACGGCCTTGTGGCGGAGCGCACGCGGGCCGGGCGCACGGGGAGCCGCAGTCGAACCGCGCCGCCGGGCGCGCATCAGGGCAGGCCGCGCCGCGGGCCCGCCGTCGCTGCGCATGGCTTCCCACGAGGGCATACGGGGGTCACGGTCGCCTCCCGCGTGCCGTTCGGGAGGTCGGCATGCAGGCCCTGCCCTTTCTCTCCGCACCCCTTCTGCTCGCGCGCCTTCTCGCTGCACCGCTCCAGTGCGCGCGCCGGCTCCCCACCCACACCTCTCCCCTTCTGCTCCGCAGCACGGTCGTCGACCTGGCGGTCCTCGCCGCCCATGTGCTGCTCTATCCGACCGGTATCTCCCAGGAACGCCCCGTCCCATGCCCCGCACCGCCCCCGTCCGCCGAATCTCCCGACGGGCGTCCGACGGACGGGCGGCTGACACCGAAGGTCCCGCAGCCCGCCGTCGCTGCGCCCACGCTGCTGCCGACCGAGGGCCGGGCGCATCCGCCGGTCCTCCTGCTCCACGGCTTCATCGACAACCGCTCCGTCTTCGTCCTGCTGCGCCGCTCGCTGCTCCGACACGGCTGGTGCCATGTCGAGGCGCTCAACTACTCCCCGCTGACCTGCGATCTCCGTAAGGCCGCCGAGTTGCTCGGCCGTCATGTGGCGGAGGTGTGCGCGCGGACCGGTCATCGCCGGGTGGACATCGTGGGCCACAGCCTCGGCGGGCTCATCGCCCGCTATTACGTCCAGCGGCTCGGCGGCGATGCCCATGTCCGTACCGTGATCACGCTCGGCACCCCGCACTCCGGCACCCGTATCGCGCCCCTGATGTCGGCGCACCCGATCGTCCGGCAGATGCGGCCCGATTCCGAGGTGATCGCGGAGTTGTCGCTTCCGGCACCGAATTGCCGCACCCGATTCGTGGCCTTCTGGAGTGAGGCGGACCAAGTGATGATTCCGGCCACGACGGCCAGAATCGACCACCCGGATGTGATCGCCGAGAACGTGCACGTCGCGGGCGTCGGACACCTCGCCCTGCCGGTCAACGGCACCGTCGCCGCCGGAATACGCGCGGCACTGACCTCGGCGGAGGAGGCGGAAGGGGCGGCGGACACCATTTCGGTGGCCTGACCCGAGGCCGTACCCACGGCTACCGACGGCCTGCTCCCGGCCTGCTCGCGCCTCATGCGAGGCGTCAGTGACGCTCCACGGGCGACACGATCTTGACGCGTTGTCGAACAAGCCTCGAACGAGGCGCCAAGAGCGCGCATGGGACCGCCGAAAGGCGGCCAAATGCCCGGTCTGGCCGAACGCAAAACCAGTTGAAGATTGTCGCCATCGCAAACCGCCGGGTACAGTCGCCGCTAATTCTCCTGCTGCCGAGGCGAAAGAGAAGTTGGTGAACGACCGTCACCCATCGGAGGCTCAGCCTCCGACCGGCTCTCCTTCCGACGCCTCGTATGCGCACTATCCGGCCTACGACTCCTACGGGCAGCAGTCCCCGGACGGCACCGCCCAATACGGCGACGGCGACCCGCTCTTCGGCTCGCTCCCCGGCTCGTACGAAACCGGCATGTACGACACCGGCACCTATGACACCGGGATGTACGACACCGGTGCGTATGGCGCGGGGGCGTACGGGATGAGTGCGTACGGCACGGGCACCTTCCACACCGGCGCGTATGACGGCGGGGCCGGTCCGGCCGATGGCGGCCAGGCCGGCGATGTCTACGGCACCGGCGCGTACCCCACGATGCAGTGGGACACCGGCGGCTACGACACCGGCGCCTACGCCGTCGCCGACCCGCAATCGGCTGCCGGAGGCTACGACCCGTACGCGCACACCGGCTACGAGCAGCCGGCGCAGGAAACCACCGGGTACTCCCCCTCGTCCACGTACGACACGGCCGGGTACGAAACCGCCGGATACGGGACGACCGCGTACGAAGCCACCTCTTACGGGTACGGCGGGTTCGACACCGGAAGCTTTTCCACCGGAGGCGTTGCCACCGGCGGCTGCGACACCGGCGGTTACCCGACCGGCAGTTACGACAGCGGCAGTTACGCCACCGGCGCCTACGAGACGGCCGAGACCTTCGAGAGCACCGGCGGCTTCGACGCCCTCAGCCGGCAGGCCACCGCACTCCAGGAGACCGCACTCCAGGAGACCGCGAGCTACGAGGCCACGGCGATCTGGTCGACCACCGACCAGGGGCTGATCGCCGGGATCCCGGCGCAGGCCGGCCCGCCCGCGGCCGAGACCGCCCACTGGGACGGCACCGCGTGGGACGAGACCGCACCCTTCGAGACCGCGCCCTTCGAGACCGCGCACGCCGGGAGCGACCGGCACGGCAGCGGCCCGTACGAGTCCGACGGCTACGACGGGTACGACACCGGGCAGCACGGCGCCGACGGCAACTCCCCCGCCGGTGGCGCCGAGGAGCACGGCGGCCTGAGCGACGCCGCCGCCGTGGCGGACGCCATGACGCAGGCCATGCCGATCCCGGTCGCGGCCGACGCCCCCGCCGGCCGCCGGGCCGCCCAGCCGGAAGCCGGGAAGGCCGTCCGCGGCCGGGGCCGGCGGCGCCCGGCGAAGCGGTCGGCGCTGCTGACCGTCGCCGTCCCGTCGGTCGCCGCCATGGGCGTCTGCGCCGTGGCCGCCGCGTCCGTCGCCCACTTCGGCGGGGACGACAAGGCGGAGACGACCGCGCAGGCCGCGCCCGACGCGGGGGCCGTCAAACCGGCCGCGGCGAACAGCAAGCTCGACACCCAGCTCGCCGGACTCAGCGCCAGCGCGGACGACTTCCGCGACCGGGCCAGCCGTACCCAGGAGCGGATCGACCTCAAGGAGCGCCAGGCGCTGGACCGCAAGCGCAAGGCGGAGGCGGCGGCCCGCAAGGAGGCCATGCGCCCCAAGTTCGTGCTGCCGGTGACCCAGCACGGGCTGAGCGCCACCTTCGGCCAGGCCGGCGTCAACTGGATGTCCGTGCACACCGGAATCGACTTCCCGGTCAGCTACGGCACCCCGGTCATGTCCGCCACCGACGGCACCATCCGCACCCAGTGGAACTCCGCCTACGGCAACATGGCGATCGTGACGGCGCCCGACGGCACCGAGACGTGGTACTGCCATCTGAGCAGCACCAAGATCCGCTCCGGGCAGGTCAAGGCCGGTGACCGGATTGCCTATTCGGGCAATTCCGGCAACTCCACCGGGCCGCATCTGCACTTCGAGGTGCGCCCGGGCGGCGGCGCGGCGGTCGACCCGCAGCCGTGGCTGCGGGACCACGGCCTCAACCCGAACTGACCGCCCCCCGTTACCGCTTCCCCACCTACAGCTTCTCCACCGGCGCATACCGCAGCAGCAGCCGCTTGGGCTTCTCGCCGCCGAAGTCGATGGTCGCCTCGGCGTTGTCGCCGCTGCCCTTGACGCCCACGACCGTGCCGAGCCCGAAGCTGTCGTGGGTGACGCGGTCGCCGATGGCCAGCGCGACCACCGGGCGGTCCTTGGTGCGGCGGGTGGCGAAGCCGCTCGGCCCCTTGTTGCGCGACGACGACAGGCCGGAGCCGAAGCCGCCGCCGCCCGACAGCGCGCCCATCGACGCGGACGGCGTCGCCTGGCCGGTCCGCTTCCACTCGACGTACTCGCCCGGGATCTCCTCCAGGAACCGGGAGGGCGGGTTGTACGAGGGCTGGCCCCAGGCACTGCGCATCGTCGAGCGGGTGACATAGAGGCGCTCGCGGGCGCGGGTGATGCCGACGTAGGCCAGCCGGCGCTCCTCCTCCAGCTCCTTGGTCTGGCCCAGCGCGCGCATGTGCGGGAAGACGCCGTCCTCCATGCCGGTCAGGAAGACCACCGGGAATTCCAGGCCCTTGGCGGTGTGCAGCGTCATGAGGGTGATGACGCCGCTGCCCTCCTCGTCCTCGTCCGGGATCTGGTCGGAGTCGGCGACCAGTGCGACCTGCTCCAGGAAGTCGGCGAGGGTGCCGGGGCTCTCTTCACCGCGGTCCTGCTCGAATTCCAGGGCCACCGCGGCGAGTTCCTGGAGGTTCTCGATCCGGGTCTCGTCCTGCGGGTCGGTGGAGGCCTGGAGCTCGGCGAGGTAGCCCGTACGCTCCAGGACCGCTTCCAGGACGGTGGCCGGGCCGGCGCCGGACTCGACGATGGTGCGCAGCTCCTCCATGAGGACGTTGAAGCGCTTGACGGCGTTGGCGGAGCGGGCCGCCATGCCGTACGCCTCGTCGACCCGGCGCAGCGCCTGCGGGAAGGTGATCTTCTCGCGGAGCGACAGGGCGTCGATCATCGCCTCGGCGCGGTCGCCGATGCCGCGCTTGGGGACGTTCAGGATGCGGCGCAGCGGGACGGTGTCCTCGGGGTTGGCGAGCACCCGGAGATAGGCGAGGACGTCGCGGACCTCCTTGCGCTCGTAGAAGCGCACTCCACCGACGACCTTGTAGGGCAGCCCGACCCGGATGAAGATCTCCTCGAAGACCCGGGACTGGGCGTTGGTGCGGTAGAAGACGGCGACATCGCCGGCCTTGGCGTCCCCGGCGTCCGTCAGGCGGTCGATCTCGTCGGCGACGAACTGCGCCTCGTCGTGCTCGGTGTCGGCGACGTAGCCGGTGATCCCGGGGCCGCTGCCGGCGTCCGTCCAGAGGTTCTTGGGGCGGCGGTTCTCATTGCGCTCGATGACGGCGTTGGCGGCGGACAGGATCGTCTGCGAGGAGCGGTAGTTCTGCTCCAGCAGGATCGTGGTCGCGTCGGGGTAGTCCTCCTCGAACTGGAGGATGTTGCGGATGGTGGCGCCGCGGAAGGCGTAGATCGACTGGTCGGCGTCACCGACGACGCACAGCTCGGCCGCGGATTCGGCGGGGCCGACCAGCTCGCGGACGAGGGTGTACTGGGCGTGGTTGGTGTCCTGGTACTCGTCGACGAGGACGTGGCGGAAGCGGCGGCGGTAGTGCTCGGCGACATCCGGGAAGGCCTGGAGCAGATGGACCGTCGTCATGATGATGTCGTCGAAGTCCAGGGCGTTGGCCTCGCGCAGCCGCGCCTGGTACATCGCGTACGCCTCGGCCAGCGTCTTCTCGAAACCATCGGATGCCGTCCCGGCGAAGGTCTCCTCGTCGATGAGCTCGTTCTTGAGGTTGGAGATCTTCGCGCTGAAGGACTTGGGCGGGTAGCGCTTGGGGTCCAGATCAAGATCGCGGCAGACCAGGGCCATCAGGCGCTTGGAGTCGGCGGCGTCGTAGATCGAGAAGGACGAGGTGAAGCCCAGCTTCTTGGACTCGCGGCGCAGGATGCGGACACAGGCGCTGTGGAAGGTGGAGACCCACATGGCGTTCGCCCGGGGGCCGACGAGCTCCTCGACGCGCTCCTTCATCTCGCCCGCGGCCTTGTTGGTGAAGGTGATCGCGAGGATCTGGCCGGGGTGGACATGGCGCTCGGCCAGCAGATGAGCGATGCGGTGGGTGAGCACCCGGGTCTTGCCGGAGCCGGCGCCGGCGACGATCAGCAGCGGGCCGCCGGTGTGCACCACGGCGGCCTTCTGCTCGTCGTTGAGCCCTTCGAGCAGCCTGGCGGGGTCGAGGGCGGGGCGGGCGGCGCCGTCGCGGTAGTACGTCTCCCGGGGGCCGGGTGCGTCGTATTTCCCGCCGAAGAGGTCGTCGGGGATCTCCTCGGGGGCCGGCTCGTGCTCGTCCTCGGGAGGCGGCGGGGGCTCCTCGCCCTTGTGGCCGAGGTCCGCCAGGAAGCTGTCGTCAAAGAGGCTGCTCATCGCCCACCGAGTCTAGGCCGCCGCACTGACAGCCCGCCGCGGAGTGCCGATTGTCGGCGGAATTCGGGGCTCGACGGCGGGGCGCAGATCAGCGGGCCGGGTCCGGGGCGGCCAGGCCGGCGCCTCGTGTACCCGAATCCGACATCTGCCACAACAACCCCCGGATCGCGTTCAGGTCACAAAAAGGTTTCGGGCATATCGAACATCAGCCTTCACAGGAGCCACACGAGTTGGCTAACGTCCTCGCTCAGGCGGCCCGCCTCCCCGCGTACGACAGCGTCCGCACGAGCCGCCGCGCCGAGTCCGGCCCTGCCCCACGGCACCCGGAGCCGGGGACCCACCAGCACCACCGGGGTGAATCGATCCGTACGGCCGTCTCAGGCGGACGTCAGGACCGTAGGGCAAGCCTTCCGTCATCGACACCGCCCGAACCCGACAGCTAACCCGGTAGGCGGTCCACGGAAGGAGTTGCCGGTCTTGGCGTCCCATCGCAAGCCGCGCACCAGCGTCCTCGCCTCGCCCGGAGGCCGCCGCACGGCTGCCGGGCTCACCACCGCAGCCCTCGCGTCGGTCACCCTGCTCTCGCAGTCCGCCGACGCGGCCCCCCGAGCGCCCAAGCCCACCATCGAAGAGGTCAAGAAGAAGGTCGACGACCTCTACCACCAGGCCGAGCTGGCCACCGAGAAGTACAACGGGGCCAAGGAGCGCGCCGACGAACAGCGCCACACCGTCGACGGCCTGCTCAATGCCGCCGCCAAGCGCGCCGAGCAGATGAACCGGTCCCGGCACCAGCTGGGCATGTTCGCCTCGGCGCAGTACCGCACCGGCGGGATGAACCCGACGGCGCAGCTGATGCTCGCCAAGGACCCGCAGCAGTTCTTCGACCGCAGCCACCTCATGGAGCGGCTGACCAGCCGGCAGAAGCAGGCCGTCACCGACTACCAGGAGCAGGCGGCCGCCGCGGCGCGCCAGCGGGCCTCGGCGACCGACAGCCTGGAGCGGCTGCAGAAGTCCCAGGCCTCCCTCAAGGAGTCCAAGCGCTCCGTCCAGGACAAGCTGTCCGAGGCCCGTCAGCTGCTGTCCCGGCTGACCGCCCAGGAGAAGGCGCGGCTGGCCGAGCTGGAGCGCCAGAAGGAGGCGGCCGCCAAGCGCAAGGCCGAGGAAGAGGCGCGCAGGCAGCAGGAGCGCGAGCGCCAGCGGCAGCAGACGGGCGGCGGTTCGACGGGCGGCCAGACCGGTGGCAGCTCCGGCGGCAGCTCGACCGGCGACTCGTCCTCCACCAAGGCAGAGAAGGCGCTCGCATTCGCCCGCGCCCAGATCGGCAAGCCGTACGTCTGGGGCGCCACCGGCCCCAGCTCCTACGACTGCTCGGGGCTGACGCAGGCGGCGTGGAAGGCGGCCGGCGTCACGCTGCCGCGGACCACCTGGGACCAGGTCAAGGTCGGCCAGCGGGTGGCCACCAAGGATCTGCAACCCGGTGACCTGGTCTTCTTCTTCGACGACATCAGCCACGTCGGGATGTACATAGGCGGCGGCAAGATGATCCATGCCCCGCACCCGGGCGCCAGCGTCCGGGAGGAGTCGATCTACTACATGCCGATCTACGGGAGCGTCCGCCCGGGCTGAGGCCCGGCGCCCTGTGCTCCCCCACCGAACCACCCCCCACGGCCACCCCCCACACGCCACCGCGCGGCCATCGCCTCCGGATCCGGAGTGCGAGGACCGCGCGGTGTGCTGTTTTGGGGCGGAGGTCCGCTTGCGCCTTTGTGGCGGTGGTCCGCTTGCGCCGCTCAGGTCCAGAGCACCGCGATGAAGATGTTGGCCACGGTCAGCGCACCGACCGCGCCGAAGAGCGGCTTGGCGACCGTCTCCTCGTCCCGCTTGACGTAGACCAGCGCCAGGATCACCACCAGCACGGCCATCTTGATGCCGATCTTGATGGTGTTGACGTGGTGGCCCTCGGCCTGGTTGAGGCCGACCAGCGCGACGCCGGTGACCAGCATCGTCAGCGCGCCGTGCAGCATGGCCGGCACGAAGCGGGCGGTGCCCGCGCCCATCGCCTTCATCTGGGTCATGAAGCCGCCGAGCAGGGCGGCGATGCCGATGATGTGCAGGCCGACGAAGAGATTGATTACTACGTCCATAGTGCGGGATCGTAGCCGCCGCATAGCACGGCCCCGCGGGCAGGGCGCCCACAATCGTCGCTTCGGTCATGCCGGACCGGTACCGGCCGTGCAGCCGCCGACGGCACGGTCATCCGCACACCGGCACCGGTCGAAAGCGAACAATGCCGGGCAAGTGGGCTCCCTGGCGCGACACCCAGGCTTAGCGTCCTCCTCCAGGCGGTCGACTCCCCGCCTTCGCCGGCCCCCCACCGGCGTCCTGTCGGCCGTCCCGCCGCGAGGTGCGGCGGCGGTTCGTTGCCCCCGTTGCGGACCGCCGCCGGCCCCGCGGCTCGAAGGGAAGGAAGTGACGGCCACCGTGGCCTCGCACCGCAAGCCCAGGCAGCATCCGCTCGCCTCGCTGACCGGCGGCACGCGCACCGCCCGTACCGCCGCCACGCTGGCACTCGCGGGTGCCGCCACCGCCACCGTCTTCGACGGCACCGGCCAGGCCGCATCCCCGCCCACCCCCGCCCAGGTCAAGGGCCGGATCAACGCGCTGTACCAGGAGGCAGAGGTGGCCACGCAGAACTACAACGGTGCGAAGGAAGCCGCCGGCACCGCACGCCAGGAGCTGAGCAGGCTGCAGGACGAGGCCGCCCGCCGGACCCAGAAGCTCAACACCGCCCGCACCGAGCTGGGGGCCGTGGCCGCGAGCCAGTACCGCTCCGGCGGGGTGGACCCGACCGTACGGCTGCTGCTGTCCGCGGACCCGCAGCGTTATCTGGACGGCGCCGCGGTGCTGGAGCGTGCGGGCAGTCATCAGGCGACCGCGGTGGCCGGTTACGCGCGCCGGCTCGGCAGCGTACGGCAGGTCCGGCAGCGGGCCGAGGAGACCGCGGAGCGGCTGGCGGCCACCGAGGCCACCCTGAAGAAGCACCGGGTCACGGTCGTCCACAAGCTGGACGCCGCCGAGCAGTTGCTGAGCCGGCTGACCGCCGAGCAGCGGCAGCGGATGGCGGGACGGGACGGTGTCGGCACGGACGGTGTCGGTACGGCCCGTACGGCACGTGCGGACCGGGGGACGCGCGCGGACGGCCCCCTCGACGGGATCGCCCACGGCCCAGGGGCTGCCGCGGCCGCCGCCCCCAACCCCCGTGCCGCGCGGGCCGTTTCCTTCGCCTACGCCGCCCTGGGCAAGCCGTACGTCTGGGGCGCGACCGGACCCTCCGCGTACGACTGCTCGGGACTGACCCAGGCCGCCTGGAAGTCCGGCGGCGTCGCCCTGCCGCGGACCACCTACACCCAGATCAGCTCCGGACCGCGGATCGACCGGTCCCAACTCGCCCCCGGCGACCTGGTGTTCTTCTACTCCGGCATCAGCCATGTGGGGCTCTACATCGGGGGCGGCAAGATGATCCACGCACCGCATCCGGGGGCGCCGGTACGGATCGCGCCGATCGACCAGATGCCGTTCGCGGCGGCTACCCGGCCGGCTTAGGACGGGTCGGGGTGGGCCGGCCGGGACGGCCGGGACGGTCGGCGGCGGCCGGCCCGGCTGGGGACTGCCGGCGGCGGCCGTACCGGCTCAGGACTTCCGGCGGCCGCCCGCCCGGTTCAGGTCCCGGCTCAGGTCCCGGCTCAGGGGCTTGAGCGCGGGACCGGACGGAGGGCTCACGCCCGGAGGTACATCCCCAACCAGCGGAAGATCTCCGGTACCTGATGGCGCCACACCACCATGGTGTGACCGCCCGCGTTCGCCGGGATCAGCTGGACGGTCACCGTCGTCGGACGCTTCGCGAGCTGGCGCAGACCGATGCCGGCCTGGTAGCCGTCGCCCGCCGCGCCCGACACGTACAGCGCGGACCGCGGCGGCTTCCCTGCCGCGTTGGCGGACTTCAGGATGTGCAGCGGGTTGGACTCAATGCGCAGCTTGGGGTCCTTGCCGGCGAGCGAATCGCGTTCCAGCGCCGGGTCGTTGTAGCCGGACATGGCGACCCCGGCGCGGTAGCGGTCCGGGTGGGACAGCGCGAGCTTGGCGGCGCAGTGCGCGCCGGCCGAGTAGCCGGCCAGGGCCCAGGAGTCCGGCTTGTCGCCGGCCCGGAAGTTGTCGATGACCATCTTGCGTACGTCGACGGTCAGCCAGCTGTCGGCGTTGACCTGCCCGGGGACGTTGACACATCCGGTGTCCGCGCCGGCGAGGAGATCGGTGCGCGGCGCCACGAGGATGGCCGGCTTGATCTGGCCGCTCTGCATCAGCGGCTGGAGCTGTTCGGCCGCGTGGATCGAGCCGAACCAGGACTTCGCCGAGCCGGGGTAGCCGGGCAGCAGCTCGACCACCGGGAACTTCTTGTTCCGGTAGGCCGGGTCGTTGTACTGCGGCGGCAGCCAGACGTACACCTCGCCGACGACCCCGGATATCCGGCCCTTGAGGTCGGTCATCTGCACACCGGGGCCCACCTTGGGGTCGTCGGCCGGGCGGAACCGCTGTATCTGCTTGGGCTCGTTCTTGATCTGCTGGCCGCCCATGCCGTCGGGGCCGAGGTCCCGGGCCGCCGCGACATGGCTGTCGGTGCCGAGCAGATCGCCCCAGGTGTCATAGAGGTTGTTGGCGTTGTTGACCAGGACGAAGACCACGGTGATGGCCGTGGCCTGGGCGAACAGGAGCATCAACAACCGTGCGAGGCCGCGCACCAGGGGTGGCCCGGCTATCCGCCCCCACAGGGCGAGCGGCAGCACAACGGCCACAATCAACAGCGTGATCGAGGTGAGAAAGAAGGGCGTGCCCGTCAGGCTCATCGGGTCTCGCTTCCAGGACAGCTACGCGAAGGATGGGGATGGTTCCGGCCCCGCCTTCGGCAGTGAGCCTCTCCGCGCCGTTAGATGGCGATCCGCGTCGTCCTGGTTGCCCGTCTTTGGTGCTTCTTTACACCCCCGTCACACCCGCCTCCGTCGTCCGCCGCTCCTCGGCTCCACGCGCCGGGCCCGCAGGTCAGACCAGTCGCCGGGCCGCCGCCCAGCGCGTCAGTTCATGGCGGTTGGAGAGCTGGAGCTTGCGCAGCACCGCGGAGACATGGGACTCGACCGTCTTCACGGAGATGAACAGCTGCTTGGCGATCTCCTTGTACGCATAGCCGCGGGCGATCAGCCGGAGGACCTCCCGCTCGCGCTGGGTGAGGCGGTCGAGGTCCTCGTCGATCGGCGGGGCGTCCGTCGAGGCGAAGGCGTCCAGGACGAAGCCGGCCAGCCGCGGCGAGAAGACCGCGTCGCCGTCGGCGACCCGGAAGATCGCGTCGACCAGGTCCGTACCCGTGATCGTTTTGGTGACATAGCCGCGGGCACCTCCGCGGATGACGCCGATGACGTCCTCGGCCGCATCCGAGACGGAGAGCGCGAGGAAGCGGACCGGGCGCTCGGCGTCGGCCATCATCGCGGCGCTGCGGCGCAGCACCTCGACGCCGCCGCCCCCGGGGAGGTGGACGTCCAGGAGGACGACCTCGGGGCGGGTGGTGGTGATGACCGTGACCGCCTGGTCGACATCGGCGGCCTCGCCGACCACCTCGACGCCGGTGCGCCCCGTCTCGCCGATCTCGGCCTGCACGCCGGTACGGAACATCCGGTGGTCGTCGACCAGCACGACCCGTACGGTCCGGTCCCCGGCCGCCCCGCTGGCGGCCCCGTCCTGCTGTGCGCCCTCGCTGGTCATCTCTTCCGCCCGTCCTTCGGTGTCTGCCCCGTCATCATCCCGTGCGCCGGCCCGCGGTGTCGCCACCGGCCGCCCGCGGCCCGGCGCCGTCATGCGTCGTGCTCCTGCGCCGCGCGTTCCATTTCCAGCTCGACGACGGTGCCGCCCTCGGGAGCGGAGCGCAGCCGGGCCGTCCCGCCGTTGCGCTCCATCCGTCCGATGATGGACTCCCTTACGCCCATCCGGTCCTCGGGGACCGCGTCCAGGTCGAATCCGGGGCCGCGGTCGCGCACCGAGACGAAGACCGTGCGGCCCTCCACCTCGGCGAACACCTGCACCGCGCCGCCCTCGCCACCGTACTTGGCGGCATTGACCATCGCTTCGCGTGCGGCCTGCATCTGGGCGCCGAGCGCCTCGTCCAGCGGGCAGTCACCGACGACCACGACCTCGATGGGGACGCCGTGGTGGTCCTCGACCTCGGCAGCGGCCTTGCCGACCGCCTCCGCCACGGTGGCCGGCTCCTCGTCCTCCTCCTTGCCGCGGCCCTCGGGCTTGTAGAGCCAGGCGCGCAGTTCGCGCTCCTGGGCACGGGCCAGCCGCGCCACCTCCCGGGGGGCGTCGGCGTTGCGCTGGATCAGGGTGAGGGTGTGCAAAACCGAGTCATGGACATGGGCGGCCACTTCGGCCCGCTCCTGGGCACGGATGCGCATCAGCCGCTCCTCGGAGAGGTCCTGGGTCATCCGGACGAGATAGGGGCCCGCCAGCAGCGCGATGCCGACGACGACGGCGAGGGCGGCCTGCAGCACCGAGCCGAGATGGCGCACCGATCCCTGCAGCACGACGATGATGGTCACCCCGACGCAGACCAGCAGTACACCGGCCGCGCCGCGCAGCACGGGCAGCACGCCCTTGCGGCGGCCCAGCTCCAGCCACTGGGCGCGACGGGAGTTGTCCGCCTGACGCCACACCAGGGCGACACCGGCGCCGATCAGCAGCACCGGCCAGACATAGCCGTCGGCCCGGCCCAGCTGGAACCGGGAGGCGACGATCGAGGCGCCGATGAGCAGCGCGATCAGTGCGAAGACCTGGCCCCGGTCGGGCTTGTGCCGCGGCAGGCGGCGCTTCCCGTCGGCCGCGGCGGGGTGCCGGTGCTCCACGCCGCCGACGCCCAGCGGGACGAAGAACCAGAACGCGGCATACAGCAGGGCGCCCATGCCGTCGGCCATGAACAGGGCCACGAACACGATCCGCACCCAGGAGACCGGCAGCCCGAGATGCCCCGCCAGACCGCGCGCGACACCGCCGAGCAGCCGCCCGTCGGCGCTGCGGTACAGCTTCCGCACGGGCGGGTCATCCGGGTCCGGCGCCGGGGCGTAGCCCGTCTCGGCACGGGGTGGGGCGGTGGTCATGTCCCCGATGGTCACACGACGCCGCGGCACGGGGCATCAGGGACGACCCTGAAGCCGTCCCTGAACTTTCACCACGTGGCACCAGAGGGGCGGGGAGCCGGACCGGGGCCCAGTGGCCGGGCCTGGCGTCCGGAGCCGGAGTGGGCGGCAGGCCCAGGGTCCGGTGCCGGTCGTCAGCTGGTCGGATCGGACCGGCGGAAGCCGTCCTTGATGTGCGTGAAGAGCTGCTCGTACTTGGTCCAGTTGTCCTTCGGCGCGGTCACGCAGATCGCGTACTCCTTGGCGCCCTCGCGGCCGAACCCGAGGTCGACGCCCCGGAAGGTACGGGCCCGTCCCTGGAAGGTGAACTCCCAGATCGCGGCGGGGTCGCCCTGGTATCTCGTGGGCTGCATCCGCAGCCGCGAGTAGACGGGGTACAGCTTCTTGAAGGACGCCTCCACGTCCGTGAGGTGCTGCACCTGGTCGGGCGAGGAGAAGTCCAGGGCGCTGAGAGTCACCTGGGCGCGTTCGGCGTCGGAGGAGTAGATGATCTCCCGTCCGCTGTCCCTGACCTGCCGCTTCCAGCCGACGGGCAGCGGGAAGGTCACACCGAGCGCGGACTCGGTGATCTTGCGGTAGCCGGCGGGGAGAGCCGGCGGCGGGCCGAGTTTGTTGTCCGGGACACGGGGGCGCGCCGGGACGTCCTTGTCCGAGGCCTCGTTGGCCACGCCGGTGTCGTCGCGGTGCGTCAGGTACCAGGCCGTGCCCACCCCGCCGCCGGCGACCAGCACCCCGACGACGGTCCAGACCGCAATCCGGGCGCCCCTCCGCCTACGGGGCTTCTTGCCGCTGGCGGGGACGGCCACCGGGCCGGTCATGGCCTCGCCGCCGGCGTCCGCACCCGTACCGGTAGCGGTACCGTTCCGCGTCCCGGTGCCCATGCCGTTTCTTGTGCCGGTGCCCGTGCCGTTCCGTGTGCCGGTGCCGTTCGCGGCGTGCTCCGGGGCGGCGTCTTCCCCACCCATGGGAGCCACGGCCCGGGTCGGCGCCTCCGTCGTCCCGTTCGTCGCGGCCGAGTCCGGGGCGCCACGCCCGACCGTGCCCAGCGCGAGCGTCGGCCAGCCGATCATCGCCGTGTCCACCTCGGCCTCGGTGGCCCGCAGCGCCTGCTCGACGACCTCGGCCGACGGCCGGTCCTGCGGCTCCTTGGCCAGCAGCGCCTCGATCAGCGGGGCCAGCGAACCGGCATTGCACGGCGGCTCGTGCGGGTCCATGGCAATCGCGTAGGCCGTCTCGACCGCGGTGTTCTTCCGGAACGGGGGACGCCCCTCGACCGCCTGATAGAGCGTCGCGCCCAGCGCCCACAGATCGGAGGCGGGCCCCGGGGTTCCGCCCTTGACCCGCTCGGGCGCCAAGTAGTCGATGGAACCCACCAGCTCACCGGTCTTGGTGAGCGTGGAGGTCCCGCTGGCGACCGCGATACCGAAGTCGGTGAGCACGACCCGGCCGTCCTCACCGAGCAGGACGTTGCCCGGCTTGACGTCCCGGTGCAGCACACCGGCGGAGTGTGCGGCACGCAGCGCCGCAATCATGCCGCGGCCGATACGGGCGGCCTCGCGCGGGGTGAGCGAACTGTCGGCCCGTGCGGCTTCCTTGATGGCATCGCCGAGAGTCGTGGAGGGGACGTATTCCATGACGATGCAGGGCAGCCCGGCGTCGTCCACGACGTCGTGCACCCCCACCACATTGGGGTGGTTGATGCGCGCCGCGGCCTGCGCCTCACGGGTGGTGCGCTCATGACGCGTTGCCAGCTCGTCCTCTTCGAGCTGCGGCGAGACATGCAGTCGTTTGACCGCCACCTGGCGCCCGAGGAGTTCGTCCCGGGCTCGCCAGACGGTCCCCATACCGCCCTGGCCTATCCGTTCAACCAGGCGATATCGCCCGGCGACCAGTCGCCCCTCGTTCACCGACGCCGCCTCCGTCACCGCACGCCCCTCCGGAGCCCCGTACGTACGTATCCAGGGCGCAACGATAGTCGCCACCGCGCGCGAACAGGCCTGTGGCCACCACACGTACACGCCCTTCTTTCATGCCGCGGCAACAGCCCGGGGTCATATGCGAACCCACGAGGGATTTCACCACCCCCCTGGGGCGCCTCGGGGCTGCCGGCCGCAGATCTCAGGGATCCGCCAGGGTTTTCACCGATGCCGCGGTCCGGCGTTCCTTGTCACCATGGGCCCATGAGCGATACAGCCCCCGTCGAGGAACCGGCGCCCGGCGACCCTGCCGGCCCCGCCGGTCCCGCCGGTCCCGCCCCGGCGCCTGCCCCGCTGCGCCGCAGCCGGCGCCACAAGGTGGTCGGCGGGGTGTGCGCCGGACTGGGCCGGCAGTGGGATCTCGATCCGGTGATCTTCCGGATCGTGCTCGCCGTGCTCTCCGTCGGCGGCCTCGGCCTCATCGTCTACGGCTTCGCCTGGCTGCTCATCCCCCTCGACGGCGAGGAGGAGAACGAGGGCCGCAGGCTGCTCTCCGGCCGGGTCGAGGGCTCGGCTCTGACGGCCCTGCTGTTCGCGCTGGTCGGCTGCGGGCTGTTCCTGACCACGCTCGGCAAGGGCAGTATGATGCCGTTCGCCATCATGCTGATGCTGGCGGTGGCCGGCTCCGCCTATTGGTCGCGCCGGCGCCGGCAGATGGGGGCGCAGGGCCCGGAGTCGCTGGACTCCGCCACCGCACATGCCGTCGCCGATGCCCCGCCCGAGACCAAGGCGCCCCCGGTACCGGCCTTCCCCTCCTGGTGGCGCGACCCGCGCTCCAGGGAGGCCGGCGGTCCGGCCTACCTGTGGGGGCCGGACAACACCCCGCTCCCGCTCGACATCAACTACCGGTACGAGCACGGCACCGGGGCGCCCACCGCACCGCACGGCGCCGGGACCGGCGGGAACCGTCCACCCGGCGACGCCTCCACGCCGCCGCACGGCACCCCTCCCGCCCCACGCAGAACTCGCCACGGCGGCCGGTCGATCGGCGGCTGGACCTTCCTGCTCGCGCTGCTCGTCGGCGGCGGCACCGCGCTCGCCGTCTCCCGGCAGGACGGCCTCGTCCCGTCCCTCCAGGCCGGGCTGGCGTGTGCGCTGGCCGTCTTCGGCCTCGGGCTCGTCCTCAGCGCCTGGTACGGACGGACGGGCGGCGGCACGGTCTTCCTGGTGGTACTGACCGCCCTGCTGCTGACGGGGGCGGCGGTCATGCCCCGCAACCTCACCGCCGACTGGCAGAAGCGCACGTGGACGCCCACCAGCGTCGGTGCCGTCCGGCCGCACTACGAGGTCGGGGCGGGGGAAGGCACGCTGGACCTCGGTGACCTCCCCCTCAAGGCCGGCCGTACGGTCCACACCAGCGTGGACGTGGCCTTCGGCCGCCTGGAGGTGCGGCTGCCGCAGGGAGTCAGCGCCCGGCTCCATGTCTCGCTCGGGCTCGGCGATGTCCAACTCCCCGGTGAGTCACCGCACGACGTGGACCTGTCGGGGGGCGACCGGCAGCGGACCATCGTCCTGCCCGCCGACGGCCTCAAGAAGGGCGAGAAGCCGCGCGGTTCGGTGGATCTGGACCTCCACATCGGCGCCGGGCAGGTCGCCATCCAACGCCTCGCGCCGGACTCCGCCCCGCCGGCTCCCGTCGCGCCGACCGCCCCGACCCCTCAGGGAGCCGCCCGGTGAAACGCCACCCCTTCGAACCGGCCCGCCTCATCGCAGGCCTCGCCGCCCTCACCGTCGGCGTGGGCTACGGCCTCGACGCCCTCGGCCTCTGGCAGGCCCCCGGCCTCTGGTTGTTCCTGGCCCTCCCCGTCGGCCTCGCCCTCTCCGGCATCGCCGCCGCCTGGACCTCGTCCCGCCGCCACCGCACACCGCCCACCGACCCACCGCCCGTCACACCGTCCTGACCAGGCACACACCCTCCTGGCCGGGCAGCGCCCTCACACCCCGACGGGCGCCGCCCCCGGCCGCCCAGTCACCCCAGCCCCGCAGTCGCCCGGTCACGCGGCTGCCCCGCCACCTGGCAGGCTCCCGCCCGCCTAGCCGTACAGCTGCGCCCCGTGCCGCTTGCGGCGGTTCGCGAGGGCGGAGTCCAGGGAGAACCTCGGTGTCCCGGCCAATACGAGCGGGACCCAGGCCATCAGGTAGGCCAGGTCGTTGCCGTAGTAGTACGGCGTGGTCGCCCAGCTCACGGTGAGCCACAGCATCAGCGAGATCAGCGCACCGCCGAACGCCGCCAGCCGCCCCAGCAGGCCCACCAAGGTCCCCAGGCCGACCGCCAGTTCACCGGCCGCGATGGCATAGCCGAAGATCACCGGATTCTGCTGCGCAAGGTCGATGAGCTGCGGAAACGCCGCCGCGTCATGGACTTGGCGCAGCGTTTCGCCCAGCGACCCCGCACCGGAGGCGGACAGAAACGCCGGGTCCGTCAGCTTGTCGATGCCTGCGTAGAGGAAGGTGGCGCCCAGGAAGAGCCGCAACGGGAGCAGCGCATGGCGCGCCCACTGTCCCCGCATTCCGGTGGCGGGGCCGTCCAGGCTCGCACCTCCGAATTCGGCACCCATCGTGCGATTCGCATGAACCATGACGTCCGCCTCTCCGTTGCCACCGGGCGCAGACGATTGTGCCCGCGCCCGCGCCTCGTGGGGAGATACGTACGCACATGCGCAAGAGGTTCAACGGACGGCTGCACTTCCGGCGGCCGGGGCACACAGAAACGTCACGTCCCGACGGTCACGCCCCGGCCGTCACGCCACCGCGGACGGCCCTGCCGACCACGGCCGTCAGAGGGGACCGCCCGGCAGACGAGACGCCTCGCGACCCTCCCCCCGACGCCCCGAAGATCCGGACACCAGGAGTCCGGGAGACCGGGAGACCGGGAGACGGAGACCAGGCGGGAATCCAGGAATCCGGGGATCCAGGAACCCGGGGATCCAGGAGTTCCGGGAGACCGCGACCCCGGAGAACACCCCCACCCCTCAATCCAATCAATCCAATCAATCCAGGATGTCCAGCGGATAGCCCGCCGTCTCCACCCCCGCGGCCGTGATCACCCGGACCTTCACCCGGCCCGGCTCGACATCGACCGGGACCGGGACCGTCAGCACCCCGTCCGTGGGATTGGTGAAGCCGCCGGCCACCGGGACCAGGGGGACGGGGACATGGACATCGCCGATCCGCACCACGGTCTGGGCAAGCCGGTCGGGCGTGCCGGCGCCCGGCGGGACGAAGCCGGCGCCGCGGATCTCGATGTCGTCACCGGTGCGGACCGGTGCCGCGAGATCGCCCAGCTCACGGGAGCGCACCACGGAGAGGATCACCGGCCGGCCGCCCGTCACCAGCTTCCCCATCAGCGAGGTCGTCCCGGAGAGCCCCGCCAGAAGCACCAGCCCCCAGGGCAGCTGCGGCAGTTCGTTCGCCTGCCGCGCCAGTCGTACCAGGGCGCAGCCCAGGACGGCGGCGTTCACCAGGACGTACTGCACGTCCAGGAAGCTGCCGCGCCCCGCGTCGTCCGTCAGCAGATCGGCGGCGCGCGGCCGCTCCGCGGGAACCTTCTGCAGCCACCCGGACCGCACCCGCGCGCCGACCAGCCCGTACGCCAGCACGGCCACCCCGCAGGCGACCGCAAGCATCGTCAGCAGGGAGCCGGACCGTGCGAACGCCAGGCCCTGGAGCAGGGTGCGCCGCGCCTCCGGGGTGCCGGCCAGCGCCAGTTGTACCGCGAGCGTCAGGACGGCGTACAGCACCGCACCCGCCCAGCCGGCCGCCACCGTCCGCGAGGTGGACAGCCGGCCGTCCTCCCCGATCAGCGGTGCCAGCGCCCCGCCGTGCGCCCGGTGCCACCAGGCCGCCGCCGTCACCCCCAGCGCCAGTACGACGGCCGCGAGCAGCCCCGCCGTCCGGGTCGCCGTCCAGCCGTGGGCGAGGGCGGTCAGCGCCTGTCCGAGCAGCACAGCCACCACCGCGCCCCAGACGCCGAGCAGGGTGCGTCGCCGTACCGTCGTCAGCCAGGTGACCCGCTCGGCCGCACGCCGCTTGGTCAATTCCCGTGCGGAGAGGGTGAGTTCGTCCGAGACCCACTGCCGGGAGGCGCCGGCGGAGCGGGCGAGCCCGGCCGGCACCCCACGTCCGGCGGCGAAGTCCTCCCGCATTGCGACGAACGCCGCAACCGCCTGTCGGTGCCCCACGCGGGCGCCGTGCGGACACTGCCCGCAGCGGCACTCGCCGCCGTCGGCGCCCTCCCCCGGCTCACCCGCACCGGCCATCCCGCCCGCCGCATCCACCGCCACGTCCGTTACCGCCCGCCACCGTCATCAACTTGTCCCGTACAAGGGGGAATTGTGCCGTAGAAAGCCGGGTGCGATATCAAACATCCAGCTGGCGGCGGGTGGTGGGCGCATCGGCGCGTTGACGTACGGCGCCAGAAGAGCCGGAAAGCCGTGCGCGCCCCGACATTTCCGTACCGGCGTGCGTATCTGTACCCCGGCATTTCCGTACCGGCGTACGCATCCGTACCCCGACATTTCCGTACCGGCGTGCGTATCCGTACCCGGCATGCCGTACCGGCGTACGCATCCGCCCGCACGCCTGACCAGCCGTGCGCCAGGAAATACGGGCAGGTCCCCCATTTGGGCGAACCGGGGTACGGCGACGGCTGAGCCGTCCGCGTGCTGCGCAAGCTCTCGCCGTGTGCCACGTACCCCAACCGCACAGGTCACTCAGCGCGCCCCGGCCGGAGGGACCACCGCCGCGCCGGTCCGGCGACCGGCCCGGCGCCCGTTCCCCGCAACTCCTGCGCGCCCTGGGGCGCCTGGCACCCAGGCTGCTGGCGGCCGCCGCCGTATGTCTGCTGCTGACCGGGGCCGCCGCGCTGCTCGCCACCGCGCCGGCGGCAGCCGCCCAAGCCCCGGGCGGGCGCCCGATCAGCGGCAATCCGGCTGCCGGCGACAACTGCGCGTACGCCGGGACCGCACCGCCGGTGGACGTGCCGACCGGGTTTCCCATGCCGCACGGCTGGCACTTCCCCTGCACCCGGACCACACCGCCGGCTCCGCCGACCCACCCGCCGGCCCCTCGTCCGCGCACCCCCAGGCC
>NZ_SDIF01000042.1 GCF_004122735.1 Streptomyces sioyaensis | reverse complement strand
GCGGCGGGTCCGGGCGGGGTGGGCTCCTGATCGGGCAGTGCTGGACGCTCTGCCGCGGCGTCGGCGTCGGCGTCGGCGCTGACGCCGACATCGGCCTCAGCATCGGGATCGGCATCGACCGTGGCCTCGGTTGCGTCCACTGCCGGGGTCGGCGCGGCGGCCGGGTTCACGGCCAGCAGGAGTGCGGAGGGGAGCCAGACGGTGCCGGTGACCCCGCCGCCCGGCGTACGGCTGAGGGTGACCCGGATGCCCGAGCGCCGGGCGAGGTTTCCGACCACGAACAGGCCGAGGACCTTGGTCGGTACGAGGTCGAGCCGTTCCCGGCGGACCAGCCGGGAGTTCTCCTCGTCGAGCCGTTCCGCGCTCATGCCGAGGCCGTGGTCGATGACCTCGATCAGGGCGCCACCGTCCGAGGTGACGTCGGTGCCGGGCCGGACGACCACCTCGACGGGGGTGTCGGACGGGGAGAACGAGACCGCGTTCTCCAGCAGTTCGGCGAGCATCAGGGTCAGGTCGTCGGTGATGTCGGGCGCGACGGTGACCTCCGTCTCGGACCGCAGGGACACCCGCTGGTACCCCTCGATCTGGCCGAGCCCGGCCCGGATGACGTTGACCAGACTGGTCGGCCGGGCCTCCAGCTCGGCGTCCCGGATTCCGGCGAGCAGCATCAGACTGTCGGCGTTGCGCTGGAGGCGGACGGCGATGTGGTCGATGCGGTACATCCGCTCCAGGACGTCGGGGTCGGTCTCCTCGCGTTCCACGGCGTCGATCAGGATGAGCTGGCGTGAGGTGAGGTTGCTGACCCGGCGTCCGACGTTGCCGAACATCTCGGCGACGTTGCGGCGGCTGAGCACCTGCCGCTCCAGCAGGGCCGCGGCGGTGACCTGCACCTGGTTGAACGCCTCGGCCAGGTGGCCGATCTCGTCGCGGACCGGGACGGGGATCGGCCGCGGCTGCAGCGGGGTGCCGTCCGCCGACTCGTCGTCCTCGACCCTGGCGAGTTCCTCGCCGGCCACGTCGACGACCTGCTGGGCGGCGCCGGTCAGGGCCGCCAGTGGACGGACGACCGAGCGCCGGACCAGGACGGAGAAGGCCAGCCAGGAGGTGAAGCCGACCAGGGCGAGGGCGAGCATCGCCAGCGCGTTGTCCAGGGCGCTGCGGGAGAGGCTGTCGGACCGGGCGGCGATCTGGTCGATCAGCGTCCGGGTGATGGTGAGGCGGGCCTCGGCCTGCCGGGTTCCGGCGGCCATCGCCTTGCGCAGCTCATGCGGGGTCTGACCCTGAAGGGAGCCCGGATCGATCTGGAGCTCCGCGTACTGGGCCGCGATGCCGTTCGCCTCGGCGTCCCGCTCGATCCCGCTCAGGCGCAGGACCTGGTCCGGGGAGGCGATCCGGCCGAAGCGTGCGGACTGTTCCTCGTAGAGCTTGTGGGCGCCGACCGCGCGGGTGTACTCGGTGAGCGCGTTGGCATCCCGGGTCTGGGCGGAGAACACCCCGCTCTCGAAGGCCGCGTGGGCGGCGTCGGCGCGCAGTACCGTGTCGAGGAGGTTGGTGACCGAGGACGACGAGGTGCCGACGAAGCGGTCGAGGCCGATGCCGTCGATCAGGTAGCCGACCGCGGCGGCGTAGGCGGGGTCGATGGTGGCGGCCGGAACCGATCCCCGTTCGACCTTGTCGCGCAGCACGGCAAGGCTCCTGATGTACGCGAGGGCCCGCGCCTCGTCCTTCGACAGCCCCGCGCCGAACGCGGCACGCACGGCGGTGACCTGTTCGTCGGTGTCCTGCTGCGTACGACGGTAGGCGGCGGTCGACGGCAGCGCGGCGCCGGGCCGGGCCGACTCCTGTTCCACGGACAGCAGCAGCGCCTGCCGGTGTTCGGCCTCGACGTCGTTGATCAGCCTCGTGACGTGCTCGCTGTCACGCACCAGCTCCGCGGTCCGGCTGGCGTCCATGGCCTTGTCGATCTGCGTGTCGACGCCGATGCCCAGCAGTACGCCGACGACCGCGACGGGCGCGATCACCAGAACGTTGAGTTTCCG
Organism: Streptomyces sioyaensis; assembly: GCF_004122735.1. Lineage (GTDB taxonomy): Bacteria > Actinomycetota > Actinomycetes > Streptomycetales > Streptomycetaceae > Streptomyces > Streptomyces sioyaensis. The sequence goes on along the minus strand of NZ_SDIF01000042.1, from coordinate 51,223 downwards.
CCGGAACGGCCATCTGTCCAGGAGGGCACTCGTCTGCTGACGGAACCTCGGCCTCCACGGTGAACGCCGGGACGGGTCCGGTCCGTGTGGCGGGTCCACTGTGTCCACAGACACCCAGGCCTCCTTACGACGTGCTCCTGAGCGGTGACCGAGGTGGTGTTGTTGCCGACCGCCGACGACGGGGGGACTGCGACGCTTGCGAATTTCGCCCGAAATGCGAGCGAAAAGATTGCGCCACATGTCCAACCGGCCGTGAACACTACCGCGTGGGCTCGGGCATGCAAGACGTGCCTCAGCAATGGCCAAGAGGTATTCAACTCTTTGTCACTTTTGGCACGTTGCCCCCACGGGGCGAGCAGCGCCGGACGAGACGAGGGGCGGCCGGTGTCCGTAGGGGGCCGCTGCCCGTAGGGGCTGGTGTCCAGGGGTATGGCAGGCCCCGGCCGGGTCGTCCCGTACGGGGTTCGGACCCAGGCGGCTACACCGACTCTCCCCAAGGCGGATGCCTCTCGGGGAATTGCCACCCGTAACCTGTCTCCCCCCACCCCAACCCGTATCCTCATCCTGCCCTGCGAGGAGACCCGTGCACCCCACCCGCAAGGCGGTCGTGACAGCCGCCGCACTCCTGGTCATGGCCACTGCCGCCGGCTGCGAACCCGGCGGCGGCGCCACCGCGTCCCACCGGAGCGCCGCCAAGCCGGGGTGCCCCACCGCCCTGTCCAGAGCCAAGCAAGCCGTCAAGAAGGCCGAGGCGGTCAACGCCCCCTGGAGGGGTCCGACCACCGGTCCCAAGGCCGTCCACGGCAAGTCCGTCGTCTACATCGCTCAGACCCTGACCAACCCCGGCGTCGCCGGAGTCGCCCAAGGTGTCCAGGAAGCCGCCAAGATCGTCGGATGGCGCGCCCGCACCCTCAACGGCCAAGGCACGCCCGCCGGCCTCCGGGCCGCCTTCAAGCAGGCCATTCACCTCAAGCCGGACGGCATCGTCATCAGCGGTTTCGATCCCGGCGTGGCCCCGGACGAGGTCAAAAAGGCCAATTCGGCGGGAATTCCGCTGATCGGCTGGCACGCCAACCCGGCCCCCGGTCCCGTTGACGACCCGAAACTCTTCAGCAACGTCACCTCCCGGGTGGAGGACGTCGCGAAGATCAGCGCCGACTGGATCATCGCCCGGTCCAACGGCCGTGCGGGCGTCGTGCTGTTCACCGACGCCACGGTGCCCTTCGCGAAGCACAAGTCCGACCTGATCAAGAAGGAACTCGCCACCTGCTCCGAAACCAAGCTGCTGAGCTACACCAACATGCCCATACCCCAGGTCAACAGCCGCGCCATCGGGGAAGTCCGCTCCCTGATGGCCCGTTTCGGCCGCAAGTGGACCTACTCCGCAGCCATCAACGACCTGTACTTCCAGCACGCCGCCCCCGCCCTGCGCGCCGCGGGCAAGGACGGCGCCGGCGCCCCCTTCAACATCGGTGCCGGTGACGGCGACCCGTCGGCCTTCCAGCGCGTCAACGGCAAGGAGTTCCAGGCCGCCACCGTGCCCGAGCCGCTCTCCGAACAGGGCTGGCAGATCGTCGACGAGTTCAACCGCGCCTTCACCGGCGCCAAGGACAGCGGGTACGTCGCCCCCGTCCACATCACCACCGACGCCAACAGCGGCGGCGCACTCTCCTGGGACTCCGAGGGCTACCGGCAGGCCTACCGAAAGATCTGGGGCGAATGATTGACGTGTCCTCCTGGGCGGAGGTCTGACGTGGCGAGTGGGAGGGCCCGCCACTTCGCACCGCTCGCGGCGCGGTTACGGCGGGCGGGCGGTCGTCTCGGTGGCGGACCGCCTCAGTGGCGGCCGTGTGCAGAGTCTGCGGCTCCTCCGAAGAGCCGGCCTACCGCGCGGAAGGGCAGGGTGACGACGGTGGCGATGGCGCCGCCGATCGCCCGGATCACATCTGCGATCGCGCTCAACATGGGCGGACCTCCGTCCTGACTGCCCGGCGAGCCGGGCGTCGGTGCCACTGCGCGACCGTCCGCGCGATGTTGCCCGGCTGTCAGGCATGACCTGGGAGGACTCGCCTGACAGCCCTGCGAACGGTCCCAATTCACTATAGGTGCGCGTCCCGATGTCGGCATTTCAGCGGAAAGCGGCATCGAGGGGGTGGTCAGATGCCTGCCAATGTCCCCGTCCACGCCCTTCTCACTCATGGCGACGAATCGGTTACCGAAGGTGGGTCACGTGGGTCGCGGTCGAGTCCGGAGTTGTTCCGGGAAGCAGTGAGCCCAGCGGTCCCAGGTCCAGATTGAGGTCGCTCATGGTGAGTCCGTAGCGGCGGCAGAGTTCCGACATCCGGTCTTCGAGAATCATCAGCGTCATTCCGATCCGCTCTTCCTGGTCCGCACTCAGATCGCCCTGGTCGACGCGGTGCAATGCGGTGCGCTCCATGAGCTGCCGCAAGAGCTCGACGATGGTCAGCACCAATCTGATGAGATCTCGTTCGACGGTCTCCGGATCGGTCTTCAGCCGCTGGGTCAGGTCGCTGCCCGACCGCCGGTCGTTCGTCCCGGCCGGTATCAGATCGAACGCCCGGGCCGCGGCTCGGGCGACCTCTGCGAAGGCGGGGTGGGGTGCGGTGTGAGGGTCTTCCGGCACGGGGCCGTCCTCCTCCTCGTTGTCGTCGTTGCAGAGAACTGCCGTGCACAGCAACGGAGTTGGTCCGTCCGATCACCACGGCGCCGGGTCGTCGGGCGTGATCGAGTGAATGACCGCACGCAGATTTATCCGGACCAGGTCGACATCGGCGATCGACAGGACGAGATCTCCGGTGAGGACCGCGCCACCGTTCAGCAGGCGGTCGAGAAGGTCGATCAGGGCGACCTGACGCCCGGCGAGCGGCTCCGCCACGGAGCGGTCCGTCGCAACCTCCATGTCGTTCATGTGCCCGCGCCCGCCGTGGGGGGTGTGGCGAAGGAATACGGTGCCCACGGGCCGGTGATCTCGACATGAACGCCGGGCACGTCGTCGGCCAGACCCGTCAACGCCTGGTGGAACTGTCCTGTCCGCTCGGCGGGTACCAGATAGGCCTCGTTGGAGATGTTCTCGCCCGGGCCCGAAGCCAGATCGCCCTGCTGTGGACGGTGCGCGGCCCTCGCCCGGGCGAGCGCGGACACCCGGTCCGGTACGGCACCCGCGACCGCCCCCGCCGCACGGTACGCATCGCGGTGACGGCGCCGCTGCGCCCGGCGTTGTTGCAGGTACGCACGGCCGGAGCGGACCGGCGCGGAGGCGGAGCCGGGGGCCGGTGCCGGGGTCGGAGCTGGTGGGGCCGCGGCCGGTGGGGTCGCGGCCGCCTCGCGTGGGTCCGCGTAGACCTTGACCCCCAGCTCGACATGGCCTTGGAGCCAAGTGAGCAGCTCGCCGAAGTCCGCTCGGCGCTCGTGGAGCATCGACCGGACCCGGGCGTCGTCCAGGTAGACCGTGGCCAGCCGCATGGGGAGCACGGTGGTGGTGGCGTATGCGGCTTCGATCACCGCGTGATGCGTACGGGCGACGGCCGCCAGCTCGGACAGGTCCTCCAGCCGTGCCCGCATGCCCTCCTCGCTGTATGCGTCGGCCGGCACGGAGGACACGAGTGCGGACAACTCGCCGCAGGTGACCGTCCGGAGGGGGCCGTTGTCCAACCCGGTGAGTTGCGGGGCCCTCGTATCGAGTGCCGTGCCTGCGCGGCTGAGGGCGTAGACGTACGAGACCGTGGTGCCGGGATCCGTGGGGGTGTCGGGTCGGGCGAGTCGAGTGGCGCCCGCCTGGGTCGCAGTGGCGCCCGCTTCGGTCGGCGCGGCGTCCACTTCGGTGATCTGGGCGTCGGTGTGCACCGTGTTCACCGTTCCTCCTCCTGCTGCGGCTGCGGCGTTCCGTCGCTGAGGGAGCTCTTCGGCAGACCGACGGCAGCCCGCAGTTCGGCGAGCTCGGCGCGCAGCCGAGAGTTCTCCTCGGCCAGGCGGTCGCTGCCCGCCGCCGGGGCGGGTGCGTCCGCGACCTTCTGGCGGGGCTGGGCACGGGAGGAGAGCGAGGGATCGTGCTCCCACCAGTCGATGCCCATCTCCTTGGCCTTGTCGACGGAGGCGACGAGCAGCCGCAGTTTGACGGTCAGCAGCTCGATGTCGAGCAGGTTGATCTGAATGTCGCCCGCGATGACGACGCCCTTGTCCAGGACGCGTTCGAGAATGTCAGCCAGGTTGGCGGACGAGCCTTGCCCGCCGTACGGGGACATCCCGGAGGACGGCCCCATACGGCCGGCCAGTGAATCAGACACGTGATCAGCCTCATCTGTGCGTCAGTTCAGGTGGGACAGGGCTGGTGAGGGGTTGCGGACAGGGCTATGCGCCCTCTTCGTCTTCCACGGCGTCGGCGTGCTCGACGACGACCTTGCCGTCGCGGATTTCGCCCCGCCAGCCGTCGGTGGCCTCGCCTCGCATCATGAGGAACTTCCGGTACTGCTTGAGGTCGAGGCGGGCGCGCCGGCCCTGGGCGCGCCAGAGGTTGCCGGTCTTCTCGAAGAGGCCCTTGGGGAAGTACTCAAGGACCAGCAGCACTCGCGTCAGGTCTTCGGTGAGGGGGTGGAAGGTCACCACGCCCTTGACCGTTCCCTTGGCGCCCTCGGTGGTCCAGGTGATGCGCTCGTCGGGCACTTGCTCGGTGACGTTCGCCCGCCAACTGCGGGTGGACTTGGCGACCTTCACCTTCCAGTTGCTGGTGGTGTCGTCGGACGGCTCGACGCTCACGACACCCTTGGCGAAGGTGCTGAATTCCTGGAATTGCGTCCACTGGTCATACGCGTCGCGCACCGGCACACCCACATCGATGTCCTCGACGATCGTCACGCTCCTGGACGCGCCGCCCCCGCTCTTGCGGCCCGCGCCGAACAGGCCCTTGATCTTGTCCTTGACGGTGTCCTTGAGCTGCGAGGCGCCAGCGGTCAGCGCGGCCTGTGCCGGTGAGCTGCCCGCACCGAGCGCCTTGCCGCCCTTGGCGAGGCCGTTGAGGAGCGCGCCCGAGCCGTGGCCGGGCTCGCCGAGTCGGGCGACGCTTTCGCCCAGCCGGCGGCCGAGGCCGGTGATGGCGTGCTGCGCCCGGGCCTGGAGGTACCGCTGGAATTCTTCCTTGAGTTCGTCCGCGGCCGGGCTCGCCGCCACGTCGTCCTTCACCTTGCTGAAAGTGGACTCAGTCATTGCGGCCCCCGCGGTCAGCCGTCCTGCGTGCCGCCCCGGAGGCCTTCTTCCGGGCGCCCGTGGCGGTCTTTCGCGCACGCGAGGCGGCCTTTCCCGTCCCGTGAGCCGCCTTGTCCGTGGCGGCGGCCTTGGCACCACCGGCCGACTCGGCCGTTTTCGCAGATGCCCTTGTCGATGCCCTTGTCGTTGCCTTTGTCGTTGCCTCCGGGGTCGAGTCGAGGTCCGCGTCGCCGAGTTCCAGGGTCCGCTCCTGCAAGGAGTCGGTGAGCGCAGACATGCGCTGGGTGAGCGCGGTGCTGACCGCCGACTTCGTGGCGTCCACGAGTTCGCTGCGGACCTGGTCGTGGAGAGGACCGAGGACCGGTGAATCGGCCACCAGTTTGCTCAGCTGCTTCGGGTCCAGGGGCAGCCGCTTGCCGGCGAGGTACATGCCCAGTCCGATGGCCAGCTTGGCCTTCTTCGTACGTCCCAGGACGTAGCCCCCTACGAGGGCCACACCTATCTTGGCGTTGCTCATCATCTCTCGTACACCTCGTTCTCCTCGTGATCAGGAGTCGGTACGCAGCCGCTGCTGGTGGGCCTCCAGCCACTCCAGGCGGTCCAGTAGTTCGTCTTCGCGCCGGTCGAACTCTGCAGGCGTCATGCTCCCGTCGAGCAACTGCCGTTCCATGTCCCGCAGTTCCTGGCGTACGGGCTCCGGGTCGTAGTACTCGCGCTCCGCGGTGAGCAGCACCTGGTCGAGTACCCAGACCGTGCCTCGCACCGGGGCCAGCGGAAGGGTCAGGATGTTCGTGAGGAGGCCCATGGGGGTGTCTCCGCTCGACGGCGTGGGCGGGTGTGGGCAGCCGGTTCAGACGAAGCTGTACGGCGGCAGCGGGCCGTTCAGGCGGAACGTGTAGGCCACGCCGCGCTGTTCGGCCTCCTGCTGGACAGCCTCGGAGAACGCTGCGGTCTTTTCCCGCCTGACCAGGAACGACACGTTCAGGAAGTGGGACTTGGTCGGGTCGGCGACCGAGGTACGTTCCGTTGCCGGCGTGAGGCGGGCCACCATCTCGGCGCACATACGGTCCTGCCGGGCATGGACCTCCTGGGAGACCAGTTCGCCGAGTGCCACCCGGTCGTGGTGCGCACCGGGATCGCGCCGGGTGCGCTCGTTGAGCCGCCGTACGGCGACGGACTCCGCCATGATCTCCCGCAGCAGGTCGTCCTCGTCGCGGGCGACCTTGAGATGGAACTCCAGGCAGCCGGCGATCTCCTTGAGGCGTTCGGTGTAGGCGTCGCGCTGCTCCTCCAAGACGGCCGCGACCTGGTCGTCGTCGGGCCCCACCAGGCCGAACCGCATCGGCAGCGCGGTGCCGTCGGCGAGCAGGCGCTCCTGCACGCTCTGGTGGGCGACCAGATCCCTGCGCTTGGCCCGCAGATCCGCCGGCGCGTCGCTGACCACTGCGCTCAGCTGCTCGGTCCGGACGGTGCGCAGCTCCGCTGCGGGGTTGCCGACCCCTGCGATGCCGTCCAGACGGAGCGGGTGGTCGGCATCGGTGATGGCGTAGACGTAGGTCGGCACGGTCACTCCTCCCGGCGGCGGGCCGTTCGGCGCTTGCTGGACGCGGAAGATTTGCGTGCCGGGCGCTCCGCTTCCTCCTCCTGCTCGGGTTCCTCGTGACCCTTCTGGAAGGAATCACTGAAAGCCTCGATGGCGCCGGTCAGTGCGCCTTTGGACTTTCCTTTGGCGCCGTCCTCGGTCACCTCGCCGACCAGATCGGTGAGTTGACTGGGCGCCTTGCGGCCCGATTCCAGATCCAGTCGGTTGCATGCCTCGGCGAAACGCAGATAGGTGTCCACGCTCGCCACGACGACACGTACGTCGATCTTGAGTATCTCGATCCCGACGAGGGAGACGCGGACAAAGGCGTCGATGACGAGTCCTCGGTCGAGTATCAGCTCAAGGACATCGTAGAGATTTCCTGAACCACTCCCACTGCTCGGTGCATTGGATTGCTGGACGACAGTCACGATCGATCTCCCCTTCCAGTGCGTTGGAGCGGGTCTTGGAACGTTCGTGATATCTGGCGAGCGTCTTTCCGTTCACCTCATCGGTCGATGTGACCCCTGGCATAGCGGCGGGTGCGCTCGTATCCCACGAGTTCACCCTGTTCGTCGAGGTGGACGCGGTAGGAAGCCATCACGCTCGTGGTGTCCGGAACGCGTCGGATCTCCACTACTTCCACATCCGCCGACCAGCCGTCGTCGGTGCCTTTGAGTGCGGATACCGAGTCGGGCTCGCAGGGGAGCATCTGGGCGAGTTGCGCGGCGGCGTGACGTATCGCCGCGGGAGCGCCGATCCGTTTCGGGCCGCTCTTTCCTTCCGTGCTCTCCGTCGTTTCCATGATCCCGTCCGTTGCACGTCGTGGTGTGGTGGTCCTGTTGCAGTCCCAAGTGCCAAGTGCGGGTGGCCGTTTGGGCGGTAGAACACCGCTTGCCCGACGGCGTCGAACGTATGCGTGGCGACGGCTGAGGCGCTCCCTGCCGCCCCTGGAGCAGCATCTGGCGGCAGTAAATGATCGCTGGTGGCAGCGCCACTGACGAGGAATCAACGGATACCGGTAACAGCGAGCAAACGTCCGGGGTTTCAAAAAGGCAGGAGTGGCGAGACGAATGGTATGAGTGACGAACGAAAGAAGTCCGACGGCCCCTGGGGGGCGGTGCAGCGCGAATCCAAGGCGGCTGCCTCCAAGGGAAGGAAGGCTGCCGAACATACGGCTCGCGTCGCCACCGAGGAAACCGCGGCGGCCGGTGATCGTGCCAAGGCCCCCTGACGCGACTTTGCCCACGGCCGTATCTGAGCCGACCCCGCCTCCCTCACCACACCTGAATACTCCCGGTCGCCACATCCGGCGCTTTCCGCCGGAGGGCGAACTCACTGCGTGGAGTCGAAGTCCCCTGTTCGGAGGTTGACTCTCATGGTTCCCCTGCTTCTCGTCCTGCTTCTGGCGCTCCTTCTCTTCGGTGCCGGATTCGCCTTGAAGGCCCTATGGATCGTCGCCGTTGTCGTGCTGGCGTTCTGGCTGCTCGGTTTCCTGATGCGGTCGACGGGCGCCGCCGGTCGGCGCGGCCGCTGGTACCGCTGGTGACTTCACCGTCCGCGCGGGCTCCTCGCAGCTGACTGCTGCGGGGAGCCCGCGCCGCCGCAATAGAATGAAGAAAACCGATTCGGCGAGCACAAAGAGGCGGTGCACAAGGAGACCGCGCGCAAAAAGATCGTGCAAAAAAGACCGCGCGCAAAAAGGCCGCTGAATTCCCCTGGAAATGCGCAGCCGCCGGCGTTCCGCCCTTCCGGCCGCCGGGCGGCCCACCACGACGGGAGGGTTCCCATGACGGACACCATCTGGAGCTTCGAAGGAACGACGGGCTACCAGGCAGGAACCGACCTGACCGGCTTCGACGTCGAGGCGATCGACGGCAGGATCGGCAAGGTCGACAAGCACTCCGAGGAGGTCGGCACCGCCTACCTGGTCGTCGACACCGGGATATGGATCTTCGGCAGGCATGTCCTGCTGCCGGCCGGAACCATCTCCTCCATCGACGTCGAAGCGACCACGATCTACCTCTCCCGCACCAAGGACGACATCGCGCACGCCCCCGAGTTCGACAAGGACAAGCACATCGACGATGACGACTACCACCAGAGGCTCACGGGCTACTACGGCGCTCCCCACTCCTGACCGGCCAGGTGTCGTGCAGGGAACCCCGGGCATCGCGCACCAGAAGTGGAACGGCACCGCCGCGGCCTTGACCAGCAGACCGGTGAGGACGAGGACGAAGGCGGCGATCACCGGCGCGTCCGGGCCGCCGGGCCGGGCGTGGAGGGCGCTGCCGATCTGGGCGAGGCCGAGTTCCCCGGTCCGGGCGTAGTGCGCCGACCCGCGCACACCCGTGGCTGGCGCCACGGCCCCACCGGCAGGAACTGACGTGGAACATGGTGCCCGTCTCCTGAACGTGACCGCGGGGGCGCTGTGGTGGCCCGCAGAGGCAACTGCGGGCCACCACAGCTCATGTGACGGTCCACAAACCGTCAGCCCGTGCCGTCCGCCTGACCCGTGTCCCCGGCGTGCCGGCGTCGTGCGCGCTCCAGGGCGGCGTCGAAGTCGCGCTGTGTGTCGTCGCACCAGTGCAGCAAGTCGGTGAGGGCGTGCTGCAAGGTCTCGCCAGGGCTGCGGTGCCAGCCCTCGGCGGAGAGGGTGTACGTCCGGAGGGCCTCGTTGGCGCGGGTGACCGCCGCGTCGTGCGCCTGTGGCGTTGCCATGCTCGGATCTCCTGTCGAAGCGGTCCGTCCTGTGCTGACGGCCCGAATCCGACGCCGTCCCAGAAAACTATAATGGACTGCATATTTGGAGTAGGGTTCAATTTATCTCGGCCGTCGGCTTTCCGGGGTGGGGCGGCACTTCATGAGGAAACGGGGCGGGCACGCATGGCCACGGCAACGCACGAGCTGCGTACGGTGACGGCCGTCCGGTATGTGACCCCGCTCAGGAGCGGCGGCTCGGTCCCCGGCATCGTCGAGGCCGACGACCTGGGGACGTACGTCGTCAAATTCACCGGCTCGGCGCAGGGGCGCAAGGCGCTCGTCGCCGAGGTCATCGTGGGGGAGCTGGCGCGGCGACTCGGGCTGCGGGTACCGGAGTTGGTGCTGGTGCAGTTCGACCCCGCGGTGGCCGAGGCGGAACCGCATCAAGAAGTCCAGGATCTGCTGCGCTCCAGTGCGGGGCTCAATCTCGGGATGGACTACCTGCCGGGAGCCGCCGACGTCACGCCGCACGCGCCGCAGGCCGATCCGGTGGAGGCCGCCAGGATCATCTGGCTGGACGCGTTCACCGCCAATGTGGACCGTACGGTGCACAGCTCGAACCTCATGGTCTGGCCGACCTCCGGTCACCAGGAGCCCCGCTTGTGGCTCATCGACCACGGCGCCGCGCTCGTCTTCCACCACCGGTGGGAGAGCGCGGCGGACGCGGTGGGAAAGGCCTACGACTTCCGTCATCACGTGCTCGGCTCCCCGTTCCCGGACGTGGCGGAGGCGGACGCCGACCTCGCACCCCGGGTGAGCGCACGGCTGTTGCGCGAGGTCGTCGCGGCCGTCCCGGACGAATGGCTGCGCGAGGAGCCGGGCTTCGCCACGCCGGACGAGGTCCGGGATGCCTATGTCGCCCACCTCGCAGCGCGCGCGAAAGTCTCCGCCCGGTGGCTTCCGGGGAACGTCCGCGGGGACGGGCAGGTCGGTGCATGAACGCCCATGAGCAGCGCGGTTAGGCTCCTTTCATGAGCGAAGGGCTGCGGGAGCGCAAGAAGCGGCAGACACGGCAACACCTTTCCGAGGTGGCCATCGGCCTGTTCGTGGAGCGTGGCTTCGACCAGGTCACCATTGCCGAGGTCGCGGCGGCGGCCGAGGTCTCGGTCAACACCCTCTACAACTATTACGAGGCCAAGGAAGACCTCGTCCTGCCGCCGGACGAGGCCTCCCCGCAACGGCTCGCCGATATCGTGCGCGCCCGGCAGCCCGGGGAGTCCGCGGCCCGGGCCGTGCTCGCCCACCTCCGGGACGAACTGCGCCGCCGCGACCGCACCGTGGGCCTGACCGCGGGCTTCGGCCCGGTCTTCGCCATGATGCGGGCCGCCCCCACGCTCACCGCCCGCCTGGAGGACCTCGGCCGGCAGATGACCGAGGCACTCGGCGTCGTCCTGGCCGAGGAGACCGGGGCCGCGCCGGACGACCAGACGCCGCGCGCGGTGGCCTCCCAGATCGGGTGGTTCCACTCGCTGGTCTACAGCGAGATCGGCCGACGCCTCGTGGCGGGCGAAAAGCCGGACACCATCGCGGCGGCCGTGCTGGAACTCCTCGATCTCGTCGAGGATCTGCTGGGGGAACGCACGCTCACCTATGCCCTCCGCGAGGACTCGTCAGCTTCCGCCTGACGCGGGCGGACCGCTGGGGTCCGCGAAGATGCCCTCCAGCATCCCGGTGACCTGGCCCACCTCGATCAGATGGCCGTCCGGATCGCGGAGGTAGCAGCGGATCTCGGCCTTGCGGTCGATCGGCTCGGTCAGGAACCGCGCGCCCTTGGCGACGGCCTGCTCGTAGAAGGCCGCGATGTCGGCCACCCGTACGTTGAGGAACGCCGACACCGGGTCGCCGGGCTCGGGCGGGGTGAGGGTGACCTCGGGCTTGTCGGGGGTCGGGCCGCCGCCGGGGTTCATGATGATCCAGCCGTTGGCGATCTTCACGATGCAGGGGTTCTCGGCCAGCACCACCTCACCGCCGAACACCTCCGCGTAGAAGCGGCGGGACACGGCGACGTCCCGCACGGTCAGGAAGTGGGTCAGGACGAGCCCCTCAGCGGGTGTCGGCCAGTCGTCGTGATGCGTCATCAGGTGATCCCTTCGGCTGGGTGGGCGCGCTGTCGTTCCCCGTGGTGCCGTCGAAGCCGTCCGGTGCCGGTGCGGGAACCCCGTGTACGTCCCACACCGCGGCGGGCCGCCGCTACCGGACGGCGTTCCAGCGCTCCGGATCGATTTCCAGCGCCGCCCGGTCCCATCCGGCCCGGTCGGCGGCTGCCTCGTAGGTGCTGTACAGGAAGCGGGAGAGCGTCCGGTCGGGGTCGTCGGCGCCGCGCACCGTCTCGTACGGCAGCAGGAACTGACCGTTTTCCGGGCTGTAGAACGCCTCGGAGGGGGCCACCGGAGCGTCCGCGAAGCCGTCCGGTTCGGGGTAGGCGTAGGCGTAGAAGGCGCCCTCGTCCCCGCCGCCGGGCCAGAATCCGCAACTGCTCAGTTCGCGGGAGTAGCCCTCCACCATGACCCAGTCGCCGCAGTTCGGCGCGCCGCCGGGGTGCCGGGGAGCGCTGCGCCCGGAGAAGCGGGTGCAGGCCAGGTCCATGGCGCCCCAGAAGAAGTGGACCGGGCTGACCTTCCCGGCGAAGGCGCTGCGGAATTCCCCCAACACCCGGTTGGCCTGGAGGAGTTGTCGCCAGAACAGCTGCGCCGCACGCGGGTCGTAGGTGTGGTGCCGGTAGTCCTCCGCGAACGGGATCGCCGGCTCGATCTCATTGGGATGCCCCTGGATCGTGGTGGGGACGTCCAGCTCCTCCAGGGCCCGCAGGACACGGGCGTGGAAATCGGCCACCGGCATGGACTCCAGCGTGATGCGACGGGTGCCGCCGTCGCTGGTGCGCAGGTGCAGCGTGTGGTCGAGGAAGTCGAATTCGATGTCGAAGGCGCCCGTGCCGTGGGGGACGGCGGAGGTGGTCAGTCCGCGCGGGCTGACGTAGAACGTTACCTGCCACCAGTGGTTGACGAGCGGCGCGTGCGCCAGCCGGACCTTGCCGACGATCTGGGTCCACATGTGCAGCGTCTCGCGGGTGTCGGTCCAGTCGGCCACCCGCAACTGCGGCCACTCCGTAACGGTTCGGGAGGTGTGCGTTGTCGCCATGGTTCCTCCGCTCCGTGGCGTCGGACGCTCCAGGGCAGGACGTTCCTGGGCAGGGCGTCTCCCCGGTACGGCGCCCCGGTCCCGGGCCGGGCCCGTGCGGGCCGGGGCGGTCGGGGGACCGGCGACGGAGCCGGACCTGCGCGGTGTGTCACCGCCCGGCCGCCACGCCGTTCCGACGGCGGTGGGCCGCACCCCCGTCCGCTCTCCACCTTGCCCAGGGCCCGTGACCTCCGGCAACTCGGCACCGGCGGGTCATGCCGGTGCCGGTGCCGAGTGCGTGGTGGCGTGCGGTGGTCATCCGCAGCCACCCGGCAGCTCACCGCGCGGCGGGCGTTCCCCGTGTGCGCCACGCCTCCTCGTCCTCCCCGGTACACCCCCTGTGAGACCGGGTACGCGCGGGCGGAGCCGTAGTCGCCCGCCTCCACGCCCGCGCCCAGCGACGCCCGCCCGTGTGCGGGCCCGCCCTCCGTACGGGCCCGTACGCCGGCCGGAGCCGGTACGGGGCGGGCATCGCAGTGCCGAGCCTCGCGCCGAGGCCGCGTTGGTCGCTTACGCGGCGGGAGACGGCACGCCCCCGGATGCGGAGTTACGCCGCCGCGCCGGGTGCCAGGGAGGTGACGCTGAACTCGTCGCCGCAGACCTGCAGTCCGGAGGCGCGAGCGGTCATCGACTCCTTGGAACCGGGCGGGTACGCCTGCACCGAGGCCCCGGCCGGCCAGCAGCCGGAGCCCTTCGTCCCCTGGGCGACCGTGTGCAGCACCGCATGGGCGCTCTTGCCGGGAGCGAGCGTGACGGCCGCGCCCGCCGCGCCTTCACGGGTGGCCGGCTTGCCGACCGACTGCCCGTTCTTGGCCAGCAGCGAGACCCCGGGGAAGCCGCGCAGGGTGCAGGACGCCTTGCCGCTGTTGGTGAAGGTCAGCGCGTAGCGGATGTTGCCCGCGCCCTGGTCGGGCTGCCCCAGCGACATGCGCAGCGACGCCGCGGTGCAGCGGTTCGACGAGTGGTCCGTGGACGCGGCGCCCCGTGCGGCGGTGGGCTGCCCCGAGTCCGCCGATCCGCCGGTGTGCTGCGAACCGGCTCCGGTGCCGCCCCCGTTGGCACCGGACGCCGCGCCCGAAGAGCTGCCGTCCGAGGCGGCGGACGACGGGCTCTTCGCGCTGGCGGGCTTGCCGTCCTGGCACGCCGTGAGCGCGGCCGCGGCCGTCACGGCGAGCAGCGCGGCAGCGAGGGTGCGGGTGTGGCGGGGGGAGGGCTGGGGGGACATGGTGCTCCTGATCTTCGGCCTGGCAGATGAGCTGTGCTGCACTCGGGTACCTGCTCCCTGGGGGCAGGCGCCGCAACACCCCTGACGCGTACGGCGGTCAGGTGGGGCCGGGTGTTGCGGCGAGCAGGGACAACCCTTCCGGCGATCACTGTCGGTTCACTAACGGAGTGCTAACGTCCGGCTGCCGCGGTGCGGTGCCGGCCCCTCACGCCCCCGGAGCGCCCGTCCGGAGCCCGTCCATGACCAGGTCGAGGAGGCGGCCGGCGCGTGACTGCCAGTCGCTGTGCGGGTCGATCTGCCAGAGGCCGGCGATGGCGAGGACGAAGTCGTCGGGCGTCACGTCGGGGCGGATGGTGCCGGCCTCCTCGTTCGCCTTCAGGAGGAGGGTCACGGCCGAGGTCACCGGGCCGTGGCCCAGGCCGGCCAGGCTGCCGCGGGCGCTGGTGGCCTTGCGCATGGCATCGGCCAGGCCGGCCTTGGCCATGGCGTACTGGGCGAGCCGGTCCATCCACTCCCGCAGGGCCTGCTCGGGTGCGCGGGTTTCGAGCAACTGGGAGGCGGCGTCGGCGACCTGCTGCACCTCGTAGCGGTAGACCTCCAGGACGAGTGACTCGCGGTTGGGGAAGTTGCGGTAGAACGTCCCCTGCCCGACGCCCGCCTTCTTCGCGATCGCGCTCAGCGGGGCGTCCGCGGAGTGCGTCAGCTCCGCCAGCGCCACTTCCAGGATGCGCTCGCGATTCCGTTGCGCGTCCGAGCGCAGGGGTGCGTCCTTGTGCTGCTGCACTCGTCCTCCTTCCGGCAATCACGGGAAAGCCGGTCTTGCTAACCGGACAGTTGTCCGGTAGTTTCAATGGAGTGGACAGTTGTCCGTTTAGGTCCACCATAGCGGCAGATACGGCCGGAGTGGTGGTCGGTGACGGGGGTCGGTGAGTGGTGACCGATGGTGCCCGTCGCCGGTCCGTCTCCCGTCGCCCCCGCCGTGGCCGCCGAGCTGACGCCGCCCGCACCGAGTCGTCCTGCACAGAGCCCTTCCTCCCTGACTGCCCGTGAGCTTCCCGCCCGGCGCTCCCGGTTCCGCGGCACGGGGACCGTCCGACTTCCGAGGGACCCGCCGGCATCAGGCCCGCGCCCCGACGCCCGCCGCGCCTGACACACGCGAAAGAAGGCTGACCATGGCCCCACCGACGTCCAGCGCCGTCACCCTGCGCATCAACGGCGAGAAGCACACGCTGCCCGTCGATCACCGCACCACCCTGCTCGACGCGCTGCGCGAGCAGCTCGATCTGACCGGCACCAAGAAGGGCTGTGACCAGGGCCAGTGCGGCGCCTGCACGGTGCTGCTCGACGGGCGCCGGGCGGTGTCCTGCCTTCAGCTCGCGGTCGCCGCCGAGGGGCGCGAGATCACCACCATCGAGGGGGTGGCGGACGGCGAGCGGCTGCATCCGGTGCAGCAGGCCTTCCTCGACCTCGACGGCTACCAGTGCGGCTACTGCACGCCGGGGCAGATATGTTCGGCCCTCGCGGTGATCGAGGAGCATGCGGCCGGCTGGCCGAGCGCCGTGACCGCCGATGTACGGCCCGAGGCGGGCGTGCCGGCGCTCACCGCCGACGAGATCCGGGAGCGGATGAGCGGCAACCTGTGCCGCTGCGGCGCGTATGTGTCGATCGTCCAGGCGGTGGCCCGGGCGGCCGGGGCCGCGGGGGCCCCGGTGGTGCCGCGGCAGGGGACCGGCCCGGGCGACGCCGGCGCCCCGGCGGACGGGGAGGCGGCGGCATGAGGGAATTCGGCTATCGGCGGGCGCACGACGTCCATGGGGCGGTCGCGCTGCTCGCCGCCGAGCCCGAGGCGCGCCTGCTCGGCGGCGGCACCAATCTCGTCGACCTGATGAAGACCGGAGTGGAGCGGCCCGCGCTGCTCATCGACGTACAGGACCTTCCCCTCGACCGGATCGAGGTCACCCAGGACGGCGGTCTGCGCATCGGCGCGACGGTCACCAACAGCGCACTCGCCGCCGATCCCGAGGTCCGGCGCCGCTATCCGGCGCTGGCGCAGGCCGTGCTGTCCGGTGCCTCGGGGCAGTTGCGCAACATGGCCACGGTCGGCGGCAATCTGCTCCAGCGCACCCGCTGCGGCTACTTCACCGACCCGGCCGCGGCGTGCAACAAGCGCGTCCCGGGCGCCGGGTGTCCGGCCATCGAGGGCGAGCACCACAACCACGCGATCCTCGGGGCCTCCGGGCACTGTGTCGCCGTGCACCCCTCGGACATGGGGGTGGCGCTCGCCGCCTTCGACGCCGTCGTCGGGTACGAAACGGCAGACGGGCCGGGGGAGTTGCCCCTGGCGGAGTTCTACCTCCCGGTGGGGGACACCCCGCATCTGGAGACCGCGCTGCCGTCCGGCGCGCTGATCACCGGGCTCCGTCTCCCGCCGGCTCCGGTCGCCGCCGTCTCCCGTTACCGCAAGGTGCGCGAGCGCGCCTCGTACGCCTTCGCGATCGGCTCGCTCGCCGCCGCCCTCGACGTCCACGACGGCACGGTCCGCGAGGTCCGGCTCGCCTTCGGGGCGGTGGCGTCCCGGCCGTGGCGGGCCCGGACGGCCGAGCGGGTGCTGACCGGGGGGCCGGCGAGCGCCGAGGCGTTCGCCGCCGCCGCGGATGCCGAGCTGGCGGCCGCCGAGGCGCTGCCCCACAACGGCTACAAGGTGACGCTGATGCGCAACCTCGTCGTCGCCCTGCTGACCGAGCTCACCGAGGAGGCCGCGCGATGACCACGACGACCACGGGAACCACCGCGGTGACGGGAGCGGTCGGCGCCGCCCACACCCGCCTGGAGGGCCTGGCCAAGGTCACCGGCGCGGCGCGCTACGCCGGCGAGATCCCCTTCGCCGAACTCGCCCACGGCTGGCTGGTGTTGTCCACCATCGCCCGTGGACGCATCCGCGCCGTGGAGTCCGCCCCCGTGCTGGCGATGCCCGGAGTGCTCGCCGTGCTCCACCACGGCAACGCCCCGCGCGTCGACGGCAACTACACCGGGCCTCTCGGGGCGCCCGACCCGGTCGTCCAGGTCTTCCAGCACGACCGGGTGCCGTACGCCGGCTGGCCGGTGGCGCTGGTCGTCGCCGAAACGCCCGAGCAGGCGAGGGAGGCCGCCGAGACGCTGGTGGTCCGCTACGACCAGGAGCCGCACGAGGTCGCGTTCGCCGCCGGGCATCCGGACAGGTACACGCCGGAGAACTCCCCGCAGTCCCCGGCGGAGACCGAGAAGGGCGACCTGGCGGCCGAACTCGCCGCGTCCGCCGTGGTGGTGGACGCGCAGTACACCACTCCCGAGGAGCACCACCATCCACTGGAGCCGCATGCGGCGATGGCGCGCTGGGACGGCGGCCGGCTGGAGGTCGTCGACTCCAACCAGGGCAGCAGATTCGTGGCGGAGGAACTCGCGAACCTGTTTTCCCTCGACCCGGCCTCTGTACGGGTACGGTCCGAGCACGTCGGCGGCGGCTTCGGCTCCAAGGCCCTGCGCCCGCACCAGGTGCTCGCCACCATGGCGGCGACCGTCCTCCAGCGCCCGGTCCGGGTGGTCCTGACGCGCCGCCAGATGTTCTCGGTCGTCGGCTACCGCAGCCCCACCGCGCAGCGGATCAGACTCGGCGCCGACGCCGACGGACGGCTGCGCGCCTTCGACCACCAAGGGGAGTCCGTCACCTCGACGGTGCGTGAATTCATCGAGCGGAGCGCCGACATGGGGCGGGTGATGTACGACGCCGCCGCGCACCACACCGTCAACCGCGTCGTACGGCTCGATGTGCCGACCCCGAGCTGGATGCGTGCGCCGGGCGAGGCGCCGGGCTCGTTCGCGCTGGAGTCCGCGCTCGACGAACTCGCCGAGAAGTGCGGACTGGACCCGATCGCGCTGCGGGCCCGCAACGAACCGGCGGCGGGTCCGGTCTCCGGGCTTCCGTTCAGCAGCCGCAAGCTGCTCGCCTGCTTCCAGGAAGGCGCCCGCCGATTCGGCTGGGCGGACCGGGACCCGCGTCCCGGCCGGCGGCGGGACGGGCGCTGGCTGCTCGGCACCGGCACGGCGGCGGCGCATTTCGCCGCGCGGGCCGCCCCATCCACGGCGTCCGTGACGGCGGAAGCGGACGGCGACTTCATCGTACGGATCGCCGCGGCGGACATCGGGACCGGCGCGCGCACCGCGCTGACCCTGATCGCCGCGGACGCGCTGGAGGTGACGCCGGAGCGCATCCGGATGCGGATCGCGGACAGCGACTTCGGCCCGGCGATGATCGCCGGCGGCTCGATGGGCACCCGCTCCTGGGCCTGGGCGGTCACCGCCGCGGCGCGCGAACTGCGGGAGCAACTCGCCCTGGGCGGCGGGATACCCCCGCAGGGGATCACGGTGCGGTCGGACACCACCGCCGCGATCGCCGCGCTGGCCCAGAAGGAACGGCACGCCTTCGGGGCCCAGTTCGCCGAGGTCGCCGTCGACGTCACGAGCGGTGAGGTCCGCGTACGCCGGATGCTCGGCATCTTCGCCGCCGGCCGGATCGTCAATCCGCTCACCGCCCGCAGCCAGTTCATCGGCGGCATGACCTGGGGACTCTCCATGGCGCTGCACGAGGAGGCGGTCCGGGACCGCGCCTCGGGCGCCCCGGTCGGCGCCGACCTCGCCGGCTATCACGTCGCCGCGCACGCCGACGTACCCCCCATCGAGGCGGACTGGGTCGACGACCCGGACGAGGACGATCCGGTCGGCATCAAGGGGATCGGTGAGATCGGGATCGTCGGCGGTGCGGCGGCGATCGCCAACGCGGTCTGGCACGCGACCGGGGTGCGCCACCGGGACCTGCCGATCCGCCCCGACCGTGTCCTGCTGGCGGGAGGCGGCGACCGCGCCGCCGGCTGAGCCCGTCCGCACGTCCGCGGTGCCGCCGCCCCGCCGGACCACGAACCACGAGGAGACCACGATGCTGGACATCGCCGACGAGCTGACCCGCTGGGTCGAACAGGGCCGGGACTTCGCCGTCGCCACCGTCGTGGCCGTCGGCGGCAGCGCACCGCGCCGGCCCGGCGCCGCCCTCGCCGTCGACAGCCGGGGCACGGCCCTCGGCTCGGTCTCCGGGGGCTGTGTGGAGGGGGCCGTCTACGACCTGTGCGTCCAGGCGCTCAGGGACGGAGTGACGGTCCGCGAACGGTTCGGCTACAGCGCCGAGGACGCCTTCGCGGTGGGGCTGACCTGCGGCGGGGAGATCGAGGTCCTGGTCACGCCGGTGGCGGCGGCCGCGCCGGACCGGGGGGTGTGGGCGGCGGCGCTGTCGGCCGCCGCCCGGGGCACGGCGGCGGCCCTCGCCCGGGTCGCCCGGGGCCCGTCCGAACTCCTCGGCCGACCGCTGCTCGTCCACCCCGACGGGACGTACGAGGGCGGCCTCGGCGGACCACCGGAGCTGGACCGCGCGGCGGCGGAGCAGGCCCGCGCGCTGCTGGACGCCGGGCGCACCGGGAGCTGCGACCTCGCGGAGGACGGATCGCGCTGTGAGCCCGCCGTGACGCTCTTCGTCGAATCGAGTGCGCCACCGCCCCGCATGATCATCTTCGGTGCGGTCGACTTCGCCGCGGCGCTGGTGCGCGCCGGCAGGTTCCTCGGCTACCACGTCACCGTGTGCGACGCCCGCCCCGTCTTCGCCACCCGGGCCCGCTTCCCCGAGGCCGACGAGCTCGTCGTCGAGTGGCCGCACCGCTATCTCCAGCGCACCGAGACCGACGGCCGCACGGTGCTGTGCGTGCTCACCCACGAGGCCAAGTTCGATATCCCCCTGCTGGAGGTGGCCCTGCGGCTGCCGGTCGGGTTCGTCGGCGCGATGGGCTCACGCCGTACCCATGAGGACCGCAACCGCCGACTCCGCGAAGCCGGCCTCACCGCACCCGAACTGGCCCGGCTCCACTCCCCGATCGGCCTCGACCTGGGCGCCCGTACCCCCGAGGAGACCGCCCTGTCCATCGCGGCGGAGATCGTCGCGGCCCGGCGGGGCGGCACGGGCGTGCCGCTGACCGGCTCGCGGCGGCCGATTCACCATGACGCGGACCAGCGGGGATCCGGTGCGGCCGGGTCACCCGCCGCGGCCTGACGCCCACCCGGCCGCCGGACCGTAAGGGGGGCGGCTGATACGTCCGGACCCCGGCCGGGCAGGGATCCGCACATGACCGTCCTCGTCGGAACCTCCGGCTGGCAGTACAAGGACTGGCGTACGGTCCTCTACCCGCCCGACCGGCCGCAGCGGCTGTGGCTGGAGGAGTACGCGCGGCACTTCGCCACCGTCGAGAGCAATGCCGCCTTCTACCGGCTGCCCGAGGAGAAGACCTTCGCCGACTGGCGGGAGCGGACCCCCGACGGGTTCGTGATGGCCGTCAAGGCAAGTCGCTACCTCACCCACATCAAGCGGCTGCGCGATCCCGAGGAGCCGGTCGGGCGGCTGATGTCGCGGGCCGCCGCCCTCGGCCCCCGGCTCGGCCCCGTCCTGCTCCAACTGCCGCCCACCCTGCCCGCGGACGCCCGGCTGCTCGACACCTGCCTCGGCTGCTTCCCGGCCGGCACACGCGTGGCGGTCGAACCCCGGCACGACTCGTGGTGGACCGCGGAGATCCGTACGGTGCTGGAGCGGCGGGGCGCGGCGCTGTGCTGGGCCGACCGCGGCTCCCGGCCCGTGACGCCGCTCTGGCGGACCGCCGACTGGGGGTATCTGCGCTTCCACGCGGGCCGTGCGGACCCCTGGCCGCGCTACGGCCGACAGGCGCTCAGCACCTGGGTGCGGCGGCTCAGCGACACCTGGCCGGAGCGGGCCGACATCTACGCGTACTTCAACAACGACCTGTACGGCGCGGCCGTCCTGGACGCCGCGCACTTCGGCCGCGCCGTCGCGGCCGCCGGCCGCCGTGTGAGCCGTACGCCGACCGGGCGTGGCGCCGCGGGCTGACCACGGGGCCGGGATATATCTGCGCGGGTACCGCCAGGGCGAGGAAGCGAGGTGAGACACGGATGATCCGCCGACATGTGGTGGTCTCCGGGGACGTACAGGGGGTGTTCTTCCGCGACACCTGCCGGCGCACGGCGGATGAGCACGCCGTGGCCGGCTGGGTGCGCAACCGCCCGGACGGGACGGTGGAGGCCGTGTTCGAGGGGCCGCCCGAGGGGGTCCAGAAGCTGGTGGACTGGGCGCACGACGGCCCGCCCCTGGCGACCGTCGGCGCCGTGTCCGTCCAGGAGGAGGAACCGGAGGGCCTGACGGGCTTCGACGTCCGCTAGGGTTCCGGTCCCCGCTCGCTCACCGGCTCCTGAGAACCGCGCCGGCCGGTGCCCGGCCGCCACACCGCCCTCAGAGGAAGTCGATCTCCGAGGTCAGCCGTACCCCGGTGCGGCGCAGGACCTCCTGGAAGACGATGTCGATCGCCTCGGTGAAGCCGGCTGCGCTCGCGCCCTCGTCGGCGACCAGCGTGTAGTGCAGCGAGGACAGCCGGACGCCCGGCACGATCGGGCGGCGCAGCTCGAAGCCGGCCTGCCGGATGAGCCAGCTGGCACTCACCCGCACCGAGCCGTCCGGGAAGTGGTTCACCGGAGCGTTCTGCGCCCGCAGGCTCTCGGCCTGGGCGGGGGAGATCTCGGGGCTGAGGAACACACTGCCGACCGACCGGTCGTCGGTGCCACTGCAGCCCAGCACCATGCCCTTGCTCCGCCGGACGGCCAGCACCGCCTGCGCCACCTCCTCCAGGGGGACCCGGGTCCCGACCGGCACACCGAGCTCGGCGGCGACCGTACGGTAGCCGACCGGCGCGCTGAGTTCGGACCGGCGCAGCGCGAAGACCAGGGTCAGCAGCGTCCAGCGGCGGGAACGCTTGAAGACGCTGGTGCGGTGGCCCAGCCCGCACGCCGCGGCATCCATGGTGACCATGCGGCGCAACGTCCAGTCCCACGCGGTCACTTCCACCAGGGTGTCGGCGGTCTCCTGACCATAGGCACCGACGTTCTGGACCGGGGTGGCGCCGGCGGTCCCCGGAATGCCCACCAGCATCTCCATACCGGTGAGGCCCTCGGCGATGGTGGTGTCGACCAGGTCGGAGAGCAGATGACCGGCCTGCACCTCGACCCGCACCCGGCCGTCCGCCGTGTTCCCCGCCATCCGTACGCCCTTGGTGCTCATCCGCAGCACGGCGCAGTCGCATCCGGCGTCACCGACCAGCACATTGCTTCCCTCGCCCAGGCAGACCGGCTCGCCGGGCAGGGTGTCGGCCAGCGCGACGAACTCGGGGAAGTCCGCCGGATCGTGCAGCTCCATCAGGGCCGCGGCCGGTCCTCCGATGCCCAGTGTCGTCATCGGGGCAAGCGGTACCGCGTGAGTGACTCGCATAGGGTCCTGTTTCTCCTGGATGCCGTTCCGTGTCAGAGGGGGGCGCGGTTGCGCAGCGGCGGGGCTCAGCCCGCGCTCAGTACGTGCCGGCCATGGGGAGCTCGCGCGTACGTGCACTGTATGCGCAGGCCGCTGACCTGCCGAAGGAGGTCATGGTGTCCGGCCCTGGCACACCGCCGGTGGCCGGCCCGCATGCAGCAGCTCGTCCGCCCGTTGCACGATCTCGCGCGCCACCGCGCTGTCGTACCGCAGAAACCTCCGGCGCAGGCTCATGAGCCGGGTGTGGGCGCGCTGTGAGGTGACGTTCCCGGTCAGCGCCAGCGCGTCCGCGGTGGCCTCCGCCGCGCCGTCGAGCTCACAGCGCGCCAGCCGCGCCTCGGCCAGCGAGGCGCTGTGCAGCAGCAGGTTGCGCGGCTGGCTGCCCTTGAGCATGTCGATCCCGCGGGTCAGATGGGACTCCGCCCGCTGGGGGCGGCCCAGCTCCAGCCAGGCCCGTCCGGCGTCGGCCACCATGACCGCCGGCGTGAGCCAGTACGCCCAGGGCGGCTCGCAGGAGGGCCGGCCGGCCCGGCTGAGCTCGGCGGCCTCCTCCAGGGCGCGTTGACAGCCCGCTTCGTCGCCGAGGCTCGCATGGGCTCTGGCCTCGCGGGTGGCCAGCAGCGCCTGGCCGATGCCCATGTCCTCGTGCGCCGCCCCCTTGCGGGCGATGCGGCTCAGCCGCAGCGCCTCCTCCGCCCGGCCGGCCCAGCCGGCGCGGTAGCTCATGCAGGAGATGATGTACGCGGCGAGCGGCCGGTCGCCGGCGGCACGGGCGGCGCTCAGCGCGTTCAGAAAACGCGAGGTGCTCAGCGCGTCCATGCCCTGATCGGCGGTCAGCCACGCGGTGAGCTGGCCGAGCTCGGCGATGATGCGGTGCAGTTGCAGCCCGGTCTCGGCGCCGTAGGAGTACTTGGCGGCCAGCTTCTGCGCCCACTGCAGGTCCTGGAGTGCCCAGTCCAGTACGAGTCCGCTGCTGGCGCTGTCGTCGAGCTGACGCAGCTGCTGGATCCGGACGGTCAGCATGCCGACCGCGGCATCGGGGACCTCGTCGCCGCGGCTGCGCGAGGGCGGTGGCGGGTCGTCGGTCACCAGCCAGTCCACCGATGCCGTCAACGGGTCCTGATCGGAGGGCAGATGGAGGGGTGCCACCGGGGGACGATGGGTGGGGCCCTGGGGGAGCGGCGGGGTGCCGGCCGGGAAGTGCTGGGGCCACAGCGCCTCGACCGCGATCGGCTCACCGAGCTGCTCGGAGAGGATCCGGGCGACGATGTGCGGCAGCCGGCGGCGGGGACAGGAACCCTTCAGCCAGTTGTAGGGGGCCTTGCTGCTGATGGTGCCGCTGCCGCAGCGTCTGTTGATCTCACGGGCCAGCCGCTCCGGCGGCCAGGATAATCGCGCCAGACACGAGGCTAAGAAGGAGGTATCGGTCATCGGCGGACACCTTCGGCCGCGGCCGCCCTCGGCGCCGGTGCACTGGTCGCCGGAGCGGGGACGGCCGCTTCCGGCGACTGCCCGGCCGGTCCCCGGGTGAGGCCGGACCTGAGCCGGATCGGACCGACGGTGTGCATAGCTGCTTTCCACGCTCCCCTGCCAGAACTACCGGTGCGTACAAGGCATGCCCCCGGGCGGGACACGGAATCTGTGACGACAGCCACAGCTCTTGCCTGGGCGATGCAGCTGCACTACCTGCGCAGGAAGTGCGGCTCCGCGCCTCAGACGCGGGCCGGCTGCCGGGTCGGCGGGGCGTCGTCCGGCACCGAGGACGGGTGCAGCGCCCACCAGTAGAGGGCGACGCCGACGGCCAGGACGGCGACCGCGAACAGGAAGGGCGCGGCGAACGATCCGGTCACGTGCGCCAGCCGGCCGGTGAGCAGCACACCGCCGGCGGTGGCCGCCGTATTGAGGAAGTTCATCAGCCCGCTGACCGCCCCCACCGTCCCCGGCGGGGCGAGCAGGCCGGGCAGGCTCCAGGCCACGGGCGCGGCGATCGCCAGCCCCGCGAGGGAGGCCGACATCCAGCAGACCGCGACCGCCGGCGAGGCCGCGCTCCCCGCGGCGCCGATCGCCGCGCCGAGCGCCAGCCCGCAGGTCAGTACGGCCTTGCGCACCCGCCACGGATGACGGCCCCGGCGCACCAGCCGGTCCACCAGCCAGCCCCCGAAGGCGAGTTCGGCCACTGTCGCCACCGCCCACGGAATCATCGAGTACAGGCCGGACTGCAGCAGCCGCACATGGAACTGCCGCTGGAGGAACTCCGGCATCCAGGTCAGCACGATGTTGATGGTGTAGCCGTAACAGGCGAAGCCGCAGGACAGGATCCAGATCCTGCGGGAGCGCAGGGCCACGAGGAACTGCCGGGCGCCGCCCCGGTCGGCGTCCCGTGCCCCGCCCGCAAGGATGAAGTCCCGCTCTGCCGGACGCAGTGAGCGCAGCGCGGACGGGTCCCGGTAGCCCCACCACCACACGGCGGTGAACAGCACACTGACCGCGGCGCTGAACAGGAACCCGGCCCGCCAGCCCCACTCGCTCATCACGAACGCCAGCACCGGGAAAGCGATCATGTTGGCGAGCTTGGTGGCTCCGTCGAACAGCGCGGTCGCCATGCCGCGCTCACCGACGGGGAACCAGGCAGCGGTCGCCTTGGAGGCGCCGACCATCGACGGCCCCTCGGCCACCCCGAGCAGCAGCCGGGCCACGATGAGCGGGCCGACCCCACTGGCCACGGCGGTCAGCAGGCCGGCAACGGCCCATAACGCGGACGCGATCCGGGTGAGCCGGGAGACGCCCAGGAGGTCGACCAGCATCCCGGCGGGCAACTGGACCAGGCAGTACGACCAGGTGAAGGCCGACAGCACCACCCCGAGTTGCTGGAGGTCCAGCCCGAAGTCCTCGGCGATCGAGGAGCTCGCCACCGATATCGCCGTGCGGTCGAGGAAGTTGACGACGATACCGCCGGCCAGCAATCCGCCGATCGCCCAACGGGTGCGTCCACGGGGTTCCACGAGCGTGCGTCCGCCTTTCCTGGTGCGGCCGTCGCCGGTTACCGGGACGGCCCTCGGATGTCCGGGCCGGAGGTCCCGCCGGGCACAGCGGTCCGCTGACGAACGGACCGGACGGCCCGAACCGACCGGCGGGACGCCCGGATTCCGGGCGGACGCTACTCCTGTGGCGCGGCCGGCAGCCGCGGGGTGTCGAGAATTGGCGGTGTCCGGTCAGGAGGCTGCCGGCCGCATCGCCCCGCCGGGATGGCCGGCACCGCGCGCCCCACGCGTCGAACAATGGCCGAAATTCGGGGCAGGGCCCTGGCACGGTGCGCACCGCCCCAGGGCCAACGCCCCTGCGGGCCTCCCCTGGGAGGTGACTAGGAGACGACGTCCCGCACGGGCTTGCCCGCCAGATGGTCGAGGACGTTCTGTACGGCGGCCAGGGCGATGCGGACGAGCGTCTCGCGGGTGACGCCCGCGACATGCGGGGAGAGGACCACGTTCGGGGCCTTGAGCAGGCGCAGGGCCGCCGTGGGCGGTTCGGGATCGAAGACATCGAGGCCGGCGCCGGCGAGGGTGCCGGCCTCCAGCGCGTCCGCGAGGGCGTCCTGGTCGATGAGGGCGCCGCGGGCGGTGTTGATGACGAACGCGGTCGGCTTGAGGAGGGCGAGGCGCTCCGCGTCGAGAAGGTGGCGGGTCCGCTCGGTGAGCGGGGCGTGCAGGCTGATGTAGTCGGCGGTGCGCAGCAGTTCGTCGACGCTCAGATGACGGGCGCCGCCGAGCCGGGCCGCGGCCTCGGGTGCGAGCGGACTCGGCCCGGCATAGACGATGCTCATGTCGAACGCGACCGCGCGCCGGGCCACTTCCGTACCGATCTGGCCGAGCCCGATGATGCCGAGGGTCTTGCCGGACAGTTCGGTGAGGGACTGCTGGAGGCGGGGCAGTGCCCAGTCGGCCTCGACCAGGGCGGTGTGCGCGGGGACCAGTTGCTTGGCGAGGGCGAGCATCAGGGCGAAGGTCTGCTCGGCCACGTTCTGCTTCTCGGCGCTGCTGGAGCCGATGGTGCAGACCGGGACGGAACGCGCACGGGCCGCGTCCAGATCGACGTAGTCGAAGCCGTGGCTGGCGCACTGGACGAGCTCCAGATCGGGCGCGGCGGCGAGGTGTGCGGCGGTGACCGGGCTCAGACCGGTGATCAGGACGTTCGCCGCGCGCAGGGCCGCGGGGTCCTCGTCGGCCGTCTCGACGACGGTGACCCGGGCCTGACCGGGGAAGAGACCGGTCAGCGCGGCGCCGGCGGTACGGCCGCCGACGTGCGGGGAGATGACGGCGAGGACATTCTTCACCGGCCGCGTCCCGGGGTCCGCGGCCGGATCTGTCGTGGGGGTCATGCGGACTCCTCGATGAGGTCGTCGGCGGTCAGGGTGGTGGGGCGGGAGTGCCCGGACAGGGCGAGGGTCAGATCGAACTCGGCGAGCAGACAGCGGATGACGTGCTCCACGCCCGCCTGGCCGTCGAGGCCGAGACCGTAGGCGTAAGGGCGCCCCACCAGCACCGACTTCGCGCCCAGGGCCAGCGCCTTCAGGATGTCGTCGCCGGTGCGGATCCCGCTGTCGAAGAGGACGGTCAGCCGGTCCCCGGCCGCCTGCGCGACCCGGGGCAGTGCGTCGGCGGCGGCGACCGAGCCCGCCACCTGGCGGCCGCCGTGGTTGGAGACCACCACCCCGTCCATACCGGCCTCGGCGGCCAGCAGCGCGTCCTGCGGGTGCAGGATGCCCTTGAGCACGATCGGGCCGTCCCAGTTCTCGCGCAGGAAGGCCAGATCCGGCCAGGTTTTGGCGGGATCGGCGAACATCCCCACGAAGTGCATCACGGCCGCGTCGGGGTCCTCGTGCACCGGCTTGGCGAGCCCGGCGGTGAACGCCGGGTCGGTGAAGTAGTTGGCGGTGCCCACGCCGCGCAGGAACGGGAGGTACGCCTGATCGAGATCGCGTGGCCGCCAGGCGAGGAGCGGGGTGTCGAGGGTGACGAACAGCGCGGTGAAGCCCGCCGCCTTCGCCCGGTGCAGAAAGCTCCGGGTCACCTCGCGGTCCTTCGCCCAGTACAGCTGGAACCACCGCTCCCCGTCCCCCATCGCCTCGGCGACCTGCTCCATGGGGGTGCTGGAGGCGGAGGACAGGATGTACGGCACGCCCTGCGCGGCGGCGGCCCGGGCGGCGGCGGGCTCGGCGTCCGGATGCATCAGCGACAGCACGCCCACCGGAGCCAGCGCGAGCGGCGCGGGCAGCGAGTGGCCCAAGACCTCCACGGACAGGTCGCGTTCGGCCACGTCCCGGAGCATCCGCGGGACGATCCGCCGGCGGTCCAGTGCGGCCCGGTTGGCGTCGGCGGTGCTGCCGGTACCCGCGCTGCCGGCCACATAGCCGACGGGGCCGGGGCCGAGCCGCTGCTCGGTGAGCTCCTCCAGCCGCGACAGATCGGTCGGCAGCCGTGGGACGGCGCCCGTCATCCCGCGGAGATAGATCTCGTACTGGAAGTCCGCCCAGTGCTTCGCCATCCGTACGTCCCGCCTCTCGTTCGCTGAAACCGCATGCTCACCGAGATCCTGGCGACAGTGACAAGGCCCGTCCACCACCGTGCGCACAACGCGCGGCTGACATCATCACCCTGTGATGAAGGAACGGGAGCGCATCCGGCAGCAGCTGACCGCCTCCCCGCGCGTGGCCGCCTCGATCGTCACCGCGGTGCGCGCGCAGGTACCGGCCTACGCCGCCCTCGACGACAGCCGGCTCCACGAGGTGCGGGCCATCGCCGCCTGGGCGCTGGAGCGGATGCTCCAGCTGTGGGCCACCGACGGCGCCCTCACCCCGGCCGATCTGCGGCGGTTCCGTGGGATCGCGGCGGCGCGGGCCGCCGACGGCCGCCCGGTGCAGGCGGTCCTGCGGGCCTACCGGGTCGCGGCGACGGTCCTCACGGACGAGGTCGCGGCCTGCACGCCGGCGCCGGCCGTACCGGACGCCTTCGCGCTCGTCCGCATGGCCCTGACCACCCTGGACACCCTCGCCGAGGAGATGGCCACGGCGTACACCGCCACCAGCGACGACCTCGCCGCGGACCGCGACCGGGCGCTGCGGCTGCTCCTCGACGATCTGCTCGCCGGCCGGCATGCCTCGGCCGGTGCCCTGACCGCGCGGGCGGCCCGGCTGGGCAGTCAACTCCCGGACCCGTACTGCCTGTTGGTGGCGGAGCCGGTCGAGGCGGACGGTCCGGTGGTGACCCAGGAGGCGGCTCTCGGGCTGCTGGCCGCGCTCGACGGACACGGCCACGACGCCACCTCGCTGGCGACGGTCCGCGGCTCCCGCCTCGTCCTGCTGCTGCCGGCGGCGGCCGGCGGGGCCGCGCCGGAGGCGCTGCGGGAGCGGGGCCTGCGCGGCTGTGCGATCTCGGGGGAGAGCCAGGACCGGATCGCCGCCGCCTACCGGCTCGCGGCCGATGCCCTGGACACCGCGCCCGCGCACGCCCACCACCCCGCGCGGGTCCTGACGGACGGGGACGCCCAGGTGCTGGCACTGCTCGGCGGCCGCCCCGCCGCCGCCCCGGAGCAGATCAGCCGGCTGATCCTCGGCCCGCTCGTCCAGCCGGGCCGCGGCCACCTCAGGGAAGCGCTGACCAGCTACCTCGATGCGGGCTCCGCGAACGCCGCCGCCCGCAGCCTCGGCCTGCACCCCCAGTCGCTGCGCTACCGGCTGCGCCGCATAGCCGAGCTCACCCTGCGCGACCCACGGGATCCCTGGCAGCGGCTCACTCTGGACATCGCCCGCACGATCGGCCCCTGAGACGCTCGGCGGTCAGCGGGGGTCTTCGCGGAACCCGCCCTACGGCCCGTCCTGGCCGTCCTTACTGGCCGCCCTTATTGGCCTTGAGCTTCTTCCACACCGTGCTCAGCGCTTCGAGGTCCTCCTCGTCGAGGAGGTCGGTGAACACCGGTGCCAGGCAGCTGCGGCGGGTGGCATCGGCCTCCTGGAAGAGCTGATGGCCCTCCGGCGTGAGCGACACCTCGACGGAGCGTGCGTCACGCGCCGAGGGGGTGCGGACGACCAGCCCACGGCTCTGCAGGGCATCGACCACGCGGGAGACCTGGCTGCGGCTGAGCATGGTGCTGTTGCCGAGCACGGAGGCCGGGACCGGGTCCGGGCTGGAGGCGAGCCAGAGCATCACCTCGAACCAGGAGACCGGCAGGTCATGGGCCTTGCTCAGGGCGCGGTCCACGCGTTCGGTCAACACGGTCCCGGCCCAGACCAGCCCGTAGAAGGCGTGATCGGCCGCCGGCATCTCGGTCTGGGTGAGCTTCCTCTTCGCCATGCGGGCAAGACTACCGTTTGCGTGTACGCACACATAATGTCTATGGTGTGTGTACACGCACTTAATTTGCTCCTCGCAGCAGACCGAAAGGCCCCACCACCATGACTTCCACCTCGTCCACCTCGTCTTCCACCGCTCCCAAGGTTGCTCTGATCACCGGTACGTCCTCCGGTATCGGCCTGGCCGCGGCGATCGCCGCCGCGCGGGCCGGCTGGCAGGTCGTGGCGACGCTGCGGGACACCGGCCGCGCGGGGGCGCTGCGCGCGGCCGCCGCCGAGGCGGGGGTGGAGCTCGATGTCCGGCAGCTCGACGTCACCGACGAGGCCTCCGTCGCCGCCGCGGTCAGCGGGGTGATCGCCGACCATGGCCGGCTGGACGCGGTGATCAACAACGCCGGTGCCGGGCACCTCGGCACCCTGGAGAACGAGTCGGTGGCCGATGTCCGCGCGGTCATGGAGGTCAACTTCTTCGGCGTGCTGCATGTGTCGAAGGCGGCGCTGCCGCATCTGCGCGCGGCCGGCGGCCGTCTGATCACCGTCACCAGCGTCGGCGGAGTCGTCGGTCAGCCCTTCAACGAGGCATACTGCGCGGCCAAGTTCGCCGTCGAGGGCTACATGGAGAGCCTGGCGCCGGTCGCGGCCACCCTCGGGGTGTCCGTGTCCGTCGTCGAACCGGGCGCCGTGGCCACCGAGTTCGTCAACAACATCGGGGTCGATCTGCAGGCCGAGGTCGACGCCGCGGGCCCGTACGCGAAGCCGCTGCAGGCCTACCTGGACCGCACCACCGCGCAGTTCCTCAACGGCGCACAGTCCCCGGCCGAGGCTGCCGAGGCCGTGCTGGAGGCCCTCACCGCGGACCGGCCCGCGTTCCGGATCCACACGTCGGACTGGGCGCGCGGCTTCACCGGCACCAAGCTCGCCGACCTGGACGGCTCGGCGGTGCTCGGCCTCACGGCCCAGTGGGTGAGCTGACCGCTTTCGCGGACCCCTGTTTGTCACCTGCGTTCTGCACCCGGAATCCGCGCGGCTTTCCGGTCCGGTCAATCCGGGAGGCTTTCCGGCCCGGCCGATCGGCGCGGAATCAAGCTAAAGAGATTCCCAGGGATTCCCCATAATCCCCACCGTATTTGGTTGCGGAGCGGGAAAATTCGCCGCGGTCGTCGCCGGTGCGCCGCGGACTGCCACTTCGGTGCGCGGTCCGCGCCCGCACCGGCGCCGCGCTGCCCCGGGAAAGCTGCGCCCAGCACCCATTTCCCTTCTCTTCCCCTCGCTTCTCTTAGTCCGGCAAGCAGGGCGCGGGCCGAATCCGCGCCCGCGGCGGACGTCGCCGCGCGACAGCCGCTGCACAACCAACCTCCGCCAGCCCCTGATTGACCTGTGCAGGAGCGCCCGGGAGCCGCCCGACCTGCCGTGTCGCCGCTGCCGTGACCCGGATCGCATGACACAGCCGTAACCGGAATTTCCGGAGCGATACGGAACGAACTGAACGTTTCGGGACTGTCCGGAACGCCCGCCGAGTGACGCCTCTTCAGAGAGCGACATCACAACTCGCTTTCATATCATTGTTGGTTCGATTCTTGACGAAAGCGCCGTGGGTGACGTTCACTTCAGCAGTTCTGGGCCGGTCAGGAGGCCCCTTTGGAGGTACCGGGAATGAATGTAATAATGCGGCGCGCCCTCACCGGCGCGATGGCGCTTTCGCTCGCAGCGCCCTTGGCGGCCTGCGGAAGTGATCATCAGGATGCCGGTGCGGGCAAAGACACCATCGGTCTGCTGCTCCCGGAAAACAAAGCGGCCCGCTACGAGAAGTTCGACCGCCGTATCATTTCGGCACGCATTGGGTCCCTCTGCCTCGAATGCAAAGTCGACTACCACAATGCCGAGCAGCAGGTCGATGCCCAGAAGAGACAGTTCGAAGCCCTGGTGACGAAGGGCGTCAAGGTCATCATCCTGGACCCGGTCGACGCCGAGGCGGCCAAGAGCTGGGTGGACTCGGCCGCGAAGAAGGGCGTCAAGGTCATCGCGTACGACCGGCTCGCCGAGGGCGATGTCGCGGCCTATGTCTCCTACGACAACGAGAAGATCGGCCGGCTCCAGGGGCAGGGAATTCTCGCCGCCCTCGGCTCGCAGGCGGCCGCCTCCGACGTCGTCATGATGAACGGTTCGCCGACCGACCCGAATGCGCCGTCCTACAAGAAGGGCGCCCATCAGGTCCTCGACGGCAAGGTCCACAAGATTGTTTACGAGAAGAGCATCCCCGACTGGTCCGCGGCGAAGGCCAAGAAGGAGATGAGCGACCTCATCGACGCTCGTGGAGCGGCGGGATTTGACGCGGTCTACTCGGCCAACGACGGCATGGCGGGCGGCATCGCCGCGGCGCTTGAGTCCGCCGGCATCAAGAATGTGGTGCTCGGCGGTCAGGACGCCGAACTCCCCGCGCTGCAGCGGCTGGTCGCCGGCACTCAGTCCTTCACCATTTACAAGGAAGTCCGGCCGGAGGCCGAAACCGCCGCCGAAATCGCCTTCCGCCTCCTGCGCGGGAAGAGCATCACGTCCCTCACCTCGACCACCGCCCAGAGCAAGAGCAAGTCCGGTATCCCCGCTCAGCTCTTCAAGGCGCAGATCGTCACCAGGAAGAACATGAAGGACACCGTCGTCCGCGACGGCGTCGTGCGCACCGACCTGCTCTGCGCCGACGGCCTCAGCGCGCAGTGCAAGTCCCTCGGCCTGAACTGAGCGCACACCGGCACCCTTCGGTAAGTGCCGGATTTCTCAGGCGATGACCGCCCCGTCGACAGCCGATGCCCGGCAAGCCCGGCATCCGGCCGCCGACGGGGCGAAGCTGTGTGCGGTGCGAAGCCGTCTGTGGGGCCCGTCCCCGTACGCGGCGGCCGGCGCAGCGGGCCCATCCGCCCCCTCAGCGCGACCTGGCGGCGCCGCCCACCGCCTCGACCAACGGCAGCATCCGGTGCGGCACCCGCTCGCGCAGTGCCACCTCCGTACGGGTGCGGACCACGCCCGGCATGCTGATCAGCTGCTGGATCACATCCTCCAGATGTGCCGCGTCCCGGGCCACCACCCGGGTCAGCAGGTCCCCGCCGCCGGTCGTCGAGAACGCCTCGATGATCTGCGGCACCTCCGCCAGTGCGTCGGCCACCTCCTCCAGATGCCCCTGGGTGACCTCGATGTGGACGAAGGCCAGAACGGGGTGGTCGAGCGCGGCCGGGGACAGCCGGGGGCTGTACGCGGTGATCACACCGTCCCGTTCGAGACGGTCCAGGCGCGCCTGCACCGTTCCCCGGGCGACCCCGAGGAGGCGCGCGTACTCCCGCACGCTGGTGCGCGGCTGCTCCAGCAGCAGCCGAAGGATCTTGGCGTCCAGCGCATCCACGGCCATGGCCCCAGGGCTCCTCACGGTCGGCGAAATCTGCTGATGACGCTACCAATGGCTCAGAGATGTGGGTGATGGCCGGGCCAGTGGTCCTGCTTCCGTCCGTCCCGGCCGCCTGGTGCGGATCCGCGGGGAGAGGCCGCCGATGGCCGCACTCCCGCCCAATGGCCCCCTTCTGGCCCGGCGGAAGCGGCGCACGCTATACCAATGGCACAGCGATTCCAGCCCCTGTTGAGCAAGGTGTCGTGGTGATGCTCTGATGTCCCCGTCGATGGCGCTGCGGACTCCGCGGCGCCTTTTTCATGCCGAACCGTCGAAGGGGCAAAAGCCGTGCTGAAGAGGGTGTTCGTGGCTCCGGATCCGGGGCGGCTGCGGCTGCGCGGCGCCGTGCGGGCCGTCCTCGGCATCGGCCTGGCGGTCACCGTGTGCGGTCTCGCCGGTCACTCGCTCGTCGGCGCCGTCACCGGCGGGCTGGCGGCACTGCTCGCCCTCTTCACGGTCACCGACGCGACGGTCCGCGGCCAGCTGGTCACCACGGCACTGCTGCCCGCCGTCGGCTTCCCGGTGCTCGCCGCCGCGGCGGTGCTGCACGACCACCCGGTGACCCGCGACACGGTCTTCCTCGCCGTGGTCGGTGCCGGGGTCTACGCCCGCAGGTGGGGGCCGCGGGGGCACGCCCTGGGCGTCTTCGCGTTCATGACGTTCTTCGCGGCGCAGTTCCTGCACACCGAGCCGGGCCGGCTGCCCGAGCTGTACGCCGCGGTCACCCTCGCCCTGCTCGTCTCCTCCACCGTCCGTTTCGGCCTCTGGTGCTACGAGCGCCGGCTGTCCCCGGCTGCCGTACCCGCCCCGCCGGGGGGCCGTGGGCTCGCCCGGACGACCACCCGCCAGGCGATCCAGGCGACCGCCGGCGCCACCTTCGCCCTCGTGGCCGGCCAGCTGCTCTCCGACCAGCGCTGGTACTGGGCCGTCGGCGCCACATGGTGGATCTTCGTCAACACCGCCTCGCGCGGCGAAACCCTGGTCCGGGGCTTCCGCCGGGCCCTGGGCACGGTGCTCGGCATCGCCCTCGGACTGCTCGTCGCCGTCCCGCTGCACGGCGCCGTCGTCCCCACGGTGGCCCTGCTCGCGGTCAGCGTCTTCGGGATCTTCTACACGGCGGCGGTGTCCTACACCTGGATGATGCTCGCGGTGACGCTGCTGGCCGGGCTGCTGTACGGGCTCCTGGGGGTGCTGGATCCCGCGCTGCTCGCGCTGCGCCTCGCGGAGACCGGTGTCGGGGCGCTCGGCGCCGCGCTCGCCGTGCTCTGCGTGCTACCCGTCACCACCCACGCGACCACCGATGCCTGGATCCAGCGCGCCCTGCGCTGTGTGCACCTCTGCACCGCCGAGGCCGCCGCCCGCCTCGCGGGCTCCCGGACCGCCGACCCCACCCCGCACGTCGCCGCACTGGAGCCCCTGCTGAGCAGGGTGCGGCTCTCCCTCGCCCCGCTCGTGCACCCCCTGAGCCCGCTGCGTGCCCGCAAGGCGCGGGCCCGCCAGGTGCTCGCCCTGCTCGACGACTGCGCCCGTGAGGTGCGCGGGCTGGCTGCGGTCGCCGCCGACCCGGAGGCCTCCCACGACGCGCGGCTCACTGCGGCCTGCCGGCGGGTGGAGGCCGCCGTCGAGGCACTCACCACCCCACAGCTGCCGGGCGACGCGGCCGCCGCCACGGTGTCCGTGGCGCACCCTCCCGAGGCGGAACCCGCGCTGATGCATCTGCACGGCCTGGAGCGGGCGCTGGCCGAACTCTCCACACCCCTGCGCAGCTCCCCGCGCTCCCCGTTGGTCGACGCCTGATCCACGGCCACGGTCCCGCTCATACGGCGGCGCGCGCCCGTGGGCGGAACCGGTCATCGCCCCGGCCGCGCCGTCCGTGCCTGTTAGCGTCGCCCGAGCACCTCAACGGGCAGGCGGACGAAGGGTGGAGCCGTGGCGACGGGCGACAGCGGACTACGGGCGTACATCGGATCGTTCACCTCGGCGGGCGGCCTGGGCATCACCACCGCGGCCGTGGACCCGGAGTCCGGCGCCCTGACTCCGCTGCACTCCACCGATGCCGTCCCCAACCCCTCCTACCTGGTGCCGAGTCCCGACGGCCGGTACCTCTACGCGGTCAGCGAGACCCCGGACGGCGCCGCGGCCGCCTTCGCGCTCACCCCCGGCGGACCCGAACTGCTCACCCCCGCTGTGCCCGTCCAGGGCGCCGACCCCACCCATCTCACCCTGGCCGCGGGCCATCTCGTCACCGCCAACTACAGCTCCGGCAGCGTCAGTACGCTCCCGGTACGGGACGACGGGACACCGGCCGGCCCCGCCACCGTGCTCGCCCACGAGGGCAGCGGCCCGCGGACCGACCGCCAGGAGGGCCCGCACGCCCATGCCGTGCTGCCCGACCCCAGCGGCCGCTGGCTGCTCAGCGTCGACCTGGGCACCGACTCGGTCCGCAGCTGCACCCTGGCCGCTGCCGACGGGGCGCTGACCGTACGCGGCGAGACCCGGCTGCGGCCCGGCAGCGGCCCGCGCCACCTCGCCTTCCACCCGCGCGGCGACCTCGCCTACGTCATCCATGAGCTGGCTCCGATGGTGACCGTCTGCCGGTGGGACGCCGGCACCGGTGCGCTGACGCCGGTGGCGGAGACGGGCCTGCTGCCGGACGGCGCCGCCACGGACGGCACCTTCCCCTCCGGACTGGTCGTCTCCCCGGACGGCCGGTTCGCCTGGGCCGCCAACCGGGGCCACGACAGCCTCTCCGTCCTCGCCCTCGACGGCGTTGCCGCAGCCCTCGTCACCACCGTCCCCTGCGGCGGCCACTGGCCCCGGGACCTGGCGATGCACCCCGGCGGCCGGCATCTGTACGCCGCCAACGAGCGCTCCGGCGACGTCACCTGGTTCACCGTCGACCCGGCGACCGGCATCCCCGCCCGCACCGGATCCGTCGCGGCGCCCGCGGCCTCCTGCGTCGCCTTCGCCTGAGCGGCCGCGCGGCCGCTCAGCCCTGCGGAAAGCGCCCGCCGAAGTACACCTGGGTCTCGGTGAGCCGGCCGTCCCGCACCGTCGTCACCTCGACATTGCGATGCCGCTCGCCCGTCTTCAGTTCGTACTCGTAGCGCACACAGACCTGCTCGTCGTCGAGGGGCACCGCATCGAGGATCACCTGCCGGCGCAGCCGGTCCGCGGTGGGGAAACAGACCTCCAGGAACGCGGCCTTGCCGATGTGGTCGTCCTGCGGGCTGGTGAAGACGTAGTCCTCGGCGAGCAGCCGGTCCATTGCCGTGCGGTCCTGGGCGAGATAGGCCTCGAAGGCGGCGCGGACGACATCGACGTGCGACATGAACTTCCTTCCGTGGGCGGCCCGCTCGCGCCCGGGAGAGCGCGGCCGGCGAGTGACCTGTGCAGGACGCTAGTCGCCGGCGGGTTACCGCACTCCTCGCCCGGCGCGTCAGGCGTAGGGCAGGCGCCCTGCGCACTGTTCTGGCAGCCGTACGGCCGGCCGGCGCTCGGCGCCTCGGCCACTGCCCTCCCGGGCCGTCTGACGGGCATCTGTGCCGCTCGGGACGGGGAACGGATTCCGCGCCTCCGCCGGCACGCGCCTCCGACCGGACGGGGCGAAGGGCCGCCCCCGCGCGGCGCGCGAGGACGGCCCTTCGAAGCCGTGCCTCCGGGAGGGGAGGGGTCCTAGCGGACCGGTACCCCCTGCGACTGCGTCGGGAGGGTGATGCCCACCGCCGCCGCGTAGTTCGAGAGCACCAGCCGGCCCACCGTGCTGTAGGCGCCGAGCGCCTCGGCCGAGGCGCAGCCCGCCTCCGCCGCGGCCGCCCCCAGAAGGCCGTCGGCGATCTCCGGGCCGATCAGGTACGGGGCCAGCGCCAGCTGCTGCGAACCGGACTCGCGCAGCTGGTCGGCCGTACGGGAGATGGCGCCCTCCTCGTCGAGGGCGGCGGCCAGCACCGGCACCGCGAGCCGCGCGGAGAGCAGCATGCCGGTGATCCCGGCGGCCTGCACGGCCTCCTCGCCGCCCACGGTGGCGAGGATGATGCCGTCGGCGGCCGTGGCGACCGTGAACAGCCGGGCCCGGTCGGCGCGCGCCAGACCGGCCTCGGAGAGCCGGACGTGCAGCGCCTCGGCGAGCAGCGGATGCGGGCCGAGAACATCGGTCAGCTCCGCGCCGGAGCCGCTGTTCATGACGGCCTGGCGTATCCGGCGCAGCAGGGCGCTGTCCGGCCCGGCCAGCAGCGGCACCACCACGGCGACGGGGCCGGGGTCGGGCTGCCCGTCGGCGTCCTCCCGCGCCTTGTGCTCCGTGGCGGCGTGCGCCAGCACGGCCTCCAGGGACGGGAACTCGTCGTCGCCGCCGTCGACGTAGCCGATACGGGCGTCGAGGCCGGGGAGTTCGGAGCGGGCGATGCTGGAGACCTCGTCGGCCAGGCTGCGCGCGGCGGACGAGGGGGTGCCGGGCACGGCCAGCACCAGGGCGGGCGCGCCCTCGGGCGCGGCCAGGGGTTCCGGCTTGCGGTGACGGCCGGACTGCCGCGCGCGCGGCATTCGTACAGGCAGGCCGGGTGCGGCTCCCGGGCTCGGGGGTGCGGCGTCAAAATGGGGCGAGCCAGGTGCGGGCCCAGTGGGGGAACTCATGGCGCCGCATGCTAACGCCTCGGGTCATACCCGCGCGGAGGGAGGGTTCGGTGACGAGGTATCCGTCCCGTTTTATCCCGCGGGTCAGGGGTCACGGGCCCGGCGCAGGCCGTGTGATCTGCAACAACTCGGCGTCGGCGGGGAGCGTCAGACGGTCGCCGGCCAGTGCGGCGGCGATGGCCAGCGCCCCGTCGAGCGGGCTCCCGGCGGCGACCGTCCGGCGCGCCCGCGGCAGCCGCTCGGCGAGCGCCTGCCGCAGCGGCGCCAGCAGCGGCTCGCCCAGGCCGAACAGCCCGCCGGTGCAGGCCACCACGCTGTCCGCGGCCGGCGGGCAGACCGCGGCCGCGGCATCGGCGAGATGGCCCGCGGCGGCCCGCAGGATGCCGAGCGCCACCGTGTCGCCGTCGGTGGCGCAGCCGGCCACCTCCGGGGCGAACGAGGCGAGTACGGCGGGCCGGTCGGGGCGGGGATAGAGCGCGCCGGGCAGTGCGCGGGCCGGCCCGAACACCGCTTCCGCGCGCGCCAGCAGGGCGGCCGAGCCACCGGGCCGACCGTCGTACTCCCGCAGCGCGCCCTCCAGTCCGGCGCGGCCGATCCAGGCACCGCCGCCGCAGTCGCCCAGCAGATGCCCCCAGCCGTCCGCGCGGCGCCAGCCGCCCGCCGCGGTCGGATCCGTGCCCAGGGCGATCAGGCCGGTGCCCGCGGCGATCACGGCACCGGGCCGCTGTCCCAGTGCCGCGGCGTACGCGGTGACCGCATCGGCGGCCAGGGC
Organism: Streptomyces sioyaensis; assembly: GCF_004122735.1. GTDB lineage: Bacteria > Actinomycetota > Actinomycetes > Streptomycetales > Streptomycetaceae > Streptomyces > Streptomyces sioyaensis. The sequence goes on along the minus strand of NZ_SDIF01000042.1, from coordinate 12,634 downwards.
GCAGTACCGCGCACCGAAGGCAGTGGCCAACGCGGCGGGCAGCCGGGTACGCAACTCGTCGCCCAGCGTGGCCGCACCGGCCGCGCCCACGCACACCGCGGTGAACCCGTCCGCGCGCACTTCCCGCTGCAACTCCTCGGCCGCGGGCAGTAGTTGGGACAGCAGATGCCCGGCGTCGATCCCCGCGGGGCCGATGCGCACCGGCTCGCGGGAGGTGCGTACGGCCAGCGGACGGGGCGCCTCGTCGGCCGCGTGGGCGACGGCGATCCGCAGGCCCGACCCGCCCGAGTCGACCCCGAGAACATGACCGGCGCCGACGGCCCCCCGGCCGCGCCCGGAGGGCTCACCCAAGGCCGCGGGCGTCCTGCTTGAGGGCGGTGTCGACGGTCAGGGCCGTGGCGACGACCAGGCTCAGCAGCGGGTCGGGCAGCTGGTGGTGGATCTGCAGGACGTAGTTGTCCGCCGACGTGAACATCGTCTTGGCCAGGCCCTCCCAGGTCTTGGTGATCCGGGCGATCTCGGTGTCGGCGTGGTCGACGATGGCGAAGTTCCAGGCGCGCCAGTTCTCGGCCTTGATGGCGCCGATCTGCTGGCCGTTGACCATCATCCCGAAGTTGATCTTTCCGATGGCGTTCTGCTGCACGATCTCGCCGACCGGCGAGCCGTCCGGACGCTGCACGATCACCTTGGACTTGAGGATCTTCGCCGGCCGGGTCAGCACCAGCTGCGGCTGGCCGTAGGCGTCCCGGATCTCCAGCTTGTGGGTCATGTACTGGTCGAGGCTGGAGACGACGCGCAGCACCTTCTTGGCCGTGCTCTGGCCGACCTGGACGACCGTACCGATGGTGTTGCCGTGCTGGTCGAAGACGCTGTACTCGTTGCTCACCTCGATGAGCTTGGCCTTCTGGTTGACCACCAGCACCGGTTCGGTGAACAGGCTGCCGCCGCCCGGCCCGCCGGGCGCCACCCCGGCCTGCTGCTGCACCTGCCGCTGCACGGCGCCCGGGTTCCCGACGGGCTGCCCCGGCATCGGCTGCTGTCCGTACGGCTGCTGCATCGGCTGGCCGGGCGCCTGCTGGCCGGGCGCCTGCTGGGGGTGCCCGTAGCCCTGCTGCCCGTACGGTGCGCCGCCCTGCTGCGGGCCCGGGGCCTGACCGGGCGTCGGCTGCCCCGGCGCCTGCTGGTGCGGCATCTGCTGCTGCGGCGCGGACTGGTGCGGCATCTGCTGCGGCGGCTGCTGGGTGGCCTGTTGCTGCGGCGCCTGCTGCTGCATCGGCTGCTGCTGGGGTGTTGGCCCGGGGCCCGGTTGCGGTGGCTGGTTCTGGGCCGGGGCCGCGGGCTGTTGTCCCGGGTGGGTGTGCTCCGTCCACTGGGACCCGTCCCACCAGCGAAGTTGGTGGGGGGTGCCCTGCGGGTCGGCGTACCAACCCGCAGGGATGTTCGCATTCGTCATGCCAGGCACACTATCGCCCGGTGTCAGGGCAGCCTCCAGTCGACGGGCTGGGCGCCCTGTCGTACCAGCAGGTCGTTCACCCGGCTGAAGGGCCGCGAGCCGAAGAAGCCGCGGTCGGCGGACATGGGGGAGGGGTGCGAGGACTCGACGGCCGGCAGATCGCCGAGCAGCGGCCGCAGATTGCGCGCATCGCGTCCCCACAGCACCGACACCAGCGGGCGCCCGCGGGCCACCAGCGCGCGGATGGCCTGCTCGGTGACCTCTTCCCACCCCTTGCCGCGGTGCGCGGCCGGTTTGCGGGGCGCTGTCGTCAGCGCCCTGTTCAGCAGGAGTACGCCCTGGCGCGTCCACGGGGTCAGATCGCCGTTCGACGGCCGGGGCAGTCCGAGGTCGGAGTGCAGCTCGCGGAAGATGTTCTCCAGGCTCGGCGGCAGCGGGCGCACCTCCGGCGCCACGGAGAAGCTGAGCCCGACCGCATGCCCCGGTGTGGGGTAGGGGTCCTGCCCGACGATGAGCACCCGCACCTCGTCGAAGGGTTGTTGGAAGGCGCGCAGCACATTGTTGCCGGCCGGCAGATAGCTCCGTCCCGCGGCGATCTCCGCCCGCAGGAAGTCGCCCATCGCGGCGATCCGGTCGGCAACGGGCTCAAGTGCCTTGGCCCAGCCTGGTTCGACAATGTCTTGGAGAGGTCGTGCAGCCACGGGATCACCCTACTGGCCCGGACCCGCTCCCCTTCAATCGATGGCCATGCCCAAGCCGCCCAGGAGGACGCGACCCCGGTGCACCGCCGCTCTCCCACACCTCCGACGCCAACTGCCGCTCCCTCACACCTCGTTGTCCGGCACGCGGATCGCCGTCCGCACACGGATCGCCCCGCCCGCACGGCCCCCCGGGGCCTGCTTCTCCTCAGGCCACGGCGGCCGCCCGTACGCACAGCACATCCGGCAGATGGGAGGCGAGCTGCTGCCAGCTGTCGCCGTCGTCCGCACTGGCGTAGACCTCACCGTTGCGGTTGCCGAAATACACCCCGGCGGGATCGGTGTCGTCGACACACAAGGCATCCCGGAGCACTGTTCCGTAGTGGTTCTCCTTGGGCAGGCCGTCGCTCAGGGGCTCCCAGCTTCCGCCGGCGTCGGAGGTGCGGTAGACCCGGCAGCGGTTCCCGGCAGGCACCCGGTCGATGTCGGCGGTGATCGGGAAGAGGTAGGCCACACTTCCGGTGTGCGGATGAGCGGCCACTGCGAAGCCGAAGTCCGAGGGCAGCCCGCTGCCGATGTCCTGCCAGGTCGCGCCCGCGTCATCGCTGCGGTAGACGCCCCAGTGGTTCTGCAGATACAACCGGTCGCGGTTGACCGGGTCCGGTGCGATCTTGTGGACGCACTGGCCGAACTCCGGATGCTGATCCGGCAGGAAGACCGCCTTGACGCCCTTGTTGGACGGTGCCCAGCTGGCACCCCCGTCGAGGGTGCGGAAGACCCCGGCCGCCGAGACGGCCACGGTGACCGCGTCGGCGTTCCGCGGGTCCGTGAGCACCGTATGGACCGCGAGTCCGCCGCCGCCCGGGACCCACTTCTCCCGGCTCGGGTGGTCCCACAGCGCCCGGACGAGGTCGAAGGTCTCGCCGCCGTCCTCGGAGCGGAACAGGCCGCCGGGCTCGGTGCCCGCATAGACCACATCGGGGGCGGCGGGGCCGGCCGGATGCAACTGCCACACCCGCTCCAGGGAAGTCCCGGTGTACGACGGGTACTTGATCGGGGCGCGGGCGGGCTCGTGCCAGGTGTCGCCCAGGTCGTCGGAGTGGAACACCGACGGGCCCCAATGGGCGCTGTCGGCTCCGGCCAGCAGCCGGGGCGTCGCGCGCCGGGTGTCGATGCCGAGGGAGTACACCGCCTGGGCGGGGAAATGCGGACCGCTCAGTTCCCAGCTTCTGTGCCGTCGACGGCCGAGGAAGAGGCCCTTGCGGGTGCCCACCGCGAGGAGTACGTCAGTCATGCCGGAAACACCTCCGGGACGCCGTTGTCTCAGACAGTGGCAAGTCTGCACCCGACCACTGACAAAGGCGCCCCGAAGGATGTCCGCGCAGGTCGCGCGGTGCGCCCCCGCTCCTGCCGCGGGGCCGCGCGGTCGTCGTGCTCAGGCGGCCCGGAGGTACTGCGGCGGCACCGTGAGCCGCGCCCCCAGCTCCCGCGCCGCGTCCCGCGCGAAGCTGGGGGTGCGCAGGAGCTCGCGGCCGAGCAGCACGGCATCGGCCTGGCCGTCCGCGAGGATCTTCTCCGCCTGCCGCGCCTCGGTGATCAGACCGACCGCGCCCACCGCGAGACCGCTCTCCTTCTTCACCCGCTCCGCGAACGGCACCTGGTAGCCGGGGCCGGTGGCGATCTTCGCGTCCGGCGCGTTGCCGCCCGTGGAGGTGTCCAGCAGGTCGATGCCGCGCTCGCGCAGATCACGGGCGAAGCGCACGGTGTCGTCGCCGGTCCAGCCCACGCGCGCATCGCTCTCGTCCTCGGTGAGCCAGTCGGTCGCCGAGATCCGGAAGAAGACCGGCAGTTCGTCGGGCCACACCGCGCGCACGGCGTCCACGACCTCCCGCGCGAAGCGGGTCCGGTTCTCGTACGAACCGCCGTACTCGTCGGTGCGCCGGTTGGTGAACGGCGAGAGGAACTCATTGATCAGATAGCCGTGCGCACCGTGGATCTCGACCACCTCGAAGCCCGCCGCCAGCGCTCGCCGCGCGGCGGCGGCGAACTGCGCGACGATCTCGCCGATCTGGGCCACGGACAGCTCCGCGGGGGCCTGGTATCCCTCGTCGAACGGCACCGGGCTCGGCCCGACCGGCTCCCAGCCGTAGCGCTGACCAGGGAGGATCGGCCCGCCACGGTTCACCCAGCCGCGCTCGGTGGACGCCTTCCGGCCGGCGTGGGCGAGCTGAATTCCCGGAACCGTCCCCTGCGCCTTGAGGAAGCCGGTGATGCGCCGGAACGCCTCGGTCTGGGTGTCGTTCCACAGCCCGAGGTCGTACGGGCTGATGCGTCCCTCGGGGCTCACGGCGGTCGCCTCCGCGAGGATCAGGCCGGTGCCGCCCACCGCCCGCGCGGCCAGATGCTGGAAGTGCCAGTCTCCGGGCGCGCCCACGTCCGGACCCTCGGGGGCCGCGGAGTACTGGCACATGGGTGCCATCCAGAGGCGGTTCGGGACGGTCAGCGAGCGGAGGGAGAGGGGCTCGAACAGTGCGCTCACAGCAGACTCCTGTACCTGGGGAGGAGCGGGTCCGGTCGGATCCAGGCTCATACGATAAGCGTCGTACTACGGTGGATGTCAAACTACGACGCTTCTCGTACAATGGGCGTGCGGGCAACGCACCAGGCCGGACCGGGCCCGCGGAACGAGTCAGGAGCCGTGATGCCGACCGAAACGACCTCCACCCGTGCGCCGTCGGGCGCCCGGTCGCTGGAGCACCCGGACCGGGCGGACATCCGGCTGGCCGACGTGCTGCATGCGCTGGCCGACCCGATGCGGCTGCGGATCGTCCGGGTGCTGGCGGCTGCCGAGGACGAGCTGAACTGCGCCGACATCGAACTCCCGGTGAGCAAGTCGACCTGCACCCACCACTTCCGGGTGCTGCGCGAGCACGGCGTCATCCACCAGCTCTACCGCGGCACGGCCAAGATGAACGGGCTGCGCCGGGACGATCTGGAGGAGCTCTTCCCCGGCCTGGTCGACAGCGTGCTGCGGGCCGCGGATCTTCAGGCCGGCCGCCTCGGGGAGGAGTGAGCAGGCCGGTCCGGTCCGGTGATCCGGGGCGGATCGGCCCGTCCCTGCCCGTCCGGTCAGCGGCTCACCCGTTCGCGTGTGCCGCCGCCAACAGCCCCGCCCAGTCCGGCAGCTTGACGGTGCCCCGCCCCAGACCGTGCCCCCAAGCGGCCTCGGCGGCCTCGATGGCCAGCCAGCCCGGCCAGGGAACCGGCCGCTGTCCCGCCCGTGCCAGCGCCGCGACCGGATCCCCCGCAGTGTGCCGCTCCGCCAGCATCGGGGTATCCGCGAGCAGCGACGATGCGGTCTCCTTCGCGCACGGCCGGTTGGTGCCGATCACGCCCGTGGGCCCGCGCTTGATCCAGCCCGCTGCGTAGACACCGGGGAGCGGGGCCCCGTCCCGTAGCACCCGGCCGGCCAGATGCGGCACCGTCCCGGTGGCCTCGTCGAACGGCAGGCCCGGCTGCGGCGTGCCCCGGTAGCCGACCGAACGCAGCACCAACTGCCCCTCGATCTCCTCGAATTCACCGGTTCCCGTGACCCCGCCACGGCCGTCGGGCGCGGTCCGCTCGAACCGGACCGCGCGCACCCCCGAGGCGTCCCCGAGCACCTCGGCCGGCCGCAGGAAGAACCGCAGATGAATGCGGCGCCGGGCCCGGGCCGCCGGCCCCGCGTCCGCCGGTCCGGCCGCCGTCCGCTCCGCCCAGCCGCGCAGTACCGCGACGTTGCGACGTGCCACCGCGGGCAGCTCGCCCGGATCCCGGTACGCCGGATCCAGCGCCAGTTCCTCGGGCCGGACGCACACCTCCGTATCCGGCAGGGAGCCCAGCTCCCGCAGCTCCTTGGTGGTGAACTTGGCCTGGGAGGGGCCGCGTCTGCCGACCATCCAGACGTCCTCGACGCGGCTGTCCGCGAGCGCGCCGAGCGGCCCCTGCGGCATATCGGTGGCGGCAAGCTCCGCGGCGCCGCGCGAGAGCATCCGCACCACGTCCACCGCCACGTTCCCCACGCCGATCACGACCGCGGACCGCGCCGCGAGCGTGAAGCGGACCGCGGCCGCATCCGGATGCGCGCTGTACCAGGCGACGAACTCGGTCGCCGGATGGCTGCCGGGCAGCTCCTCGCCGGGGATGCCCAGATGCCGGTCGGTGGCGGCGCCCACACAGAACACCACCGCATCGAAGATCTCCCGCAGCTCCTCGACGCCCAGCCCCGGCGCCCCCGCCTCCACATTGCCCAGGAAGTGCACCCTGGGGTGCTCAAGGACCATCCGCAGATTGTTCTGCAGCGACTTGATCTTCTCGTGGTCGGGCGCGACGCCGTAGCGCACCAGGCCGTACGGGCAGGGCAGCCGGTCCAGGACGTAGACCTCGATGTCCGGGACGGCCTCCTGCTCGATCAGGGACTGGGCGGTGTAGACGCCACTGGGTCCGGAACCGATCACTGCGACACGAAGCACGGGTGGCCCCTTCCGCGGGATACCCCCAGGGTCGCACCGGTGGGCGCGCGACGGGAGATGCGCTATCGGGGTTGCTCCCGGTGGGATGAGCGTGCCGCGCTACTGGGCCGGGTGAGCTGGAGGCTAGGTTTTCAATGTGTCGGAAAGTGACTTTTATACCGTTAATCACCGATATGAAGCCCAGGACGCGCCACTGGAGTGGCCCACATGGGAGGTGCGGGCGCACGGTTCTGCCGCGCCCGTCCCCGAGTCCGCCACCCCGTACGATCCGGCCGGCTCCGACGGTTCCGGGTGCCCGCTGCCCCGGCTCGATCCGCTGGGCCCGTGGTGCAGCGCCCGGCTGACCTTCGCCGACGGCGCCCGGATCGATGTGCTGGTGACGGTCTCCGACGAACGCCTCACCGTCGAGGACGTACGGGCCGACCCGCCGCTGACCCTCGCCGCCCTCGCCGGCCTGGCCCGCTGGATCGAAGGCCCCCTGGACGACGCCTTCCGGGCGGCCACCGGCCGGCCGCAAAAGGCCCGGCCCGCGCCCCGTCAGCCCGGCCCCGTGGATGTCCCGGCGGCGTGCGACGAGGCACTGCCGGCCGGGTCCCACCCGGAGCCGGCCGACGGCACGACGTCCTGTCCGGTGTCGGGCCCGTGGCCGCCTTCGCCGCACCAACCGGCGCCGCCACCGCAGCCGGTGCACGGGCCACTCCCGGAGCGCGCGCCGGAACCGGCGGATGCCGGGGCGGGGGAGAGCCCGACATCTTCGGCGACGGAGGCGGCGGCAGCGGGGGAGACGCCAGTGGCGTCGACGGGCACGGTTCCGGGTGACGGTGCGGCCGACTCGACGGCATCGGACGCCGGGCGTTCCGCCGAGACGTCCTCCGCCGGGCCGTCGGCCGAACTGCCCGCTGACGCCTCCGCCGAGCCGTCCGCTCCCGTCGTCCCGCCCGCCGAGCGGACGCGCTCCGCCGTCCTCGCCCGGTCGCGGTCCGGTGAGCGCCGCAGGATCGCCGCGGACGCCTACCGGCAGGCCCAGCGGGAAGGGAACGATCCGGTACTGGCCGTCATGCTGGCCACCGGCCGGAACCGCCGGAGGTCGCTGCGGCTGATCGCCGGCGCCCGCGACGAGGGTCTTCTGGCGCCACGTCACAACAAGCGCTAGCGCAGCGCCGCGACGACGCCAGGACGCCGGGCCGCCTGAGCCCGTACCCGTCCGCGCCCGTACCCCGCCTGCGCCCGTACGCATCCGCCCGCGCCGTGACGATGAACCGGCCGAGGTGCCGTGCGGTGTGCCATGGCCGCGCAACTTGCCTTCCGTGGCGCCGGTTCCGGTATACGGGGCTGCGGTGATCCGCGCCGCAACGCCGCCCGTTTCGCCCGCTCGCCGCTGACCGGCTACCCCCGTACCGTTCCCTGCGAGCGCGTCACCCGGGGCGGTTCCTCGCCCGGAGGAAAACCCAACTCCCACTCCAGCCCGTACCGTTGGAACAACTCCGCGCGCAGTCGTACGCGCGGCATCGGCGCGCCCGGCAGCAGCATCGGCACCACCGCACCCATCAACAGGGCCCTCAGTAGCGGATAGTCGGTGTCGGGTGCTGGGGATCCGTACGCCACGACCGTCTCGCGCAGCAAGTGCGCCAGCCGTTGCTGCTCGGGGCACTGGATGAATCCCTCGGCGGTCAGAATTCCCGCCATGTGCGTCCGCATCAGCAATGGCCGGTCATGGGCGAGCCCCAGGACGGCGTCGATGGCACGGGCCAGCAGCTCCCGGCCCGCGTCCGGTCCGCTCGGCCGCGGCTCCCGCTCCAGCGCCTCCTGCAGGGTCAGATGCATCAGTCGGTGCACGGCCGACTGGAGCAGTTGGCGCTTGCCGGGGAAGTAGTAGGAGATCAAACCCCGGGCGGTTCCGGCCCGTTGGGCGATGTCGCCGAGCGTCGTGGCCTCGAAGCCGCGCTCCCCGACCAGTTCGACCGTCGCCCGCAGCAGCCGCTCGCGGGAGCGCCGCCGCAATTCTTCGTTGACCGATGCGCTGCGGGGGGACATGCTGAATACTCCTGCGTTGACTGGCTGATGGCCAATATACTCAGGACGACTCCGGAAATCCGTCCCAGGACAGGAATCCGGTCAAGCTGCCCGATTCGGGCGACGCGGGGGATCGCCCGAATCGGGCGTGGGCGAGGCCGGGGTGGGCCTCGCGACCTGCGTCTGACCAGGTCGCGAGGCCCACCCCGGCTCGTGCCAGGACTCAGGTTGAGCGACTCCGGCCATGTCCGGTCGCGCTCCTGCCGACTCCTTGCCGACGTCCTGATGTGTCGTCAAATGCTCCGGAGTGCCAGGGTGTGGAGGAGGTCCACGAAGCTCTGTGACCTCTCATGTTCCGATCATGCTCCGGACACAGCGCGTCGGGTGTCGTCGGTCTCGTACGCAAGGTGCTCGGAGACCGAGACCACGCCGTCCACGCTGCGGCACAGCCGCTCGATGAGGGGGATCAGGCTTCTGTCCTGGACGGTTCCGCTGAGCGTGACCTGACCGTCGCGCACCTCGACGGTCACCCCGGAAGGGGCGAGGCCCAGGGCCCGGTGCAGCAGATCCTGTGTGATCTCTTCGCGGATCGCCACGTCCTTTCGCAGGAAGACCCGCAGCAGGTCACCACGGCTGACGATGCCCACCAGCTTGTCGGCTTCATCCACCACGGGCAGCCGCTTGACGTTCTGGACCTCCATGAGGCGGGCCGCCTCGACCACGGTCCACTCCGCTCGCGCGCAGACGGCGGGAGCCGACATCAGCTCCTCCGCCCTTGCTCCTTCGGCCTTGGCGCGCTCCCACGCCTCCAGATGCGGAATCGGCGTCCGGCCGGACGGGTCGGCGTAACCGGCTGACTTGCGGAGCAGGTCCGCCTCGGACACCACACCCATCGGACGGCCTGTGGCATCCACTACAGGGACGGCGGTGACGTCGTTCTCCGTCAGCGTCTTGACGATCTCCTTGAACGGCGTCTGCGGCCTCACCTGGACAACGCCCCTGGTCATGAGTTCTCCGACCGTTCGGTGCTGCATGGCCTTCTCCCTCCGGGCGGATCGTGACAGCCGGTCGCCCGGCCGCCCTTCCATCCTGAACCGAGGTGTTCCCTGCCGAATGAGCCGACCGGCCCCCTTCCGGGACGGACGGCCTCATCAGGTCCGTTCGGCCCTCTGATGAGGCCTTCTGGTCACCTGCCGTCGACGAGCCGCCGTGCCAGGTTGGAGGAGGAACATCGGTGGCAGGGACCCAGAGCCGGAGAGCGGTGAGGACATGCGGGCTCACATCGGCGATCAACTCGTGGTGGAAAGTCCGGCCACGGGCGCCACCAGGCGGGATGGGGAAATCGTCGGAATTCACCACGAGGACGGAACTCCTCCCTACGAGGTGCGCTGGTCGGACACGAATGACGTGACACTCGTGTTCCCGGGCGCTGACGCACATGTCCAGCACTTCGAGCACCGGCCCGAGGCCGATCCCGTACGGGCCGAGCGGCCGGTGTCCGACAAGCCCTCCCGCCGGCCGCTCGACCCCGGCGACATAGGCCGCCGTGCGGCCCATGAGCGCAGGCGGCAAAGGCTCACCCGGGCGGAGGTGGCCGATCGCGCCGGTATGGCCGCGTCCTACCTGGCCTACCTGGAGGAGCGGCCGGCGAATCCGAATCTCGCCGCGCTCACCGGGCTGGCCGGTGCGCTGGGCACGACGGTGGCCCGGTTGCGCGGCGGAGGAGTCGATCTCCCGCCCGGCGGCGGGGAGGCCGGCCACCACCCCGAACTGCGGGAACTCGGTCCCGAGGAGTGCCGGGACCGACTGTCCACCCACGGTGTGGGGCGGGTCGCCGTGGCGACGGCCGACGGGCTGGCGGTGCTCCCGGTGAACTACGAGGTCGTCGATGACGGGATCGCCTTCCGGACCGCGCCCGGCGCGGCTCCGGCAGCGGCCGTGGGAACGGACGTGGCCTTCGAGGTCGACCACGTGGACGACGCCATGAGCCAGGGCTGGAGCGTGCTCGCCCTCGGCCCGGCCCGGGCCGTCACCGAACCCGAGGCGGTACGTCGGCTGACCGAGAGGGCGCACACCAAGCCCTGGGCCGGAGGCGACCGCCCGCTCTGGGTACTGATCGAACCCCAGCGCGTCACCGGGCGACGCATCGACAACGACTGAGTCGGTGGGGGGAAGAGCCGAGGGAGGCTCCAGTGACCACACGAGTGCTCTCCGAGGAGCGCGTAGCGGCGCTGGCGGATGACGCCGCCACCGCCCCGTCCCTGCACAACGCGCAGCCGTGGCACTTCCGATACGTGCAGCACAGCCGCGCCTTCGACGTGCGTGCGGACCTTGATCGCGTCCTGCCGCACGCCGACCCCGACAACCGTGCCCTCCACCTCGGCTGCGGCGCGGCCGTGCTGAACCTGCGGGTGGCCGTGGCCCATGCGGGCTGGTACCCGGCGACCCGGCTGCTCCCGGACCCCGGGGATCCCGCTCTCCTCGCCACGGTGCAGTTGACCGGCCTCGGCAGTGGCGAGAGCGACCTCGACGCGCTGTATCCGGCGGTCCACCGCCGGCACACCAGCCGCTACCCGTTCGCCGAAACCGACATACCCGGGACGGTGCGGTCGGCCCTGAGCGACGCCGCCCGGAGGGAGGGCGCCACGCTGGACTTCCCCACCGCATGGCATCTGAAGTGGGTACTGGAGCTGGTCGAGGAGGGGGAGACACGCAGCCGCACCGACCGCGGCCAGGCAGCGGACCTGTCACGCTGGACCCGCACCGACGCCACAGCGGGGGGCGCGACCGGGGAAGGGGTGCCGGCGTACGCCTTCGGCCCACGCAAGCGCGGTGGCAAGGCTCCCGTCCGTGACTTCGCGGGGACCGGACAGGTGCCCGGCCGCGACGCCGCGACCTTCGAAGCCTCGCCTCATCTGGCTTTGCTGAGTACGTCCGGTGACCGTCCCGAGGACTGGCTCCGGGCAGGTCAGGCCATGGAGCGCGTCCTGCTGCTGGCCACCCGGGAAGGACTCTCCAGCGCACCTGCCACGCAGGCCCTCGAATGGCCCGACCTTCGATGGACGCTGCGCGACCCCGTGTTCGGTACGGGGTATGTGCAGATGGTGCTGCGACTCGGCTACGGCCCGCGGGGCACCGCGACCCCCCGTCGCCCGCTGGCGGAGGTGCTCGACATCGAGCCCTAGACGAGTAAGTCCTCTCTCCCTTCGTCCGCCCGTAGGCCAGAAGGGAGAGAGGACTTACTCGTCTAGTTGCTCTGTCCGGAAGGAGGTTCGCTATCGAGCAGGACCTGCGCCGCACGGTGCAAGCACGCCTCGGCGCCGGCCCCCACCCCACCGATGCCGAGCTGACGACCCTGGGTGAACGAGTGATCCGCAACCACGATCCGTGCATCTCGTGGTCCACACGCTTCCTCGACCTGACCGTCGAACGCGACTGAGGACGAGCCGGCCTCCTGGAGGGGTGCATGGTTGCCGGAGCCGGCCGTCCGCGAGTATCACGGTCGAGCCCCACCGTGCAGGCGCCTCGCGATCACCGATGTTCCCTCAGCAGGGTGAGCCGGCGTTTGTACTCGTCCTCATCGATCTCCCCGCGGGCGAACCGCTCGGCGAGCAGGTCCTCGGCGCGCCCCTGCCCCCAGCCCCACTCTCGCTGACCGGACGGACCGGGCCGGCCGTCCCGGGGGGCGGCACGGACGTAATGGACGACCGCGATGACAGCAGCGATCACCAGCCCCCAGAACACCACCATCAGCAAGGCCATCATGAACCAGCCGCCGCCCCACCCCCATCCGCCGTCGAACCACATCATTGCCCTCGCCTCCCAGCAGGAACCGCTATGGCCTGCGGAACCACACCTTTCAGGATCGCGCGCCCGCGCCTGTGGCGACAGGGGCCTCGTGGCCCCGAAGCCGGGGGCCGAACGGGCACCGGGGGGCCGTGGGCGGGCCGGGTGCGGTG
>NZ_SDIF01000041.1 GCF_004122735.1 Streptomyces sioyaensis | reverse complement strand
ACCCCCGAACGCCCTCCGCACAACCCCCGCCTGGACGGCCCTCTCCCTCAGGACACCCGTCCCGACGGCTCCCGTCCTGAGAGCACGGGCCCCGAGGGGACGCACCCGGACGGCACCCGCCCCGACCCATCGGGGCCGGACGCCTCCCGCCCGCACAACGACGCCACCACCACCGACCAGGCCTCGGCACCGCACCAGGACACGCCGCCGTACCCTGCCGACCCGGGTTACCAGCCGCACCCCAACCAGCAGCCCCAGCACCCGAATTACCAGCAGCCGTACGCGCAGCAGCCGACACCCCAGAACCCCTACGCGCAGCAGCCGGCACCGCAGAACCCCTACGCACAGCAGCCGGCACCGCAGAACCCGTACGCGCAGCCGCCCCAACAGCAGGCTCAGACGCCGTACACACAGCCGCAGCAGGCCCCGCAGCAACCCCACAACCAGCAGCCGCACCAGCAAGCCCCACAGCAGCACGCCCAGCAGCAGCCGGTGCAACAGCCACACCAGCAGCCTCAGCACCACCAGAACCAGCAGCACCCTCAGCAGGCCCAACACCAGCAGGCTCCGCCGCCGCCACACGTTCCTCAGCAGCAGTCCAACGGCCTCCCGGCCGACGCACCGCACTCCCTCAACCGCATCCGCCACGACCTCCAGGGCGGCCCCCAGGGCCTGCTTCCGGCCCGCGCCATCGACCAACAACTACTGGCCGATGCCGTACCACGCCACCCCGACGGCACCCCGGTCCGTCACCCGGACCCCTTCCAGCCCTGGGCGCAGCTCCAGAACGACGGCGGCCTCGTCATCCCCGGCCGCTCCAACAACTGCGTCGACTGCAGCCGTTCCTTCCTGGAGACCTGGTTCGGCAATCCGCAGGTGTCCGCCCCGCGTACCTGGGACACCAACCCCGACGGCAGCCTCGACCGCCGTACGGGCGAGCGCAGCGGAATCCACAACATCAACCGCTGGGCCAACACGCCCTTGCGCCACTCCGGGAACACGGCCGAGGGCTACGCCCGCGTCGCCCAGGACCTGCACAACGCCGGGCCAGGCGCCGGAGCCATCATCGTCGTGGCGTGGAAGGACGGCTCGTCCCACGCCTTCAACGCCGTCAACCACAACGGCAAGGTGGTCTGGGTCGACGCGCAGTCCGGTCAGGTCAGCGCCCAGCCCATCCACACTCAGGGCGTAGACGTCTGGCACCTCACCCTCGACGCCAACCGCCAGCCCTACGTCCCCCAGGCCCAGCCCCAGCAACACCCACAGAACCAGCAGCAGAACCCGCAGACGCAGCACGCCCAGCAACAGCAACAGCAACAGCAACAGCAACAAAACCCGTACGCCCAGCAGCAACAGCACCCGCAGTACCAGCAGGCGCCCCACCAGCAGTCGCAGCCCACACCGCACCAGCAGCAGCCCCCGCAGCAGCCCGCGCCCTACCAACAGGTTCCCCACCAGCAGCAGCCGTACCAGCAGGCGCCGCAGCAGCCTTCGCCGTACCAGCAGCAGCCCCCACAGCAGGCTCAGCACCAGCAGCAGCCTGGGCCGTACCAACAGCCCCACCAACAGCAGCCGAGCCCGTACAACCAGCAGCATCCGCAGCAGCCCTCGCCGTACCAGCAGCACCCACAGCAGTACCAGCAGGCGCAACCGCACGCCCAGCAGCAACCTCACCAGCAGGCTCCGCAGCAGCCCCACAACCAGCAGAGCCCCTACGCCCAGCAGCAGCCCGGGCCGTATCAGCAACCCCACCAGCAGCAGAACCCGTACGCCCAGCAACCGCACCAGCAGCCAGGGCCGTACCCGCAGACACAGCAGCCGGGCCCACACGCCCAGCCGCACCAACAACAGCCGAACCCCTACACCCAGCAGCAGTCTCAGCCGAACCCATACGCCCAGCCCCAGCAACCGCAACCGCAACAACAGCCGCAGCAGCAAACCCCCTACACCCAGCCGCCGCAGCAACAGACTCCGCAGCAGCAGCCTGGCCCGTTCCCCCAGCCCCACCAACAGCAGAACCCGTACACCCAACAGCCCCAGCCCACGCCGCAGCCGCCGAGCCCGCAGCAGCAGGCGCCCCAGAACCAGCAGCAGCCACAGCAGCAGGCAGTACCCCAACAACAGCAAGCACCCCAGCAGCAACAGCAACCGCAGCAGCAGCCACAGCAACCGACCCCCAACGCTCAACCCCAGCACCAGCCGCAGCCCCAGCCCCACCACCCGCCGCAGCCGTCGCCGGACGTGCCTTCCCAGGACCTGCCCTCCCAGGACGAGCCGTCCGCCGGGGAAGAGGGCGCGGCGACCCCGCAGAACTCGCAGGAGGATGCCAACAGCCTCGGTGCGATCCGGAACGACCTCGATCAGGACACCGGCGGCCTGCTCCCTCCGCACCCCGACGACCAGGAACTGTTGGAGAACGCGCACCCGCGCAACCCCGACGGCACGCCACAGCAGTTCGCCAACCCCTTCGACCCCTGGGGTCAGCTCCAGAACGACGGCGGCAACACCGTCCCCGGACGCAGCAACAACTGCGCCGACTGCTCCCGTTCCTTCCTGGAGACCTGGTACGGAAATCCACAGGTTTCCGCTCCCCGTACGCCCGACACCGACGAACACGGAAACCCGGACACCTGGTCTCCGGAGAACAACGCAAACGAGAACCAGATCCGCTGGAGCGGCGCCACCCATACCTATGCCGGCGCGGGCAACGACCCCAACACCCCAGCCCGCATCGCTCATGACCTGCAGCAGGCCGGTCATGGAGCAGCAGCGATCGTCCAGGTCGACTGGCCCAACAACGGCGGCGGCCATGCCTTCAACGCCGTCAACTACCACGGCAAGGTCATCTGGATCGACACGCAGACCGGGCAGGTCAGCCACGACCCCCTCCACATCTCCCAGGCAGCGCACGTCTGGCACATCCCCCTCGACGCCAACCGCCAGCCGTTGCACGCCGATCACGTGGTGGCGAAGCCGGACGGCACCCCCTCCGAGCAGACCGACAGCAAGCCGGAACACACCGCAGACCCACAGACCGAGAACAAGCCCGACCACACCGCAGACCCACAGGCAGACCCGCAGACCGAAGAAACGGCTGACGACACTGCGGACGGCACCGCGGACGGCTCTGCGGACGGCTCTGCGGACGGCTCTGCGGACGGCTCTGCCGGCGACCCTGCGGACACCCCCTCAAATCCCACCGACCACACCTCCAGTGATCCGGCGAACCCACCTGTCGACCAGGTGGCGGCGACGCGTCCCGAGCACTCGCCCACCGATCAGCAGCAGTCACCCGCCGCTACGGGCGGACGCGAGAGCACACCCGACAACCGTGGTGCGGACGTCTCCCACCACCTCGCCGATGCGCTCCGCCACGACCAGAACCCATGGCTGTACGGCAAGCCCACCGACGACCCGGCCGCGGACACCCCGGCCGCGGACAGCAGTGATCGCCCTCGCCCGGACGCACCGGCCTCCCCTGCCGGCGACCACCACGATCCCGCACACGAGGCACCGGAACACAAGGCGCCCGCCGACCCGGCAGGGAAGCCGGACCCGTCGGTCGAACACGACGACGCCGACGACGACAGCAACAGCGACAACGACAGCCACACCACCAACGACAGCGACAGCGACAGCCACGAGCATGAGCACGACGCGGGTGATGATCCTGCCGAGCGCTACAAGGCGCCGTCGGCAAGTGATGTCCCCGTCGACGAGCCGCCCCACTTGCCGGACGCGATCGACCCCGGCGACACGCCTGACACCCATGACCTGGACTCCGGCGTGGAGGACAAGAGTCGTGGTGGATTGGTCGAACAGATCGATCTGGACGACACGGACCGCGTGCACGTCGACGACGATGGCCTGATCACCAGCATCGACGGGAAATCCGTCAAGGATTACCTGCAGGAACTCTCCGAGGCGCGGGCAATCAGGCACGCCGAAATGCGGTCGCCGCTTGAGGGGCCCTGTTCGGCCCTGGCGATCGACCGGCGCACCGGAATGATCACTGAGGGTCTCAACGGTGCGCTGACGGACGTCATCGATCTTGAGAACCTGCATCCGCTCCTGCGGGACAATTACCTGGGCCTGGCCACCTGGATGCATCCGATCATGGCGTCGGAGAATGAAATCCGGATGGGCAACAAGCTCGCAGCGGACGGCACCGCGGAGCGGGACGAAAACGGCAAGGTGATCCCGAACTCGGAGATGGTCTTTACCGGGAGGGCCTACTTCGACGATCCGTTGCGGCACGCCGAGGTAAAGGCCGTGAACGAGCTGCTGTGGGCCCGTCAACGTCAGTTGGAGAAGGAATGGCGCGACGCCCACGGGGATGACTCGACCCCGCCCCCGCTGAGCCGTGAGACACTGAATGACATGCGATTCGACCCGCGATGGATCGAAGACAAGCGAGGGAAGGGGAAGAACAAGGGGAACATCATCCACCTGCCCGGCCAATCAGCGCCAGCCTGCCCGAACTGCAACGGGATGCTCAGGGACGTACCGAGCTACGGCGGTCGCCAGCAGTACTCGATTGGGGATTACCGGCGCCAGGACGAGTCAAACCAGATACCTCCCGTAACGGATTAAAAATGCGCATCGAATACGAAGACTCTTACCTGGACGACGACATGCGCGTCCACTACGAAGATGAACTCTTCACGGGCGAAGTCGTCCACCGGGACGGCGCGGGCCGAGTGATCGCAGAAATCTCCTACGTCGAGGGAGTTCCCTCTGGGCCGCAGGCCGAGTGGTATTCCGACGGCACGAAGAAGAACGAAGGTCAGGCCACATTCGGGCTGGCCGTCGGAGACTGGCGCAAATGGCACCCCAATGGCCAGCTGGCCGAGCACTCGGTCTTCAGCCCGCAGGGCAGGCGAACTCATCGCCGGCGATGGGACAAGGACGGAAATCTGACGGAGGACAAGTCGTTCGCGTCTTGACGGAGGGAAAGTCATTCGCGTCTTGACGGAGAACAGGTCGTTCGCGTCTTGATCACCGACTGCTCCAGCCATCCGGTGAGCGAGCCGCCGCGCCGCGAGAATCGCATAGACCTGCATGGATCTGCGTTGGCCTGCATTGACCTGCGTTGACCTGCATTGACTGCATTGCCCTGCGTTGATCTGCATGGATCAGGAGAGAACCGTTATGCCCCAGGACGTTCCCACGCCGCCGAGCACCCCTGAGCAAGCGCTCGCCATCGTCCGCAGCCGCTACGCCCAGCCCAAACTGCCGGACGGCTCGCCCGCTCCCCTGCACGTCCACGAGTTCGACATCGGCTACCTGGTGTACGCCACCTTCCCTCGGGCCACGGAGACCGACGCGGCGGGAAATCCGCTGCCGGCACCGCCGGGTGGGGCGAAGATCGTGGTGTCCAAGGACACCGGGGAAACCGTCACCGTCCCCAACTTCCCCACCGAAGCGGCCATCGCGCTCTACCGACAGCAGCGCCTGAGTTCGTGAACCCGGGGCCCGCCCTGCGCCTGCCGAGACCGGTGCGGCGCCGGCCGAGCGCCGCGGCGTGAACTGCTGGAACGGCCGCTTCCCGCCCGGGAGGGACCGACGCGTCCCCCACCCCTGGAACGCACAGAAAATGTCGGCGAACTCTGTTTCCAACAACGCAAGTTGACCGTACGTGCGTTGCTATCGTCTGCGCTGACGATGAGCACTGTGGGGGCATGATGGGGAGACCTGGACGGCGGCCGGGGCATCGGCGTCTGGCGTGGGGCGCCGGGGGATTGTTCATCGCCTTCGTTCTCTACCTCTGCCTGGAGACGGCGGCGGGGCTGTTTCCGGACGTACTGAAATCCGTCGTGGGGGAAAGTCCGCGGCGGGTGACAGTTGCCTGCGTGCTGGCTCTGATCCTGGCGGGGGCGGCCCTCTACATTCGGCACCTCCGAGCACGGCTGGCGGACTCCTCGGACCGTGCGGAGGCGGATGCCGGGCAATTGCAGCGAGGGCGTAAGGCGCTGATCCACCAAGTGCACCGCACCTGGACGAACGGCCTTCAATTCCGCTTGACCGAAGCCGTCCGCCTCGAAGTCGGTCTGCAGGACTTTCCGTCCGCCGTCCATGACCCATGGGGGTCGGGCGAGCTCACCATCGAGGCCGGCACGCCACTTCCCACCGACACCGCCCTGCGGACCATGTTCGAGCAGCATGACCAGCAACTGCTGGTACTCGGCGCGCCCGGCGCCGGCAAGACGGTGCATCTGCTGGAACTGACGTCCGCTCTTATCGAAGAGGCCCGGGCCGACGCCGAGGCGCCCGTCCCGGTGTTCCTGCTCCTGACCAACTGGCGCGGCGGCCCGCTGGACGACTGGCTGATCTCAGAACTCCACCATCGATACCGGACATCCGCCGGCGTCACCCGCACTCTGCTGGCGCAGGGGAAAATCTGCTTCATTCTTGACGGCTTGGACGAGGTGGACCTGGAGCGGCAAGAGGAATGCGTCTCCAGGATCAACGCCTTCATTTCCGCCGACGGATATCCGCAGTGCGCCATCGCCGTCTCGTGTCGCCTCATCGACTACCAGCTCCTGTCACAGCGGCTCACCGTGAACGGCGCCGTGACGGTGCAGCCGCTGCCGGTCAGCGTCGTGCACGGCATTCTGCGTGAGGCAGGAGCCCGGGTGCGGGGATTACGCGCGGCGGCCGCGGCCGACCCCGACCTCGCCGAGCTGCTCACCACCCCCCTCATGCTCGGCGTCGCCGTGCTCGCCTACTCCGGGGTGGACGAGCACGCGGTCCGCAGCGCCGGCACCCTGGAAGAACGGCGCGGGCTGGTCTACGACGCCTTTCTGACACGGATGGTCACCCGGGACCGCACGCTGCGCGGAGACCACAAACCACCGCGATTCAGCGTCGACCAGGTGGAGGGCCGCCTGCTCCTCATGGCCAGGGAAATGCGCAAGTACCAGGTCACGGTCCTCTACCCGAGCGACCCGTTGCGGGTCATGCTCCAGGCCTCGCCCGAGGTATTGGAGCAAGTGCACAGCGGCAGCCGGCTCTTGCTGACGACTGTGAAGGTGCAGATCGTGTACTTGAAGCTCATCTCCTCCACCTCACCGTCCCGCCTGCTCTACAAAGCCACCCTCCGTCTGGCCCAGTACACCTCCCTCTTCCCCTACCTGCGCAAGGACTTCGTGCGCTTCGCCTGTGAACGTGCCCTCCTGCGACGCTCGGGAGACGGTGTGGCCTTCATCCACAAGACCTTCCAGGACCACCTCTCGCAGCGGGCCGACAGCATGACGCCGCAACAGCGCGGAGCGCTCTACCGGCAGGCCATCACCTCCTGATCCGGGCTCCGCCCCGCGTCCCCGTTACAGCCGGCCGGACCGGCGGGAATTCATCCCGTCGCAGAACCAGCTACTGTCAGCAGAGGGGATACTTCTCGCAGGTCGTGCCGCGTGCGGACGCCGTTCTGTACGGACACCGTTCGGTACGGACGCCGTTCGGCACGGTCCGGACCTCGTTGCGGCAACCCGCCAAGTGCTCCGTCCGCAGCCGGCTTCGTCGCTTCCGCGCCCGGCGGCCGTCCCGCGCCGGACTGCCGCAGGAACCGGGCCGAGGCGGCCGGCAGCGCGGACGGCGCTCCCCCACCACCACCCTGCTGTGTACAGCCACAAGACCGGAGACCGCATGAATCCGTCCCTGCCCCGCCCGGCCAAGCCCGACTACACCTCGGTGTTCATGGAACCCGCGTACTCCGGCGGCGAGCCGTACGAGAGGCCCGAGAACGACGACGAGAAGGGGGACGACGACGAGGACGCCCGGTAGCGGCGGTACGGCAGCAACGCCCCCGCCGGGACAAACCACCGCCCGCCCCCTGCCGGCCGTCCCGGCGGGGCCACTCGGCCGGCCCGGCCGCCGGATTCGTCCGGATGCAATGCACCCGTCACGCCCGTGCGGCAGAGTGGACGGTCGCACCGTCGGTGATCGGTGATCACCGGGAGGTTACGAGCGCAGGGGGCGACGTGCCATGACGGAGATCGACAGACGGCGACTGCTGGCGGCCGGCGGTGGGGTCGCGCTGGCCGCGGCGGTGGCGACGGCCTGCGGGTCCAACACCGGGCGGGGCGGCGGTGGTTCGGGGCCGGGGATCAGCCAGTGGTACCACCAGTACGGCGAGCCGGGCACCCAGCAGGCCGTGCAGCGGTATGCCGCCGCGTACAAGAAGGCCGAGGTGCGGGTGCAGTGGCGGCCGGGCGACTACGACCGGCAGACCGCGGCCGCGCTGCTGACCAGCTCCGGGCCGGATGTCTTCGAGGTCAACGGGCCGCTGCTGGACCAGATCCAGAGCGGACAGGTGGTCGATCTGACCGCCGAGGTCGAGCCGGTGAAGGACGACTTCCACCAGGCCGTACTCACTCCGAAGATCTGGCAGGACAAGGTCTGGGGCATCCCGCAGACCGTCGACATGCAGCTGCTCTACTACCGCAAGAGCCTGCTGAAGGAGGCCGGGGTCCGGCCGCCGCAGACGCTCGATGAGCTGGTGGACGGGGCGAAGAAGCTCAGCGGCAAGAAGACCAAGGGGCTGTTCCTGGGCAACGACGGCGGCGTCGGCGTGCTCGGCGGGACGCCGCTGTTCGCCGCCGGGCTGAGCCTGATCGATGTGGACGGCAAGGCCGGGTTCGACGATCCGGCGGCGGCCCGGGTGCTGGGGAAGATCCGGCAGTTGTACGCGGACAAGTCGTTGCTGCTGGGGGCGCCCACGGACTGGTCCGATCCGGCGGCGTTCCTCCAGGGGCTGACCGCGATGCAGTGGTCCGGGCTGTGGGCGCTGCCGCAGATCAAGAAGGCGCTGGGGGACGACTTCGGGGTGCTGCCGTTCCCGAAGGACGGGAGCGGCGGGGAACCGTCCGTTCCGGTGGGCGCCTACGGCTCGGCGGTGAGCGCGCGGAGCAGCCACATCAAGGAGGCCAAGGCCTTCGCGAAGTGGCTGTGGGTGGACCGGACCGACTTCCAGCAGGACTTCGCGCTGTCGTACGGCTTCCACATCCCGGCCCGGCTCTCGCTGGCGAGGAAGGCCGCGCAGCTGCGGGAGGGTCCGGCGGCGGACGCGGTGCGGTTCGTGACCGATCACGGCCATGCCGAGCCGCTGTTGTGGACGACGGCGGACCGTACGGCCTACCAGGACGCGCTGAGCCGGATCATCAAGGGCGGCGCCAACCCGGAGAGTGAGCTGAAGAGCGTGGTGCGCAAGGTCAATGCCGAGCTCCAGCGGGTCAGGAAGAAGTGACGGAGGGGACCGAAGGGGTGGCGGCGGCGGTCGCCACCACGCGGCGCCCCGCGACCGCCGTGACACCGGCCGTCCCGCGCCCCTCGTTCGGTGCCCGGCTGCTCGGTCCCCAGCGGCGGAATCTGTGGTTCTGGGTCTTCGTCGGACCGTTCGCCCTCGGGTTGGGGCTGTTCACCTACGTGCCGTTGGTGTGGAGCGTCTACCTCAGCTTCTTCGACGCGCACAACACGGTCAGTCCCTCCGGCGCGGACTTCGTCGGACTGGGCAACTACACGGCGATGCTGCGCGATCAGGCCTTTCTCGGCAGCCTGGGGACGTTCGCGCTGTTCACGGCGTTCATCGTGCCGGCCACCTACGCGCTGTCGCTGGCGCTGGCGCTGATGGTGAACCGGCTGCGCTTCGCCCAGGCGTTCTTCCGGTCGGTCTTCTTCCTGCCGACGGCCTGCTCGTATGTCGTCGCGGCGGTGATCTGGAAGCTGTCGCTCTTCAGCGGGGTGCGGTTCGGGCTGGCCAACACCGTGCTGGGGTGGTTCGGCGCGGACCAGACCGCCTGGCTGTCGACCACCGATCCGCCCTGGTACTGGCTGGTCATCGTGACCGTACGGCTCTGGTTGCAGGCAGGGTTCTACATGATCCTGTTTCTGGCCGGGCTGCAGCGGATCTCACCGCAGCTGTACGAGGCGGCGGCGGTGGACGGGGCGCGGCCCGGCTGGCAGACCTTCCGGCACATCACCTTCCCGCAGTTGCGCGCCACCTCCGTGGCGGTGGTGCTGCTGTTGGTGATCAATGCGTTCCAGGCCTTCGACGAGTTCTACAACCTGCTGAGCGATGCGCGCGGCTATCCGCCGTACGCCCGGCCGCCGTTGGTCTACCTCTACTACACGGCGCTCGGCCGGGATCAGAATCTCGGGCTGGGCAGCGCGGGCGCGGTGATTCTGGCGCTGATCATCGCGGTGGCGACGGTGGTGCAGGCCCGCTGGTTCGGCCTCGGCCGCAAGGAGGAGTGAGTACCCGTGGAGCACTCATGGAGCACCGATGCATGACGGAGCACTCAGGGAGCACCCATGCATGACGCGCTGACCAGGGCCGGGCGGGCGCTGCGGGTCGTCGTCCTGATCGCCCTCGCGCTGCTGTTCCTCATCCCCTTCTACCTCCTGGTGCGCAACGGTCTGGCCACGGAGCGGGACATCACGGCGCCCGACTGGACGTTCCTGCCGCACGCACCGCAGTGGTCGAACCTCACCGAGGTCTTCCGGGACCCGAACCTCCCCCTGGGGCGGGCACTGCTCAACTCGACGCTGATCGCGGTGTCGACGACCGTCGGCACGCTGCTGCCGGCCTCGCTCGCGGGATACGGCCTGGCCCGGATCCCGTACCGGCACGCCAACGCCGTCTTCTACGCAATCCTGGGGACGCTGATGGTCCCGGCGGCCGTGACGTTCGTCCCGAGCTTTGTGCTGGTGTCGACGCTCGGCTGGCTCTCGACGCTGCGCGGGCTGGTCATCCCCACGCTGTTCAGCGCCTTCGCCTGCTTCATCTTCCGGCAGTACTTCCTCGGCTTCCCCAAGGAGCTGGAGGATGCGGCGCGGGTCGACGGGCTCGGTTACTGGCGGACGTACTGGCGCATCGTGGTCCCCAACTCCCGCCCGGTGTTCGCCGCCGTCGGCACCATCGTCTTCATCGGCGCGTGGAACGCCTTCCTGTGGCCGCT
This sequence comes from Streptomyces sioyaensis, assembly GCF_004122735.1. Taxonomy (GTDB): domain Bacteria; phylum Actinomycetota; class Actinomycetes; order Streptomycetales; family Streptomycetaceae; genus Streptomyces; species Streptomyces sioyaensis. Next base: position 43,735 of record NZ_SDIF01000041.1, on the reverse strand, counting down.
GGTGATCGGGCAGGACCAGGAGGCCTGGACGGTGCAGGTCGCGCTGTCCACCTTCACCACCGCGCAGAACCTCAATCTGCATGAGCTGTTCGTGGCCGCGGCGGTCTCCATCGCCCCGTTGGTGGTGGTGTTCCTGCTGCTCCAGCGGTACATCGTCGCGGGGGTGGAGCGCAGCGGGATCGACGACTGAGGCGTCGGCGGCCGGCGTATGGGGTACGGTGCGTGGCATGAGCACGCAGTCGGACGTCCGTGAGGTGGAGCCGCGCCGTCGCGCTCCCCACGGCGAGTGCGCGCCCCGCGGTATGAGGTTCCTGCGCCGCCGCGGCCGGGTGGGGTCTCCCCCGGCCTGTTGTTCCTGTACGGCCTGAGGGTCTGACGGGCCGCGCGTCCCACAGCCTGACGCCTGACGGCCTGAGCCCGCCGGCCGGCTGCGCGTTCCTCCCTCCCCTCCCTCCCCTCCCCTCGCCTTCTCGCCTTCCAGGAGGACCCGTTGACGACCACACCCCTGCCCGTCCTGCGCCCCCACCGCATCCCCGCCGACGGCCTGTACGAAGGGCGGCGCATCCTGCGTCGTACGCCTGACGGCTGGGCGGAGCGGCCGTACGAACGGTTCGAGGTCGTACCGCAGGCAGCCACCATCGGGGCCGAAATCCGTGGACTGGACCTGTCGCGGCCGCTGTCCGGGGCGCTGCGCGCGGAGCTGAACCGGGCGCTGCTGGAGTGGAAGGTGCTGTTCTTCCGGGGGCAGCATCTGACCTCCGGGGAACAACGTGAATTCGCAAGCAATTGGGGGGAGTTGGAGAGCAATCCGTTGCTGGCGCAGGGTGATTCGAAGGATGTCGTCCGGTTCGACAAGGCGGCCGGCGGCGCCCCGACCTTCGAGAACGTATGGCACACGGATGTCACGTTCCGGGAACGTCCGGCCATGGGTGCGGTGTTGCAGCTGCGCGAGGTCCCGCCCTCGGGCGGCGACACCCTGTGGGCCGATATGGCGGCGGCATACGACAATTTGCCCAGGCAAATCAGGGAGCGCATCGACGGCGCACGGGCGGTGCACGACTATCTCCCGGGCTTCGCGCGCTTCTGCTCGGCGGTTCAACTCGCGCCATTCCAGGCCACGTTCCCGCCCGTGGAGCATCCGGTGGTGCGCCGGCACCCGGAGACCGGGCGGCGCATGCTGTTCGTCAATGCGTCGTTCACCACCCGGATCACCGGCCTGGAAGAGGCGGTGAGCGACCGGCTGTTGCGGCTGTTGTTCCAGCAGGCGCAGGTGCCGGAGTTTCAGGTGCGGTGGCGCTGGCAGGCCGGGGACATCGCGTTCTGGGACAACCGCGCCACCCAGCACTATGCGGTCAACGACTACGGGACGCACCGCCGGGTCGCCGAACGGGTCGCCATCGCGGGCGATCGTCCCCATTGAGCGGGCGCGGCACAGCTACCGCGCCCGACGCCCGCGTCACGCCCGGCCCGCGCGCCTCACGTCAACCGCTCGTACGCCGCCTCCTCCACCGAGCGCGCGCCGCGCAACAGGGCCGCGCCCAGCGGGGTGAGGGTGTGCAGCACGGCGTTGCCCTGCCGCAGGGTGAGCAGCAGCCCGGCGTCGCGCAGCACGGTCGCGTGCTGACTGGCGGAGGCCAGCGAGACATCGGCCCGGCGGGCGAGTTCGCTGGTCGTGCAGCCGACGCCGATGCGCTGGAGGATCGCGGAGCGGGTCTGGCCGACCAGTCGGCCCAGGGAACGCTCGGGCGCGACCTGCGGGGTGAGCCGCGGCGCCGGGTGCTCCACGGGGTAGACCAGGACCGGCGTCAGCTCGGGGTTGTGGAAGGTGACGGGCGTGCGCCGGCAGAAGTACGACGGCAGCAGCAACAGCCCCCGGCCGTTGAGATGGAGGTCGCGGTCCACCGGATAGTCGCACTCCAGGACGGGCGAGCGCCAGCGCATCATCGGCGGCAGCGAGGCCAGCAGCCGGTCCGCGCCGCCGTCGAGCAGCGCCCGGCCGCGGGCGGCCCGGTCGGCCTCTATTCGGCCCTGGACGCGCGCCCAGTACGGGGCGACGGCCGCCTCGTAATAGCGCTGGAGAATCCCGGCGAGCCGGCCGAGGACACGGGTGTCGCCCTCCGCCATCTCCCGCATCCACGAAGGGAACGGGCGGGAGGCCGCGGCGAGCCGGGTGAGTTCCTCGTGCAGCCGGCCGGCCGGCGTCTCGCGCAGTGCGGCGAGCGCGTCGGTCATGCCGAGCAGCCCTTCGGCGGGCGTCAGGAAATCCGGAAAATAGCCGCGCGTGGGCACCAGCGGTGCCAGCAGCCGCGCTTCGCCATTCAACCTTCCCCGTGTTTCCGATCGCCATTTGCCGAACGCCGAATCGTCCCGTCTGTCACGTAGCCGGTGAAAGCTTAAGACGGTCTCCCACAGTGCGTCCGGGCGTGCCGCAATGCGCACACGGGCCAGATCGAGTCCACTGAAATGGACGCGTAACACCGAACCCCCACCTCTGGTTTCTCAGTCGGCCCCCGGCACGCCTGAGTATGCACGCCAACACGCGCGGTTACCATGCCCTTTTGGCCAGACTTGAAAGTGCTCGCGCCACCGGGCACCGGCAGGAATGCTTGTACTCAATTCGACGGCGGCACGGACGGACCGGATTGCTCGATCCCGTGGGGGGTGATGGGCAAGGAACCGGCCGCTCGGCAGCCCCGTTGAAGGCCGCACCCCGCGCCGACCGGGGTGACGGCAGCTCCCGAGGGGGGAGTCCGGAGAAAAGCGAGGGCGGCACCTCCGCACAGGTGCCGCCCTCGTTGGGGTTCCGGAGCCGCCGGCCAGGCGGCTGAGGGTTGGTGCCCCGCCGACGGCTCCGGTGGTCAATTCCGGCCACCGCGGGCGCACTGGCGCCCACGGTGACCGCTCGGATCAGCGGCTGTCGCTGCCCTTCGACTCGGCGGCCGCGCGGCCCGCCTCCAGCCGTGCGACCGGGATACGGAACGGCGAGCAGGAGACGTAGTCCAGGCCGGCCTCGTGGAAGAAGTGCACCGACTCCGGGTCACCGCCGTGCTCACCGCAGACACCGAGCTTGAGGTCCGGGCGGGTGGCCCGGCCGGCTGCCGCGGCGTTGCGGACCAGCGAGCCCACGCCGTCCTTGTCGATGGTCTCGAACGGGCTGACGCCGAAGATGCCCTTCTCCAGGTACGCGGTGAAGAAGCTCGCCTCGACGTCGTCGCGGGAGAAGCCCCAGACGGTCTGCGTGAGGTCGTTCGTACCGAAGGAGAAGAAGTCGGCGGACTCCGCGATCTGACCGGCCGTGAGGGCGGCGCGGGGCAGCTCGATCATCGTGCCGAGGGTGAGCTTGAGGTCGACGCCGTGCGCCTTCTCGACCTCGGCGATGACCTGCTCGGCCTCCTCGCGGACGATCTCCAGCTCCTGGACGGTGCCGACCAGCGGAATCATGATCTCCGCGCGCGGGTCGCCCTTGGCGTTCTTGCGCTCGGCGGCCGCCTCGGCGATCGCCCGCACCTGCATCGCGAACAGACCGGGGATGACCAGGCCCAGGCGTACGCCGCGCAGACCCAGCATCGGGTTCTGCTCGTGCAGCTTGTGCACGGCCTGCAGGAGGCGCAGGTCGTTCTCGTTGGCGTCCTTGCGGGCCTCGGCGAGCGCGACCCGGACCGACAGCTCGGTGATGTCGGGCAGGAACTCGTGCAGCGGCGGGTCCAGCAGCCGAACCGTCACCGGGAGTCCGTCCATCGACTCGAACAGCTCGATGAAGTCGGACTTCTGGAGCGGCAGCAGCTCGCTGAGCGCGGCGTCCCGGTCGGTCTCGGTGTCGGCCAGGATGAGGCGCTCGACCATCTCGCGGCGCTCACCGAGGAACATGTGCTCGGTGCGGCACAGGCCGATGCCCTGGGCGCCGAACCGGCGGGCGCGGCCGGCGTCCTCGGCGTTGTCGGCGTTGGCCCGTACGCGCAGCCGGCGCACCCGGTCCGCGTACGCCATGATCCGGTGGACGGCCTTGACCAGCTCGTCCGCGTCGTCGGCGCCGGCGTGCATCCGGCCCTCGAAGTACTCCACGACCGGGGACGGCACGACCGGCACCTCGCCGGCGTAGACCTTGCCGGTGGAGCCGTCGATGGAGACCACGTCGCCCTCCTCGATGACGTGCCCGTCCTGAGTCGTCATCCGGCGGGACTTGGTGTCGACCTCCAGCTCCTCGGCGCCGCAGACACAGGTCTTGCCCATGCCGCGGGCGACGACGGCGGCGTGCGAGGTCTTGCCGCCGCGGGAGGTGAGGATGCCCTCGGCGGCGATCATGCCGTTGAGGTCGTCGGGGTTGGTCTCCCGGCGGATCAGGATGACCTTCTCGCCGGAGCGCGACCACTTGACGGCGGTGTACGAGTCGAAGACGGCCTTGCCGACCGCCGCGCCCGGGGAGGCGGCGATGCCGCGGCCGATCATCTCGGACTTCGCGCCCAGGTCGAAGCGGGGGAACATCAGCTGCGCCAGCTGCGCGCCGTTGACCCGCTGGAGGGCCTCGGCCTCGTCGATCAGGCCCTGGTCGACGAGCTGGGTGGCGATCCGGAAGGCGGCACCGGCGGTGCGCTTGCCGACCCGGGTCTGCAGCATCCACAGCTTGCCGCGCTCGATGGTGAACTCGATGTCGCACAGGTCCTTGTAGTGCGTTTCGAGCGTCTCCATGATCTGCATCAGCTCGTCGTACGACGCCTTGTCGATCTGCTCCAGGTCCGCGAGCGGGACCGTGTTGCGGATACCGGCGACGACGTCCTCACCCTGCGCGTTCTGCAGGTAGTCGCCGTAGACGCCCTGCTGGCCGCTGGCGGGGTCGCGGGTGAAGGCGACGCCGGTGCCGGAGTCGGGACCGAGGTTGCCGAAGACCATGGAGCAGACGTTGACGGCCGTGCCGAGGTCGCCGGGGATGCGCTCCTGGCGGCGGTAGAGCTTGGCACGGTCGGTGTTCCACGAGTCGAAGACCGCGCGCACCGCGAGGTCCATCTGCTCGCGGGGCTCCTGCGGGAAGTCGCGGCCCGTCTCCTTGGAGACGATGTCCTTGAAGTGCGCGACCAGGCCCTGGAGGTCCTTGGCGTCGAGGTCGATGTCGACGCGGACGCCCTTGGCCTGCTTGGCCTCCTCCAGCGCCTCCTCGAAGAGCTCACCGTCGACGCCCAGCACGGTCTTGCCGAACATCTGGATGAGGCGGCGGTAGGAGTCCCACGCGAAGCGCTCGTCACCGGCCTGCGCGGCGAGGCCGGAAACCGATGCATCGGACAGGCCGATGTTGAGCACGGTGTCCATCATGCCGGGCATGGAGAACTTCGCCCCGGAACGGACCGATACCAGCAGCGGGTCATCGGCCTGACCGAGCTTCTTGCCCATCTTCTTCTCAAGGGCCTCAAGGTGCTCGGAGACCTCGGCACGCAGTGCCGCGGGCTCACTGCCGCTGTCGAGGTAGACCTTGCAGGCTTCGGTGGTGATGGTGAAGCCGGGAGGGACGGGAAGTCCCAGGTTGGTCATCTCGGCAAGGTTCGCTCCCTTGCCACCCAAGAGGTCCTTGAGGTCCTTGTTGCCCTCGGTGAAGTCGTACACGAACTTCGCGGAGGAAGGCTGGGATACGTGGGGATCTTGTGTTTCCGGCACGGCACTGACTCCTCGCCGACGGGCTGCCCTGACGGCGAGGAACATACCCAGATCGAAGGCGTCTGGGTACGTCCACTTGGTCGACATACCCGTGTAACCAGTCGTCCGCCAGCAGATCGAAAGTGATCATGCGTTTGGACCACACTTCATTACCTGAATGCACCATTCCAATGCGTAGCGAAACTGAGGACCCATGCTACGCAACGCGACGATTGGGTTCATTATTCGAACAGATGGAGCGTGGCACCGGGTGCCACCATTGGAGAGATGGAGCCCCTTGTGGGGTGCTCATCTGAGCGCACCCTCTATCAGGGGTGGCGAGAATCACGCGCTCATGTGTGACCAGGTTCCATCATTTGGACCCTCCGCGACTGTGTGATCAAGGAATGCGTCCACCAGCTCGCGTGCCCGTTGCCGACCACGGAGCACCGAGCGTCAGTATCAGGCCATAGTCCTCGGCCGCCCGGGAACTCCACCTCGGCATCCGGGTTCGTATACCGCTCGGCCGGCACGACGAGCGATTCGTCGAGCTCAAAGGCAGTTCCCGGACGGCGCGGGCCGCGACCCGGCCGGCCCGTATGACCCGCTCTACCTCTTGGCGCGCCGGCCGCTGCGCCGTGGCCGGGGCTGGGCGCCGTCCAGCAGTTCCAGGCGCCGCTCCGCGCCGCGGGTCTCGACCTGGACGACGACCCGGCGCAGCAGATCCGCCAGGTCCAGGGCCTCGTCGTCGCTCAACGCCTCGGTGACGAAGACCTCTTCGGCGTTGAACTCCGGGAGGATCCGGGCCATCAGCCGCTCCCCCTCGGGCGTCGGCGCGAGCAGGGCGAGCCGCCCGTCGGCCGGGTGGACCTTGCGTTCCAGCAGGCCACGGCTTTGCAGGGTGCGGGCCACGCCGGTGAGCGTGCCCTTGGAGATGCCGGCCTCCTCGGCGACCCGGCGGGTCTCCCGCTCGCCCCCGATCCAGACCACCCACAGCACGACGAAGGCGGTCCAGGTCAGCTCGGCGTCGCGCAGGACGGAGTTCTCGAAGTGCTGCCGTACGGCGGCCGCGGCGCGGTAGAGGTTCGCGACCGCGGCCATCTGCTCATGGTGGAGCGGGGTCTCGCCGAGTTTGGCCTGGACCGCCTTCTCCGTGTCCGCAGGGGAACGGTGCCCGCTCACCACAGCTTCTCCCTCGGTGTCGTCGCGCTCCACACGCTGCCGTGCCGGGCGTCGCCCGCGGCCGTGGGTGGGGCCGGCCGCGGGCGGTATCCCGTACGGAGCCAAACGGTAGCGCGGTTCCACCGGTCCGCCCGCGTTCCGTACTGCGACACGCCCTGGACTGCGCCGAAGGCACGGGGGGTGAACCGGGGGCCGGGGCGGCGAGTCGGGCAGGACGACCGGTCAGCCGCCGATCATGCCGTCTGCCGGTCTGCCGGTCGGCCCGTCAGCCGCCCGACGTGTCCAGTTCGGCGTCCGCGTCCACGCCCGCGCAGTCGTACGGGTCGTCCAGCCAGCCGTCCGGCAGGACGACGCGGTTGCGGCCCGACGTGCGGCCCCGCGGGCCGTCCGCGCCCAGCGGCCACGGCTGGTCGAGGTCCAGCTCCGACAGCAGCGCGTCCAGCTCGTCGAGGGAGGAGGTGACCGCGAGACTGCGGCGCATCTCGGAGCCGATCGAGAAGCCCTTGGTGTACCAGGCGACGTGCTTCCGGAAGTCGATCACGCCGCGGGTCTCGTCGCCGATCCACTCGCCGAGCAGCGTGGCGTGCCGCAGCATCACCGCCGCGACCTCCTTGAGGGTGGGCTGCGCGTAGGTGCCCGTGCCCTCGAAGGCCGCCACCAGATCGCCGAACAGCCACGGCCGTCCCAGGCAGCCGCGGCCCACGACCACCCCGTCGCAGCCGGTCTCGCGCATCATCCGCTGCGCGTCGTCGGCCGACCAGATGTCGCCGTTGCCGAGCACCGGGATCTCCGGGACGTGCTCCTTGAGACGTGCGATGGCATCCCAGTCGGCGGTGCCGCCGTAGTGCTGGGACGCCGTCCGGCCGTGCAGTGCGATCGCCGTGATGCCCTCCTCGACCGCGATCCGCCCCGCGTCGAGGTAGGTGAGGTGATCGTCGTCGATGCCCTTGCGCATCTTCATCGTCACCGGCAGTGCCCCCGCGTTCGCCACCGCCTCGCGCAGGATCGAGCGCAGCAGATTCCGCTTGTACGGCAGCGCCGAGCCGCCGCCCTTGCGGGTCACCTTCGGGACCGGGCAGCCGAAGTTCAGATCGATGTGGTCGGCGAGGTCCTCCTCCGCGATCATGCGGGCGGCCTTGCCGACGGTGTCCGGGTCGACGCCGTACAGCTGGATCGAGCGCGGCTTCTCCGTCTCGTCGAAGTGGATCAGCTGCATGGTCTTCTCGTTGCGCTCGACCAGCGCCCGCGTCGTGATCATCTCGCTGACGAACAGCCCCTTGCCGGCGCTGAACTCCCGGCACAGCGTCCGGAACGGGGCATTCGTGATCCCGGCCATCGGCGCGAGGACCACGGGCGGCTGCACCGCGTGCGGACCGATCTGCAGGAGAGTCATGGCGGCGATACCTTCGGCTTTCTTCGGCTTCCGTTGGCGGGACGGGCGGGGCGGGCGGGCCGCGGCCGTACGGGGCGAGCGGCCGCTGCGACCTCCCATTGTCGCGCACCTCGCGAGTGGCCCCGCCGGGACCGGGCGACCGGGATGGTTGTAACGTTCAAGAATGTCTGAGCTCGGCCGTCGACGGCGTCTTCTCGTGCTGGCGATCTGCTGTATGAGCCTGCTGATCGTCAGCCTCGACGCCACCATCCTGAATGTCGCCCTGCCCTCCATCCAGCATGATCTGCACGCCTCGGTCTCCGGTATGCAGTGGACGATCGACGCCTACACCCTGGTCATGGCGTCGCTGCTGATGCTGTCCGGCTCCATGGCCGACCGGCTGGGCCGGCGCCGGGTCTTCATGGTCGGGCTGGTCGTCTTCGCGCTCGGCTCGCTGCTGTGCAGTCTGGCGCCCGGCCTGGGGTGGCTGGTGGTCTTCCGGATGGTGCAGGCGGTCGGCGGCTCGATGCTCAACCCCGTCGCGATGTCGATCATCACCAACACCTTCACCGAGCCGCGGGAGCGGGCGCGCGCCATCGGCGTGTGGGGCGGGGTCGTCGGCATCAGCATGGCGGCCGGGCCGGTGGTCGGGGGGCTGCTGGTGCAGAGCGTCGGCTGGCGCTCGATCTTCTGGATCAACGTCCCGATCGGTGCGCTCGCGCTCTTCCTGACCCTGCGCTACGTCCCCGAGTCGCGCGCCCCCAGGCCGCGGCGGGTCGACCCGGTCGGCCAGTTGCTGGTGATCACGCTGCTCGGCTCGCTGACGTACGCGATCATTGAAGCCCCGAACGCCGGCTGGACATCCCCGCAGATCCTGGTGTTCGTGCTGGTGGCACTGGGATCCCTGGCCGGTCTGCTCGCTTATGAGCGGCGCCGCGAGGAACCCCTCCTCGATCTGCGGTTCTTCCACAGCGCGCCGTTCAGCGGGGCCACGGTCGTGGCGGTCTGCGCCTTCGCCGCGCTCGCCGGCTTCCTCTTCATCAACACGCTGTATTTGCAGAACATCCGCGGGCTGTCCGCCTTGGACGCCGGGCTCTACATGCTCCCCATGGCAGGGATGACGCTGATCTTCGCACCGGTGTCGGGCCGGCTGGTGGGCAGCCACGGGCCACGGCCGTCGCTGCTGTGCGCGGGTACGGCGATGGGGGCCAGCGGGGTGCTCTTCGCGGCCTTCGGCGCCCAGTCGACCAATGCGCTGATGTTCACCGGCTATGTCCTGTTCGGCATCGGATTCGGCCTGGTCAACGCGCCGATCACGAACACCGCGGTGTCCGGTATGCCGCGCACCCAGGCCGGCGTGGCCGCCGCCGTCGCCTCCACCAGCAGGCAGGTCGGGCAGTCGCTCGGCGTCGCGGTGATCGGCGCCGTACTGGCGGGCGGGGCGCATGCCACCGCCACTACGGACGCCTTCCTCGCGGCCGCCCGCCCGGCCTGGTGGATCATCGCCGGCTGCGGCGCGGCCGTACTGCTGCTGGGCGTGCTGACGACGGGACGGTGGGCGCAGGAGACGGCCCGCCGCACGGCGGCACTGTTCGACGACGGCGTGACGCGGGGGCCGGGGCAGGGGCAGGGGAAGGGGCAGGGGGCGACGGACGCTCGGCCGTAGTGGCGCACGGCCGTGGAGACGCACGGCGTGGAGACGCACGGCGTGAAGACGCACGGCCGTAGGCGGGCACAGCGCCCTCTTCTCCCCCACGGCGAGCGCCTCCCCCGTACTCACCCCACAGCGAGCGCCGTCAGCTCCGCCAACTGCTCCAGCCGCTCCCGGGACGTCTCGTCCACGGGGGTGTAGGAGAGCAGCTTGGGGCCGGGGTTGGGTCCCGTCCACAGGCTCGTGGCGGACAGCTGGAGCACGCCCACCCGGGGATGCCGGAAGACCTTGACCGCGCTGACCGGGCGGAGGACCTCGTGCTGCGCCCAGATCTCACGGAACTCCGGCGACGCCTCCGTCAGCCGCGCGACCAGCGCCTTCCACGCCGGCTCCGCGACATGCTCGGCCATCGACGCCCGGAACTTGGCGGCCATCACCCGCATCGTGGCGTCCAGATCGACCACGCTCGCCCGCCACTCGGGGTGGGTGAACGCCAGCCACATGCAGTTGCGGTCCTCTTCGGGCAGCGCGTCGAGATCGCACATCAGGCGGCTGTACGTGCTGTTGTAGGCGAGGATGTCGAACCGGCTGTTCTGGAGGACCGCGGGGAACGGTTCGAGCTGGCGCAGGACCTGCCGCAGCGCGGGCGTCACGGTCGTGCACTCCCTGCCGGGCGTCGGGTCCACCGCCCCCGCCAGCGCGAACAGATGGCTGCGCTCGGCGCGGTCGAGCAGCAGCGCCCGGGCCACCGCGTCCAGGACCTGCGGCGACACATGGATGTCCCGGGCCTGTTCGAGCCAGGTGTACCAGGTGACCCCGACCGCCCCCAGGTGCGCGACCTCCTCGCGGCGCAGGCCGGGGGTACGGCGGCGGGCGCCCCGCGGCAGCCCGACCTGTTCGGGGGTGATCCGCTCCCGGCGGCTGCGCAGAAAGGCGGCCAACTCGGCCCGGCGGGCGGTGTTGTCCCGCGGGGCGGTCACGGGAACGGGACCAGCGGCAGGCCGCGTCGCGGTCACGGGGCCCGAGCCGGGGCCGGAACCGAGGCCTGTGGCAGGCTGCGTGGCGGTCACATGCAGGGTCATGGGTCCAGCGTGCCGCAGGCCCAAGCCGGTTGCCAGGTAGAGCTGGTACCAGGATAAGAACACTCTGGTACCCGGCTGGGCGGTCGACGATCGTCGAGTCCGTGAGCACTACGCCAGCACAGACGACCACCACGGAAGCCCCGTCCGCCACCCCCGGTGCGCCGGCCGCGGCCCTTGCCGCCACCGCGGCCGAGGCCGCATCGCCTCCGGCCGCGGCCGCTCCGGCGGCGCCGACCACACCCCGGCCCGCCCCGCAACAGCACCGCACCCCGCCCGTATTGACCCCGCTCGGCCTGCTGACGGTGCTGCTGGGGGCGGCGCTCCCGATGATCGACTTCTTCATCGTCAACGTCGCCCTGCCGACCATCGACCACGATCTGCAGGCAGGCCCGGCGATGCTGGAGATGGTGGTGGCCGGTTACGGCGTCGCCTACGCCATGCTGCTGGTCCTCGGCGGCCGGCTCGGCGACATGGTCGGCCGCCGCCGGCTGTTCCTGTGGGGGCTGGCCGCCTTCGGCGTGACCTCGCTGGCCTGCGGCCTTGCTCCGGACGCCTGGACGCTGGTGGCCGCCCGGGTCGCCCAGGGCGCCGCGTCCGCGCTGCTGCTGCCGCAGGTCCTGGCCACGATCCAGGCGACGACGACGGGCAAGCAGCGGGCCAGGGCCGTCAGCCTGTACGGCGGTACGGCGGGGGTCTCCAGCGCCGTCGGCCAGGTACTCGGCGGTCTGCTGGTCTCCGTGGATCTGGCGGGCACCGGCTGGCGCGCGGTGTTCCTGGTGAACGTCCCGATAGCCGCCGCGGCCTGGCTGCTGGCCGCCCGTACGGTCCCCGAGACCCGCTCCCCGCACCCGTCCAGGGTGGACGGCCCCGGCACCGCACTGCTCGCCGTCACGCTGCTCACCCTGCTGCTGCCGCTGACCGAGGGCCGGGCGGCCGGCTGGCCGCTGTGGTCCTGGATCCTGCTGGCCGTCTGCCCCGTCGCCGCCACCGCGTTCGCGCTCGTCGAGCGCCGGGCCGAGCGCCTCGGCCGTACGCCGCTGGTCCCGCCGTCGCTGCTGCGCATCCCCTCCGTGAACAGCGGTCTCACCATGATCGTGCCGTTCACGCTGGGCTTCGGCGGCTTCATGTTCGTCATCGCCGTCGCGCTCCAGAACGGCCTGCATTACGGTCCGTTCGCGGCCGGGCTGTCCCTGGCGCCGCTGTGCCTCGCCTTCTTCCTCGCCTCGCTCGCCGGTCCGCGGCTGGTGCTGCGGTTCGGGCGGCGGGTGGTGCTCGCCGGTTCGCTGATCCAGGGCGCCGGGCTGATCACCCTGGCCCTGACCGTCCAGGCGGGTTGGCCGGAGATCTCGGTGGCCGGACTCGCGCCGAGCATGACGGTACTGGGCTTCGGACAGGGCCTGTTGCTGCCGGTCCTGCTGCGCATCGTGCTGAGCGAACTGCCGGTGGCGCAGGCGGGCGTGGGCGGCGGGGTCATGGTCACGACCCAGCAGTCCGGCATGGCCCTGGGCGTGGCCACCCTCGGCACCCTCTTCCTTTCGCTGCTGCCGTCCGCCGGCATCCGCGACGCCCTGCTCACCGCCCTCCTGACACAGCTGGCGATCGTGGCGGGCACGACCCTGCTCGCACTGCGTCTGCCGCGGACGGTGCGCTGATCCGCTCGCGCCTGCGCTGGCCTGTCTGACCCGTACTGACCCGTACTGATCCGCGCTGATCCGCGCTGATCCGCGCTGATCCGCGCTGATCCGCGCCGACCTGCGCGAAGGCGGGAATCGGGGGCGGACGACGGAAGCCGGATTCACGCATGACGGCTGACAGATATTGAAATCTGTCAGCCGTCATGTCATGGTGAATACACGGCGGCACTCGGCGGGATGGTGGCCAAGCTCCCCATTCCGCCCCCATTCCGCTCCACTCGTCCCCACATCCACTCGCCCCTCCAGGAGCACGCAGTGCAGACCCGCACCCTGGGCACCAGCGGCCCACAGACCTCCGCCCTCGGCCTCGGCTGCATGGGCATGTCCGCCCTCTACGGCGACAGCGACCGCGCCGAGTCCATCGCCACCATCCATGCCGCCCTCGAAGCGGGCATCACCCTGCTCGACACCGGCGACTTCTACGGCATGGGCCACAACGAACTGCTGATCAACGAGGCGCTGCGCACCGCCCCCGCCGCGGCCCGCGAACGGGCGCTGACCAGCGTCAAGTTCGGCGCCCTGCGCACCGTCGAAGGCGGCTTCAACGGCTACGACGGCCGACCGAACGCGGTGAAGAACTTCGTCGCGTACTCCCTCCAGCGCCTGGGCACCGACCACATCGACATCTACCGGATCGCCCGGATCGACCCGGACGTCCCGGTCGAGGAGACCGTCGGCGCCCTCGCCGAGCTGGTCGAGGCCGGGCACGTCCGGCACATCGGCCTGTCCGAGGTCGGCGCCGAGACGCTGCGCCGGGCCGCGGCCGTCGCCCCGATCTCCGACCTCCAGATCGAGTACTCCCTCATCTCCCGCGGCATCGAGGAGGCGATCCTGCCCACCGCCCGTGAGCTGGGCATCGGCATCACCGCGTACGGCGTCCTGTCCCGCGGCCTGATCAGCGGCCACTTCAGCCGCGACCGCAAGCTCGCCCCGAATGACTTCCGCGGCATGAGTCCGCGCTTCCAGGGCGAGAACCTCGACCGAAATCTCGATCTGGTGGACGCCCTGCGCAAGATTGCCGAGCAGAAGGGAGTCTCGGTCGCACAGACTGCCATCGCCTGGGTGCTCTCCCGCGGCGAGGACATCGTCCCGCTGGTCGGCGCCCGCCGCCGCGACCGCCTGGCCGAGGCGCTCGGCTCCCTGGACGTCACGCTGGATGCCGACGATCTGACCGCGATCGAGCACGCCATCCCGGCCGGCGCCGCCGCAGGCGACCGGTATCCCGCCGGGCAGATGGCCCATCTGGACAGCGAGCGCTGAGCACCGGCCCGAGGTCCGCCTGGCCAGCGCCCTCCGGGCCGGCGTGCGGACCACCCAGGCCAGGTGGCCGACAGGCGCTCGGCAACGCCGGACACCGAGTGAGCGGCGGAGCGGGTACGGGCAACGGCCAGGTACCGTCCGTACAAGTCGTCGGGTCCCGTCCTTCCGCCCGCCCGTCCTTCCGTCCGCTCTCCTCGAAAGGCCGCCCGCCCCATGCCCCCCGAAACGCTGACCCCCGAGCGCATCCTCGAAGCCACCGAGGAGGTGCTGCGCCGCTACGGACCCGCCAAGGCCACGGTCGTGGACGTGGCGCGCGCGCTGGGTGTCAGTCATGGCAGCGTGTACCGCCACTTCCGCACCAAGGCGGCGCTGCGGGAAGCGGTCACGGCGCGCTGGCTGGACCGTACGAGCCAGGAGCTGTCGGTCATCGTCACCGAAGAGGGCCCGGCTCCGGAGCGGCTGGACCGCTGGCTGACCGCCCTCTTCGAAGCCAAGCGTCACAAGGCCGGTGACGATCCCGAACTCTTCGCCACCTATATGACGTTGATCGGCGAGGCCGGCGGCGTGGTCGACCGCCACATCACCGATCTCGAAGCCCAGCTCACCACCCTCATCGAAGCCGGCGTCAGCCAAGGCGCGTTCCACACCCCGTCCCCCGCCACCACGGCCCGCGCCGTGTTCGACGCCACCGGCCGTTTCCACGACCCGTGTTACGCCGCCGAGTGGTCCCGCCCCGAGATCGCCGACGACTTCGACGCCGTCCGCCACCTGGTCCTGCGGGGCCTGCGCGGCTGACGCAGTGGGCACAGCTGCGTCAGCTGTGGCAGCTGCGCAGTTGGCGATGCGCCCTCCGGGGCCACGCCGGAGCCCGCGCTGCGTCAGGGCCGCGCCGGAGCCCGCCCTACCTCGGGGTCGCGCCGGAGCCCGCCCCACCTCGGAGCCGCCCGGTGCCCGCCCTACCCGCCCACCCCCAGGAAGTGCAGCACCGCCAGCACCCGGCGGTGGTCGGCGTCCGCCTTCGGCAGGTCCAGCTTGGCCAAGATGTTGTTGATGTGCTTGGCCACCGCGCTCTCGCTCACCACCAGCTGGGCGGCGATGCCCGCGTTGGAGCGGCCCTCGGCCATCAGGGCGAGGACGTCCCGTTCACGGGCGGTCAGCCGTTCCAGCGGATCGCTGGCCCGGCGTACCAGCAGCTGGGCGACGACCTGGGGGTCCAGCGCGGTGCCGCCGTCCGCCACCCTCCGTAGGGCCTCGATGAACTCCTCGACGTCCGCGACCCGTTGCTTGAGGAGATAGCCGACGCCGCTGGTGTTCGTCGCGAGCAGATCGGCCGCATACCGCTCCTCGACGTACTGGGAAAGGATCAACACCGCGGTGTCGGGCCGTTGCCGGCGGATCGACAGGGCCGCACGCACCCCCTCGTCGGTGAAGCCGGGCGGCATCCGGACGTCCACCACCGCGAGCTCGGGCCGGTGCTCCTCCACCGCCGCCAGCAGCTCCTGCGCGTCCCCCGCCTCGGCCACCACCTCGAACCCGGCCATCTCCACCACCTTGACCAGCCCGATCCGCAGCAGCACGGAGTCCTCGGCGATCACGGCACGCCGCACCTCGGGCACAGCACGCTTCACATCAGGCACGGCAGCTCCACGCTCATCATGGTCGGGCCCCCCACGGGGCTGCTCATCCGGAAGGTTCCGTCCACGGACCACACGCGTTGGGCGAGCCCCTTCAGACCGCTCCCCTTGGACGGATCGGCGCCGCCCACGCCGTCGTCGGCGACCACCACCCGGAGTATCTCGCCGAGCCGGGTGACCGTCACCTCGGCCCGGGTCGCTTCCCGCGCATGCTTGGCGATGTTCGTCAGCGCCTCGGAGACGACGAAGTAGGCCACCGCCTCCACCGCCGGCGCCGTCCGCTGCGGCAGATCCGGCGGCAGATCCACCCGCAGCCGTACGGGCAGCGGCGCGCGGGCCGCGAGCCCCGACAGCGCGGCATCCAGCCCCAGTTCGTCCAGTACGGCCGGATGGAGCCCGCGCACCAGGCTGTTGAGCTCCTCGATGGCGTCCTTCGCCTCGCGGTGTGCGGCATCGATGACCTCTCGTACCTCCGGCGGCAGATCCGTCAGCGTCGCCTTGGCCAGCCCCAGGTTCAACGCCAGGGAAACCAGCCGCTGTTGTGCGCCGTCATGCAGATCGCGCTCGATGCGCCGGCGCTCCGCGTCGGCGGCGTCCACCGCTCCGGCCCGGCTCGCGGTGAGGTCCTCGACCCGCCGCGCCAGCTCGTCGGACCGGCTCACGCCCAGTACCGCCCGCCCGACCAGGATCTCCAGCCGGACGAGCCCCGCGGCCAGACCCGGTACCGCGGCGAGCGCCACCAGGCCCGCCACGGTGAGGTAGGCGGCCGTGGTGGTGTAGCCGCGATGCTCGACCCGCCACTGCCACGGGACGAGCCAGACCCACACCAGGACCAGCGCTGCCGCCAGCGCCGCCAACAGCAGTGCCAGCAGCAGGAATTCCAGCACTCCGAGCAGCGGACCGATCAGCAAGTTGTAGCCGAACTGCCGCTTGGCTCCCGTGAACCGCAGCCGCGGCAGCTCCACACCGCACAGCGTCCGGAACCGCCAGCGCTGCGGCTCGGTCAGTCCCACGCCCGCGACGATCAGCAGCGGAACCGAGAACGCCAGCACCACCGGCGTCTCGGGATCCGGGTCGTAGACGGTGCCGAGGAGCAGCATCACCACCCAGAAGTGCAGCAGCAGCGGGACGAGATGCAGCGTCAACCCGGCAGCTGTGAAGGCGATGTCACGTCGCAGGCGAACGAGAGCCCGGCGCAGCCGGGGTGGGATGGTCATGATCCAACCGTATGGCGCCCTTCCCGCGGCGGCCATGACAACAGGGTCCGTCGTGGGGGTGTAGCTGGTGCCACCCCGAGTCGGACAGCGGCGTTACTGACGGTGGCCCGCGAAATCCGGAGTGTTGACGACGAGCCCGACGGCCGGGTTCACGACTCCGGAAGAGACCCGATCCATGACCCTCGTTGCCTTCAACTCCCCTCCCGGCAAGGGAAGTTACCTGACCGTCCGGGCGGCCCGCGGCGCCGTACGGCGTGCCGCGCCGGCCCGCTGGCAGGGCCGGATCCTGACCGGCGCCGGACTCGCCCTCCTCCCCTGGCTCGGTTACCTCGCCGGCACCCTCCCGCCCGCCGAGGCCGCCGCCTGGGTCGCCCTCGACGCCCTGGAGGCCGCCGCCCTCCTCGCCGCCGGCCACCGGCTGCTGCGGGGCGACACCCGGCACCGGGCACCCGCAGCCGCCGCGGCGGCCCTCCTCCTCGCTGACGCCTGCATCGACCTGGCCACCGCCGCCCCCGGCCAGGAACTGGCCACCGCCATAGCCATGGCCGTCGGCGCGGAACTCCCCCTGGCGGCCCTGTGCGCGGCGCTCGCCGTACGCCCGACGCCGGAGCATTAAGGGCGGCCACGGAACCTAGGGCACGGCCGAACAGAACCCGTAGGGGTCGCGACGGCCCCCTCGGGGCCCACAACGTGCAGGCTCACCGGGGATATTCCGGCAGGCAAGGGACCCCACAACGCCCCGCCCCCACAAAGCCCTCGCCCTCGCCCCCACCCCGCGCCACCCTCACACAAAGCCGATGCCGGGCCCCCTCAAAGGGGACCCGGCATCGGTCAGAAATTCAGCTGCCTACAGCCGACGACCACTACCTCAGCAGCCGAGCAGCCGCGCGCCCAGGTAGGCCTGGATCTGGTCCAGGCTGACCCGCTCCTGCTTCATGGTGTCGCGCTCGCGCACGGTCACCGCGTTGTCGTCCAGGGTGTCGAAGTCGACCGTGACGCAGAACGGGGTGCCGATCTCGTCCTGGCGGCGGTAGCGGCGGCCGATCGCGCCCGCGTCGTCGAACTCGATGTTCCAGTTCTTGCGCAGGTCCGCGGCGAGGCCCTTGGCCTTCGGCGACAGCTGCGGGTTGCGGGACAGCGGCAGCACCGCGACCTTGACCGGCGCCAGGCGCGGGTCGAGGCGCATGACGGTGCGCTTCTCCATCTTGCCCTTGGCGTTGGGCGCCTCGTCCTCGATGTACGCGTCGAGCATGAAGGCGAGCATCGCGCGGTTCACACCGGCGGCCGGCTCGATGACGTACGGAGTCCAGCGCTCGCCGGCCTCCTGGTCGAAGTAGGAAAGGTCCTGGCCGGAGGCCTTGGCGTGCGCCGAGAGGTCGTAGTCGGTGCGGTTGGCCACGCCCTCCAGCTCGGAGAACTCGGTGCCGCCGAAGTTGAAGCGGTACTCGATGTCAGCGGTGCGCTTGGAGTAGTGCGAGAGCTTCTCGGCCGGGTGCTCGAACCAGCGGATGTTCTCCTCGCGGATGCCGAGGTCGCGGTACCAGTTCCACCGCTCGGCCATCCAGTACTCCTGCCACTTCTCGTCCTCGCCCGGCTTGACGAAGAACTCCATCTCCATCTGCTCGAACTCACGGGTCCGGAAGATGAAGTTGCCGGGCGTGATCTCGTTGCGGAAGGACTTGCCCATCTGCGCGATGCCGAACGGCGGCTTCTTGCGGGAAGTCTGCTGCACCTGGGCGAAGTTGGTGAAGATGCCCTGCGCGGTCTCGGGGCGCAGGTACGCGACCGAGGCGGTGTCCTGGGACGGGCCGAGGTGCGTGGAGAGCAGGCCGGAGAACTGCTTGGGCTCGGTGAAGCCGCCCTTGTTGCCGCAGTGCGGGCAGTTGACGTCGGCGAGACCGTTCTCGGGGAGCCGGCCGTGCTTGGCCTCGTACGCCTCCTCCAGGTGGTCCGCGCGGAAGCGCTTGTGGCAGGAGGTGCACTCGGTCAGCGGGTCGGTGAACGTGGCGACGTGGCCGGACGCCTGCCAGACCTCGGGGGCCAGGATCACCGACGAGTCGAGACCGACGACGTCCTCACGGGAGGTGACCATGGCGCGCCACCACTGACGCTTGATGTTCTCCTTGAGCTCGACGCCCAGCGGGCCGTAATCCCAGGCAGCGCGGGAGCCGCCGTAGATCTCACTGCAGGGGTAGACGAAGCCACGGCGCTTGCTCAGGCTGACGATGGTATCGATCTTGTCGGCGGCCACGGTGCTCTCTTCATTACGACGACGAACGATGGACGGGCGGCGCCCTGGCGTCTCGACGGAGGGTGGTGGTCGGGAGACGGGTGGGCGAATAGTTCAGGGTACCGGCGGCCGTACCCCCTGGATCAAATCGGTTCGGGCCCACTGTCGGCCCGCTCACACCGCCCCGGCTCTTGTTGACAACCGTTTCCACTTTTGTTGAAAATGAGTGTCATGAACATACGCCGTCATATCATCACTGCGGCCCTCGCCGGGGCCTCGGTGCTCGGCCTGCTGGCCCTCTCCGCCTGCTCCCCCGCGAGCGGTGCGCGCACCGAGGACGGCAAGCTGCGCGTGACGGCGTCCTTCTATCCCATGGAATTCCTCGCCCAGCAGATCGGCGGGAAGCACGTCGAGGTGACCGACCTCACCAAGCCGGGCGTCGAGCCGCACGACCTGGAGCTCACCCCGAAGCAGACCGGCCAGCTCGGCGAGTCCGGCGCGATCGTCTACCTCAAGGGCCTGCAGCCGGCCGTGGACGCCGCCGTCGCCCAGTCCGGCGCCAAGCACGTCGCCGACGCCGCCGCCCTCACCTCGCTGGAGAAGCACGGCACCGAGGTCGACGGCCACCACCACACCACCGGCGACAACCACTCCCACTCCGAGTCCGAGGGCGGCAAGGACCCGCACATCTGGCTCGACCCCGTGAAGTACGCCGAGGTCGCCAAGGGCGTCAACAAGACCCTCGCCCAGGCCGACCCGGCCCACAAGGCCGACTTCCAGAAGAACACCGACGTACTGGTGAAGAAGCTGGACGGCCTGAACAAGGAATTCCGGGACGGGCTGAAGAAGCGCTCCTCGGACACCTTCCTGACCACCCACGCAGCCTTCGGCTACCTCGCCGAGCGCTACGGCCTGACCGAGGAGTCCATCAGCGGCCTCGACCCGGAGGCCGAGCCCAGCGCCCACCGCATCAGGGACCTGCACACCCTCGCCGCGGAGCACCACGTCTCCACCGTCTTCTTCGAGACGATCGCCAACCCGGCCACCGCCAAGGCCCTGGCCGGCGATCTCCATCTGAAGACCGATGTCCTCGACCCGCTTGAGGGGATCACCGGCAAGAGCCGCGGCCGGGACTACTTCGGTGTGCAGCGGGCCAACCTCGCCGCGCTCCAGAAGGCGCTGGGCAGCAAGTGACGCACCCCGTACCGCACGCGACGGAGGTCACCATGAACCATCCGCTCCCCGAACCGGTCATCGACCTGCGCCGGGCCACCGCCTCGCTGGGCGCCCGGCCCGTACTGCGCGGCGTCGATCTCACCGTCCGCACGGGCGAGGTCGTCGCGCTGCTCGGCGCCAACGGCTCCGGCAAGTCCACCGCCGTCCGGTCCGTGATCGGCCAGGTTCCGCTCACCGGCGGCGAGCTGGCCCTCTTCGGCACCGAGTTCCGGCGCTTCCGCGACTGGGCCCGGGTCGGCTATGTCCCGCAGCGCACCACCGCGGCCGGCGGGGTGCCCGCCACCGTCCGCGAGGTCGTCACGGCCGGCCGGCTGGCCCGTACGAAGCTGGGCATCCTGCGCAAGGCCGACCGGGCCGCGGTGCACCGCGCCCTGGAGCTGGTGGGCATGGCGGACCGCGCCAAGGACTCCGTCAACGCGCTCTCCGGCGGCCAGCACCAGCGGGTGCTGATCGCCCGGGCGCTGGCCGGCGAACCGGAACTGCTGATCATGGACGAGCCGATGGCCGGCGTCGACCTGGCCAGCCAGGAGGTGCTCGCCGCCGCACTGCGCGAGCAGGTCGGCCGCGGCAGCACGGTCCTGCTGGTACTGCACGAGCTGGGTCCGCTGGAGCCGCTGATCGACCGCGCGGTGGTGCTGCGCGACGGCTGCGTGGTCCACGACGGCCCGCCGCCCGAGGCCGTGGGCCAGCACGCGCTGCCCGGCCATGACCATGTCCACCCGCACGCCGACGCGGCCGCGGAACCGATCCGGACGGGGCTGCTGAGCTGATGGAGATCCTCGACTACGCCTTCATGCAGCGGGCGTTGATCGCCGCCCTGATCGTCGGCATCACCGCCCCCGCCATCGGCATCTACCTCGTCCAGCGCCGCCAGGCCCTGATGGGCGACGGCATCGGCCATGTCGCGCTCACCGGCGTCGGCCTGGGCTTTCTGCTCAACACCAGCCCGGTGTGGGTCGCCACCGCCGTCGCCGTCGCCGGTTCCGTCGTCATGGAGCTGATCCGCTGGTACGGCAGGACCCGCGGCGACCTCGCACTGGCCATGCTGTTCTACGGCGGCATGGCGGGCGGTGTGATGCTGATGAATCTCTCCGACGCGGGCTCCAACGCCAACCTCGGGACGTACCTCTTCGGCTCGATCACCACCGTCTCGCCGCAGGACATGACGACGATCTACGTACTGGCCGCCCTGGTACTGGCGATCACGGTCGGGCTGCGCCGCCAGCTGTTCGCCGTCTGCCAGGACGAGGAGTTCGCCCGGGTGACCGGCCTGCCGGTGCGGCTGCTCAACCTGCTGGTCGCGGTCACCGCCGCGGTCACCGTCACCGTCGCCATGCGCGTGGTCGGCCTGCTGCTGGTCAGCGCGCTGATGGTGATCCCGGTCGCGGCCGCCCAGCAGATCAGCCGCAGCTTCGCGGTCACCTTCGCCACGGCCGTCGCCATCGGGGTCGCGGTCACCGTCACGGGCACCACCACCTCGTACTACGTCGATGTGCCGTCCGGCGCGACGATCGTGCTGTTCGCCATCGGGCTGTTCGTGGTCTTCACCGCGCTCGCCGCGCCGCTCGCGAAAAAGCGCGCAAGGGATGCCGCACAGGCCTCCCGCGGGTGCACCCTGGAGGTACCCGGCAGCCGCGGCGCCACGGACGATGTGAGCGTGGCCGGATGAGTTCGGCAAGGAGGCGTCGGCGGGCGCAGACAGATGTGCGTGTAAGCGTCCCCCCAGGGGGCCGGTCATCACCTGGCACAATGGCAGGACGCACGTGCAGGGGGAAGTCCTGACGTCCTAGGGAGGCAACGGTGGCGACGAGCGCGGGATCTCCGGTACGCGGCCGGTCGACGCGGCAGCGGACCGCGGTGTCGGCCGCACTCGACGAGGTCGACGAGTTCCGCAGCGCACAGGAGCTGCACGACATGCTCAAGCACCGTGGCGACTCGGTGGGGCTCACCACCGTCTACCGCACGCTGCAGTCGCTCGCCGACGCCGGTGAGGTCGATGTGCTGCGCACCAGCGACGGCGAGGCCGTCTACCGCCGGTGCAGCACCGACGATCACCACCACCATCTGGTGTGCCGGAGCTGCGGCAAGGCCGTCGAGGTCGAGGGCCCCGCGGTGGAGAAGTGGGCCGACCAGATCGCCGCGGAGCACGGCTTCCGGGACGTCGCGCACACCATCGAGATCTTCGGGACCTGCGGGGAGTGCGCGGAGGCGTCCGGCGACAAGCAGTAGACGACCCGGACCCGCAGAAGCCCAGGGGCCGACCCCCTGGAGCCGATGACCAGCCGATCGAGCCGCTTCCTTACGGAGGCGGCCCGTTCGGTGTTCCGGTGCGCAGGCGGCTCTCTCGATGTCTCGGTGCGGAGGCCCGGTCGGTGTCTCGGACGTCCGGCGGGCGGCCGCGCCCGGTTCCGTGAGCTGCCCGGCCGGCTCCGCCCACCACTCGTGGCACCCGTCCCGACCTGCACGGCAATGCCGCCCCGGCCTGCCGGGTGAGGCCGCCTGGGCCGCCCGCTCCGGCTTCCGTTTCACCCCGCGCGAGAAAAGCTGTCAGGTACACGCTGGTGGTATTCTCGGCGAGCCATCAGCGCGGCTGTACGCGCACACCACGGGGGGTAGGAATGGGCGTTCTCGGCGAGCTCTGGGACGACGGCACGAAGCTGGTCGGCGATGTGGTCGAGGTCGGCAAGGACGTCTTGATGGCGCCGGCCGAAATCGCGCACTGGGCGCTGACCCAGATGTTCGGCGGCGGCGAGGCGGATCTGCAGAAGATTTCGGCCGAGCTGAAGGCGCTGAGCAAGGAGCTGGACGTCCTCACCAAGGACATCAACTCCACCCTCGGAAAGCTCTCCTGGCACGGCCCGGCCTCCGACGCCTTCGTCGCCGTCGCGCACAGCCGCGTCAAGGAGATGAACCAGATCTCCGACGATCTGACCACGCTGGGCGAGTCGGTCGACCGGCTCTCCAAGGTCTACTGACGGACCGTCACTCTCTTACGGGCCCGGCCCTGCCGGAGCCCGCATTCACAGGGCTCACCTTCACGGAGCCGGCGCCCCCGGAACACCCGGGCCCGGCATGCCGGATTCTTCGCGGTTCACCACCACATCACGGGGGTTGTTCGGATGGCAGGCGACACATTCGGTGTCGAGATGGCGGAGCTCGCCAAGATCGAGAAGGACTGGCACTCGGTCAGCCGGCGCATGGCGGAGCTCAACCAGCACCTGGGGGAGATCAAGGAGACGCTGATCACCGCGGCCTCGATCGACCTCGCCGCGGCACCGCTCGCGTCACTCCCCGGCTTCGGGATCGCCTACCAGGTGCTCGCGGACGTGAAGGAGATCGCCGAGGTCAGCAAGCGCCTTGAGGAGAGCAAGAAGAAGCTGCTCGGGGAGCTGGCGGGGGACGCCGAGAAGATCAAGAAGGTCAAGGCCGAGTACGAGGCCAACGAGAAGAAGATCGAAGACGCGCTGAAGAAGATCAAGGACCGCACGCGGCACGACTCCCCCGCCTCGCCCGGCCACACCGGCGGCGGAGGAGGCGGGAACGGCGGTGGCGGCGGAGGCGGCGCAGGCGGTGGCGCTGGCACAGGCGGTGGCGGCGGCAGCACCGGCGGCGGCGCCGGCGGCCCGGCCCCCGCCCAGGGCCACGGCGACGGCAAGTGGGACACCAAGGGCGACTGGGACGCCTGGTCGCCGGGCAAGCACCACACCACCACCGGCGCGGGCGTCGAGACGGCCCCCGACACCTCCGGGCTGCCCGGCGAGCGCAAGGACATCATCGACCGCGCCCTGGAGCGGGTGAACCACCGCATCGGCTACAGCCAGTCGGCCACCACCAACGGCTACCGCGACGACTGCTCGGGCTTCGTCTCCGCCGCCTGGGGCCTGGAGCCGCCGGGCCTGAACACCTACGGCCTGATGGGCAACGACACCGCCCACGTGATCACCAAGGACGATCTCCAGCCGGGCGACGCGCTGATCGCCGGCGACCACACCGTCCTCTTCGGCGGCTGGGCCGACAAGGAGCACACGAAGTACATCGCCCTGGAGGACAACGGCTCCCAGGGCACCGTCTCCCACGTCATCCCGTACCCGTACTACTCGGGCGACGCCGCCCACGAGAGGTCGATCGGCAAGCCGTACGTCCCCTACCGCCGCAACGGCCTCTGACCCGCACGGATTCCGCTCCGGGCGGCGGCCGGCCCGCACGGCCCCCGGCCCGTACGGCGTCCGTCCCGCACGGCCTCCGATCCGCACACGAGAGAGAACGCCTGTATGTTCACCCGCCGACTGCTCACCGCGGCCGTCCTTGCCGCGTCGCTGGCCACGCTCACGTCCTGCAAGGGCGAGGACCCGGCCGCTTCCTCCCGGGCGAGCGCGCCCTCCGCCCCGTCACCGGAGTCCACCCCGGCCGACGCGCCGAGCGACAAGCCGTCCCCCACGGCCTCCGCCGCCGGGCAGAAGGACCTGCCGATCGACCCGGAACCGTCGTCCGACTGCACCCCGGCCAAGCTGGCCAACGGGCACCGGATGGTGCAGGTCACCCGGGCGCCGGCCGGGGACCGACTGTCCGTCAAGGAGGCGCAGTTCGCCTGCGACCCCAACGGCGGCGGATACGCGGGAACGGGCAAGGCCGGCCGGTACCGGCTGGCCGCGGGAGCCACGGCCGAGCTGACCACGAGCGCGACCGGCCACCGCACGGTGTCCCTCGCCACGCTCTCCGGGCACCTCACCGCCTGCCTGAAGCACGACCAGGTCAAGCCGCCGCTCGCCTGCTCGGGAGACATCTACGAGCTCACCCTGAACGGCTCCGGCGCCGTCTCGCACCTCCGCGAGATCTGGCACTCCTGACGGGTACGGCTACGGGAAAGGGGGCCGGTGGCGTTCGCCCGAACACCACCGGCCCCCTTCTCATGAGCCTCACGAGCCTCATGGGCCCGTTACCCGCCGTCCTTACGTCGCGGACTCGCCCTCCACCACCGGCGCCGCCCCGAACCGGCGGTCCCGCTTCGCGTACTCCAGGCACGCCTCCCACAGGTTCCGCCGGTCGAAGTCCGGCCACAGGATGTCCTGGAAGACCATCTCGGCGTAAGCGCTCTGCCAGATCAGATAGTTCGAGGTCCGCTGCTCGCCCGACGGCCGCACGAAGAGGTCCACATCCGGCATGTCCGGGTAGTACATGTACTTCGCGACGGTCTTCTCATTGACCTTCGACGGGTCCAGCTTTCCGGCCCGTACATCCGCCGCGATGGCGGCCGCCGCATCCGCGATCTCCGCACGCCCGCCGTAATTCACGCAGAAATACAGCGTCATCGCGTCATTGTTCTTGGTCTGCTCCTGGGCGATCTGGAGCTCCTGCACCACGGACTTCCACAGCTTCGGCATCCGCCCGACCCATCGGATACGAATACCCAGCGCGTCCATCTCGTCACGGCGCCGGCGGATCACATCGCGGTTGAAGTTCATCAGGAAGCGGACCTCCTCGGGCGACCGCTTCCAGTTCTCCGTCGAGAAGGCGTAGAGCGAAAGATTCTTCACGCCCATTTCGATGCAGCCCTTGAGGACGTCCAGGACGACGCCCTCGCCGACCTTGTGACCCTCGGTGCGCGGCAGCCCGCGCTCCTTGGCCCACCGGCCGTTGCCGTCCATGACGACCGCGACATGGTTCGGGACGAGCTCACCGGGGATCTTCGGCGGCCGCGCACCGGAAGGGTGCGGCTCCGGCGTCACGTACTCACGTCGATTACGGCCCAGAATCCCGCGTCGTGCCATGCGGCCCACGTCTCCTATGTGTCTTGTGCGGTCGAGCTGTCTTGAGGGGGTCGGGTGTTCGGGGTGTCTTGAGGGGGTCGGGGGGTGTCGCTTGCGTTATTTCTCTACGTACCGGAGGGAACGCAGGCCCCGCTCCAGATGCCAGTGCAAATACGCCGTGACCAGTCCGCTGCCCTCGCGGGCATGGCGGGCCTCACAGGCGTCCGCAGTCTCCCAGTCGCCGGTCAGCAGCGCGCTCAGGAGCGCAATGGCTTCAGAGGAGGGTACGACGCTCCCCGCCACCCGGCAGTCACCGCAGGTCACACCGCCCGACGCAACCGAGAAGAACCGGTTCGGACCGGGCATTCCGCACCGCGCACAGCTGTCGAAACTCGGCGCATAACCGTTCACCGCGAGCGAGCGCAGCAGGAAGGCGTCCAGCACCAGATGCGGCTCGTGCTCCCCGCGGGCCAGCGTCCGCAGCCCGCCGACCAGCAGCAGATACTGCTGCACGGCGGGCTCGCCCTCGTGATCGGTGAACCGCTCCGCGGTCTCCAGCATCGCGGTACCGGCGGTGTAGCGGGCGTAGTCGGTGACGATCCCGCCGCCGTACGCCGCGATCGTCTCGCTCTGCGTGCACAGCGGCAGCCCGCGCCCGATCAGCTCGCTGCCGCGCGCATAAAACTGCACGTCGACGTGCGAAAACGGCTCCAGCCGCGCCCCGAACTTCGACTTCGTCCGCCGCACCCCCCGGGCCACGGCACGAACCCGTCCGTGGCCTCGGGTGAGCAGCGTGATGATCCGGTCCGCCTCGCCCAGCTTCTGGGTGCGCAGCACGATGCCGTCGTCGCGGAACAGACTCATGGCGTCATTCTCGCGCATCGGCGGGACCGGGTGACCCTCAGCCCGTCCTCAGACCCGGTCGCCCCGGGAGGGCTCGGCCAGCGCGGCGGTGAGCTTGCGGGCGACGTCCATCGAGCATCGCCCCAGCTCAACGAGTGGCGGCAGATAGCGGTGGGCGATCGACACGGGGTCCGGACGCAGCGACGGGAGGACCACCCCCGCACGGGCCAGCGCCTCCCGCAATTCCGTCGTCACGTCTTCCACTTCCTTGAACTGCTGCTGCATGAGCATCCGCACTTTCCGTGAGGGGTTTCACTGTTCGCAGTCAGAGAGTGACGCTACGGAACTAGGCTGGGCAAGGGGGCCGACACTGCAACGGGCGCGCAGAGAAAGGACGAATGCCATGGCCAACGCATCACGTCAGGCCGCGTGGGAATTCTGGGGCACGGAACTCAAGCGGCGACGGGAGGACGCGGGCTTAACCCAGGAGGCACTTGGGGGGATGGTCTTCGTGTCCGGCGGCTACATCGGCCAGTTCGAGCAGGCGATCCGGAAGCCGCAGCTGGATGTGGCGATCCGGATCGATGGCGTCCTGCAATCCGATGGCTTTTTCGAGCGGATGTGGCGAAAGCTGATCAACGCATCCAACTTCACGGACTACTTTGCAGCCGCCGCGGAGCTGGAAGCCCTCGCGATCAAGATCTGCGAATTCGACTCCGTGCTGGTGCCGGGCTTGCTACAGACGGCGGCGTACATCCGCGCAGTGATGCTGGCGGACAACCCCTTCGTTGCCGACGACGAGCTGGACGGATGGATTGCCGCACGACTGGAACGAGCCAAAGTCCTGAAGGGCCCTGCGAATCCCACCTACTGGGCGATCATCCACGAGCATGCGCTGCGAACACCGGTCGGCGGAGCGGCCTGCATGGCCGAGCAGTTGGACCACGTCGCAGCCCTCGCGCACAGCCGCCGGGTGCTGATCCAGGTGATTCCCTACGCGCAAGGCGCTCATGCAGGCATGTCCAAGTCCATGAGGCTCATGGACTTCGAGGACGCACCGCCAACCCTCTATACGGAGGGGATGTTTTGGGGCCAACTAGTTGACGAACCCACCACGGTGAAGCGGGCACAGGCAACTTACGATCTCATCAGGGCCGCCGCATTGTCGCCGGAGGCATCCCTAGCTCTGATCGAGTCGGCGGCAGAGAGCTACAGGAACTCATGAGCCGATACGACCTGGCCACCGCCCAGTGGCGCAAGAGCAGCTACAGCAGTGGTCAGCCGGACAACTGCCTTGAGGTCTCCGACACCCACCCCGGCGTAGTCCCCGTCCGCGACAGCAAGTCCCCCCAAGGCCCCGCCCTGGTCTTCCCGGCCGCCGGGTGGAGCGCCTTCGTCGACGCCGTCAAAGGCGGGCAACTCGGGGACGCCTGACCGTCTTTCACCGGGTACACACAACAGGCACACAAAGGCCCCGCCATCGCCCTGGATGACGGGGCCACATCACGTTATGGTCCGGGTCAACATGGGCGGAAGGCGACCTTCCGCGCTTCTCAGTCCCCCACGGGAAGCGCCCCTCACAGCACGTCAGCTCCCCGGTAGCATCCGGTGATGATCGGCAACACGACGCCCGTGCAGGCCGGCCGACCCCGTCAGTACCCCACTTGAGGATCTCGATGACATCCATACCGGAGGCGCTGTTGTGGTGCCTCAGCGCAGGTACGGCCGCCGCCGTGGTCCTGGCGGCGCTCTCGATCCGAGCGCGCGGACAGCGCGCGGACCTGAGATCACGCCTCACCGCCGCTGAGGAACAGAACAGCGCCACGCTCCACAGCAATACGGAGCTGACGGCCCGGCTGCGCGCCACCGAGGCCGAGATCCGGCACCTGGCCGAGACCCGGCTCCCCGATCTGACGACGGCGCTGGCGCACCCGCATGTGCCCGTACCGGGGCTGCTGGACACCCGGTTCGCCGGGACGGACGCCGACCGGGCGCTGAGCGCCGTACTGGAGCAGGTCAGCGACGCCATCACCAAGGAGCGGGCGCGGGTCGACGCCGCGGCGCAGTCCACGCTGCGCGGGGCGACCACCACCATCCAGGCGCTGCTCTACCGGCTCCAGACGGCGCTCCAGGAGATGCAGCACCGCTACGACGACCCGGACGTCGCCCAGGACCTGCTGAACGCGGACTTCCTCAACGAGCAGGCGCTGCGGCGCGTGCAGGCCACCGGCGTCGTGTGCGGTGCCTGGCCGGGGCTGACCCGCGAGGACTCCTACCTCGCCGAGCTGGTCGTCGGCGCCACCTCCCGGCTGCGCGGCTACGACCGCGTACAGGTCAGCAACCAGCTGCGCGACCCGGTCGCCGTCGTCGCGCGGGCCGTCGAGCCGGTCGCGATCGTCGTCACCGAGCTGCTGGCGAACGCGCTGCACCACTCGCACCGTGAACTTCCGGTCACCATCACCCTTCAGCAGGGCAACCGCGGTGCGTCGGTCCTCGTCGACGACTACGGCGTCGGCATGCACGACGACGAGATCAAGGCCGCGATGGAGCTGCTGGCGGGCGACGAGGACGTGCTGCTGACCCAGCTCGGCGACCCGCCGCGGTCCGGCTTCGCCGCCGCCGGCCAGCTGGTGCGCCAGTACGGCTTCGGCGTGCATGTCGAGCCGTCGCCGTACGGTGGCGTGCGCGCGGTCGTGTACATCCCGGGCGACCCGCTCCTGACCGTCCTCGACGAGAGCGCCCAGCCCATGTCGGTGATGGCTCCGATGCCGCACCGTCCGGGGGTGCCGGACCGGTCCGCGTCCGTGCTGCCGACCGGCACCGCGTCGCCGGCCGCCGCCGCGCCCGCCCCGTCCGCCGCCGCCGCACCGGCGGCTCAGGCTCCCGCTCCGGCTTCTGCTCCGGCTCCGGCTCCGCAGCGGGACGACCGGCCCGAGGCCGCGCCGCCCGTCCAGAAGGAGGGCGAACTCCCGCGCCGGCGCCGCCGTAAGCCCGTATCCGAGAGCGAGGAGAGCGCCGAGCGCACCGCCTCGCCGCCCCTGCGCTCCCCGGAGGAGACCGGGTCCCGCTGGGCCGCACTCCAGCGCGGCACCGAATCCGGCCGGGCAGCCGTCCAGTCAGAACCCCCTCGCAGTCCCGAAGGGAACGCTCAATCATGAACAGCCCCACCCGCCGCCGTGTCGCCGAGGACAAGTCCTGGGTGCTCACGCCCCTCCTGGAGTTGCCGCATGTTATTCACGCGGCCGTCATTTCCGGTGACGGCTTCATCGAGGGCTCCTCGCCGGGGCTGAAGCGGGACTCCGCCGAGGGTGTCGCCGCCATGATGTCCGCGCTCCAGGGCGCGGGACGTGCCGTCACCGCGGCGTTCGCCGAGAAGGACGACACCAGGCTGCGGCAGACGGTCATCGAGTCCGATGAAGGTTTCGTCTTTGCGATACCGGCCGGCGAGAACACCTGCCTGGCCGTCTTCGCCGGCCCGGAGGTGAACATGGGCGTCGTCGCACACCAGATGCAGATCCAGGTCACCACGCTGGGCAACAAGGTCATGAACAGCCCGGCCCGGGACCTCGGTAACCCGGCATGACGCCCCGCCAGAGCAGCGGCAGGCGCCTCGTACCGGCCTATCTGGCGACCGGCGGACGCGCCCGGCCGAGCCGCAACACCCTCGACCGGCTGACCCTGCTGCACGGCGTGGGGATGCCGATCACGAGTGAGGTACGCCCGGAGGAGCAGCGCATCCTGGAGCTGCTCCAGCCCGGGGCGCTGTCTCTGGCCGAGGTCGCCGCCCATCTCCACCTCCCCGTGAGCGTGGTGAAGGTGCTGGTGGCCGATCTCGTCGACGCCGGGCGGCTGCACGCCCGGCCCCCCATTCCCGAAGCCGAGCAATTCGACCGACAGATCCTGGAGAGGGTTCTCGATGGACTCCGCTCTCTCAAGTGCTAGCGCCGACACGGCCGCGGGCACCGGCAACATGTACCTCTCCGGCGAGCACCAGACCCTGGTCAAACTGCTGGTCGCGGGACCGTTCGGGGTCGGCAAGACCACGCTCATCCGGGCGTTGTCCGAAACCCCGCCGCTGCACACCGAGGAGGTCATGACCCAGACCGGCGCCGGTGTCGACGATCTCGCCGGTGTCCGGGAGAAGACCACCACCACCGTCGCCATCGACTTCGGACGGCTGACGCTGCCCGGGGACCTGGTGCTGTATCTGTTCGGCACGCCCGGGCAGAAACGATTCCGGCCCCTGTGGCAGGACATCGCCCGCGGTGCGCTGGGCGCCCTCGTCCTCGCCGACACCCGCCGGCTGGCGGACTCCTTCGAGGTGATGGACATCGTCGAGGAGGCCGGGCTGCGCTACGCGGTCGCGGTCAACACCTTCCCCGACGCGCCCCACTACGACGCCGAGAAGCTCCGCGACGCCCTCGATCTGCACCCCGACACACCGCTGGTGATGTGCGATGCCCGCGACCGGGAACAGTCCGTCGACGCGCTGATCGCGCTCGTCGGGCACGTCCTGGCCCACACCCCCGAGGAGAACCCGAACCCGTGACTTCCCCGCACCAGCCGGGAGCCGCGCCGCCACCGGGCTGCCCGGCGCACGCCGCCCCTCCGCAGCAGTACGCGCCGGCGCAGCCCGACGCCCAGACGCCGGTGAAGCTCTACGGACCGGACTTCGCCGCCGATCCGCGCCGTATCTATGCGCAGTTGCGCCAGTACGGCGCGGTGGCACCGGTCGAGATCGCGCCGGAGGTGACCGCGATGCTGGTCACCGACTACCGGGCGGCGCTCGATCTGCTGCACGACGACGCCACCTGGTCCAAGGACTCCCGGGAGTGGATGACGACCGTCCCTCCGGACTCCCCCGTCATGCCGATGCTGATGTGGCGCCCCAACGTCTTCTACGCCGACGGGCCGGCGCACGTGCGCTACCGGGACGTCATCGTCGACAGCTTCAAGCTCGTCGAGCCGCATGAGCTGCGGGCCCGCGTCCACCACGCCGCGGACATGCTGATCCAGCGCTTCGGTGCGCACGGCGAGGTCGATCTGATCGCCGACTATGCGCGGCTGATCCCGCTGTTGATGTTCAACAACCTCTTCGGGCTGCCGGATTCGTACAGCGAACGGCTGATCGCGGCCATCGCGGGCATGCTGGACGGCAACTCCCCCGAGGAGGCCGCCGCCGCCAACGACGCGTTCACCACCTACATCATGGAGCTGGTGGGCGCGAAGAAGGCGCAGCGCGGGCCGGACCTGACCTCCTGGTTCATGGACCACCGCAACGGCCTGAACGACGAGGAGCTGATCCACAACATCATCCTCACGATGGGCGCGGGCAACGAGCCGCTCGCCAACCTCATCGGCAACGCGCTGTCGCGGATGCTCTCCGACGACCGCTACTACAGCACCGTGACCGGCGGTGCGCTCACCGCGCACGACGCGATCAACGAGGTGCTGTGGAACGACCCGCCGCTGACCAACTACTCCGCCCACTTCCCGGTCCGTGACGTCTTCTTCCACGGCACCTGGGTGCGCAAGGGGCAGCTGGTGATGGTGTCGTACGCGGCCGCCAACAGCCAGTTCGACACCACGGGTCAGCCGGGGCCCGGCTCGGGCGGCGGTTCGCACCTGGCCTGGGCGGCCGGTCCGCACGCCTGCCCCGTGAAGCGGCATGCGCTGCTGATCGCCACCACCGCGATCGAGCGGCTCACCGCCTGGCTCTCCGACATCGAGCTCGCCGTGGACGCCTCCACGCTGCAGTGGCGCAACGGCGCGTTCCACCGGGCCCTGGTCTCGCTGCCGGCCCGCTTCACGCCCATCACCCCCGACCAGGCAGGAGCAACTCCATGGCACAACAGGGACAGCGGCCCTACGTCATCGACCCGGTCGGAAGCGACATCCACGGAGAGGCAGCCCGCCTCCGCGCGCTAGGCCCGGTGGCCCGGACCGAACTGCCGGGCGGCATCGAGGCATGGACGGTGACCAGCCACACCCTGCTCAAGCAGCTGCTGACCGACGACCGGGTCTCCAAGAACCCCCGGGACCACTGGCCGGCCTGGCAGCGCGAGGAGGTCCGCAACAGCTGGCTGCAGTCCTGGATCGGCGTCACCAACATGTTCACCGCGTACGGCGCCGATCACCGGCGGCTGCGCAAGCTGATCGCCCCGGCGTTCACCGCCCGCCGCACCGAGGCCATCCTCCCGCGGGTGGAGAGCATCACGCAGGCCTTACTGGCCGACCTCGCCGCCCACCCGGCGGGCGAGCCCCTGGACCTGCGGGCGCGCTTCAACCACCCGCTGCCCATGCAGGTCATCTGCGAGCTGTTCGGCTTCCCGGAGGGCGCGCCGCGCGCCGAACTCGCCCGTCTCGTCACGGCCATCATGGACACCACGGCCACCCCGGAACAGGCCGGCGCCACGGCCGCGGGCGTGTTCGCCCTGCTCAGCGAGCTGGTCGCCGCCAAGCGTGCGCACCCGGGCGAGGACCTGACGAGCCTGCTGGTCTCCGCCCGGGACGACGAGGGCCAGCGGATGACCGAGCAGGAGCTGCTCGACACCCTGCTGCTGGTCATCGGCGCCGGCCACGAGACCACCGTCGACCTGCTGGGCAATGCCGTCCACGCCCTGCTCACCCACCCCGACCAGCTCCAACTGGTGCTCGCGGGCGAGGTCTCCTGGAAGGACGTCATCGAGGAGACCCTCCGCTGGGCCCCGAGCATCGCCAGCCTGCCGCTGCGCTTCGCCGTCGAGGACATCGGCATCCCGGGCGGCCCCACCATCCGCAAGGGCGAGGCGATCCTGCCGGGATACGCCGCGGCCGGCCGCGACCCCGCCTTCCACGGTGACACGGCCGCCGACTTCGACATCCGGCGCACCGACCCGGAGCACCTCGCCTTCGGCCACGGCGTCCACCACTGCCTGGGCGCCCCGCTGGCCCGGATGGAGGCCCGGATCGCCCTCCCGGCCCTGTTCGCCCGCTTCCCCGACATTCAACTGGCCGTTCCGGCCGAGGAGTTGGCGGCAACGGACGGCTTCATCTCGGGTGGCCTGCGCAGTCTGCCGGTACGGCTGACCGCGGGCTGATCCGGCCCGGCCGCCGCCGGTTACCCGGCCCCGTCATCCGCTTTCGGAGGGCGGGGCCGTTGCCGCTTCGGGCTCAGGACGGCGTACGTGCCGCCGCCAGCAGGCGGTGGGTGTCGGCGGGGCGGAGCATCAGCGCGCTGCCGACGGTGCTGAGCACCTCACGCTCCGCGGGCGTGTAGGCGCCGTCGGCGAGCGCGATCCGGGCACCCTGGAGGAGCAGCGCCTCCCGGCCCGCCGGGGCGAGGTGCGGGGCCAGCGGCTCCAGCGACTCGTGGAGCTCTATGGCCAGCGCTGTGCCGCACGGGTCCATGCCCTGGTGGGCACAGCCACCGGCGGCCGCCCCGTCGTAACTCCCGGTCACCCGGCCGGTGTCGGCGGCGAGCGCGGCGAGCAGGGTCAGCAGCTGGTCCTCGGAGCAGTCCGCGAAGCCGGCCGCGCGGACCGTGGCGACGGCGGTGTCGCGGACCGCACGCGACGAGGTGCCGCCCGCCGCCAGCAGCGCCAGGGTGAGGGTGTGGACGGCGTCCCTGAGCATCGCGGAGAAGCGGACGGTGGTGGGGTGGTCGAGGGCGTCCGGGCCGAAGTGGCCGCGGCAGGCGGAGCACTCCAGGACGGGTCCGGCGGCGCCGCGGGAGAGCAGCGGGACGCCGAGGACGGTGAGCCGGCGGCGGCCGGTCCGGCGGAGGTAGTTGCGGTCCCCGCCGCAGTCCGGACAGAAGAACTCGCCGTCGGCGACGGTACGCCAGGACGTGCGCACGCCCATCACACACATCTTGTGCATCTCGTCAGCCCTCCGTAACTGCCCCGTAGCCCTCACAGCACGGAAGACACCCCATGGCCCCGTCGCCGTATGGGACGTGATGTTAGCCACATGTGTGATGTGGCGTCAGCATCTCGTATCGGACAACTGGCCGGATGACTGAAGGCCCCGTCCTGCCCCGGAGGGGCGGGACGGGGCCTCGTCGGCGCCCTGGAGGGACCCGGCCGCCGCGCGTCGGCCGAGGTCGCCGGGCGTACGGGGTCAGCAGCGCTCCGGCGGCGTCAGCCTTGCGGGGCCGTCAACAGCCCGGGGTGCGTGCCCCCTCCGCGCTGGAGGACCTTGGCCACTTCCCGGGCCTGGTTGTCCAGTCCGCGGGCGTTGGGGTGGACCAGGGTGCAGGCCTCGCCGGTGCCGGGGATGTCGTTGCACAGCTCCGTCGGCGGGTCGGTCTGGTCGCCGTCACCGGTGAGGTTGTCCCTGATCCCGTACATCCACTTCGCGTCCCCGCTCTGGCAGACGCCGTGGCCCACGCTGGACTCGTAGGTGTCGGCATAGGTCGCGTTCTGGTGGCCGGCGTGCCGGTGCAGCAGGTCGTTCAGGCGCCGTTCGAGCCCGTCCAGCCAGGGCATATCGCCCTTCTTGACGCTGCCGAGCTGGTTCCAGTGCAGGAAGCTGCAGCCGGAGTTGTCCGGAACGATGGCCGGATAGCCGACGACGACGACCCTGGCATGCGGCGCGGCCTCGTGGATCGCCGTCATCATGCGGCCGAAGTCGGCGTCGACCTGCGCGAAGCGGTCCTGCAGCCAGTCCGCCCCCGCCCCGCTGCCGGTGTAGTAGTCGGTACAGGGCTTGGTCTTCAGGGGCTGAGTGAGCCCGAGTTCGAGGCACTTGCCCAGGATGCCCCCGAAGCCGAGGGAATTGCCGCCGATGCCGATGGTGACGAAGTCGGTGTCCAGGGACAGGGCCTCCAGCTGCGGAGGCAGCTCGGGCCAGCCCCCCTCGGGCGGGATCGTCGGCGGGCCGAGGATCTTCTCGGACGGCTGGGGCTCCAGAATCCCGTCGACGATCTCGGCCGCTCCGCAGGTCACGTCTCTCAGCCGGTAACCGAACCGCTCCGCCACCTGGTGGGGGTAGTTGCGGTACGAGCGGCCGCAGCCGTCGCCGGCGTCCCAGGGGCGGACGAACACACCGGCGCTGTACGAGTCGCCGAGCGCGACGTACTCCGGACGGTCGGCCGCCGGGACCGGTGCTCCGGTCGCCGCCGGTGCGAGGGCTGATGCCACCACGGCGAGAGCGGCGGCTCCCGCCAGAGCCAGCCGGGAGAGTGCGGGCATGCGAAATCTGGTCATCTGCACGTCCTTGGCGTACGCGCCGCGGCCTGTCCGACCGGCGCTCATCACCAAAAGTACCAACTCAATTACGCAGAGTTACTCCCGCGGATTCCAAACCCCACCTTCAGGTGGCAGTGCCGCACCACGGCGCGCCCCCGCAGCCCGGTGGGGGCTGCGGGGGCGCCTTGAGCAACTCAGTGCTCGGGTCCGCTGGTCGGGGCCGTCCGGCAGGTCAGCGCGCGGCGCGGTTGACCGCCGAGGCGACCGCCTTGATCGAGGCGCGGACGATGTTGGCGTCGATACCGACGCCCCACAGCACCTTGTCGCCGATCGCGCACTCGACGTACGCGGCGGCCTGGGCGCCGGCGCCCTCGCTCATGGTGTGCTCGACATAGTCCAGTACGCGCACGTCCGCGTCGATCGCGGCCAGCGAGTCGATGAACGCGGCCAGCGGACCGTTGCCGGTACCGGTCAGCACGGTGTCCGCGCCGTTGACGACCGCCTCGACGGTGAGCGCGTCGGTGCCCTCGGTCGTGGTCGAGGTCTGGGCGGAGCGCAGCGCGATCCGGCCCCAGGCGTTCTCCGGCGTGGGCAGGTACTCGTCCTGGAAGGCGGACCAGATGGCGGCCGGCGTGACCTCGCCGCCCTCGGTGTCGGTCTTCTCCTGGATGATCCGGGAGAACTCGATCTGCATCCGGCGCGGCAGGTCCAGCTTGTGGTCGTTCTTCAGGACGTAGGCGATACCGCCCTTGCCGGACTGCGAGTTGACGCGGATGACGGCCTCGTAGGAGCGGCCGACGTCCTTCGGGTCGATGGGCAGGTACGGAACCGCCCACTCGATGTCGTCGACGCTCTTGCCGGCGGCGGTGGCCGCGGCCTCCATGGCGTCGAAGCCCTTCTTGATGGCGTCCTGGTGGGAGCCGGAGAAGGCGGTGTAGACCAGATCGCCCGCGTAGGGGTGGCGCGGGTGGATCTCCATCTGGTTGCAGTACTCGCTGGTGCGACGGATCTCGTCGATCTGCGAGAAGTCGATCTGCGGGTCGACGCCCTGGGAGAACAGGTTCATGCCCAGCGTCACCAGGTCGACGTTGCCGGTGCGCTCGCCCTGCCCGAACAGGCAGCCCTCGATGCGGTCGGCGCCCGCCATGATCGCCAGCTCGGCGGCAGCGACCGCGGTGCCCCGGTCGTTGTGCGGGTGCACCGACAGGCATACGTGCTCGCGGCGGGACAGGTTGCGCGACATCCACTCGAAGCGGTCCGCGTGCGTGGACGGCGTCGAACGCTCCACGGTGGCGGGCAGGTTCAGGATGATCTCGCGGCCCTCCTCGGGCTGCCAGACATCACAGACCGCCTCACAGACCTCCAGGGC
Source organism: Streptomyces sioyaensis (assembly GCF_004122735.1). Classification (GTDB taxonomy): domain Bacteria; phylum Actinomycetota; class Actinomycetes; order Streptomycetales; family Streptomycetaceae; genus Streptomyces; species Streptomyces sioyaensis. The sequence goes on along the minus strand of NZ_SDIF01000041.1, from coordinate 6,426 downwards.
GAAGTCCAGCTCGGTGTCGGTGAAGATCTCCGGGCTGTACTGGTAGCCGAAGATCGTCTCGTCGCCGAGGATCTTGTCGGCGTACTCCATGACGAGCCGGGTGCCGTCCACGGCGATCTGCTTGACCTGCTCCTTCGTGCCGCGGAAGACGACGCGGCGGAAGGTGGGCGCGGTGGCGTTGTACAGGTGCACCGTGGCGCGGTGGGCGCCGCGCAGCGACTCGACGGTCCGCTCGATCAGCTCCTCGCGGGCCTGCGTCAGGACGGAGATCGTCACGTCCTCGGGGATCGCGCCCTCTTCGATGATGGAGCGGACGAAGGCGAAGTCGGTCTCACCGGAGGACGGGAAGCCGACCTCGATCTCCTTGTAGCCCATGCGCACCAGCAGATCGAACATCTCGCGCTTGCGGGCCGGCGACATCGGGTCGATCAGCGCCTGGTTGCCGTCCCGCAGGTCGGTCGACAGCCAGCGGGGCGCGGCGGTGATGCGGTTGTCCGGCCAGGTGCGGTCCGGGATGTCGACCGCTTCGTAGCGGCTGTACCTGTGGACCGGCATGCCGGAGGCCCGCTGCAGCTGCGTCGCGTTCGTCACCGGGGTGCGGCGGCCGACGGCATGATCTGCGGGGTTCGACGGATTCGACATGGTGCGTGGGGCTCCTCGTATTCCGCTGGGGTCCCTCTGCTCACGGGGAGTCAGGAGGGGGCCGACGGGGCGACAAGATCGCAACACCGAACTCCGCGGGGAGGGGGTCGGCCTACGACTACAGGCCCTCGCCGCGGCAGCTAAGGAGAAGCAGCCCGAAACGCATGATGCACAGCACCCTAGCTGAGGTATGTCATGTATGGCGGTGGCGTATCAGTATGCGGGACGGGACGCCCCGGAGGACATAAATGCGACTAACCACACTTTTCCGGGAATTTCAGCCGCAGGCAGTGACAGCTGCATTACACAGTGCCACCGTCTAATCATGGACCTCAACAACGCGACGTCAGAGGCGGCCAGCTGCGGCTCGCCCGTGTTCTGCACGATCATCCCTCCGCACATTCTCGACAACCTGGCCCAGTCCGACGACCCGGCCCGGCACGAGCCCGCTCGCCGCACCCTGGAACACGACCACGTGCAGCGCGCCCAGCGCCGCGAGATCGCCGCCCGCGACCTCACCCCCGGCGAGCCCGGGGCCGCCGCCGACAAGCCGAAGCGCACCATCTACGACGCCCGCCACGGGACGACCCTGCCCGGCCACAAGGTGCACTCGGAGTCCGACGGCCCCGCCAAGGACGCCTCCGTCAACCGCGCCCACGCCGGCCTCGGCGCCACCTTCGAGCTCTACCTCAAGGTCTACGGCCGCAAGTCCATCGACGGCGCCGGCCTGCCGCTCAATGCCACCGTCCACTACGGCCAGCGCTACGACAACGCCTTCTGGGACGGCGAGCGGATGGTCTTCGGCGACGGCGACAACGACCTTTTCAAGGACTTCACCATCCCCGTCGACGTCATCGGCCACGAGCTGACCCACGGCGTCACGCAGTACACCGCCAACCTCGATTACGAGAACCAGCCCGGCGCCCTCAACGAGTCCGTCTCCGATGTCTTCGGCGTGCTGATCAAGCAGTACGCGCTGGGCCAGACCGCCGACCAGGCCGACTGGCTGGTCGGCGCCGAGCTGCTCGGCCCGAACGTCACCGGCAAGGCCCTTCGCTCGATGAAGGCCCCCGGCACCGCGTACGACGACGACGTCCTCGGCAAGGACCCGCAGCCCGCCACGATGAAGGGCTACGTCCACACGACCGGCGACAACGGCGGTGTGCACATCAACTCCGGCATCCCCAACCACGCCTTCTATCTGGCGGCCTCCGCGCTCGGCGGCAAGGCCTGGGAGCGGGCCGGCCAGGTCTGGTACGACGTCCTGACCGGCGGCAAGCTCGCCAAGAACGCACAGTTCGCCGACTTCGCCGGGCTCACCATCAAGGCCGCCCAGGCCCGCTTCGGCGCCGGCGCCGAACACGACGCCATGGTCAAGGCCTGGAACCAGGTCGGCGTGACCCCCAAGTAGCACGGCGCGGGTACGAGGTCCGCGGGGCGGGGACTCGGCAGCGGGTCCCCGCCCCGCGCACGCGCGCGGAGCCGCCCCGCGCCCCGCCCGCGCACGCATACCGTGCCCCCGCGGGGTAGAAGTCCGGGTAAGACGTCTGTCGTCCAAGGAGCCCGTTATGCGCATCCACGTCCATCGCACCGGCGGTTTCAGCGGCGTCGACCGCCGCGCCGAGATCGACACCACGGGCCGCGACGACGCCGCGGACTGGCGGACCCTGGCCGACAAGGCCGTCGCCACCGCCCGCACCGAACCCCCCGTCGGGGTCCCGGACGGCTTCAGCTACCAGATCACGGTCGACGGCCGGACGGTGTACTGCTCCGATCCGCGGCTCACCGAGGAACAGCGGACGCTGATCACCAAGGTGATGAAGGAAGGCTCGTAGGCGGCATCGGCCGGCTCCGCAGCACCGGCCGCCGACCGGCCCGCCCTGAGCCCAACTCCCCTGCACCGCCGCCCCCTTGACACTGTTACCGGCGGTTACAAGGATCTCGTCCATGACGACGGTGCCGGACCACTCGCTGCCCCTGCCCCGCTTCCCCCGTGACTTCGTGTGGGGGGTGTCGACGTCCGCCGCGCAGATCGAAGGGGCGGTGGGCGAGGACGGGCGGGGACGGTCCGCGTGGGACGTGTTCGCGGCGGAAGCCGGGAGGATCAAGGACGGGTCCGATCCGCGGGTGGCGACCGATCACTACCACCGGTACCGCGAGGACGTGGCGCTGCTGGGGGAGCTCGGGGTCGGGGCCTACCGGTTCTCGGTGGCGTGGCCGCGGGTGGTGCCGGACGGGAGCGGGGCGGTCAACGGGGCCGGGCTGGACTTCTACGACCGGCTGGTGGACGAGCTGCTGGCGGCGGGGGTCGCCCCCGTGCCGACGCTGTTCCACTGGGACACTCCGCAGGCGCTGGAGGAGCGCGGCGGCTGGCTCGTCCGGGAGACGGCCGAGCGCTTCGCGGCGTACGCGGAGGTGGTGGCGGGGCGGCTCGGGGACCGGGTGGAGCGATGGATCACGCTCAACGAGCCGGCCGAACTGACCCTGCTGGGTTACGGGTTGGGGAAGCACGCGCCGGGGCGGCAGCTGCTGTTCGAGGCGCTGCCGGCGGCGCATCACCAGCTGCTGGGCCACGGGCTGGCGGTCCAGGCGCTGCGGGCCCAGGGGGCGAGGAACATCGGGATCGCCAACTCACACGGGCCGACCTGGCCGGCGAGCGCGGCGGAGGCGGACACCGCGGCGGCCGACCTCTACGACCTGCTGCTCAACCGGCTGTTCGCGGAGCCGCTGCTGCTCGGGAGGTATCCGGACGAGGAGCTGGCGGGGCTGCTGCCGGGGCCGGTCGCCGAGGATCTGCGGATCGTCTCGCAGCCGCTGGACTGGTACGGGATCAACTACTACCAGCCGACGCTGGTGGGTGCCCCGGCGGCCGAGGGCTCCGGACCGGCCTCCTTCGGCGGGATCCGGCTGCCCCCCGAGCTGCCCTTCGCGCCCCGTGAGATCCCGGGGTATCCGCGGACCGACTTCGGGTGGCCGGTGGTGCCTCAGGCGCTGACCGAGCTGCTGGTGTCGTTCCGGGAGCGGTACGGGGACCGGCTGCCGCCCGTCGTGATCACCGAGAACGGGTGCGCGTACGAGGGCATCGAGGACGGGGAGCGGATCGCGTTCCTGGACGGGCATCTGCGGGCGCTGCACGCGGCCATGGACGCCGGGGTGGAGGTCCGCGGGTACTTCGTCTGGTCGCTGCTGGACAACTTCGAGTGGGCGGAGGGGGTCGCGCGGCGCTTCGGGCTGGTGCACGTGGACTACGCGACGCTGCAGCGGACGCCCAAGGCCTCGTACCACTGGCTGCGGGACGCCCTGCGGGAGCAGGCCCGGGGGTGAGCGCACCGGCGGCTCCCCAGGCGCCGTCGGAGCCGGTCGGGCCGGGCTGGACGGCCGCGCTGTCGCTGGCCAACGGGGCGATCTGGGCCGGGTGGTACGGGCCGCTGCAGATCCTGCTCGCCCTGCAGGCCGCGGAGCTGGCGCCGGCCGGAGTGCCGAAGGAATCGGTGCTGGCGTGGGTGACGGGGCTGGGGGCCGCCGTCTCGATGGTGTGCAATCCGCTGGCCGGGGCGTTGTCGGACCGTACGGCCTCACGGTTCGGGCGGCGCAGGCCGTGGATCCTCGCGGGCGTGCTGGGCGGGGCCGGCGCGCTGGTGCTGCTGGCCGGGGCGGGCACGGTGGCGGGGATGACGCTGGGGTGGTGCCTGGTGCAGCTCACCCTGAACGCGGCGTTCGCGGCGATCACGGCGGCGGTGCCCGACCGGGTGCCGTACCGGCAGCGGGGCGCGGTGGGCGGCTGGCTGGGGGCCGCGCAGATCCTCGGGGTGGTGGCGGGTACGGGGCTGGCGACGGCCGCGGGCGGGGTGCGCGCGGGCTATGCCGCCTGTGCCGGCTTCACGCTGCTGGGGGCCCTCCCGTACGTGCTGCTGCACCGGGACCCGGTGCTGCCGGCCGCGCGGAGGCCGGCGCTGACCCCGCGGACGCTGCTCGCATCGTTCTGGATCGGCCCGCGCCGCCATCCCGATCTGGGGTGGGCCTGGCTGACGAGGTTCCTGATCAACCTCGGCAACGCCCTGGCCCTGCTGTATCTCCTGTACTACCTGCGGGATGTGCTGCGGCTGCCGGACCCGGGCGGTGGGGTGCTGGTGCTGACCGCGGTCAACGGGGTGACCTTGCTGGGCACGGTGGTGGCCGGGGGGTTCTGGTCGGACCGGGTCGGGCGCCGGCAGCCGTTCGTGCTGGGGGCCGGCGTGCTCATGGCGGTGGCGACCGCGATGCTGGCCGGGTGGCAGACGTGGGCGGGGGCGCTGTGCGCGGCGGCGCTGCTCGGCGTCGGGTTCGGCGTCTTCACGTCCGTCGACTTCGCGCTGATGACGGATGTGCTGCCGGCCGCCGCCCACCGCGGCAAGGACATGGGCGTCCTCAACATCGCCAACTCGCTGCCGCAGGTGGCCGCCCCCGCGCTGGCCGGGCCGCTCGTGCACGACCTCGGTGGCTACCGGGTGCTGTACTTCACCGCCGCGGCGGTCGGGCTGCTGGGGGCGCTGCTGGTGCGCAGGATCCGGGGCGTGCCGTAGGGGGACCGCCCGCGGGGCCCGGCGGGGCTCAGAAGCCCAGCTTGCGCAGTTGCTTGGGGTCGCGCTGCCAGTCCTTGGCGACCTTGACGTGCAGATCGAGGAAGACGGGCGTGCCCAGCAGGGCCTCGATGTGCTTGCGGGACTTGGTGCCGACCTCCTTCAGGCGCTTGCCCTTGGGGCCGATGATGATGCCCTTCTGGCTGGGGCGCTCGATGTAGACGTTGGCGTGGACGTCGAGGAGGGGCTTGTCGGCGGGGCGGTCCTGGCGCGGCAGCATCTCCTCGACGACCACCGCGATCGAGTGCGGCAGCTCGTCGCGTACGCCCTCCAGCGCGGCCTCGCGGATCAGCTCGGCGACCATGACCTGCTCGGGCTCGTCGGTGAGGTCGCCCTCGGGGTAGAGCGGCGGACTCTCGGGGAGCATCGGGACGAGCAGGTCCGCGAGGAGCGACACCTGGGTGGCCCCCACCGCCGAGACCGGGATGATCTCGGCCCATTCGATGCCCAGCTCCTTGCCGAGCTGGTCGATGGCGATCAGCTGGGCGGCCAGCGCCTTGGAGTCGACCAGGTCGGTCTTGGTGACGATGGCGACCTTGGGGGTCTTCTTGATGTCGGCCAGCTCGGCCGCGATGTAGCGATCGCCGGGGCCGATCTTCTGGTCGGCGGGCAGGCAGAAGCCGATCACGTCGACCTCGGACCAGGTGGTGCGGACCACGTCGTTCAGCCGCTCGCCGAGCAGGGTGCGCGGCTTGTGCAGCCCCGGGGTGTCGACGAGGACCAGCTGGGCCTCGGGGCGGTGGACGATGCCGCGCACCGTGTGCCGGGTGGTCTGCGGGCGGTTGGAGGTGATGGCCACCTTCGTGCCGACGAGAGCGTTCGTGAGGGTGGACTTGCCCGCGTTGGGGCGACCGACGAAGCAGGCGAAGCCGGCGCGGTGCGCGGCGGAGGACTCTGTACGAACGCTCATGGCGCCCATTCTCCCCGATCCCGGGCTCGGCTCCGACCACCAGACGAGTAAGTCCTATCTCCTTTCGTCCGCCCGTAGGGCGGGGCCCGCGGCGTCTGGTGCGTGCGATCGCAAGGCGGAGGGTCGTCCCGGTACTGGGTGTACCGGGATGATCCCGACAACGCAGCGAGCGTGCGTGCCAGACGCCGCGGGCCCCGCCCTACGGGCGGACGAAAGGAGATAGGACTTACTCGTCTAGGCGCACCGTGCCCGGCG
>NZ_SDIF01000040.1 GCF_004122735.1 Streptomyces sioyaensis | reverse complement strand
TCCCCGCCGCGGCCCCTGATCGCCGCCCGACCCGCTCGCCTCCGCCCGGGCCCCAAGACGACCGCACCGTCATGAGCGCACCCCATCCCCACGAGCCCACTCCACCGTCCTGAGACCGCCCCACCGGCATCAGGACGCCCACCGTCATGAGCCACGCAGCCACCCTCCTCATGCGGTGACCCCCGTCCTCATGCGATGCGATCCGGACTTGATCTGGTGGGGCTTCGCCGGATGCCGGGAGGGGGTGGGCGCGTGGTGGGTCACCCGTTCAGCCGTAGCGGGGCGGATCAATTCTCTCCGGTGTCACGCCGGCCTCAGTCGGCCCGGGTTCCGAGGCGGCATCCTTGAGCAGCGACGATCAGTGCGCCGGCGAGAACGATCAGTACGACAGAGAGATCATCGGGCGGCGGTCAGTGAATTCGCTGCATTCCTTCGTCCGAGCGAATTCCGAGCGGCCTCGGCCTTTTGATCTTCGCCGCTACCGGCGAATTCCCTTTGACGCGTACTGTTTTGATCAACCGCGGCTCCCTACAATCCGTCCACATCTTGCTCAGGACGCCTGAGCGTGCTTCCGCGCGCCCATGTGCCAAACGTCAAGGAGGACGAATGGCGGGGCCTTACACCCCTCAGTTGCTTGACACCCCCACTTTTCTGGCCGGGCCGTCTCTTACGGCGGGCAACCGCGGCATCGTGCTGGTGATCGCCGTGGTCGCCCTGGCGGCGCTGGCTGTCGCGGCGGTGCTGGTCCGCCAAGTGCTCGCGGCCGGTGAGGGAACCGACAGTATGAAGAAGATCGCGGCGGCCGTGCAGGAAGGCGCAAATGCCTACCTGGCACGGCAGTTGCGGACCCTCGGCGTATTCGCCGTCGTGGTGTTCTTCCTGCTCATGCTGCTTCCCGCGGACAATTGGACGCAGCGCGCCGGACGCAGCGCCTTCTTCTTGATCGGCGCCGGATTCTCGGCGGCCACCGGCTATATCGGCATGTGGCTCGCCGTGCGCAGCAATGTGCGCGTGGCCGCGGCAGCCCGGGAAGCCACTCCGGCCGAGGGGGACACCGAGAAAAAGGATCTTACGGCCGTCTCCCACAAGGCGATGAAGATCGCATTCCGTACGGGTGGCGTCGTCGGCATGTTCACCGTGGGGCTGGGCCTGCTCGGCGCGTCCTGCGTGGTGCTCGTGTACGCGGTCGACGCGCCCAAGGTGCTGGAGGGCTTCGGTCTCGGCGCCGCGCTGATCGCGATGTTCATGAGGGTCGGCGGCGGCATCTTCACCAAGGCCGCGGACGTCGGCGCGGACCTCGTCGGCAAGGTCGAGAAGGGCATCCCCGAGGACGACCCGCGCAACGCCGCGACCATCGCGGACAACGTGGGCGACAACGTCGGTGACTGCGCCGGTATGGCCGCCGACCTCTTCGAGTCGTACGCGGTGACCCTGGTCGCCGCCCTCATCCTGGGCATGGCGGCCTTCGGCGACGCCGGGCTCGCCTTCCCGCTGCTGGTCCCGGCGATCGGGGTGCTCACCGCGATGGTCGGCATCTTCGTCGTCGCACCCCGGCGCCGCGACCGCAGCGGCATGACGGCGATCAACCGCGGGTTCTTCATCTCCGCGGGCATCTCGCTGGTTCTGGTGGCCGTCGCGGTGTTCACCTACCTGCCGTCCCGTTACAGCGACCTGACCGGTGTCACCGACACCGGCATCCTCAGCCGGAGCGGCGACCCGCGGATGCTGGCGCTGGTGGCGGTCGCCATCGGCATCGTGCTCGCCGCGCTGATCCAGCAGCTGACCGGCTACTTCACCGAGACCACCCGGCGTCCCGTGCGGGACATCGGCAAGACCTCGCTGACCGGCCCGGCCACCGTCGTGCTCTCCGGCATCTCGATCGGCCTGGAGTCGGCGGTCTACTCGGCGGTGCTGATCGGTCTGGCCGTCTACGGGGCGTACCTGCTGGGCGGCGCCTCCATCATGCTGGCGCTGTTCGCGGTGGCGCTGGCCGGCACCGGCCTGCTGACCACCGTCGGCGTGATCGTGGCGATGGACACCTTCGGTCCGGTCTCCGACAACGCCCAGGGCATCGCGGAGATGTCCGGCGATGTCACCGGTGACGGCGCGCAGGTGCTCACCGACCTGGACGCGGTCGGCAACACCACCAAGGCCATCACCAAGGGCATCGCCATCGCGACGGCCGTACTGGCCGCGGCCGCGCTCTTCGGCTCCTACCGGGACGCGATCGCCACCGCCGTCCAGGGCGTCGGCAACGCCGCCACCGGCATGGACCTGAGCCTGGACATCTCGCAGCCCAACAACCTGGTCGGGCTGGTCCTCGGCGCCTCGGTCGTCTTCCTGTTCTCGGGGCTGGCGATCAACGCGGTGTCGCGGTCGGCGGGAGCGGTCGTCTTCGAGGTGCGCCGGCAGTTCCGCGAGCACCCCGGAATCATGGACTACACCGAGAAGCCCCAGTACGGACGGGTCGTCGACATCTGCACCAAGGATGCGTTGCGTGAGCTCGCCACTCCCGGGCTGCTGGCGGTGCTCACCCCCATCGCGGTCGGCTTCTCGCTCGGCGTCGGCGCGCTCGGCTCGTTCCTGGCCGGCGCGATCGGCACCGGCACGCTGATGGCGGTCTTCCTCGCCAACTCCGGTGGCGCGTGGGACAACGCCAAGAAGCTCGTCGAGGACGGCCACCACGGAGGCAAGGGCAGCGAGGCGCATGCCGCGACGGTCATCGGAGACACCGTGGGTGACCCGTTCAAGGACACCGCGGGCCCGGCGATCAACCCGCTGCTGAAGGTCATGAACCTGGTGGCGCTGCTGATCGCGCCGGCTGTGGTGAAGTTCTCATACGGGCAGGACAAGAGCGTCGGCGTACGGCTCGTGGTCGCCTTGCTGGCGATCGCCGTCATCGTCGGCGCGGTTTACGTCTCCAAGCGGCGCGGAATCGCCGTGGGTGACGAAGACAACTCCGAAGATCCCGAAGGCATCGCCAAATCGGTCAAGACGGTGGTGGCTTCCTAGCCGGCGAGGATCGCCGGAAGGGCGCGCGGACCGCTCAACTGGGCGGGTGGACGGCGTTTTTTTGCGGACGCCGGCCACCCGCCTTCCGTGTGCTCGGGTGGCCCTGCGGAGCTTGGTGCAAATGGCTGCAATGAGGACAGGCCGGGATGGCCGACCCGTTGCCCAGGCCCTTTGGACGTGTATGTTCCGGGGCCGAGAGCCATGGAAGGGACCAATCCGGTGAACAAGAAGCTTGTGGCTGCACTGTCCGGCGGTGCGGCACTGGTGCTCACGCTGACCGGCTGTAGCGACGACAGCCAGAAGAAGCTCAACAACTGGGCGAAGAGTTTCTGCGACCCTGCGCAGGCTCAGTTCAAGCAGATCCAGGACGCCAACGGCGCCATGCAGACGGCCGACAACGGCAGCACGGACTCCAAGAAGGTCCAGCAGACCGACTCCGCGGCCTTCCAGAAGATTTCCCAGGCCTACGCCTCGCTGGCCACGTCCCTGGAGAAGGCCGGGCCCCCGCCCACCGATCAGGGCAAGCAGGCCCAGCAGAACGCCGTCAAGGAGCTCAACTCGCTGTCCAAGGGATATGCGGACCTTCAGAAGCAGGTCAAGGCTCTGAACACCTCGGACAAGCTGAAGTTCGCGGACGGTCTGCGCGATCTCTCCAACGGCATCAACAAGCTCAACAAGCAGAGCGAGGCGGCCTTCAAGAACCTGGAGGCCGGCGACGTCGGCACGGCGATGGCCAACCAGAAGGGCTGTCAGAACCCGGCCGCGTCCGGCTCCCCGGCCCCCACGCAGTCCAAGAAGGCGTAGCGGCCCGGGACGGCGAGGACGGACGAACCGCCGGCGGACCGCGGTGCACGCGGACCCGTCACGGCTCCGACGGCCCGGCGACGCGCCCGGAAAGGGCATGGCGCCGGGCCGTCGCCGATTGTCGGTGGCAGGGCCGACAATGGTGGCGTGAGTACGCACCTCCCCACCGCAGATGTCCAGGACCCCGAGAGCAGCGCCCGCACCGCCCGGCTGCGCGAGGCGCTGCTGGCCGCCGACTTCACCGCCGACGGGCTGCTGGAGCTGCTCGGCGCCCCGGCCTATGCCGCGCTGGCGCGCAGCGAGACCGTCCCCGCGGTGCGGGCGACGCGCGGCGACGGCCCGCTGGAGACCCTGGTGCGGCTGTTCCTGCTGCAGCGTCCGGTGGCGCTGCCGCGGGCCCGGGCCGCGCTGCCGGTCGCGGACTGCCTCGCCGACGGCTGGCTGGTGCAGGACGGCGACGAGCTGCGCGCCAGTGTGGACGTCCGTCCGTACGGCGGCCCCGAGGGGCAGGACTGGTGGATCGTCTCCGATCTGGGGTGTGCGGTCGGCGGCGCCGGCGGCATCCGGGGCGACGGGGAGACGGACCGCGCTCAGCTGGTGCTCGGCGTCGGCGGCGCCTCCACGACCCTCGCGGGCCTCACCGTGCGCCGCCCGGTCGCCACGGCGCTCGACCTCGGTACGGGCTCCGGCATCCAGGCGCTGCACGCCGCCCAGCACGCGACCCGGGTCACCGCCACCGACCTCAACCCCCGGGCGCTGCGGATCGCCGCGCTGACGCTGGCGCTCTCCGGTGCCGGGTCGGCGGATCTGCGGGAGGGCTCGCTGTTCGAGCCCGTCGGGCAGGAGACGTACGACCTGATCGTGTCCAACCCCCCGTTCGTGATCTCGCCGGGCGCCCGTCTGACGTACCGCGACGGGGGCATGGGCGGCGACGACCTGTGCCGGACGCTCGTCCAGCAGTCGGCCGCGCGTCTCAACGACGGCGGTTACTGCCAGCTGCTGGCCAACTGGCAGCACGTGGCGGGCGAGGAGTGGCACGACCGGCTGCGCTCCTGGGTGCCGCGCGGCTGCGACGCCTGGATCGTGCAGCGCGAGGTGCAGGACGTCACCCAGTACGCCGAGCTGTGGCTGCGGGACGCGGGCGACCACCGTGCCGGTGACGAGACGTACACCGCGCGGTACGACGCCTGGCTCGACGAGTTCGAGGCGCACAAGACCAAGGCCGTCGGCTTCGGCTGGATCACCCTGCGCAAGTCCGGGTCGGACTCCCCGTCCATCACGGTCGAGGAATGGCCGCATCCGGTCGAACAGCCCCTGGGGGAGTCGGTCGTAGGACACTTCGCCCGCCAGGACTACCTGCGGGCCACGGACGACGCGGCGCTGCTGGCCGCCCATTTCCGGCTCGCCGACGGGGTGGTGCAGGAGCAGGTCGGGCTGCCCGGGGCAGAAGACCCGGAGCATGTGGTGCTGCGTCAGAACCGCGGTATGCGGCGTGCGACGAAGGTGGACACGGTCGGCGCGGGCTTCGCCGGGGTGTGTGACGGCTCGCTGCCCGCCGGACGGATCCTGGACGCCATCGCCCAACTCGTCGGCGAGGACCCGGTCCTGCTGCGGGACCGCACCCCGTCCTCGATCCGGATGCTGGTCGAGCAGGGGTTCCTGGAGCCGGTGGCGGCGGGCGACTGACGCGAAGCGGGGGAGCGGTGCGGGACACGCGAAAGCCGTTCATCCGGCGTTCGCCCGGAGGCCGCCCTGGCGTGTCACGCTCCCCGCATGGAGAGTGGACCCGAGGCCTTCGCCGGTGCGGTATTCGCGCTGTTCGGCGGTGGACTGCTGGCGTGGACGGGGCTGTGCATGCGGACCGGTATGCCGGTCGCCGACGGTGTCAGCCGCCCGGTCGCCACCGTGACGGCGCTGCTGTCCGGGGTGCTGTTCCTGATCACGGGCTGCTGGCTGCTGGCGGCGCTGTAGCCGCGGCCGTTGCCGGTCTTCGCCGCCGCGCTGAAGCGCCGGCCTCAACTGCCCGGACGGGGCAGTACGTTCACTTCCGGCCAGTTCCGCCGGAGTTGGCCGGTCTGTGGCGGTAAGCGGGAACTTTCCGATGCCGTCAGCCATGTTCCTCAGTGCAGGTCTTCAACAGGCCGGTCGGCCAACGGCCACCAGACCGGCAGGCGCACCGACACCTCAGTGAGGAACTCAGATGAACCGTGCACTTCGCTACGCCACCGTCGGCGTCATCGCCGTCACCCTGCTCGGCGGCGGCACCGCCGCGGCCTTCGCCGCGCCGCAGGACCTCCACTCGCCGTCCTCCGTCGTGGCCACCGCGCCGGCCGCCGCCAGCCTGACGGCCAAGGCCAGCGCGACCACGGTCAACGCCTGGCAGGAGTTCCGGATCTCCGGCGTCGCCAAGGGCCTCAAGGCCGGCACCAAGGTCACCGTCCAGCAGAAGCAGGGCACGAAGTGGGTCTCGCTGCCCGCATCGGTGCCGGTCAACTCCAAGGGCAACTACTCGGTGCGGGTCAAGCTCGGCATCAAGGGCGTCAACCAGCTCCGCATGGGCGCCGGCAGCACCCTCTCGCCGGTGGTCAAGGTCACCGTCCGCTGACCCGGGACCGTCCGCTGACCCGGGACCGACCCGCGGCCGCTCCGGCGGCCGCGCCCTAACCGACGACGTTGCGGGCGATCATCCACACCGCGGCAATGCCCAGCACCACGGCATTGCCGCGGGCCGTCACCCGCGGCCGGTACGTGCGCCCGCGCAGGCCCGCGACCAGCCAGCGCGTGACGGCATACGCCGCGACCGGCCCGCCCAGCGCGAGGAGCACGGCGTTGTCGTGGAAGGCCGCCGGCACCTCGCCGTGCATCAGGTCGTACGCCATCCGCGTCCCGCCGCACAGCGGGCACAGCAGGCCGGTGGCCCATTTGAAGGGGCAGGGGAGCAGCAGCTGTCCCGGCCGGTGCGGATCGGTGTGCCAGAGGTAGACGGCGGCGGGGACACCCAGCGCGAGCGCGATCGACGCGGTGCGGAGGGTGCGCTTCCGGACCGTCGCCCCGGTGGGGCCCGCAGGTGCGGCGGGGCCCCACGGCTCCTCGGGGCTCACACGCTCAGCGACCTGGCGTAGTTGACCTGGTTGAGCACGAACATGACCTGCTCGCGGGACTGCACCGGGATCATCGTGGAGTGGTGCCGGCCGCCGCTGTTGACCGTGACCTGCACGAACCCGGTCGTCACCCGCTCCTTCATCAGCAGGAAGAGCAGACCGAGCAGACAGAAGAGGAAGAAGACGACGGCGAGCACGACCGCGTGCGTCGGCATCCTCTCCTCCGTCCGCGACATATCGGTCGCCGTCCACACCGCGCCCTTGAGCGGCATCGGCCCGGCGGGTGTCATGACCGTGTCGCCGCTGACCGCGATATCGCCGAGCGACAGCAGCATTCCGCCGGGCTGGGCGCCGCCCTGGAATCCGCCGGGCGCCGGCTGCGGCGGGGCGGCCGGCGGGAAGCCGGACGCGGGCGGCTGCTGCGAGGCGGCCTGCGGATAGCCGTATCCGGGCTCCCCGGGGCGGCCGCCCTGCGGGAAGCCGTATCCGCCGCCGGCGGGCGCGCCGCTGTCCGGGGTGGCGTAAGGGTTCTGGCCGGGCCCGCCGGGCGGCTGTTCCGGGGGCGGTCCGGGGTACTGGTTCGTCATGGGTGGTCCCCCCGAGGTACGTGATGACGGCAGTACTCGGCTCGAACGGCGAGCCGTGCCGTGTCCATCCTGCCAGCCCGCTCACATGCTGTATCAAGGCAATGACGGCATCCGTCGCCGCCCTGTGACGGTCGGCCGCCCGCGGACGGTGCGCTCGGCGACGCCGGGCGGGCGGCGAACCGTCGGGGATCCGTCACTGTGTGAGATCACCGATGGTGCCGGGGCCGCGGTCCGCAGGGGTCCTCCGAGGTGGGCGCCGGGAAGCGGCGCCGGCCCGCCATGATCCACCGGGCCCGCTCCCGGCCCGCGGGGAACGCCTGGTGCGGTCCGGGCGGCATGAAGGCATGTAGTCGGGTTACCGTTCGAGTGGCGTTGCGGGGTTTTTCCGTTTGACACGGGGCCGGGAGGTACCGTCACACTCCGCAGCGTCAAGCGTCACCGCAGTGCGCCCCCAACGTCCGACCGGGGGGTATTCCCAGCGTCGACCGGAGAGAAGAGCGAAGTTGTCCCCGACCAGCGAGACCGCAGACGGCGGCGGCCGCCGACTCGTCATCGTCGAGTCGCCTGCCAAGGCGAAGACGATCAAGGGCTACCTCGGCCCTGGCTACGTGGTCGAGGCCAGCGTCGGGCACATCCGGGACCTGCCCAACGGTGCCGCGGAGGTCCCGGCGAAGTACAAGGGCGAGCCCTGGGCCCGTCTCGGTGTGAATGTCGACGCCGAGTTCCAGCCGATCTATGTGGTCAACAGCGATAAGAAGGACCAGGTCAAGAAGCTCAAGGAGCTGCTGGCCGAGTCCGATGAGCTCTATCTCGCCACAGATGAGGACCGCGAGGGCGAGGCCATCGCCTGGCACCTCCAGGAGATCCTCAAGCCCAAGGTCCCCGTCCACCGGATGGTTTTCCACGAGATCACCAAGGACGCGATCCGCGAGGCCGTCGCCAATCCGCGCGATCTGAACCAGAAGCTGGTCGACGCCCAGGAGACCCGCCGGATCCTCGACCGCCTCTACGGCTACGAGGTCTCGCCGGTCCTGTGGAAGAAGGTCATGCCGCGGCTGTCGGCCGGCCGGGTCCAGTCCGTGGCGACCCGGCTCGTCGTCGAGCGGGAGCGCGAGCGCATCGCCTTCCGCTCCGCCGAGTACTGGGACCTGACCGGCACCTTCGCCACCGGCCGGGCCGGCGACGCGAGCGACCCGTCGACCCTGACCGCCCGGCTGAACTCCGTCGACGGCCGCCGTATTGCGCAGGGCCGTGACTTCGGTTCCAACGGGCAGCTCAAGAACGACGCCCTCCATCTGGACGAGGCCAACGCCCGCGCGCTCGCCGCCGCCCTGGAGCACACCGACTTCGCGGTGCGCTCGGTCGAGTCCAAGCCCTACCGCCGCTCGCCGTATGCGCCGTTCCGGACGACCACCCTCCAGCAGGAGGCCAGCCGCAAGCTCGGCTTCGGCGCCAAGGCGACCATGCAGGTGGCGCAGAAGCTGTACGAGAACGGCTTCATCACCTATATGCGTACGGACTCCACCACGCTCTCGGACACCGCGGTCGCCGCGGCCCGGGCGCAGGTGACGCACCTGTACGGCGCGAACTACCTGCCGGACAAGCCGCGCACGTACGCCGGCAAGGTCAAGAACGCCCAGGAGGCGCACGAGGCGATCCGCCCCTCCGGCGACCGCTTCCGCACCCCGGCCGAGACCGGTCTGACCGGCGACCAGTTCAAGCTCTACGAGCTGATCTGGAAGCGGACCGTCGCCTCGCAGATGAAGGACGCGACCGGTAACTCCGTCACCGTCAAGATCGGTGGCCGGGCCGCCGACGGCCGGGACGCCGAGTTCAGCGCGTCCGGCAAGACCATCACCTTCCACGGCTTCCTCAAGGCCTATGTGGAGGGCGCGGACGACCCGAACGCGGAGCTCGACGACCGCGAGCGCCGGCTGCCGCAGGTGGCCGAGGGCGACGCGCTGGCCGCGCGGGAGATCACCGCCGACGGGCACGCGACCAAGCCGCCGGCCCGCTACACCGAGGCCACGCTGGTCAAGGAGCTCGAAGAGCGCGAGATCGGCCGCCCGTCGACGTACGCGTCGATCATCGGCACGATCCTCGACCGCGGCTACGTCTTCAAGAAGGGCACCGCGCTCGTCCCGTCGTTCCTGTCCTTCGCGGTGGTCAACCTCCTGGAGAAGCACTTCGGCCGGCTGGTCGACTACGGCTTCACCGCCAAGATGGAGGACGACCTCGACCGCATCGCGCGCGGTGAGGCGCAGTCCGTGCCGTGGCTGCGGCGCTTCTACTTCGGCGAGGGCCACGGCGAGGGCGGCGCCGCGGACGCCGGCAACGGCGACGGCGACCACCTCGGCGGGCTCAAGGAACTGGTCGAGGACCTGGGCGCGATCGACGCCCGGGAGATCTCGTCCTTCCCGGTCGCCGGCGACATCACGCTGCGGGTCGGCCGCTACGGCCCGTACGTCGAGCGCGGGGAGAAGGACGCCGAAGGCCATCAGCGCGCCGATGTCCCCGACGACCTGGCGCCCGACGAGCTGACGGTGGAGTACGCGGAGGAGCTGCTCGCCAAGCCGAGCGGCGACTTCGAGCTGGGCATGGACCCGGCCAGCGGCCACCAGATCGTCGCCAAGGACGGCCGCTACGGCCCGTACGTCACCGAGATCCTGCCCGAGGGCACCCCGAAGACCGGCAAGAACGCGGTCAAGCCGCGCACCGCCTCGCTCTTCAAGTCGATGTCGCTGGACACCGTGACCCTGGCGGACGCGCTCAAGCTGATGTCGCTGCCGCGCGTAGTCGGCAAGGACCCCGAGGGCGTCGAGATCACCGCGCAGAACGGCCGCTACGGCCCGTATCTGAAGAAGGGCACCGACTCGCGCTCCCTGGAGAGCGAGGAGCAGCTGTTCTCCATCACCCTCGACGAGGCGCTGGCGATCTACGCCCAGCCCAAGCAGCGCGGGCGGGCCGCCGCCAAGCCGCCGCTGAAGGAGCTGGGCACGGACCCGGTCAGCGGCAAGCCGGTGGTGGTCAAGGACGGCCGCTTCGGTGCGTACGTCACCGACGGCGAGACCAACGCGACCCTGCGGCGGGACGACGACGTCGAGACGATCACCGCCGAGCGCGGCTACGAGCTGCTGGCGGAGAAGCGCGCCAAGGGGCCGGCGAAGAAGACCGCCAAGAAGGCGGCCAAGAAGGCGCCGGCCAAGAAGACGGCCGCGAAGAAGACGGCAGCCAAGAAGACCGCGGCGAAGAAGACCACCACGGCGAAGAAGACGACCGCCAAGAAGGCCACCGCGAAGACCGCGGCGGCGAAGAAGACGGCGGCGTCGGCCGAGGACTAGCCGAGGACCGGCGGGGCTCCGGCGGACCGGCCGGACGCAAAACCGCAGGACAAGGGCGGGCCCGACGGATACGTTCCGTCGGGCCCGCCCATTTGTTCGGGCAGGCGCTCGACGGCGTGGCGTGTCCCGATAGGCTGGCGAGATGACGCGTGCCGAGCAGCCAACGGTCGTGACCCCCACTTCTGGCGCCCTAGCGGCGGATTCCCGCGAGCGCGCCGTGCGAGCCCTGCTCCGCTTCCCCCCACTGAAGCGATTGTGGAGCGCCCAGTTCGTCGGGGGTATCGGCGATGCCCTGTCCATGCTTGTCCTGGTACTTCTCGCCCTGCAGGCGGCGCTGTACGTACCACTGGGGGGTGAGCCCGTCTTCGGCGGTGGCTATCGCGGTGCCGCCCTTGCGGTCACCGCGGTCTTCGCCGCCCGGATGCTGTCGACGCTGCTCTTCGGGGCCGTCCTGCTGGGCCCGCTCTCCGCGCTCACCGCGCCGTCGGGGCCGCTGGACCGGCGCTGGACGATGATCGGCGCGGATCTGCTGCGGCTCGCGCTGCTGGTCATCGCCCCCTTGTGGATCGACTGGGCGCCGGACAACGCACTGGCCTGGCTGCTGGTCACGGTCTTCGTCACCGGCGTCGCCGAACGCTTCTGGACCGTCGCGCGGGAGAGCGCGGCCCCCGGGCTGCTGCCCGCGCCGCCCCCGGAGGGCTCCGCCGTCCGGCCGCTCCCGGACAACATGGACGCCCTGCGCCGCCTCTCGCTGCGCACCGCCTTCGTCTCGCTGCCGATCGCGGCCGCCGTACTGGTGGTCGTCACGCTCGTCAGCAAGCTGCTGGGCACCGGCATCGACTGGTTCCACCTGCACCAGGCCGCGCTCGGCTCGTATGTCGCCGCCGGCCTGTTCGCCGCCTCCGTATCGATCCTCTACTTCATCGAACTCCCCGGGGTGCAGACGCCGCGGCCGCGCTCCCCTCTGGAGGGGCTGCGCCGCCCGAAGGCCACGGGAGCGAAGACCGGACAGCCGGCCCAGGGAGACAAGCCCGAGCAGGGCGCCGCCCGGGCGGCCGCCGACAAGGGCCGCACCGGCGCCGTCCCGCTGCTGGTGACGACCTGCGCCGCGGTGGCCGCCGCGGTCGCCGCCGCCGTCTCGCTCGCCGTGCTGCACGGCTACGACCTGGCCGGCGGTCCGGCCGCCTTCGCGCTGGTGGTGCTCGCGCTGACCGGCGGCACGGCCGTCGGCATCCGCGGCGCCCACCGCGTGCTGCCCGTCCTCTCCCGGCGCCGGCTGCTCGCCCTTGCGGTGGCCGCCACGGGCCTTTCGCTGCTGGCCATGGGGCTGGTCCCGGACGCGACGTCGGTGCTGGTCCTCGCACTGCTGGCCGGTATCTGCGCCGGGACGGCCGCCAATACGGCGCACGTCCTGCTGGACCAGGAGTCCGAGGAGTCCCGCACCGCCCGCACGACCGAGCATCTGCACGCCGTCGTGCGGCTCTCGGTCGCGGTGGCCGCCATCGTCGCGCCGCTGCTCGCGGCCGTCATCGGCCCGCACCACCTCGGAAACGGCACCTTCACCTTCGCCTACGGCGGCGCCGCCTACACCCTGATGCTGACCGGCGCGCTGCTGCTGCCGGTCGCCGCCCTAGTCCTCGGCAAGGTGGACGACCGGCAGGGCGTGCCGCTGCGGCGCGATCTTCTGGAGGCGCTGCGCGGCGGTGATCCGGCCCAGGCGCCCGCCCCCACCGGCTTCTTCATCGCCCTCGAAGGCGGCGACGGCGCCGGCAAGTCCACCCAGGTCGAGGCGCTCGCGGAGTGGATCCGCGGCAAGGGCCACGAGGTCGTGGTGACCCGCGAGCCGGGCGCCACCGCGATCGGCAAGCGCCTGCGCTCGATCATCCTGGACGTCTCGACGTCCGGGCTCTCGGACCGTGCGGAGGCGCTGATGTTCGCCGCCGACCGGGCCGAGCACGTCAACAGCGTCATCCGGCCCGCCCTGGAGCGCGGCGCGGTCGTCATCACCGACCGGTACATCGACTCCTCGGTCGCCTACCAGGGCGCCGGCCGCAACCTCGCGCCCACGGAGATCGCCCGGATCTCGCGCTGGGCCACCGACGGCCTCGTCCCCCATCTGACGGTGCTGCTCGACATCTCCCCGGAGACCGCGCGGGAGCGCTTCACCGAGGCACCGGACCGGCTGGAGTCCGAGCCCGCCGCATTCCACCAGCGGGTGCGCGCCGGCTTCCTGACACTGGCCGCCGCCGACCCCGCGCGCTACCTGGTCGTCGACGCCGGGAAGGAACCGGAAGCCGTCACCACCGTCGTACGGCACCGCCTCGACCAGGTGCTCCCGCTGTCCGAGGCCGAGATCCAGGCGCAGGCCGAGGCCCGTAAGGCCGCCGAGGAGGAGGCCCGCCGCAAGGCCGAGGAGGAGGCCGCGCGCAAGGCGGAGGAAGAGCGTCTGGAGCGCGAGCGCCAGGAACAGCTCGCCAAGCTGCGCGCCGAGGAAGAGGAGCGCAAGCGCCGCGAGGCCGAGGAGGCCAGGGCGCGCGAGGAGGCCCGCCAGGCGGAAGAGGCCCGCAAGCGCGCCGAGGAGGCGCGGCAGGCCGCGGAGGCGGAGCGGCAGCGCCGCGAGGCGGAGGAGCGCGCCCGCCAGGCCGAGCAGGAGCGGCTGCGCAAGCAGCACGAGGAAGAGGCGCGGCTGCGCAAGGAGGCGGAGGAGCGCCGCCTGGAGAAGCAGCGCAAGGCCGAGGCGGCCCTGGTCCGCGCCGAGGAGGCACGGCGGGCGGCCGCTGAGGAGGCGGCCGCGGCGGAGGCCAGGGCGGCGGCCGAGGCCAGGGCCGCGGACGAGGCGCCCACCGCGGAGACGCCGGTCGCGGATCTGCGCAAGCGGCTGGCGGAGAGCGCGCCCGAGGACTCCAGCGGGTCCGGTTCCGGTGCCTCCGGTTCCGGTGCGGACGCCGAGCGCACGGAGGCCCTGTCGTGGCCCGAGGCGCGGGGCGGCCGGCCGGCCGGTGCGGCGGACGAGACGGCCGTGCTGCCCTCGGTGCGGGACGCCCGGGACTCCGGGTACGACCGCGGAGCCGGCACGGACGCGGAGGAGACCGCCGTCCTGCCGCCCGTACGGGACTCGGGAGGACGGGACTCCGGTGGACGGGGCGAGCACGGCCGGGACGGCGATCCCGCCGACCGCGTGCCGTCGTGGATGTTCCGCAAGGAGACACCGGAGGCGTCGGGGACGCGGGGGACGGCGAACGGCACGGCAGCGGGACGGCCGTCCGGCTCCCCGGCCGAGTCGCGCGTCGAGCGCACCCGCGAACTCCCGCAGATCGACCCGGAAACGGGCCGCCCCGTGGAGACCCCGCAGCGCAACCGCCCCCGCCCCGAATGGGCGGAGGAGACCCCGCTGGACGATCTGCCGACGCTCGCCGACGAGCTGCTGGGCGAGCACGACGAGGACGAAGCGGACGGCGGAGCGGGCGACAACGGCCGTCGCGGCGGCCGGGGACGGAGCCGCTAGCCGGCCCGGAAGGCGTCTGCCAACGGCCGTGGCCGCAGCCCGAAAGCTGCGGCCACGGCCGTTTCCCGGTCCTGGACGGGTGCCCGCCGGGCGGCCGGCACCGGCTTCCGCGTTCGCTTGTCGGTGGGGTGCACCACAATGGTTCAGGCGCGGAGCAATGCGTGGTGTGAGTGGCCGGGCGCAGGCACACTCCACACCCGCACTCCACACGCCACGAGCAGCACGGAACGGACAGGAACGGCGGACAGCGATGACGGTGTGGGACGACGTGGTCGGCCAGGACCGGGTGACGGCACAGCTGGCCGCGGCAGCGCGCGATGCGGACGCCCTCGTCACCAGGGAGCATGCCGCGGCCGGGTCCGGGCCCGGCCGCGAGGCGCAGCCGGAGCCGCCCGCCGAGGGGGGCGGCGCCTCCCAGATGACCCACGCCTGGCTGTTCACGGGCCCGCCCGGCTCCGGCCGGGCCACCGCGGCCCGGGCCTTCGCCGCCGCCCTGCAGTGCGTCAGCCCGGACCGCGCGGCAGAGACCGGCACCCCCGGCTGCGGCTTCTGCGACGGCTGCCACACGACCCTGGTCGGTACGCACGCCGACGTCGAGATCGTCCGCACGGACCTGCTGTCCATCGGCGTCAAGGAAACCCGCGATCTGGTCCGGCGCTCCTCCCTCTCCCCGGCCGGCGGCCGCTGGCAGGTGATCGTCCTGGAGGACGCCGACCGCCTGACCGAAGGCGCCGGCAACGTCCTCCTCAAGGCGGTGGAGGAGCCCGCCCCCCGTACGGTCTGGCTGCTCTGCGCCCCCTCCGTCGAGGACGTCCTGCCCACCATCCGCTCCCGCTGCCGCCAGCTGTCCCTGACCACGCCGCCGGTCGACGCCGTCGCCGAGGTCCTCGTCCGGCGGGACGGCATCGAGCCGGAGGCCGCCGCCCGGGCCGCCCGCGCCACCCAGGGACACATCGGCCGGGCCCGCCGCCTCGCCACCGACGAGCGCGCCCGCGCCCGCCGGACCGCCGTGCTCAAACTCCCCCTCCGCGTCGACGACATCGGAGGCTGTCTCAAGGCCGCCCAGGAGCTGATCGACGCCGCGGGCGAGGACGCCAAGCAGGTCGCCGAGGACGTCGACACCAAGGAGACCGAGGAGCTGCGCGCCGCACTCGGCGCCGCCTCGGGGACCGGCGGCCGGCTGCCGCGCGGCACGGCCGGCGCCATGAAGGAGCTCCAGGACAGGCAGAAGCGCCGCTCGACCCGCACCCAGCGCGACAGCCTCGACCTCGCCCTGGTCGACCTCACCGGCTTCTACCGCGACGTCCTCGCCCTCCAGCTGGGCGCCTCGGTGGCCCTCGCCAACGACGAGGTGTGCGACAGCGTCCAGCGCATCGCCACCACCTCGACCCCCGAACGCACCCTCCGCCGGATAGAAGCCGTCATCGCCTGCCGCGAGGCCCTGGACCGCAACGTGGCCCCCCTCCTCGCGGTCGAGGCCATGACGGCGGCCCTCCGCGCCGGCTGATCACCACCCCCGAACCAGGGGGCCACCACCCCGCACCCAGCCCGCCCACTCCAAGAAGCCCCACACGTAACGTCCTCGCCCGGATACTCTCCGTTCAGCAGCCGTCACCCCTCACCCACCGCCGAACACCGCCGCTCCACTACGGCCCCACTCCACGTCCCCACGCCCCCGCACCCGCCGGCCGGCAGCCCCCGCACTCCACCCGCACTCCACCTTCCAGGGACCGCACCGCACCGCACTCCAGATTCCAGGGACCGAGACCAAGGGACACCGCCCATGGCCACCAGCCGTCTGCTCCGCACCTCCGCCGCCGTCCTCGCGGCCACCGCTCTGCTGATCTCCGGCTGCTCCTCGGGGAGTTCGTCACCCGGCGGTGAGGCGGCCGCGGGCCGCACCACGGAGTCCGGTGCCCAGCGCCCCGCCGGCGACGCCACCCTTGCGCCCCTCCCGTCCTCCACCCCCGGCAACCTCCGCCCGTATTACGACCAGAAGCTGAGCTGGCATTCCTGCGGAGCGTCCGGATTCGAGTGCGCCACGATGAAGGCCCCGCTGGACTACGCCAAGCCCGACGCCGGCAACGATCTCAAGCTCGCGGTGGCCCGAAAGAAGGCCACCGGCCCCGGCAGCCGGATCGGCTCCCTGATGGTCAATCCCGGCGGCCCCGGTGGCTCGGCGATCGACTACCTCCAGCAGTACGCACCCCAGCCCGCCGCCGTCCGCGCCCGCTACGACATGGTGGCCATGGACCCGCGCGGCGTGGCCCGCAGCGCACCGGTCGAGTGCCTGACCAACCAGCAGATGGACCGCTTCACCCAGACCGACCAGACCCCGGACTCACCCGCCGAGACCACCACGCTCGCCAACGCCTACCGCGCGTTCGCCAAGAGCTGCGCATCCCGCTCCGGCAAGCTGCTCCCGCATGTCTCCACCATCGAGGCCGCCCGTGACATGGACGTCCTGCGCGCCGTCCTGGGCGACGCGAAGCTCACCTACGTGGGCGCCTCCTACGGCACCTTCCTCGGCGCGACCTACGCCGGCCTCTACCCCTCCCGCGTCGGCCGTATGGTCCTCGACGGTGCCATGAACCCGGAGCTGGACTCCCGCACCACCAACCTCGACCAGACCACCGGCTTCAACACCGCCTTCACGGCCTTCGCCGCGGACTGCATCAAGCACAAGGACTGCCCGCTCGGCACGAAGAGCACCGCGGATGCCGGCCGGCAGATGTCCGCCCTCTTCAAGAAGCTGGACGCCCACCCGGCAGCCACGGGACAGGTCCGAAAGCTCACCGAATCCCTCGCCACCACGGGCGTCATCGCCGCCATGTACGACCAACGGGCCTGGCCCGTCCTGCGCGAATACCTCGCCCAGGCCGAGGCCGGCGACGGCCGCGGGCTGCTCACCCTCTCCGACAGCTACTACGAGCGCGACCCGAACGGCACCTACAGCAACCAGATGTACGCCAACCCCGCCGTCAACTGCCTCGACCTCGCGTCCGCCTTCCGCAACCCCGACCAGGTCCGCGCCGCCCTGCCCAGCTTCCGCAAGGCCTCCCCGGTCTTCGGCGAAAGCTTCGCCTGGGCCGCCCTGAACTGCGCGTACTGGCCGGTCAAGCCCACCGGCACGGCCCACCGCATCGAGGCCAAGGGCGCCGCCCCGATCCTCGTCGTCGGCACCACCCGCGACCCGGCCACCCCCTACGCCTGGGCCAAGGCCCTCGCCGGCCAGCTCTCCAGCGCCACCCTCCTCACCTACGAGGGCGACGGCCACACCGCCTACGGCCGCGGCAGCGACTGCATCGACACCGCGATCAACACCTACCTCCTCAACGGCACCGTCCCCCCGAAGGGCAAACGCTGCAAGTGACCCGCACCACACCGCCCACACCGCTTCCAGCCAACCGCTGACCAGCCCCTAAACCGGTTACAGAGCACCCCTCAGCGATGTGTAGACTGGGCCGCGCACCACGCCGCCTTAGCTCAGTTGGCCAGAGCAACGCACTCGTAATGCGTAGGTCTCGGGTTCGAATCCCGAAGGCGGCTCAGTCAAACCCCAGGTCAGGCCTCTGACCTGGGGTTTCTTGTCTTCATTAGTCCTGGATCCGGGCTAATCGGACACCTTGGGCCTACGCATTGCAATGCGTAGGCCCAAGGTTGAGCTTTCTTGGCCCTATGGGCAAAGCGCGCCTCTGAGCTGGCTTTTTCCTGCCTGGGGTAGTCGGTCGGGGCCGTGCAGTGGGCCGGGGTGGACGACCGGTGGACAGGCGTGCTTGATGTTCCGTCAGGGGCTACCGCTGCCGTCCTGGTGAAGGTGAAGTGAGGCCTTCCCCGATGTTGGAAGATCGGCGGCATCGAGACTGTTCAGTCGTCACAAACCTTACGGGCGGGTCCGCCCCGGAGGCGGTTGCGTCTTGGAGCGGACGCAGGAGCTGAACCAGCGGGGTGTTGAAGGAGCGGCTGCGTGATCGAACCGGCTTCCTCGGGCGGGAGACCGACCTCGCCGCGCTTGACGAGGCTGCTAGGGCCCTTGAACGGCAGATCGCGCCACTCGAAGCCGTCACGACGGCCGACGGTGACGCGGTCGAGACGGCTCCGATCCCTCTGGTGCGCCCCCGAGGTCGTTGAGGCGGCCTCAAGAGTGGGAGAGCAGAAGTCGGCAGCGAAGGGGTGCTCCCGGTTGCCGGGAGGCATGTTCCTGCTCATGCACAACCAAGCGGGCCCGTTCGCGTAACCGACGGATTCCAAGCCCACGCCGGCCAGTACGGAGACGGGCGACATCTCACGCTGCGCTCCACCAGGCAGCGAGCCGACTGATGACGGGATCATCGGCCCCGTCTCCTCCATGCCGCCGAACGACTGACGTCCGTCGCGATCTCTTGCCGCTGCGAGGGGCCAATTCGGCCGCCGTCCGTGCCCTGCGCCACGAGGCTCGCGTTGAACCTGTGGCTCCAGAGAATGAACGCCAGAACGACCCCGCAGTGGTGATCTTGACCATGCGGATCCGTACTATTGTTCGCTGCGGATGGGGTCAAGGTCGTGTATCAGCTGCACGGGCCGGTTTCCCCGTAATATTCTCGGGATGCCTGCGGCATCCTACCGGCTGACCTCGGCCATTTCGGCAGGCGAAACAGCGGTCCCTTGATCTTGCCAGTAGAAGCGTGTTCTCCTGGTGCTCGTTCTACTCGTCGGTGTGTGGAGGTTCGTACTGTGACCAAGCAGTACTACGGCGTACCTCTGGAACGAAGCGACCAGCTGAAGCTCCCGGCCAACCGCAACAGCTGCAAGCCCGAAAAGTTCGCTGACTGGCTGGAAGGCTACGGCAAGGAGCGGCGCCTCGCCGTCGACCTGTTCTCGGGGGCGGGTGGGCTCAGCCTCGGTCTCCAGCGAGCCGGATGGACCGTGGCGGCGTCCGTGGACTCCGACGAGCGCGCCTTGGAGACGCACGCCAAGAACTTCCCCGGGATGAGTCTCCGTATGGACCTTGGCAAGCCCGAGGTTCGAGACGAGCTCGAAGCCCTGCTCAAGCCTGCGGAGGGCAAGATCGATCTCGTCGCGGGTGGCCCACCCTGCCAGCCGTTCAGCCGGGCCGGACGCAGCAAGATCCGCAGCCTCGTGAAGCACCACGGCCGTGATCCGGAGGATCACCGCAAGGAGCTCTGGAAGGCGTACCTCGACGTCGTGAAGCGGCTGCGTCCGCGCGCCGTGCTGATGGAGAACGTGCCCGACATGGGGCTCGGCGACGACTTCATCGTGATCCGCACGATCGAGCAGGAGCTCGAGGAGCTCGGATACGCCACGCAGGTGCGCCTCGTCGACGCGTGGCGCTACGGCGTTCCCCAGCATCGCAAGCGGCTGATCCTGCTGGCGCGGAACGACGTGGAGCGGTTCGGCTGGCGTCCCGAGAGCGAACGGCGCACCACACTGCGCGACGCCATCGGCGACCTCCCCGTGCTGCCGGTCAAGGCCAGGGAGAAGGTTGGTGACCGGGAGTGGGAGTACAGCGAGCCCGAGGAACTGTCGTCCTTCGCGCGGGAAATGAGGAAGCGCGCGCCGAAGGAGCACGTCTGGGATCACATGACCCGCAGGGTCCGGGAAGACGACTGGCTGACCTTCGACAAGATGACCTCGAAGTCCCTGTACTCGGACGTCGACCCGGAGCTCCGGCGCTACGACGCCGAACAGTTCACGGACAAGTACAAGAAGCTGGACTGGGGCGACCTCAGCAGGTCGATCACCGCGCACATCGCCAAGGACGGCTACTGGTACATCCACCCGGAGCAGAACCGAACCCTGACCGTTCGCGAGGCGGCGCGGATCCAGACCTTTCCGGACCGGTTCCGCTTCGCCGGGACCCGCAGTGACGCCTTCCGGCAGATCGGCAACGCGGTTCCCCCGCTGCTCGGGCAGGCGGCTGCCGAGGCTCTGCTGCCCGTGGACGGGGACGAGTCGGCCGAGGGCGGTCTTCAGCCTTACTGGCGGACGGTGCGTGAGGACCTGACCAAGTGGGCGGCGGAGCGTCGAGGGGGAGCCGACTGGTTCCAACTGCCCGGGGAACGCATGTCACCGCTGCAGGCCACGGTGGTCGCGCTGCTGTCCGGAACGCGTCTGCAGTCGGCTCAGCTCGCCAAGATGGTCGCTGCGGTCAAGGGACGTACGACCCTGACGCAGACCGAGTACCGGGCCCTGCTCGACGCCGCACCCACCGAGTCCGCGCGATCGCGGGTCGACCGGCTCGCCGTCGTTCTGGACGAGCCGGAACTGTGGAACGACGCCGACGCCATTCCTAAGCAGTTGAAGATGAAGCCCGCCGAGGCGACCCTGTATCAGCTGCTGACGGGGAAGGACCTGCTGTGGATCGGACAGGCCGCACTACGCGTGGCCGCCAGGCTGAACGGCAGTGACTCCGACCGAACGAACAGGCTCAGCGACGGCCGGGTCAACCTGGTGAAGCTCGTGGGCGCAGGCGAGGAAGCGCCTCTGCGCATGGCGGCCCTGCGCCTCATCGGGAACACCGTCTGCCGGTCCAGAGAGCCGCTTTGCGTCGAGTGCCCCCTAGCCCGGTACTGCGTCGACAAGGACAACGTCGCCAGCGACCTGTTCACTGACGCGATGAGCGGGGAG
Source organism: Streptomyces sioyaensis (assembly GCF_004122735.1). Classification (GTDB taxonomy): domain Bacteria; phylum Actinomycetota; class Actinomycetes; order Streptomycetales; family Streptomycetaceae; genus Streptomyces; species Streptomyces sioyaensis. The sequence continues at coordinate 34,774 of NZ_SDIF01000040.1, read as the reverse complement.
CGCGGCAGGGACTCGGTTCCCGCCCAGGCTCGCGGAACCGGTCGTCGCACCGCAGCGCGGCGCTGAGCGCGGCGCGTTCGGCGTCCGCGCGGATCTCACACTCCCAGACGCGCACCACCGTCCAGCCGGCGTCCGCGGCTGCGGCGGTGTTCCTGCGGTCTCGTTGTCTGTTCGTCTCGATCTTCTCCGCCCAGCGGCTGGCGTTCGGCCCTCCGAACGTAGTGGGGCCGTGTACGGGACACCCGTGCCAGAAGCATCCGTCGACGAACACGGCAACCCTGTACCTGGGCAGGACGAAGTCGGCCGTGCAGCGAGGGGTGACCTTGCGTTGGAGGCGGAACCGCAACCCAAGGCCGTGTACGGCACGCCGCAGCGACACCTCCGGTGCGGTGTCCCGTGTGTGACGGCCGCTCAGGTACCGACTTCTGTCAGTGCTGACCCAACCGGTGCTCGTCGACTTCTCATCCGATGCCATGCTCGTGATCCCAGACCGTGTGCTGCTCCTGGACGGGGAGGGTGCCACAATCCTCCCCACGATTCAGGAACCCGCTGAGATCGGGATCGACGAACAGGGCAGGGTGCAGCTCTCGCTCGGGCTGCTCGCGGAGGCGGGGATCACGCCGGGAGCGGAACTCGTGGCGTTCAGCGACGGAGACGGTCGCATCGTTCTCCGCCGCCACGAGGACGCCGTGAGGGACCTGTTGGAGCGCGGTCACCTCTGAGCTCCTCCGAACCGTCGCATGGCGGTGGCCGTGCGACGCTACGGACTCGGGGTGAACCCGAGCGACAGGGCTTCGTTGCGCACGTGCAGCGCCTGGACCGCCTGCGGCTCGGGGATCTCTTGGCCCAACTCCAGACGTCTGCCGACGAACTCGGCGAGCTGTCGTTGCGAGGGCTCGAGGTTGCGAGTCTCCTTCGCCCATTGCTCGACGGCGTACCACTCGTCCGCGGGGACCGCCGCCACCTCGTCGGAGGCGCCCTCGCGCACGCCGGTTCCTCCCGCGAGGGCCTCCTCGTCCAACGGGTCCTCGCGCAGCTCCTCCTCCAGCGAACGGGGCACCACCCAGCGGATCTTGGACACGGCGTCCCAACATGCGACCTTCTTGGCCCACTCGCCCACGTGAGTGCCCTCACGTGGCGAGGTGACGACCCTCATCACCCGTGGGCAGAGGTCGTCGATGGCGGTTTCAAGCGCCGGCGAGATCGTCTGCTCCCGCCAGATACGGTCGAGGTCGATCCGGCAGTTGGTGGCGAGGGACAGACGGGCGAGCGTGTAGGTCGTGATCATGCTCTTGTAGCTGCCGGCCTCGTGGGACGCCGCCACGCGGTCCACGGCCCTAAATAGGACGCCCATCGCGATGGCGCGTTGGCAGTACTGCACGTTGACGTGTGGAGGCACCTCGTTGATCCGCACCATGAATGCGGAGAAGTTCTTCTGTGCTCCCCTGCTCACCTGGAACGGGAGCTGGTTCCAGGAGTTGACGTACTTGGCGAGGTCAGCCTTGGTGAACTTCAGTCGCGGCGGGTTGAGCGTCTTGAAGGCGCGTTGTCTCGCAGGAGTCCGGGCCTGTGCCACCGCGTCGGTGTACTGGCCGCGTGCACGTTCGTAGAACCAGTGAGTCTCCTGGCCGCTTCCGTCCGTGGCCGGAGCCCAAAGTGACCGGGTGATCTGTTGGACGGCCACGTGGTAAACGTGGTTCGAGCTGAAGTCGACGAGCGTCACCCGGTTCTGTGTGTTGGAGTACTCGGAGATCAGGGGGACGATCTCCGGAAGTCGCTCGGGCGACACCTCGGTGAGCTTCATCTGCACTGAGACGTTCGACAGGTCCGCCTTGTCCCGGCACTCCGCATAGTGCAGGGACGCGGTGGTCTGGCCTCCGTTGACCACCTGCATCCCGTGGACACGGGATATGCCGGTGGGGCGACCGTCCGGCCCGTGGACGAACTCCACCTTCGCCGCCGTCGCCGTGATCCCGTTGTTGTAGGCCAGGAACTTTCCCGGGGCGTTGAGCAGGGTGTCCCTGATACCGCGGTTCACGGCACCGCGCGCCTGCAGGAACGAGCGGACGTTCAGTTCGAGCAACCGGGGCCCGTACTCGCCGTACAGCGACGCCAGCCGCTGGCCGGGGACGACGGCCATGGTCACCGAGTGATCCGGATCGCTGCTCGGGGCGGAGACACAGGGCAGCGGTGGGTCGAACGAGACCACGATCGGTTCGCTGACGCTGCCGGACGTCGCGTGCCGGTGGAGCCGCGCCAGGTCCCACACCTCGTGGGTCACGGGGAGGTCGTCGAAGTCGGTGGGCGGGACCGCGGCGCCGGTGCTGACACGGTTACTGAGGAGGAAGAGCCTGATGCGCCTCACCTCGGTGAGGGCCTTCTCGACGGCCGTGCACATGTCGTAGACGTCGAAAGACGGGTCGATGTCCCGCCGTAGTCCGTCGCGACAGCGCCTGATGAAGGTGAGGAGCCGTCGGAAGGCGGTCTCGGTGTCGCTCTTCGAGAGCTTGGACTCCAGGGGGTCCAGGTGGAAGTCCGTGACGAACAGGTCCAGGCACTCGCCCGACTCACCCACACCGTATCCGTGCACGAGATGGCCGTGTGCCATGTGGTACGCGGTGAAGGTGTTGGCCGCGATACCGGCTTCTTCCAGGTCGTCGAGGACCTTGCGGGTGAACGCCTCCGGGGTCGTGGTCCGCTCGGCGTCAGCGGTCGCCTGGACGTCCGCGACGAGGTCGCGGGAGTACGCGGACAGGTCGAGGTCAGGCATGGGGCCCCTTGATGAGTTCGGTCACCTCGTCGGCGGTGGCACGGAAGCGGTCGAGGCCGGAGGTGCTCACGTGGTACGAGCAGTCCCCGACGCCGTCGGGGAGGTCAGACTCGACAATTCTCGGGAAATCCTCCCGAACATGCCAGAAACGCAGGTCACGGAGGGTGTAGCGGGGCTCGTCGTACAGCTCGTGCTGGCCGGGCAGGTACCCGACCTGGATGAGGCGTCCGTCGAGGCGGGCTCGTACGGCGGGGCTGATGAGCCGCTCCCGTATCTCATTCACCAGCCTGTTCAGGCTCGCCCCGGTGCCGCCTCGTCGCTCGTCGAGCAGGGTGAGTGCCAGGAGGAGGGCGGGGGTGCCGGTGTCGTCCAGCTGCCGCTCGCTGGTGACGCGGATTCCCCGCGGGCGTTTGGTCGTGCTGGCCTTCGTCTCGATCGCGACCCCGGGCATCTGGAAGTCCTGGTTCGCTCCACTCGGTCCGGTCCACGCCTCCACGGCCTCGGTGGGGTCGAGGACGGAAAGAAGGTGATCACGTAGCACCAAGAGCTCACCGACCAGGCCGCGACGTGCCTCGGGCCCCAGGCCGTCCCTGCTGACTGCACGCAGGAGGTCCTGCCACCTCTCGAACCGGTCGACGGCCGCGGTCAGGGCGGCCGCGGCCTCCGGGGCGCTCCGGACGGTGTCCGCCACGTCACTGACGAGCGGGTTGAACACCTCCCTGAGCTCGTTCGCGGTGAGGATCACCTGAAGTTCGTACTCAAGGCGGGACACGGCGCTGAGGTGCATCTCGAAGCCGGCCGCCTTCGGCAGCTTTCCCACCGAGCGCACGATGTGGTCCGCCGAGTGTGCGTCGGTTCGGAGCACGAGCATCCGTTGGTGCCCGGGATGGGTGACCGACAGGAAGACGTCCAACGGCGCCTCCGGGTGCAGCCGGAGCCTGGACCGTCCCGGAGCGCCCTGCGGAACCTCCAGTTCCTGCCATTCCTCCTCGGTGACGGTCACTCCGAGTCCTCCTCGTCGTCGACGTCGTCGTCCAGCCCCTCCTGCTTCCAGATGCTGTTCACGACGTACTCGGTCTCCGCCTGGTGCTCGGAGCGGGGGAAGTTCACCTGGAAACCCACGAGCGGGGGGTGCTGCGCGGAGATCTCCCGCTCCGCGAGGTCGACCAGGTAGATCAGCAGCAGTGCCTGGTCCGGACGGCGCTGGTGGCGCAGGTGCTCACCGGAGGGAGCCCGGGGGACCTTCACCTTCTTCTTCTTCTCCGCGGCCTTCTGCGTGTTTTCCAGGGCTGTGCTCACCTGGTCGGGGTCGAGGCCGGTCCGTTCATCCTTGGGGCTGACGAGACGGCGGATAATGTAGCGCCCGTCGGTCTTGTACCCGGGGTCGTTGATCGGAGCCCTGGACACGGGGCCGATCTTCCGGTTGGCGACTTCCTGTGTCTCCTCCGTCGCCGCCTTTCCGACCAGACGCACCGTCCATTCGGACAGCTCGTTCACGTTGGCGCACTTGTCGATGTACTTCGCGATGAACCGCGGCCGCACCCGTGCAGCCATCGAGTCGGTGACGTACTTCGAAAGGAACTCCGAGACGGCCTCGCGGGGCACTCCGGTCCAAATCACGCTCCCGCCCGGGGCCTCGGGCTCCGGTGCCGAAGTGCTGTCCATGCGCCGGACGAGGTCCTCCAAGAGCCTCAGGTTGTTCTCACGCACCCTCTTGGAGAGATTGAAGAGCGTCGTCTCGGGCCCTTCCCCGGAATAGCTCAACCTGACCGGAGTGCCCTGGCGCATCTTGTTCGGAGCGGTGATGGTGAGGCCGAGGGAGGAGGCGCGGACCTTGAACCCGAACTGGCTCGGTGTGAGGTCGAGCGCCGCCATCTCCTCGACTTCACGCCGCAGTTCGTCGGTCGCGGCAGTCACCTCGACGTACTTGGCCTGAAGCGCCGGGGTCGTGTACAGCCGGCACAGGTCCTCGTAGCCGGGCCTGTAGCCGAACCAACGGCCCATCTGGAGCAGCGTGTCGTAGGTGTTGGACGTCCGGAGGTAGTAGCTGACGGTCAACCCCTCAAGGGTGAGCCCCCGGGAGAGCTTCTGACCACCGATGGCGATCACCCAGAAACCGTTCCTGCGGTGCTCGTAGTACTCGAGCGCGTCCCGGGACGCGCCGTTGACAGTCCTGACCACGATCTTGCGCAGAGCCGACTGGACGTGTTCGGAGACCTCCTCCCAGCTCAGCGGCTCGACCTCGCCCGTGGGGAACTGGTCGGTGGTGGGGACGAAGTCCCGCTCCCAGAGGGTCCGGAACTCGGCTGTCGTCTGCTGGGAAGCCTGCCCGTGGCGGTCACGCAGGGAGTCCTTGAGGAAGCCCAGGTAGTCGAACACCTGGTCATGGACGATCCGCTGGACCGCAGTGAACCGTGTGACGTGTACCAGCATGGAGTTGTGCATCCGCGCCTGTCCCCTGGCCTTCCTGGCCGCACACGCGAGCACGAACGAGGCGATCGCCTCGCGCAGCGACAGCGGAAGGTCATCGGAGGGGACGAACGAGGACTTGTGCTTGCTCGGGATCCAACGCTCGGCGTCGTTCACGGACCGCAGGAGCGGCAACGGGGCGACGTCCTCCTCGTCCTCGTCGTCGACTTGGAGGCCGAAGACGCGTTCCGGGCCGAGGTAGTTGGACGGGGAGGGGAGGGCGCGGATGAAGCTGTCGGGAAAGAGGTCCGCGCCGAAGGTCGGGTGCTCGACGTCGGGGTCGATGTAGATGTTGGCGAACGGTGTCGCCGTGTACCCGACGTACGCGGACTTGTCGAAGGTCCGCATGAGCTCCCGGATCGCGCCGTTGGTCCGGGTCGGGTCGGCCTCGGGGTCGCGCTTCGTGTTGACGGAGGCGTTGTCGGCCTCGTCGTCGATGACGAACAGGGGGATGTCACGGATGACGGTGCGGCCGGTCTCGTCCTCGGTGCCCTTCACTTCCTTGACCCAGTTGCGCAGGTACTCAAGGATCTTCCAGTGCTTCTTGACCACGAGGACGACCGGGAAGTGGCCCAGGCGCACGGAGTTGAAGGCGTTGGCCGCGGAGCGACCGAAGTCGCCCTTCTCCGAGCTGTTGGTGGGTGAGGCGATGTCCAGCCGCTTGGCCCCCGGCATGCGTCCGGCGCCCATACGGCTGCCCGCCTCGTTGGACCGCTGCTGGTGCTGGGAGTCGAAGCCGAGCAGACCCTCGTCGACACGGAGCTGGGTCTGGCTGCGCAGGTCGTTGTGAATGCCGGCGAGGATCACCACGAGCTGGTACCCCGCGTCCACGGCCTTCGAGGCGAGCCCGATGTACTGCCCGGTCTTCCCAGACTGCACCTGCCCGATCACGAGCCCCGTCCGGCGCCAGGAACCCTCACGTTGGGGGTCCTCGAGCTGGCTGAGTACCTCGTCGGTGCTCTGGTCCAAGCGGCGCACGACCGCGGGCGGCAGGTTGCGCACGTCCTCCAGATAGCGGCGGTAGCGCTCCCAGAACTCCCACTCACGGTCGTTCTTGGCCTCCGGCAGCCAGGGTTCATGTTTCGTCGTGTCCCCGTCGTCCAAGCCGGAGGACCCCTCCTGGAAGACCGCCGTGACCTGTTCGATCTCCTTGGCGAGCCTGTCCCTGTCCAGCACCTCTCCCTGGCCGGCCAGCATCCCGAAGATGACGGTGACCGCGTTGTCCACCTCCTTGGGAGACGGCTGACGGTCCTGAGAGAACATCGCCAGGACCAGGCGCTTCGCCTTGGCGAGGGACTCGTCGACTTCCTCGGGGACGGGGTTCACAACGGACCTCCGGGTGGACTGAAAAGGTATCGAGCAGGGTAGAGGCGACCACTGACAACGGGGTCACGTGTTCCAGAACCCCTGCATCTGGTCGAAGGGAGGCATCGTCCTCAACCGCTCCCGGGCTGCGGCGGGAGACCGGCCGTCGAGGATCATCACCTCGTAAATCCGCTGTGCGACCTCGGCCGCCTTGGCGTCGGCCGGTCCGGGACCGCCGAAGGGTTCCGGATCGTCGACGGTGTCCGTCTCGTGCAGGACCCGTAACGCGGTGACGGGCACCGTCTCCTCCAGCAGGTGGATCAGGGCTCGCACGTCCCGTGCCTCGCCGCCGCGCCGCAACAGCGCCGCCACGAGAGGGTGTTCACGGTTGATCCGACAAGTGACCTGGTCGTCCCGGCGTCCGACCTTCCAGGCATAGGCGAACGGGTCGCCGTGGGTGCGTGCGGCGATCTGCCCGCGATGCCGGAGCACGTCGGCGGCCTGCCCGCGTGCGCGCAGGGCGATGCGGCGGAGGTGGGGGCGCAGACCGACGGGCGGAACGACGCTGGACTTGCGGACGTCGACTCCCCATTCAACGTCCGTCTCCGCGGGGATCTCCACGGCGATCCGCGCCAGGTTGTACTTCTCCTCGCGGCGTAGGCCCTTCTGCCCGAGCCAGTCACCGGCCAGGATCAGCCGGTCCCGGCGATAGACGTAGAACCCCTGCTGGTCCAGCCACCCACGTGGGCCCGCGGCCTTCTCGTACTCCTCGTCGGTCAGACGCTGGACGCTCGGCAACACGAACCCCTCGACCCTTACGCGCCCGGAGCCCAGCACGAGGGTTTCGGGAGGCAGAGGCAGCACGGAGGGATGACCCGACAGGAACGGGTCCCACGGCTCGACGACGTCACCGGACACACGGATGACGCACCGTCGGCTGCCGACCAGGAAGCGTGCGAACACCATTCCCAGGTGTGCCCCGACGCGGTCCACCTCAGCGTAGAACTGCTTCTGGGTCTGCTCGTCGTCCTCCGTCACGCCGTCCACGCGGTACCCGTTCAGGCGCCGCCACAACACGATCGTCCCGTGGCCCGCGGTGCCCCTGATCCTGGTCAGCAGCTCGGTCGTCTCGTCGTCCGCACCATGGAGGAGACGCCACTCGCCGAACTTCTCGACGATGTCGAGATCCCACGTACGCACGTGCCACTCCCCCGACCTGGCGGTGGCGACGGTGAGCTGTCTGGCCTGGGAGAACGACGCGGACTTCAAGCCGACGCCGAACCGTCCCAGGTCGGTGGGGCTCCGTGGCGTGGAGGGCCCCCGCGCGGCCACTGTCATCGCCGTGGCCAGTTCACCGGCGTCCATGCCGTTGCCGTCGTCGACGACCGCGACCCACGAATCCGGTCCGGCCCACGTGAACTCGACGTCGACGTTCCGTGCGTTCGCGGAGACACTGTTGTCCACGAGGTCGGCGATGGCCGCAGGGAGGGAGTAACCCAGGGAACTGAGCGAGGCGATCATGCCCGCCGGTTCCGGGGCCGCGATGTCGTACGTCATGGGTTGTCCCGGCCCTGCTTTCCCCGTGTGCGAGTCGCTGCCGGGAACGAGGCTGCAGCGGAACCCGGCTGTGCGGAGTGGACGCCGTCAAGGTGGTCACCGTGTACACCGTCGAGTCCGCGCGCTCGTCGATCGTACTGGAGCCGTGACCGGGCGATCCGGGGTTCCGCGGATCGCGTTCCCGGTGAGCGGGCATGAAAACAAGGTCGAGTTGGCAGCAGAGTTCCTCCAGCGACCGCCTGTGGCGACCGAATGGGGGCAGGTGCTGCATCGGGACGATGTGGCGGCCGGCAAGATGGAAGCCCTGTTCTCCCGGGCCGAGGTCCGTGACTTCATCGACGTCGACGCCCTCATCCAGGCTGGGTGCTCGCGGGAACGGCTGATCGAACTTGCAGCTCAGCGGGATGCAGGCTTCGACAGGGCTGTTCTGGCTCAGATGCTGGCTGGTGTCGGTCGATTCAGCGATCGGCAGTTCCTGGTGCACGGGGTGGATCAGGCCCGGGGCGACGGCGTCCGCGCACAGTTCGAGGACTGGCGGCAAGAGCTTCAGAGCCCGGACATGAACGGCGCGCGTGTGGCAGCGGCCCGATCTTCTTCCCCTGCTGCGAACAGGGCCCGCACGGATTCAACTGCACCTTCCAGTCCAGTACCCCCGGCGGCTGGCATGCCCCGCCGGGAACATCCGAGCAATGGTCCCTGATGTCGCTGAGTCTGCTTTGCGCCAGGCGATCACAACCGGTTGCGATCACTCGTACGGGTGAATCTCTTGTTATTGGAGGTTCTTTCCGCGTGCGTATGGATGACGCTAGTGATCAGCCAGGGGCGTGAGACGCTGCGGGTTTCAACCCGGGACATGGGGAGGGTGCGGTGACTGAGCGACTCGAGGCGATCGGCGGCGCGGCCCTCACCCGTGAAGACCTGATGGCCTTGCCACCCACGGTGGACCTACAGACGGCGAACAGAGTCCTCTCGATAGGGAGGTCTACTGGCTACGGTCTTGCGAAGCGGGGTGAGTACCCGTGCAAGGTGCTGAAACTGGGCAACGCCTACCGTGTGGTGACCGCTGATCTCCAACGTCTGGTGACGCTCGACGACACGGCAAAGGAACCAGTGCCCGTGATGCCGCCGCAGGATCATAGGAACGCTGTCGCCCCGCATGAAGAAGTGACGCGACGTTGCTGCTGTCACTGCCGGTGTTGTTCCCCGTAAGGGTCGGGAGGGCTCGTCGACTTGTAGGATCACAACAGATGGCATGTCGAGCGGCCCGAGCATGTACTGCCTGTAACCGAAATTTTCTCGGCGGCCGTCTGGCGGCCCGACCGCAGCTTTGCCGGTGGACAGCCGGTGGACAGACGCCTTTGGACGGGGCAGCCTGAGGTACTACGGGGTAACCCGGTGCACGTGCTCTGATCAGGCGAAACACCACGAGAAGGCATTGTGCGGCACCACGTGGCATGAATGCTTTCGACCTCGTAATGCGTAGGTCTCGGGTTCGAATCCCGAAGGCGGCTCCATTGAAGACCAGGTCAGGGCCATTCTGACCTGGTCTTTTGCATGCCTGGCTCATGGCGCGTCAGATTGATGTCCGGCGCCTCGGTGGGGGGAGCGCATGAGGAGCGCCGTCGGGGCTCGGCCGGCTCCTGGAGTCGTTGTCGGCGTTCATTCAGGCGTTGCAGCAGCCCGCTGACTTCCCGGCGGGCTGGATTGCTGAGCTGACCCGGCTCGCTCCTGCCCGTAGGTGCCTCGTCGGCGGGCGCTCGCCGGGACGTCCCCTCGTCGTCCCCCGACTCACCCAGGCATTTCCCGGTAGGCCTTCCCGAGGGCCAGCAGGCTTTGTGCCAGGCCCGTACAGTCCACCGTCGCATAGCTGATCACCAGGGCGGGTGGACGGGAGGTGTCCGTCATGGTGTAGAAGCGTCCGCCGCGGGCCAGGACGGAGTATTGGCGGGCGGCGCGGATCAGGGGCTGTTCCGCTATGTGGGCGGGGAGCTGGAGGTACGCCTGGAGGCCGCTGTCACGTCCGGTGAGGCGGGTGCCGGGCAGGCAGGTCTCCAACTGGTGGCGGATGGTCTGGCGGCGGCGGTGGAACTCCTTGCGTAACTGGCGCTGGTGGCGGTCGAGGGCGCCGGAGTCGATGAAACGCGCCAGAGCCAGCTGTTCCAGGCCGGAGCAGCCGATGTCCCAGCCCGCGCGGACGTGCTCGATCGAGGCCATCAGCTCCGAGGGGGCCGTGAGCCAGCCCAGACGCAGGGCGGGGGCCAGCGTCTTGCTGGCGCTGCCCGCGTACACCACCCGGTCCGGGGCAAGGCTCTGCAGGGCGGGGAGCCGGTCGGAGCGGTGCAGGAAGGCGCTGTTGAAGTCGTCCTCAAGGATGTAGCCGTCGACCTCGCGGGCCCAGGCGATGAGGCGTTCGCGGCGGGCCTGGCTCAGCCGGGCGCCGGTCGGGAACTGGTTGGCCGGGGTCAGCAGGACGGCGCGTACGCCGCTCTCCTCAAGGAGGTCCACGCGCAGGCCGTCGTCGTCCACGGGAATGCCGATCGGGCGCAGGCCCGAACTGGTGATGAACTCGCGCTCGCCCGGGTGCCCCGGGTCTTCCACCGCAAGTGTGGTATGTCCCCGGTCGAGCAGCACTTTGCAGATCAGCGCCAGGCCCTGGGCGAAACCAGAGGTGATCATGAGGTCCTCGGGGCGGCTGCGCACGCCACGTACCCGGCCGAGATAGCTGGTCAACACCCGCCGGGTCAGCGGGACCCCGGCCGGCGGGGAGTAGCCGAGCTCCTGGTGGCTCGCGTCGGCGACGACGGCGGTGACGCAGCGGATCCACTCGTGGCGGGGGAAGTCCACGACGTTGGAGGTGCCGGTGCGCAGGTCCCACATGGCCTCGGGGGTGGGTTCCCGATCGGGCGGCACAAGCGTGGAGGTGAGGTCCGGGGCATGGGCGTGCGCGGAGACCGCGGTGCCCGAACCGTGTCTGGACTCCAGGTACCCCTCGGCCGAGAGCTGTTCATAAGCCTCCACCACGACACTGCGGGAGACCCGGATATCGAGGGCGAGTTGGCGGCTGGACGGAATTCGGGCACCCGGCCGCAAAGTTCCGTCCTCAACTAATTCGCGCAGTGAGTTACGTATCTGAACGGCCAGTGGAAGTCGCGATGTGCGGTCCACGGTGAGGGCGAGCTGCAGGGGCAAAGTGGTCTCCCGCTCGGTGATCGAAGTGGTATGGCGCCGGCATTCTCACATTTGATGAAGTTGCCTCGCACACACATTCGTCGCCAGGGGGAGCCCGGCGACCTGGGGTGGCGCGGGGGAGTCCGGCCGATGGCGGCCGGTCATGCGTGACGTGCGGGGCCGTTTCTTCGGCACGCCGTTGACGTGCTTGTTCATTCCTCGAAGCCCCTACGGTCCGGTTGGATCAGAAAGGCTTTCGACGTGTCCTTGCTGTCAGAATTACCGCTGTACAAAGATGAGTTGGTTCGGCCCGGAGGGGGCGCGACCGTCCCGGTCCGGGTGGTCTCCGAAGACCTTCCGTCCGTCGATGCGCTGAGCCTCTACGAAGCCCTTGCCCGCAACCGAGGCCAGGACGACGTCTACCTCTTCGAAAGCCTGGACGGCCCCGACCAGGACCGGCATTACGCCGCCGTCGGCTGCGGGCGCCTCGCCGAGTTGCGCGTCCACGCCGACCGGGTGGAACTCGTGGCCCCCGGGGAATTGGGCGACCGTCTTGCGGCCGCGCTCTCGGCGGCCGTCGGGGAGCCGGGGACGGTGATCGGCGCGGCCGGTGACACCAGGCGGTGGGGCGTGCGCGAGCCCGGTTCCGTCTGGCGGATCCTGCGCTCCGTCCAGGGCCTGTTCGATGTCGACACCGACGTGCCCACGGGCACCTTCGCCTTCGGCTTCCTCGTCACGCTGTCGTACGAAGCGGCCTGGGCGATGGAGGAACTCCCGGCCCAGAAGGCCGAGTCGGAACTGCCGCGCTGCACGCTCACCCTCTTCAAGGACACGGTCTGGTACGACCTGAAGAACGGCGGAGTCCGTTATCTGGCCGCTCACGGACCGCAGCTGCCGGTGGCATCGGGCCAGGCCCCGTTGCGCTCCGTGGTCGATGCGGTGCGCGCCCAGGGCGGGCCGAACGCCGCGGTGCCGGAGGCGCCGGCGCCGCTGTCCGTGCGCGACACCGTGGACGAGGCGACATTCGTCGAGCGCGCCGAGCGGTGCCTGCACCACATCGGGATCGGCGACAGCTATCAGATCCAGATAGGTCATCGGATCGATGTCGAGACCGAGTTGACGCCCCTTCAGGTGTACCGGCGACTGCGCCACCGCAATCCGTCGCCCTACATGTACCTCGTGCCGTGGGCGGGCCGGTCCGTGATCGGTGCGAGCCCCGAGCTGTTCGTGCGCATCCAGGACGACACCATCTCCATGCGTCCCATCGCCGGCACGGTGCCCCGGGCGACCGCACCGGACGAGGACGCCCGCCGGGTGGTGGAGCTGCGGGAGAGCGCCAAGGAACAAGCCGAACACGTCATGCTGGTCGATCTGTGCCGCAACGACATCGGGCGGGTCTGCCGACCCGGCACCCTCTCCGTCGACACGATGATGGAGGTCGAACCCTTTGCGTACGTCCATCACCTGGTGTCGACCGTATCGGGCCAGGTCATGAGCGGTACCGATGTGTGGGCGGCGATCTGCGCGACGTTCCCCGCGGGCACCATGACCGGTGCGCCGAAGCTGCGCGCCATGGAGATCATCAACGATATCGAGGACCACCCGCGCGGCATCTACGCCGGGGCTCTCGGCCTGGTCGACGTCCGCGGCTTCGCGGTGCTCGCCCTGTGCATCCGTACCGCCGTCCACGACGGGGTCCGGTACAGCACGCAGGCGTCGGCGGGTCTGGTTGCCGACTCCGTACCCCCATCCGAGTGGCGGGAGACGCTGGCCAAAATGAGCGCCGCCTACTGGGCGCTGACCGGTGAGGAGCTGCTGAAGTGAAGGTCCTCCTCGTCGACGCGTACGACAGTTTCAGTCACATCATCGACCAGTACCTGCTGAGCCTCGGCGCCGAGACCGAGGTGGTGCGTTCTGGCACCCGCTCGGTGGAGCGGCTGGTGGCGTCCGGTCCCGACGCGGTGGTCCTGGGACCCGGTCCGGGGCACCCGGCGGATTCGGGGCACGTCGAGCTGGTGCACGCCTTCGCCGGGCGGGTGCCACTGCTCGGCGTCTGCCTCGGGCACCAGGCCATCGGTCTCGCGTACGGGGCGCGGATCGCCGTCGCCGAGCGGCTGATGCACGGCAAGACGAGCCAGGTCGAGCACGACGGACACGGCGTGTTCGCGGGCGCCGCACGACCGCTGACGGTCACCCGCTACCACTCGCTGATCGTCACCGAACCGCCGGCCGAGCTGGCGGTGACGGCGACGTCGCGGGACGACGGTTACGTCATGGGCGTGCGACACCGGACGTACGCCGTCGAAGGGGTGCAGTTCCATCCGGAGAGCGTGATGACGGAGGACGGGATGCGGCTCTTCGGGAACTTCCTCGCCGGGGCCGGGGCCGGGGCCGGCGCCGTCGCCGGCGAAGGAGCGTTGCGCGCGGTGGAGGGCGCCGCCCGCTGAGCGGATGCACCGGCGGCCGGAAGTGGCCTCCCGAAATTGACGGAAATTGGCCACAGCCGGGCTCCTGCCCGCTCCTTACTGTCGGACCCGTCATCAGCGGTCCGCCCGGACACAGGCACGGAATCGAAGGAACACACGTCCATGGAGAGCATCCTCAGCACCCGCGGCGGCGACCGCCCCCTCACCGTCACCATCGACGCGCGGCTGACGGAGCGCGTGGCCGGCTACGTGCTCGGTCTGGTGGCGGTACCGGCCGTCGACGTCGTCCGGGATGCCCCGGAGGTGGCCGCGCGGCTCACCGCCGCCGAGGACGCACTGCATGCGGCCGGTCTCAGCAAGGCGGACGTCTCCGCGTTGCCGTCGATCGCCGCCTGGCGCGACGCCTACCGTACGGTCGACGTCAACCCGAACCGTTTCCCCTGCGCCGCCGAGTCGGTCCTGCGCCGGGTGGCCAAGGGCGACCGGCTGCCGCGGATCAACTCCCTGGTGGACCTCTGCAACGCGGTGTCGCTCGACAGCCGGCTTCCGGTGGCGTCCTGCGACGTGGGCGACATCGAGGGCGAGCTGGAGGTGCGGCTCGCGCACGGGGCCGAGGTCTTCGTGCCGCTCGGCGCGCCCGACGCGCCGGAGCATCCCGACCCGGGTGAGGTCGTCTACGCCGACGGCCGAGGGCGCGCCCATTCGCGGCGCTGGAACTGGCGGCAGGGCGACGTGGTCAAGACCGACGTCGGACGCCACCGGCTCCTGCTCACCGTGGAGTCCGCGCACGAGGGCGGCAGGGACGAGGTCGAGCGGGCGCTCGGCCGGCTTGTGGGGGCGCTCGCCGAGGCGGGCGCCGAGCCGGGGCGCCCGCTCGTGCTCGACCGGTCCACACCGTCCGGGGAGCTGTTCGGCACCCCGTCGGCCGCGACGGTCCGCTGAGCACGTGCCGCACCCACTCCCTTTCACGACTCCGATGAGGAGCACCGCATGAACCCTTCGATCCTGGTGGTCTACCGGCCCGCTGCGGGGCGCTACGCCGCCCAGTTCCGCAGTGTCACCGCGGCGGCCGCCGATCTCGGCGTGCGCACCGTGGTGCTGCTGCCCACCGGCTGGGAGGCACCCGAGGCGGACGGGCTGCCTCAGTACCACGCCGATCTGGACGACACGGCAGCAGTGCGCGCCGCGGTCGACGGCATCGTCGCCGAGCACCGCATCGAGCGGATCTTCCCGCTGTTCGAGGGCGACGTGCTGCCCGCGAGCCGGGCCCGCAGGGACCACGGGATTCCCGGCCTCACCCCGGACCAGGCCCTCAACTTCCGCGACAAGAACGTGATGCACCGCCGGGCCGAGGAACTCGGCGTGCGGGTGGCCCGCTCGTGCCGCCCCGACACCCTGGGCGCGGTCACCGAGTTCGCCGAGAAGGTCGGCTATCCCGTGGTCGTCAAGCCGTCCGCGGGCTGGGCGTGCGGCAACACCTACCGTGTGAACGACCGGGCCGAACTGGACCGCGTATGGCAGGAGATGGGCGACGACCGGCACGAGTACCGGGTCGAGGAGTTCATCCGCGGTACCGAGTTCCACGTCGACTCGCTGTTCCAGCGCGGCGAGGTCGTCTTCGCACAGCTCTCCCAGTACACGTACTCCGTACTGGAGTACCGCGACGAACCCGGTGGCACCATCTCCCGCAAGCACGATCTTTCCCCGCAGGAGAAGCGCATCCTGGAGCTGAACGCGGTGGTGCTGCGCGGCTTCGGCCTGAGCACCGGCGTCGTACACGCCGAGTTCTTCCTCCTGGACGACGGCGGGATCGTCTTCGGCGAGGCGGGCGCCCGGGCCGGCGGCGGCTCGATCGTGCCCGCCATCGAGGCCGGGCGCGGCATCAACCTCGCGGGTGAGTGGTGCCGCCTCGAACTCGACCCCGGACACCGGCCCGCGGCGCGGCCCGGCCCGGAGATCGGCACCGAGTACCTGACGTCCGGCGAGTACGGGCGGATCACCGCCATCACCGGGCCGGAAGAGCTCACCGCCCTGGAGGCCGTATTGGATGCCGACGTGTGGAAGAGCGTCGGCGACGTCCTCGCCCCGCCGTCCGCCTCCAACGACGTGCTCGGCTGGTACGTGTGCGAGGGCACCGATTTCGAGGACGTGCGGGCCCGCTTCAAGACCGTGCGGGACGCCTTCCGCGTAGAGACCGAGCAGGCGTAGTCGTGGTGTGGCTGACGCGGTTCAAAGAACTCCCGTTGGCGCTGCGGGTGTTGTTCCTCGCCTCCTTCGTCAACCGCGCGGGCATGTTCGTCTTTCCGCTGCTCGCCGTCTACTTGGTGCGCGGCAAGGACCTCGGTCCCGGCGAAGCGGGCCTGCTCCTCTCCATCGGCAGCACCGGCCTGCTGGTCGGCAGTCTGCTGAGCGGGCCGCTGTGCGATCTGCGGGGCAGGCGTGCGGCGCTGCTGACGGCGCTCGTTCTGAACGCCGCCGGATATCTCGGCCTCGCCGTGCTCGACGGGGCGCCGTGGACGTACGCGGTGCTGCTCTTCGTCGCCCTGGTCGGGATGGGCATGTTCAGCCCCGCGTCCAACACGCTGGTCGCGGATCTGACCACGCCCGAACAGCGCCCGTTCGCGTACACGATCAGCTATGTCGGCAACAACCTGGGGATGGGCGTGGGGCCGCTCCTGGGCGGGGTCGCGGCCGCGTACTCGTACCACGTCATGTTCGCGGGGAACATCCTCGCCGGCCTGCTGTGCGCGGCGATGATCACGCTCTGGGTGCCGCGCGACCGCAGAAGCCCGAACGCCGAGAGCCGCAAGGGCAAGGGCCGTTCCGGTCCGCTGGGGCACCGGCACGTGCTGCTGGTGGTCCTGGTCTCCTTCTTCTACGTCGTGCCACTCATCGGCCTGGAGTACGCGCTGCCGCTCGCCGTCACGACGGTGCTGCACGACTCGGCGGGCCTGGTCGGCGCCGTCTACACCATCAACAGCGTCGTCGTGGTGAGCCTCGGCCTGCTCATGGAGAAGCACATCCGGGGGTACGGCACCAAGGCGCTGCTGCTGGTCGCGGGACTGCTGTGGACGCTCGGGCTCGCCGTGATCGTCTTCGGTTTCTCGCTGCCCGCCATCCTGCTGTCCACCGTGGTGTGGACGCTCGGCGAGATCATCGTCTCCGTCGTCGTGCCCACCTACATCGCCGATCACGTCGACGAGCGGCGGGTCGGTGGCTTCATGGCGCTCAACGGCTTCGTGCTGGGCCTCGCCCGGCTCGTCGTGCCGTTCGGCCTCGGCGTCCTGTGGTCGGCGCACGGTCACCGGCCCGTCTTCGTGACGCTCCTGCTCGCGCCGCTCGCCGGCATGGCTGCCTTCGTCCTGCTGCGGATCAGGCCGTCGGCCTCCGCGGTTCCCCCGTCCACCTCCGCGCCGGAGCCGAGGGCGGCTCCGGCGAGCAACTAGCCCGCCCTTCTCCGGATTCCTCCGAGTCCCCTCCGCACCGGTTCCACCTCATTCACAGGAAAGTGTTCATGCCCCAGACGAAGTTCCTGCTGTCCGAAAACCAGATCCCCACCACGTGGTACAACGTGGTCGCGGACCTGCCCAAGCCGCTGGACCCGATGCTGCACCCCGGCACCCGGGAGCCCGTCACCCGGGACGACCTGGCGCCCCTGTTCCCGGAGGCGCTGATAGCCCAGGAGTTCTCCACCGACGCCGAGGTGGACATTCCGGGCGCCGTCATCGACGTGTACCAGCAGTGGCGGCCCAGCCCGCTGGTGCGCGCCCGGCGCCTGGAGAAGGCCCTGGACACGCCGGCCCGGATCTACTTCAAGAACGAGGGCGTGAGCCCGGCGGGCAGCCACAAGCCCAACACCGCCATCCCGCAGGCGTATTACAACAAGCAGGCCGGCGTCGAGCGCCTCACCACGGAGACCGGCGCGGGCCAGTGGGGCACGTCCCTCTCGCTCGCCTGCCAGTACTTCGGCCTCATCTGCGAGGTCTACATGGTCAAGGTGAGCTACCGGCAAAAGCCGTATCGCCGCGGCCTGATGGAGACCTTCGGCGCCAGCGTCACCGCCAGCCCCAGTGAGCTCACCGAGGCCGGCCGGGCCGCGCTCGCCGCCGACCCCGACTCCCCGGGCAGCCTGGGCCTCGCCATCTCCGAAGCGGTCGAGGCGGCCGTGAACAGCGGCGGCACCGCCAAGTACGCGCTCGGTTCGGTGCTCAACCACGTCCTGATGCACCAGACGATCATCGGCAAGGAGGCCCAGCTCCAGATGGAGCTGGCCGAGGACTACCCGGACATCCTGATCGGCGCGGCCGGCGGCGGATCCAACTTCGGCGGTCTGGTCCTGCCGTTCCTGGGCGAGCAGCTGCGCGGCGGGCGTCCCGTGCGGGCCATCGCCGTCGAACCGTCATCCTGCCCGACCATGACCCAGGGCACATTCGACTACGACTTCGGTGACACGGCCGGCATGACGCCGCTCACCAAGATGCACACCCTCGGCCACGACTTCGTGCCGCCCAGCATCCACGCCGGAGGGCTCCGCTACCACGGCATGTCGCCGATCATCAGCCAGCTCAAGGAGTACGACTACCTGGAGGCGCGGGCCCTCCCGCAGACCGCCTGCTTCGAGGCCGGGGTGACCTTCGCCCGCAACGAGGGCATCGTGCCCGCCCCGGAGTCCACGCACGCCGTGCGCGCGGCCATCGACGAGGCGCTGGCCTGCAAGGAGTCCGGCGAGTCGAAGAGCATCCTGTTCTCGCTCTCCGGGCACGGCCACTTCGACATGCAGGCGTACATCGATTACTTCGCCGGAAAGCTCAAGGACTGACGGTGCGGGGGAGGGGCGGGCCCGACGGCCCGCCCCTGAACACCAGGAAACCAGGGGGAGTTCATGCAAGGCATACGTGATGACAGACCGGTCATCATCGGCATATCGGGGTCCGAGCGGGCCGGGGGCAATACGGATCTCGCACTCGACTACGCGGGGGCACTCGTACGGGAACGGGGCGCCGTGTTCCGTACGGTGTACCTGCGCAACCACCGCATCTCGCCGTGCAGCCCGTGCGGCGACTGCAACAACCGGCTCAGCCCGTGCGCGCTGCCGGACGACATGCCCGCCATCGTCGAGGAGATGAAGCGGGCCGACGGGATCATCTACGCCGTACCGGTGCACGGATTCGGTCTCGCGCACCTCATGCAGATCTTCATCGAGCGGGCGGGCGTCGGCTACCTGCGCTTCGATCGTCCGCTCGCCAACAAGGTCGGCGGCATCATCGTCACCGGCCGCCGCTACAGCGACGCCTCCGTGCACAACCAGCTCGTCGACAATCTGCTGCTCAACCGGATGATCCTGGTGGGCAGCGGGTTCCCCGCGCTGCTGCGCAACACCTCGTCGGAGCCGGGCCTGCATGACACCGAGGGCCTGGAGGCCCTGGA
The DNA here is from genome assembly GCF_004122735.1 of Streptomyces sioyaensis. GTDB lineage: Bacteria > Actinomycetota > Actinomycetes > Streptomycetales > Streptomycetaceae > Streptomyces > Streptomyces sioyaensis. The sequence goes on along the minus strand of NZ_SDIF01000040.1, from coordinate 15,652 downwards.
ACGGATGGCCCACCGGATGATCGACATGACGCTGCTGCTGCGCAAGCACCGGTCGGCGACCGGGGAGCCGGTCCTTCCGTTGGCCGACCGCAACGAGCGCGTGGTGCGCCAGCGGTCGGCGTCCCTGACGCATTCCTGAAGTGCTCCTGGAGTTCCTCCGGGGCTTCCCGAGACACACCCTTCCGATCGACAACTTTGTAGGAGAGGCCTGCCCATGACCACTACCACCCCCGCCCTGGTCGGTATCGACTTCGACGCCATCCCGTGGGAGAAGTGGCACAAGCCCGGGGCCGACGGCCGGGTGAAGATCGCGTACACCGGTGGGCTGCGCGTGCGCCTGATGGAACTGCCCGCCGGGTTCAACGAGTTGGAGTGGTGCGAGCGCGGCCACCAGGGCTATGTGCTCCAGGGTGAGTTCACCATTCACTTCGACAACCGCTCGGTGCCGTGCCGTCCCGGCATGGGATTCATCATCCCCGGCGATGAACGCCACCGCTCGCAGGGCTCCGACAGCGAGCCGACCGTCGTGTACGTGATCGACGAGGTGCCCGCGCCATGACGGGGCCGGAACGCATCGACGAGCTGCGTGTCGCCATCGACGCGCTGGACCGGCAGATCATCGCCCTGCTCGCACGGCGTACGGCCATCGTGCGAGAGCTGACCGAGTTCAAGAACGACGAGGAGGCGGTGCGCTCACCCGGCCGGGTGGAGCAGGTCATCGAGAAGGTGCGCGGGCTCGCGGACGAGCAGGGTATGCCCGCGGGCATCGCGGAGGCCGTCTACCGCACGCTCATCGCGGAGCTGACGGACCTTCAGATGGAGCGCCTGGCGGCACGCCGGGCCACCGCCGACCGGGCCGGGACTCCGCCGGTGGCGTCCCACGAGGGCTCGCCGTGACACGTCGCCGGCCCGCCGACCTCCGTACCGCGCTCGCCGCTCTCGACCCGATGCCGGGGGAGTTGGTGCGCGAGTGGGAGGAGGTCCCGGCCAGGTTCGGGGTCTCCGCCCGGTACGCGAAGTGGGCGGGTACGCCCGCGCCGCCCCCGACCGGGCCGGGGCCCGCGGTCCTCTTCGAGCGGGTCACGCCCAGTGGCGCGGACGGGGCGGCCGCGCGGGCCGTGCTGATCGGCCTCTACGGCACGCGTCGCCGGGCGGCGGCCCTGCTGGGGACGACCCCGGCCGAGCTGCCGCCCCGGCTCCTGGACGCGGTGGCCGCCCCAGTGGCGCCGGTGCGGGTCCAAGGAGACCGGGCGCCGGTGCGCACGCTGCTCGCGCCGGACCTGACGGCACTGCCGGTGCCGGTGCTCACCGACGAGGACGCGGGTCCGTACCTGACGCTCGGCGCGGTCCTGGCGACGGACCCCGACACCGGGGTGCGCAACCTCTCCATCCACCGGATGTGTGTCCAGGGCCCGGACCTGCTCTCCCTCTGGATGGTGCCGGGCCGTGACCTGGAGGGCGCCCATCAGGCGGCGCGCCGCCGGGGCGTACCCCTGCCGGTCGCGATCCACCTGGGACTCGGCCCGGCCGTGCTGCTCTCCTCCTGCTGCCCGGCCTCCCTCGTGCCGCCGGGGGTCGACGAACTCGCCGTGGCGGGTGCGCTGGGCGGCGCACCCGTGGAGCTGACCTCCTGCCGCACGGTCGAGGCGGAGTGCATCGCGAACGCCGAGTACGTCATCGAGGGCGAGCTGCTGCCCGACCTGGTTCCGGAGAACCCCCAAGGCCCGTGCGCCACACCGGAGTTCCTCGGCTACCAGGGCCGGGCGCACCCGGCGCTGCCGACCATCCGGGTCACCGGGATCACCGCGCGCGAGGGCGCCATCCTGCAGACCGTCTCCGGGCCCGGCCACGAACAGTCGGTGCTGCTCGGCTTCGGGATGGAGGCCGCGGTGCTCGGCCGGCTACGGCAGCTGGGCGCGTCGGTCAAGGCGGTGCACTGCCACACGGCGGGCGGCGGCCAGCTCATGGTGGTGCTCCAGTGGCGCGCCAAGCGGTCGGACGCCGACGACGAGGCGGTGCGCAAGGCGGCGGAGTCGGTCCTGGAGGAGTTCCGGATGGCCAAGCTGGTCGTCTCGGTGGACGAGGACGTCGACCCGGAGTCGGACGCGGACCTGTGGTGGGCGATGGCCACCCGGCTCCAGGCCGACCGGGACGTGGCGGTCCTGCCGGACCGGGAGGGGTTCCCGCTGGATCCGACGCAGTCCCCCGCCTACTCGCCGTCCCTGTCCGCCGACGGCCGCACGGCGAAGGCGCACTTCGACTGCACCGTCCCGCACGCCCTGCGGGCCCGCTTCCACCGTCCGCACTTCACGGAGCCGCGGACTTAGGGCCTGTCCGATGGGTCAGGGTCGGGCCCGCGTGCTCTGGCCGCCTCGTCGCCTCCCGCACCGCGGCGGCCAGCAGGGCGACGCCCTTGGCGATCCGGGGGGCGGGCAGCGCGGCGTACCCCATCAGGAACGTCGGCTCGGCCGGCGGATCCTGTACGAAGTAGCCGGACGCGGGGTAGATCCGCACCCCGCGTTCGGCCGCGAGCCGGGCGATCTCGTCCTCCGGGACGTCGCGTGCCCCGGTCAGGGTGACCAGCACGTGCAGGCCCGCCGCCTCGCCGGAAATGCGGACCTCGGCGCCGAAGCACTCGTACAGCGCCTCCAGGAGGCGGCTTCTGCGCTGCCGGTACAGGCGCGTCATGCGGCTGATGTGACGGGCGTAGGCACCGGTGGAGATGAAGTCGGCGAGCGCGTCCTGCGCAACCGTGGGCGTCAGTCGGTCGGTGATCCACTTGATGCCGAGGAAGGGCTGCACGAGGTGCGGCGGCAGGACCGTGTAGCCGATGCGCAGGGCGGGGAAGAGCGTCTTGCTGAAGCTGCCGACGTAGGCGACGGTGCCCCGGTGCCGCTGGCTGGCGAGCGCGGGCAGCCGCTCGGTGGTGAAGGTGAACTCGTTGTGGTAATCGTCCTCCAGGACCGTCGCCCCGTGTTCGTATGCCCATTGGAGGAGCCGGCGCCGCCGCCCCTCGGACATGATGAACCCGGTGGGGAACTGGTGCGACGGCGTCACGTACACCAGCTTCACCCGCGCCGGATCGTGCCCGTGCGCGCGCACGAGGGCGTCGATGTCCCCGACCCGCAGCCCCTCCTCATCCACCGGCACGGGCACCACGGTCGCCTCCGAGCAGCCGAAGACCTGGCGCAGCACCGTGTGGCTGGGGTCCTCGATCACGACCACGTCGCCCGGCCCGACCAGCATCCGGACGAGGATGTCGAGGGCCTGCGTGGCGCCGCTGGTGACCATGATGTGGTCGGAGGAGGCGTCGAGGGCCCGGCTCTGGCGTACCAGTGTGGCGATCTCCGTACGCAGGGTCGGCGAGCCCTCGGCCGGTCCGTAGCCGAGCGCTGAGACATCGGCACGGCTGTACGCGTCGTGCAGGGACTGCCGCCAGCGGGCGACGGGGAAGTCCGCGAGCGCCGGGGTGCCGTGCCGGAAGTCAAGAGCGGAACTCGGGTGGTGGGTGGGCGGCGGCTCCCAGGGTTGCCACAGCGCGCTGTCACCGTCGGTGGCCCGGGGCGGCTGCGGAGCGAACGCGGCGGACGGGCCTGGGCGGGGCGCGCGGTCCGGGGCGGCGGTGCTGCCCGCGAGTGAGGCGATCTTCGTGCCGGAGCCGCGCTTGGTGGTGAGGATGCCGTGGGCGCCCAGCAGTTCGTAGGCGCGGGTGACGACGGTGCGTGACACGTCGAGCTGCTGGGCGAGATTGCGGGAGGCGGGAACGGCGTCTCCCGGCCGCAGCTGACCCGACCGGACCAGGGCGGTGATCTGGTCGCAGACCTGCTGCTGCAACGGCGCGCCACCGTCCCGGTCCAGGACGATGAGTAACTCCGACGACCCCACGTGCGCCCCCTTCCTTCGTAACCCTGCCGAGTCTGCCACGGTGCCCGCATGCCGCCGGCGCGTGACGGGCGACAGCGGGCGACGTCGCGACCCCCGACCGGCATCCGGCCGGTAGGGGGCGCAGCCTTGCCCTGGGACCACCAGCGGGACAGCGCTGCATCGTGGCCGAAACGCGCGCCCGCCAGGTCGGTTGTCAGTGCTGTATGCCATCGTCGCCTGAGAGCCGGAGCTACTTTCAGCGGCTCGCAACGGATGACGAGTACACGGCCGAGGGGGAGGCACGGTATGGCTGGCGACGGCTTTGACGTGGATACCGACCAGCTCAAGTCCGCAGCTCCAACATTCCACCGAGAGTCTGTCGCTCTGGAGCGGGCGACGGCCAAGCTCCGCCATACGCTCGATGGGCTGGGGGAGCCGTGGGGCGGTGACGAGCAGGGCAAGAAGTTCGAGCACGTCTACGCCCCGCACCAGGCACAGATCGCGAAGGCAGCCGCGGCCCTGGTGAAGGGCCTGTCCAGCATCACGAAGGCCATGAACGACATGGCGGCCAACCACGAGGAGGCGGACCGGTCGGCCAAGTCCGGCTTTGAGGGCGGTAAGTGATGGGCGCTGCCGACAAGGCCAAGGAGATCGTCCAGGACCTCACCGGTATGTGGTGGCCGGAGGGTGACGAGGACGAACTCCGGGAAGCCGCGCGGGCCTGGCGTACGTACGCGGACGACGTCGAGGACTGCACGGCCGCCTGCCACAAGAAGGCCCAGGACGTCATCGACAACAACAAGGGCAAGTCGATCGAGGCGTTCGGGGAGTTCTGGCGCAAGTACCACGGCGGCGGCAAGGGCTACCTCGATGACGTGGCCAGCGCTGCCCGCGACATGGCCAAGGCCCTGGACAAGTACGCCGACCAGGTCGCCGAGGCGAAGAAGAAGATCGAGCACGAGCTGGAGATCGCAGGCGCTGTCCTGGTCGCCGGCACGGCTCTGGCTCTCTTCACCGGCGGCATCAGCGAAGTCGCAGCAGCCGGCGCCACCGAGGCGATCGTCGCCGCGGCGAGCTCGGCGGGCATCGCCGTTTCCGCCACCGTCGCCGAGATCGCCGGAACGGTCCTGGCCACCGCCGCCATCGGCGGCATCGAAGGCATCACCGTCGACGTGGTCGTCGCCCAGGGCGGCCGCAACCTCCTCGGCGACCAGCACGGGGTCAACCTTGCCGAGGCCAAAAACGCTGGGGTCACCGGCGTCTTGCTGGGTGGTGCCTTCGGTGGTGCGGCCCGCACCGCCAAGGCCGTTGGAGACGCCGGCGGCTTCAAGACGGTCCTTGCGGATACAAAGCTCGACGGTCTCCGTCTTCGCCCAGCGATCGACCAGATGGGCAAGCGGCGTACTTGGCAGCTCTATCACTCCGAAAAATCGGACGCGATGGCGCCGCCGGCCAAAACGGGCGACGACGCACTGCCATCCGGCCATCCGATCTACCACGGCAAGCAGACGACAACCATTGGCTACGATCCACGCACTCTGTCGAATTTGGAACGGGTAAGGCGTGTTGATGGTGTCCACGACGTTGTCGTGCACGGCACGCCCGACAACGTCTTCATCGCAGGACACGTCAATCCAGCAGGCGTAGCGAAGACCACCTACGAGATAAGCCCTCACCAGGTAGTGGAAAGTATTCGCAACAATCCGAACTACACGGGTGGGCCTATTCGCTTGGTATCCTGCCACTCGGGAGCCGGGGCGGAGCCGCTGGCGCAGTCCGTGGCAAATGAAATGGGAGCCCCTGTCTACGCGCCAACCAATCGCATGGGAGTGGATCGCAAGCTGGGAACCCAGGACCCTGTCATCGACAAGGGCGGATACTGGCGAATATTCCTCCCCATCACCGACTGACGCCCACAACTGCGAGGAACGATGATTCGCCGAGTAGGTTTCTTTGCCGAAGGCAACGAGGATGGTGACCCTGCTGTCTACAGCGCGTCTCTGACCCAAGCCATGGATGGCCCGTCCGCGCCTGATGAAGATCGAATTCTCTCCTACCTCAAAGGCGGGGAAGAGATCTTCAGCACCATGGGCGCTGAGCGTGATGTCATCTCGGGGGACGAGTGGGTCAGTGGTGCAGGGTCACTGGTGACAGATGGTGAATGGGTCTGGCCAGTTGACCTCGTTCACTACCTTTCGCGTTACCACATTGCCCTTCCCGTCGATTTCCTCGATCACGTACGGAAAGCTGAGTACCAGACTCCCGTCGTGCCAGATGAGCGTGCGCGAGAAATCATGGTCGAACTTTTCCCTAAGCGCCCTTCCCCTTGGAGTTAGCGGCTCCAGGGCGTTCCTGCGCCGACGGCAGTGGATACCGCCGAAGGCCCGGGTATGACCTCGGGCAGCGCATCCATGGTCGGCGAGCTGCCCCAGCCAGACGCCCGACTGCTGGAGTCGTCCAGCGGGACCTCCGGCCCCCTACCCCACCCCCGCCCGCAAGACCAACGTCGCTCGGGCGCCCCCGTCCGGGGGGTTTTCGTAGGTCACTTGGGCGTTCAGTACGCGGGCCTGGCCGGTGACGATGGTGAGGCCGAGGCCGATGCCTGGGGTGTGGTCGTGCGGGGTGGTGCGGAAGCGTTGGGGGCCGTGGGTCAGTAGGTCGGTGGGGAAGCCGGGGCCGTGGTCGCGTACGTGGAGGGCGGTGCCGTCGACGTCCAGGCTGACCGGTGGGGCGCCGTGTCGGTGGGCGTTGGTGATCAGGTTGGCCAGGATGCGTTCGACGCGGCGGGGGTCGGTCGTCACGACGGATTCGCGGTGTATGCGGATTTCGAGGTCCTCGTCGGCCAGGGCGGCGGCCCGGTGCGCCAGGGTGCTCGGGAGGATCTCCTCGCACTGTGCCTGCTCGACGCCCGGCACATCGAGCCGGGCCACCTCCAGGACGTTTTCCACCAGGGTGCGCAGGGTCTCCACGCCGCCGCTGACCAGTTCGGTCGGGCGGCCGGGCGGGAGCAGTCCGACGGCGGTCACCAGTCCGGCCACGGGGGTGCGGAGCTCATGGGCGATGTCGGCGGTGACCTGCCGTTCGGCCTCCAGGCGGGCGCTCAGGGCGTCGGCCATGGTGTTGACGGCGGCGCCGAGCCGCGCGATTTCGTCCTTGCCTCTGGGCTGAACGCGGTCCGTGAGATCGCCGTCCGCGATCCGCTGGGCGGTGCGGGCGGACGCGGTGATGCGGCGTCCCGCACCGGCCGCCGCGAGGACGCCCAGCGCACAGCCGAGGGCGGTGACGGTGGCGCCGGAGCCGACCAGCACCCGGTCGAGAGAGGCCAGGGCACGGGCCTGGGGCGCATAGGAACGGCGGATCGCGAGGATGTCGCGGCCGCTGCGGGTGGCGGCCCAGAGCACCGGGGGTCCGGAGCCGTGGGCGGGCTGGAGAAAGGTGGCCCGTACGGGGCGGTCGGTGATGGTCCCGCGCAGCGCGGCGGGCAGATCGGGCGGGTTGACCAGGGCGCCGCTGTCCGTGCCCGACGCGTAGTCAGCTGCCGCGTCGACGAGCCGGGCATCGGCCGCGCGGGCCGCGTTCGCCCGCTGCTCCTCGGCCGTGCGGTGATGCACCAACAGCCCGATGAGCGTGGCGACGATCGCGGCGGTGGCGGCGATGACCAGGGCGGTCTTGGTGCGCAGTCCCATGGCGTCAGGGCACGAGCTTGTAGCCGAAGCCCCGGACGGTCACGATCCGCTCGCGGCCGATCTTGGCGCGCAGCCGCTTCACATGGACGTCCACGACCCGGGCGTCCCCGCCGCAGGCGTAGTCCCACACCCGCTCCAGCAGGACGGTCCGGGAGAGCACCACCCCGGGCTCCGCGGCGAATTCCAGCACCAACCGGCGTTCGGTGGGGGTGAGTTCCAGCAGCCGGCCCTCCCGGTGGACGTCCATGGAGGCGGTGTCCACCGTGAGGTCCCCGAACCGCAGTCGTGTGGCGTGCGGGGGTGGCTCGCTCGGGGCGGTGTCCGCGGTACGGCGCAGCGCCGCGCGTATGCGGGCGACGAGGACGGGGATGTCGTACGGCTTGGTGAGGTAGTCGTCGGCGCCCGCCTCCAGGCCGAGGATCACATCGACGGGGTCGGTGCGCGCGGAGATCATCAGCATCGGCAGCCGGCTCACCGCGCGGATGCGGCGTACCACGCTCACCCCGCCGAGCCGGGGCAGCATGACGTCCACGACGACGACATCCGGCGCGCGGTCGTGGAACAGGGCCAGTCCGGCGTGGCCGTCGGAGGCGGTGCGCACCCCGTATCCGTAGCGTTCCAGGGAGAGTTGGGTGGCTTCCCGCAGCAGCGGGTCGTCCTCCACGAGCAGCACGTCAGTCATCGCCGGCAGTTCCTAGGACTCGGGGAGAGGCAGCCGCACCGCGCTCAGCTCGCTCTGCCCGTCGTGCCCGCCGGGCGGGAGATGGGAGGAGCGGACGGCGGCGCGGGTGTAGTAGGAGACGTTCTCCCGGCGCTGGAGACGGCTGAGTTCGATGGTGGCCGGATAGCCGGTGCCGGTGCACCGGGGAAGGCACCAATTGCCGGACAGCCGCCCGGTGGCCACGGCCTTCGGCCCGCCCCAGGAGCGCCAGCTCAGCCGGGAGACCGACGAGAACTCGGTGAGGGCGAAGCCCGTGGGACGGGTCAGCGGGTGGCCCATGGTGTCGGAGACATAGGCCGGGCCGGAGGCCGGGGTGGAGCGGGGAGCGGGGCCCTCGACCCGGGGCTGCGGGGGCGTGCCGCATCCGGTGACGCCCACGGCCGTGAGCAGCAGCGCGCAGACGGCGGCCACGGCCGTGGGCTTGTGCATCGGGAACCCTTCGCGTCAGCTGGTGGCGAGCGGGCGCTTGCCGTGGAGGTCCTCGGCATCGTACTTACCGGCGCCGTCGGCCAGCTTCAGGGTGAAGGAGGAGTAAACCCGCTTGCCGTGCACGGTCTTGGGGTCCGAGAGGGTGACCGTCGCGTTCAACGGCTTGTCGAGGCAGGTGTCCAGGCACCAGTTGCCGGTGACCTTGCCGGTGGCCACGGCCTGCTTGCCGTCCCACTGCTTCCAGTGGAGGCCCTGGGCCGAGGTGAATTCGGAGAGCACCAGGTGCGCGGGGCTGCGCTCGGCGCGGCCCTTGTCCGCGTTCTCCTCGCCGTAGTGGTTGATGACGTAGGGGGCGCTGCTGGTGCGGGCGGCCTTCGCGGGGTGCTGGGCGGTGGCGGCGTTCGCCGACTGGGCGGTGGCGACCGTGCCGAGGACGGCGACGGCGGCAAGTCCGGCGCCGAGGGCCGTCTTCATGCGCTGGGACCTGTTCGTGCTGAAGTTCATGGCTTCTGCTCCGGTTCGTGGGGGTCGTTCGGCCGGTTCAGAAGCTATGAGGGGTGCTTCTCGGTGGGTGGTCAGCCGTGTAACAGCCGTCCATCGGCGGTTGTTACACGGTCTACATACGGGGCGGTCTACATACAGGGCGGGGCGACCCACAACGCCCCGGCGGACCATCTCCTGGTCGTCGGCGAGCGGTAGGCGCATCGTCGCAGGAGGAATTCTGCGTACCGGGGCGCGAGGGTGCCGCGGAATTACCTGCCGGGCGCGCGCAAGCGGCGGTGGGTTTCGGACCCACGATGCTGCGGCGACGGCGACGGGCGGCGGGCGACGGACCGCACGGATGGCGGGCCGCGTGGGACCTGGTCACCCGTCCGTCCGGCTCCCCTCCCCACCCGCTCTGACCTGGGGAAACGGTCTCGGAGGGGCCGGTGGCGCCCGGCGGCCGAGGGGGGCGCTCGCGTGGCGGGTGCGGCGGGATCCGGGCATGTTGAGGTGACAGCCGTCTTCCTGGACCCGAGGGCGGGCCCGAGGGGGCGTACCTGGCGCAGGCGGGGCCGTCTGCGGTGAGCGGACCGGGAGGCCCCCGCATGCTTCGGAGATCGCTGCGGATACCCGCTGCCTCGGTCGCCTATCTGGTGACGGCCGCGGTGTCGTCGTCCGTGCTCTCCGCCGGACCGGGGGAGTACGCGGACGTCGCCGTGATCAGCGGTGCACGGGCCGGCCCCGGCACCGCGGCGACCCGGGTGATCGCCCACCGCGGCGCCTCCCGTGACGCACCGGAGAACACCCTCGCCGCCGTGGACGCTGCACACCGCCGCGGACTCATATGGGTGGAGAACGATGTGCAGCGCAGCAAGGACGGCCGGCTGGTGGTGCTGCACGACGCCACGCTGGAGCGGACGACCGACGCCGCGACGGTGTTTCCCGGGCGGGCGCCGTGGCGGGTGGGAGACTTCACGGCAGCCGAGATCGCGCGGCTGGACGCCGGGAGCTGGTTCGGCGGACGGTTCGCGGGGGAGCGGGTGCCGACGCTCGCCGCCTATCTGCGCCGTCTGGACCACAACGGGCAGCGGCTGCTGCTGGAGATCAAGGCGCCGGAGAAATACCCCGGTATCGAAGCGCAGGTCCTCCGCGAACTACGGGCACTGGGGTGGCTGGATCGCGCCCATGTCCGCAGCCGGCTGGTGATCCAGAGCTTCTCCGTGCGCTGCGTCAAGGCCGTGCACGAGCGGGCACCGCAGGTGCGTACCGGAATTCTGGGCGCGCCCGACGTGCGCCGGCTGGCGGGCTACGCGCGGATCGCCGATCAGATCAACCCCCCGGTTTCCGCGGTCAGTTCGGGCTGGCTGGCGGCCGTACACCGGCTGCGCGGGCCGCACGGGCGTCCCTTGGAGGTCTATGCGTGGGACGTGGCGAAGAACACCACCGCGCGGTCCGTGCGTGCGCGGGGCGTCGACGGTGTTATTGAATAATGGGCAACGGTCGGTGATTCGAGGGGCATTGTCCAGCTTGCTCGCGGTGCCGGGCCATGCCACGGCGCCGCACCGCCGTCCGCGCTCCGTGAAGGAGCTGTGGAGGGCGGATGCGCCGCGTGTGGCCGCGGCAGTCGGGGATTTACGTGATTCCCGCCGCGGGGCTAAGGTGCCTGAGATGTTCGACGCCGCCACACTCCCCGTAAAAGAACTAAGACGCAGGATTTGGCTTTTGGGTTCCGATGTGCGGCCCGGTGCGGGCCATCTTCCAGTTCCTCCCCTGGGAACCTTTCGGGAGGCTCCTTGACGAACGACTTTCCGGCGTACGGCGAACGGCGGGTTCCGCTTCCCCCGCCACGGCAGCTGGCGCATGACACGCTGACGCACACGGGGGCCGCGGCGCCGGCGGAAGCCGCAGGTGCGAAGGCCACGATGACACCCGTGGCGACGACGTCCGCCACGGCGACGGCCGTCCGGTCACCCGCCGATTCCCCGGCTGCGGGCGGTACTTCGCAGGCCCGGCCCGCGGGTCGGGGCGGCAGCCGGGCGAAGAACGAGGCCACGGCCGATACCAAGGCCGATGCCAAGGCGAAGCCGCGCGATGCCTTTTTCGACAATGCGAAGTATCTGGCCATTGTGCTGGTGGCGATGGGGCACTCCTGGGAGCCGCTGCGTGACGGCAGCCGGTCCGCGGCGGCGCTCTACATCACCGTCTACGCCTTTCATATGCCGGCGTTCATCATCATCTCCGGCTATTTCTCGCGCAGTTTCGATATGCGCAAGGACCGGCTGCAGCGGCTGATTACCGGGGTCGCCGTTCCCTACATCCTCTTCGAAGTCGCCTACACGCTCTTCAAGAGGTGGGCGGACGACGATCCGGGATATCCGATCAGTCTCACGGACCCCTGGTATTTGACCTGGTTCCTGGCCGCGCTGTTCATCTGGCGGCTGACCACCCCGCTGTGGAAGATCGTGCGCTGGCCGGTCCCGCTGGCTCTGGCCATCGCCGTGCTCGCGTCCATTTCCCCGGACATCGGCGACGATCTGGACCTCCAGCGGGTGCTGCAGTTCCTGCCGTTCTTCGTGATCGGGCTGTCGCTGCGGCCGGAGCACTTCAAGCTGGTACGCCGCAAGAAGGCGCGGATCCTGGCCGTCCCGGTCTTCGCGGCCGCGCTGGTCTTCGCGTACTGGGCGGCGCCGCGGATGAACGCCGCGTGGTTCTACCACCGCGATGCCGCGCAGGAACTCGCCGCCCCGTGGTGGAGCGGCGCGGTGATGACGCTGGCGATGTTCGGCTGTTCGCTGGTGCTCGTGGCCTGCTTCTTCGCCTGGATCCCGGGCCGCACGATGTGGTGCACGGCGCTGGGCGCAGGGACGCTGTACGGCTATCTGCTGCACGGCTTCCTGGCCAAGGGCTCGCGCTTCTGGAACTGGTACGACAGCCCGTGGATGCACACGCCCTGGGGCGCCGTAGTGCTGACGATCGTCGCGGGCACGGTCATCACCCTGCTGTGTACGCCACCCGTGCAGCGGATCTTCCGGTGGGCCATGGAGCCCAAGATGACCTGGGCGTTCAAGAAGGACCCGGTGGGGATGGCCCGCAGCCGGAACTGAGCGGACGCGGTCGGGCACCGAACGCGGGGACACCTCGGGGTCCGTGACGGGAAGCGCACGTCGTGGAAGCGCACGTCTGTGACGGAACGTGCGTCCGAGACCTGAGAACAGCGTCAGGGGCGCTCGCTCCACCGGAGGACGGTGGAGCGGGCGCCTCTGGTGTGTGCGGGGCGGACGGGTGGACGGAGTGGACGGGGTGGCGTCGCCGCCACCGCCGCTAACTGACGACGGCGATGCCCTCGATCTCCACCAGTGCCGCCTCGTCCCACAGGCGGGTGGCGCCGATCACGGCCATCGCCGGATAGTCGCCGCCGGCCAGGCGCTTCCACACCTGGCCGAGCTCGCGGGCATGCCGGCGGTAGTCGGCGACATCGACGGCGAAGACGGTGAGCTTGGCGAGGTCGGCCGGGCCGGCGCCGGCGGCCGACGCGACCTCCAGGAGGTTGGTCAGCGCCCGCTCGAACTGCTCGACGATGCCGTCCCCGACGATCCGGCCGGATCCGTCGAGCGCTGTCTGCCCGGCGAGAAAGACCATGGTGCCCGAGGCGGCGCGCACGGCATGGCTGAAGCCGGTCGGCGGCGCGAGGTGCGGTGGGTTGATGCGCTCCAGGGCGCCGCGCCGCGCGTCCGTATCCCCGCCGTGCGTGCCGTTTCCGCCGTACTCGCCGTGCTCGCCGCTCTCGGTCGTCATCCCTGCTCCCGCGCTCGTCCCGGCCTCGTCACGCATTCCGCGGGCTCCCCTGCGCCGTCAATGCGCCCCGCCTCCCAGGGATTCAAGCGTCTCCGGCTCATGGCCGTCCAGCGTTCCCTGCGCACCGTAGGGCCGGAATCGCAGGAACGCCGCCTCATGGTGGAACGGTTTCGCCCGGTGCTCCCTGACGGCTTCCTTGTGCTCGGGGAGGGCGGCCCCGTAGGCGTACCGGCGCATCGCCGACGTGCTCCGCCAGAGGGAGAAGGTGCCGACGAAGCGGGGCGGTCGGGCCACGGCGACCGAAGCGAGCAGCGAGGGATCGGCCGCGGCCCGGCCTGCGGTCCGGGAATTGGCCCGCAGGAACGGCAGCGCGCGACGCAGCCGCAGCTGCCCCAGGGTGAGCACGGCGACCGGCCCGTCCTCCTCGTCCGGCGCGGCACCGGGGTCGATCTCCACCGGCAGCGCGGGCCAGGCTCCGGAGATCCGGAGCGGCCGCAGCCGCACCCGCCAGCCGCCGGCCAGCCGTCGCGCCAGCGGGGCCTCGGCGAGGAAGCGGTCGAGCGCGGAGTCGTCCTCCCACGCGGCGAGCAGTGTGGCCCGGCCGGGACGCAGCCGGGGCGGGCCGGCGGCGATGAGGCCGGTGAGTGCGGTCTGGGCCCAGCGCAGGCCGGGTGTCCCGTCCGGCTGTGGGCACGCGCGGAGGACACCGCGCACGGAGCGGACACCGATATCTGCGACATGGACGGAAACGATCACGGCAGGTCCCCCGTTCCTCGATGTTACTGATGCGTGTACCAATCGGTACACGATCTAGTATGCTTCATTGCAGAGGCAACAGCGACCCGAAAACGCCGGCCGGAACAAGCCAGATTGCAGTGGTGGGAGCGCATGAACGAGATCGACCGGAGCCGCGCCGCGCGAGCCGCGGCCAGGACACGCATCGAGGACACCGCGGCCCGGCTGTTCGCGGAGCGCGGCTTCGCGGGCACGACCATCGGGGAGATCGCGGCCGAAGCGGGCCTGAGCAAGCCGATGCTCTACCGCCACTTCGACTCCAAACAGGAGCTGCACCTCGCCCTGCTGGAGCGGCACCGCGATGAGCTGGCCGCCGCCCCGATCGGTGAACTCCTGCACGGCGAGGGCGATCTGGACGGGAGGCTGACGGCGATGTACGACGCCTGGTTCGCGCATGTGCAGGGCCATCCGTACACCTGGCGCATGATGTTCCGGGACACCACCGGGGACCCCGAAGTGCAGGCCTTCCACCAGGAGTTGCAGCGCAGACAGCGGGAGACGGACATGGCGCTGCTGCGCGAGTTCGTCCCCGGCATCCCCGAGGCCGAACTGGAGCCGCTCGGCGAGGCGATCCGCAGCTCGCTCCAAGGCCTCGCCCTGTGGTGGCTGGAGCGCCCCGACCGCTCCCGCGAGCCCCTGGTCGCCGCGATGGTGCGGCTCACCCGTGGCCTGATCTCAACGGTCGGTCACCCGGGCGACGGGGGCCCGGACGACCGGACGCCGTGACGGAACGCCCTGGCCGGACGCCCTGACGGAACGCCCTGACGGAACGCCCTGACCGGACGCCCTAAGACGCCGTCGCCGGATACAACGCCGCCCGCAGGTGCCCCGTCCAGTGCGCCGCCATTTCCCGCGCGAGCCGCGTCCGCGGTGCGTGCAGCTCGAAGCCGTGCCAGGCTCCGGGCACATTGCGGACGGTGACCTCCACCCCTGCGTCCATCAGCCGCCGCGCATACGCCAGCCCACCGTCCCGCAGCGGATCGAGATCGCAGACCACGACATAGGCCGGCGGCAGCCCCGTGAGGTCCTCGGCGCGAGCCGCCGCGGCGTAGTCACCGGCCGCGCTCCCCTCCGGCAGATAGTGCTGCCACGACCTACGGATCGTGCGGAGGCTGTTGACCCACGGGCTCGGCGCGTGCTCGGCAGGCACCGGGTCCGGCTCGTCGGCGATGCGGTCATCGAGGTCCGGTACGCACATCGACTGGTAGGCGAGGGCCGGTCCGCCGCGGTCGCGGGACATCTGGGCCACCGCCGCGCTCAGCCCGCCGCCCGCGGATTTCCCGGTGACGGCGATCCGTTCGGGGTCGATGCCGAGCTCGGCCGCCCGCTGTGCGGTCCACTCCAGCGCGCGGTAGCAGTCCTCCACCCCTGCCGGACAGCGGTGCTCGGGCGCGAGGCGGTATTCGACGGCGATGGTCACGGCGGGCAGCTCACGGCAGAGGTCGATGGCAGTCTTGTCCTGCCCCGGCAGGGCGCGGCCGATGGCGTACCCGCCGCCGTGGAAGTGCAGTACGGCGGGCAGCGCGCCGCCCCGGGAGGAGCCCCCGGAGCCTTCGGCGCCCTCAGCGCCCTCGACGGCCTCGGGACGGTAGACCTCGACCGTCAGGGCGCTGCCGTCCTCCCGCGGGATGTCGTACCGCCGGCTGCGCACCCCGGTGCGGTCGGCCGGGGTCGCCGCCAGCAGCTCCCCGAACCGCTCACGGGTCGCCGCGATGTCCACGAAGGGATCGGAGTACGGCGGCAAGGCTTCCAGATACGGGGCGAGTTCAGGGTGGACGGTTATTCCCGACGGGAAGGGCACAGGGAGCCTCCGGTGGTCGCGCACGGGCCATGCATTCTGCTCACACCCCACCCTCCCCGCCATGACCGACACCCTCCC
>NZ_SDIF01000004.1 GCF_004122735.1 Streptomyces sioyaensis | reverse complement strand
GTGCACAGCGCGCCCACCCTTGCCGCGCCCCTGGCCCCGCCCGCCGGCCCGGTACCGCCGCCCGGTGTGCCCGGACCTCCCGGCCAGCAGCCGCCCGCCCCGTACGGTCAGCCGGCGCCCGGTCAGGCCCCCTACGGCCAGCCGCAGACCGCCCCCGGCGGCTTCCCCGGCCAGCAGGCCCCGCAGGCACCGCCCTTGGGGCAGCCGGCTCCGCCGCCCGGCGGATACGGCGCCCCGCAGGGCCAGCCCGCGCCGTACGGCCAGCCCGCGCCGCCTCCCGGCGCCCCGTATCCCGGCGCCCCGGCCCAGGCCGTCCCCCAGGGCGGCGGCCCCGGCCTCGGTGCCGTCCTGGACAAGTACAAGGAAGCACCCACCGGTCAGCGGTGGACCCCGCAGAACAGCAAGCTGATCCGTGTCGACCTCGGCGTCGACGGCCAGCCGGTGCTCGCCCGCCAGGGCAGCATGGTGCTCTACCAGGGCAAGGTCGACTTCGGCTACAAGGGCGCCGGTTTCCGCGGCCGCATCGTCGGCAACGCCACCGGCCAGGAAATGCAGCTGATGCGCTGCACCGGCCAGGGCCAGGTGTTCTTCGCGGAGAACAGCGCCCATGTCCACCCCATCGAGCTGCAGGGCGACGCGATCTGTGTGTCCGCCGAGAGCGTCCTCGCCTTCGACGAGTCGCTGCAGCACGAGGTCCGCCGGATCGAGGGCCACGGCATCCCCGGTGGCGCCCTGTTCACCATGCAGTTCCACGGGACCGGCACCCTTGTCGTCAAGACCCAGGGCACCCCGGTCGTGCTGCCGGTCACCCCGACCACCTTCGCCGACGCCAACGCCATCGTGGCCTGGTCGGCCGGCTCGCAGGTGATCATCTCCAGCCAGGTCAGCCTGCGCCGGCACGCCTTCCCGGGCCACTCCGGCGAGACCGTGAACCTCCAGTTCCGGGGCGCACCCGGCAACTTCATCGTCGTCCAGCCCTACGAGGTCTGAGGGAGCCCGTACGTCATGACACAGCAGCAGCTGTCGGGCTACGTCCCGACCCCGCCCGCCGCCCGCATGGAGAACCACGGCAGCGCCATGGTGAAGATCGCCATGCAGAGCGGCCAGGACGTCTTCGCCCGCACCGGCTCCATGGTCGCCTACGAAGGCTTCGTCCAGTACGAGCCGAACCCGCCCGCCGTCCGTCAGATGGCCTCCCAGTGGCTCACCGGCGAGGGCGCGCCCCTGATGAAGTGCGCCGGCGACGGCGTGCTCTACCTCGCCGACTACGGCGCCGATGTCGTCTGCATCCACCTCAACGACGACGCGCTCTCCGTCAACGGCACCAACCTCCTCGCCTTCGACGCACAGCTCCAGTGGGGCGTGCAGCGCGTCAAGGGCATGGCGAAGTTCGCCGGTCAGGGGCTCTTCAACGTCGGGATCTCCGGGACCGGCTGGGTCGCCCTGACCTCCCGGGGCACCCCCATCGTCGTCGACTGCGGCCGCGGCGAGGACGAGACCTACGTGGACCCCGACGCCCTGGTCGCCTGGTCGACCCATCTGAAGATGAAGGGCAAGCGCAGCTTCAAGGCGTCCTCGATGATCGGACGGGGCAGCGGCGAGGCGTACCAACTGGGCTTCTCCGGCCAGGGGTTCGTCGTCGTCCAGCCCAGCGAGGACAGCACCGACCGGCTCCGGGCCCGGGGCTGAGGGGGAGGACCGAACACGCCATGCAGAGTCCGCTTTTCGCCTTCACCGAGGCACAGACCCAGGACCGCTACGTCCTGCAGAACAGCCAGTTGCTGCGGGTCGCCCTCCAGGGCCACGAAGACGTCCTCGCCCGTAAGGGCGCGATGGTGGCCTATCAGGGGCTGCTCGAATTCGACGGCAACTACCAGACGCCCGGCCAGCACCGGGCCCGCGCCTACTCCGGCGAGGGCCTCGATCTGATGCGCGTCTCCGGGCAGGGCACGGTCTACCTGGCCAACCTCGCCCAGTACGTCCATGTCGTCGACGTCGATCACGACGGTCTGACCGTCGACAGCAGCTACGTCCTGGCACTGGACTCCGGCCTCCACTGGGACGTCGTCTCCGTCGACAGCCAATACGGCATCTCCGGGACCGGGAAGTACCAGCTCAACATCTCCGGGCGGGGCAAGGTCGCCCTGATGACCTCCGGCCAGCCGCTGATGCTGCAGGTCACGCCCGACAAGTACGTCAACGCCGACGCCGACGCGGTGGTCGCCTGGTCCGCCTCGCTGCGCGTCCAGATGCAGGCACAGACGCACTCCTCCGGCGTGTGGCGGCGGCGCGGCAACACCGGTGAGGGCTGGGAACTCAGCTTCCTCGGCCAGGGCTACGCACTGGTCCAGCCCAGCGAGCTGCTGCCGCCGCAGAACGCCGTGATCGGCTCCGGGATGGCCGCCCAGTACGGCATGGGCCAGCAGGGCGCCCGGGGACACAACCAGGGCAACATCTTCACCAACTGAGCCCTGCCGACGCCCTGAGGGGACAGCTGCGGCGCCCGCCCCGGGAAGGGACGGGCGCCGCGGGCGCGGCCGCTGCCTAGAGCAGTGCGCGGGCGTCGTCCACCAGCTGCGCCACCGACGCGTCGGCGACGCCGGGCACCTCGTCGTACGCGAACCACCGCAGGTCCAGCGACTCGTCGCTGATCGCCGCCACCGCGCCCTCGGGCGCCAGCGCGGCGTACTGCACGTCCAAATGCACCGCGCAGGGCGTGTGATGGCGGTCCAGACGCACCGGACCGCCGGGCAGCAGCGTCAGCCCCCGCGCGATCCCGGACTCCTCCCGCGCCTCGCGCAGCGCCGCCTCGGCGAGCGAGGCGTCCTCGGGCTCGCAGTGGCCGCCC
Source organism: Streptomyces sioyaensis (assembly GCF_004122735.1). Taxonomy (GTDB): domain Bacteria; phylum Actinomycetota; class Actinomycetes; order Streptomycetales; family Streptomycetaceae; genus Streptomyces; species Streptomyces sioyaensis. The sequence continues at coordinate 139,393 of NZ_SDIF01000004.1, read as the reverse complement.
ATCTGCAGCCACATCTTCAGCTTGCGGTGCAGGGTGAGCAGCACCCGGCCGCCGGCCGGGTCGATCACCAGCGCGCTGGCCGTGAGATGCCCCTCCTTGCAGGGCTTCCACATGCCGTCCTCATGGGCGGCGAGATGATCCAGATACGTCAGGCGCAGTTTTTCCTGAGCGGGGGACGGCGCGGGCCACCCGGTGAGCACCCGCGCCGCGTCGGCATGCAGACTCACCTGTCGCCGTCACCCTTGCCCTCGCCGGGGGCCGCGTCCGGGCCCTCGCCCTCCGGGGGCTGCTTGCCCGCATCCGGCTTGCCGCCGCTCGCGGCCTCGCCGAGCATCTTGTCGAGCTCGGAGAAGTCCGGCTGCTCGTGGTGCACGAACCCGTCCGGGTCGTCCAGATCGGCCGCCGTCGGGAGCATGTCCGGGTGCTCCCACAGGCCGTCGCGGCCCTCCAGGCCCCGTGCGTCCGTCAGAGACGCCCACAGCCGCGAGGCGTCCCGCAGCCGCCGCGGACGCAGCTGGAGGCCGATCAGCGTCGAGAACGTCTGCTCGGCGGGGCCACCGCTCGCCCGGCGCCGGCGCAGCGTCTCGCGGAGCTTGTCCGCCGACGGCAGATGCGGCTTGGCGGCGGCGTGCACCACCGCGTCCACCCAGCCCTCGACGAGCGCCAGCGCGGTCTCCAGCCGGGCCAGCGCGGCCTTCTGCTCCGGGGTGTCCTCGGGCTGGAACATGCCCTGCTGAAGGGCGTTCTGCAGCTCCTCGGGATGCTGCGGATCGATCTGGCCGACCACGTCTTCCAGCTTGGTCGTGTCGACCTTGATCCCGCGCGCATAGCCCTCGACGGCACCGAACAGATGCGAGCGCAGCCACGGCACATGGGCGAAGAGGCGCTGGTGGGCGGCCTCGCGCAGGGCCAGATACAGCCGCACCTCGTCCTCGGGCACGCCCAGGCCCGCGCCGAACGACGTGATGTTGCCGGGCAGCAGGGCGGCCTTGCCGGCCGGGCCCAGCGGCAGTCCGATGTCCGTCGAACCGACGACCTCACTGGCCAGCACGCCCAGCGCCTGCCCGATCTGGGTGCCGAACATCGCGCCGCCCATGGAGCGCATCATCCCGAGCAGCGGGCCCGCCATGGCCTGCATCTCCCCGGGGAGCACGTCGCCCATCGCCGCCCCGACGCGCTCGGCGAGCGGATTGACCAGGTCCTTCCACACCGGAAGGGTCTCCTCGACCCACTCGGCCCGGCTCCAGGCCACCACGGAGGCGGACCCCGACGGCAGCGACGTCACGCCGTCCAGCCACAGATCCGCCAGCCGTACGGCCTCCTCGACCGCACTGCGCTCACCCGGCGACAGGCTCGCGTCCTTGCTGCCGTCCTCGGCGCCCTGCGCGACGGTCTGCCGCGCGATGTCCTTGGCCATGTCCCAGTTCACCGGGCCGCCCTCGTAGGAGAGCATCTGCCCGAGCTTCTGGAAGGCGGCTCCCAGGTCGCCAGGGTTCATTTCGCCGCCGGGGCCGCCCATGCCGCCGAAGAGCGCCGCGAACGGATTGTCCGCGCCGCCGCTCCCGCCGCCGAACCCGAAGGGGTCCGCGGGGCCCTGGCTACCTCCCTGGCCGCCCTTCTTCTTGCCGTTGTCGCCGTCCTCCGGCTCCTCCGGCGGAAGGCCGAATCCAAATGGGGTGTCACTCACGGGGTTCCTCGGCTCGTAGGGCCGCCGACCAGGTGGCCGACGGCGGGCTGCCCACATCACCTCCAGCGTAGACACCCGGACCGCTTCGGGGCTCGGTGCTTCGCTGTCCCGGTGGCTGCGGCAGGATGGACGCCACCTGGTGCGCACGCGTCACCACGCGTTCGCACTGAAGACAACCGCTGGAGACGCCCGGTGAGTTCCCCAGATCCGACCGTTCGCGCAGCGCGAAACGCTGCGGCCCAGACCGAGAAGGCAGAAGACCCCGCAGGTGGCGGCGCGGGCCGGCCGCTGCGCCGGCCCGTCATCGCCGTCACCGGAGCCGCCTCCGGAGTCGGTGCGCTGCTCACCCGCGCCCTGGTCGACTCCGACGAGGTCAAGGAGGTGGTGGCCATCGACGAGCGGCGCGGTGACATCGCCGAGGCGCACTGGCACGTCCTGGACGTCCGGGACCCGGCCATCGCCGACAAACTGCGCGGCGCCGACGTCGTCGTCCACCTGGCGCTCGACCTCGACCTGGAGACCGACGCCGCGGCCCGCACCGCCTACAACGTGCGCGGCACCCAGACCGTGCTCACCGCCGCCGCAGCCGCCGGTGTCCACCGCGTGGTGCTGTGCACCTCCGCCATGGTCTACGGGGCGCTGCCCGACAACGACGTCCCCCTGGCCGAGGACGCCGAACTGCGCGCCACCGCGGACGCCACCGGCGTGGGCGACCTGCTGGAGATCGAGCACCTGGCGCACCGCGCCCCCCGCGCACACCCGGGCCTGAACGTCACCGTCCTGCGCCCCGCCGTCCTGGTGGGCGGCACCGACACCGCGCTGACCCGTTACTTCGAATCCCCCCGCCTCCTGGTCGTGGCCGGATCCCGCCCCGCCTGGCAGTTCTGCCACGTCGAGGACCTGGTCAGCGCCCTGGAGCACGCGGCGCTGGAGAAGGTCGACGGCGAGCTGGCGGTCGGCTGCGACGGCTGGCTGGAGCAGGAGGAGGTCGAGGAACTGTCCGGCATCCGCCGCATGGAGCTGCCGTCCTCGGTGGCCCTGGGCGCCGCGGCCCGGCTGCACCGCATCGGCCTGACCCCGTCGCCCGCGGGGGACCTCGCGTACACGATGTACCCGTGGGTGGTCAGCGGCAGCCGGCTGCACGACGCCGGCTGGCGGCCCCGGTGGACGAACGAGGAGGTGCTCGCCGAGCTCCTGGAGGAGGTCGCCGGACGGCACACCGTCGCCGGCCGCCGCCTGGGCCGCAAGGACGCCACCGCCGCCGGGGCCGCCGGCGCCACCGTCGCCCTCCTGGGCACCGCGGCGCTGGTGCGGCGCGCCCGCAAAGCACGCCGCCGTATCTGAGCGTGGACCGGGCCGCCGAGCTGGAGGAGTCTCCATACGGCGGCCCGGACCACGGGCGGAACGGCCATTCCCGCCGAGCCCCCCGGGTACGGCACGATGGGAGCATGTCTGGCACCTCCTCTGCTTCGTCCCCCGGCCGCGACCACCCCGGTGAGCGGTCCGCCGCGAACCCGATCCGCCTCCTGGAGATCCGCGACACCCCCCTGTCCGTGGACGAGGTGTTCGCGGCCGTGGGCGACGCGGCAGCCGGCGGCACCGCCCTGTTCGTCGGCACGGTCCGTTCGCACGACGGCGGCGCCGACGTCGAGGGCCTGGGCTACTCCGCGCACCCGAGCGCCGAGGCGGAGATGCGCCGGATCGCCGAGAAGGTGATCGCCGACTTCCCCGTGCGGGCGCTGGCCGCCGTCCACCGGGTGGGCGAGCTGCGCATCGGCGATCTGGCCGTGGTAGTCGCCGTGTCCTGCCCGCACCGGGGCGAGGCCTTCGAGGCCTGCCGCAAGATGATCGACGATCTCAAGCACGAGGTGCCGATCTGGAAGCACCAGACGTTCGCGGACGGCACGGAGGAGTGGGTCGGGGCCTAGGGTCTGTCGTTTGGATCAGGCCGGATCAGGGAGCGGGGTCTGGTGCGTGCAGCTGCAAGGCGGAGCAGCGGAATTCCTGGGCGAACCGGTGCGTAACGAGGCGTTCCCGGGGCAGACGTCACCGCAGACGGGCGGGCGGTGACCGCGCCGGCGCGACCGAGCCGGCCTCCGCACGGGGGGCGATACGGTGCGTTGTGTTCCAGTTGCGTAACCCGCCCCCCGGCATGAGCGTTGATCCAGCAGATTAATCTGCTTATTCGTCGATCTCGTCGAACAAGGGGTTGGGAGGTCGTTGATGGGTGCACTCCTGTGGCTGCTGATTCCGGTGGGTGCCGGGCTGATCGCCGCGGTGTGGAGCAGCTGGGCCCTGCGGAACCGCAAGACCGGTGATGTGGCCGAGCTCGCGGGCTACGCCCGGTTCCGTGACGCCATGGAGAAAGAGCACTCCGTTCCCGATCCCGCCTCCGATCCGGCCTGAGATCCGCGGTACGCACGCACCGGAAAGTGCCCCTTGGGTGACGGTCCCGCGCGGGCGGCTGCCCGGCCTCGTACGGACGGCCCCGCGGGCCGGTTGTCATACCCGTCCCGTACTGTCGTTCCATGCCACGCCGCACCGCGACGCTGCTCGCCTCGACCCTGATGCTGATCGCGCTGCTCTGCGCGGGAGTGCTGATCCCCGTGCCGTATTCCGAGATGTCGCCGGGGCCCACGGTCAACACCCTCGGTGATCACGATGGCGAGCCGGTGCTGCAGATTTCCGGGCGCAAGACGTACCCGACGACGGGGCATCTCAACATGACCACGGTCCGGGTCACCGGCCCCGACTACACCATGAACCTCTTCGAGGCGGTGTACGGCTGGCTCGACCACGACAACGCCGTGGTGCCGCACAAGACGCTCTACCCCGAGGGACAGACGGCTGAGCAGGCCGACCAGGAGAACGCCGAGGAGTTCACCCAGTCCCAGGACAGCGCCAAGGTCGCCGCGCTCGACCAGCTGCACATCCCGGTCGCCACGCAGACCGTCGTCGCATCCGTCCTCAAGGGCAAGCCGGCCGACGGGCGGCTGCACGCGGGCGATGTGATCAAGGCGGTGGACGGCACGGCGGTCAAGCAGGTCGGCGATGTCGCCAAGCTCGTCACCCGGCACAAGCCGGGCCAGCCGGTGGTCTTCACGATCATCCCCGCCAAGCAGGCCGCCGCGGCGGAGAAGCAGGGCAAGAAGCCCGGCACCGCAGGGCAGAAGCAGATCACGATCACCACGCAGAAGGCGGACAACGGCCGTGCCGTCGTGGGCATCCAGGCCGGGGTGGATCACATCTTCCCGTTCCCCATCGACGTCAAGCTGGCCGATGTCGGCGGCCCGAGCGCCGGGCTGATGTTCGCCCTCGGCATCGTCGACAAGCTCACGCCCGGTGACATGACGGGCGGCAAGTTCGTGGCCGGCACGGGCACCATCGACGACAAGGGCAAGGTCGGCCCGATCGGCGGCATTTCGATGAAGACGGTCGGAGCGCGCGACAAGGGCGCGGAGTTCTTCCTGACGCCCAAGGACAACTGCGCCACCGCCGCCAAGGACACCCCGCGCGGGCTCCGGCTGGTGAAGGTCAACACCATCGGTGACGCGGTCAAGGCGCTGGAGAAGATACGCAAGGGCGACATCGCCGGCCTGCCGAGCTGCAGCCCGGCGGGCACGTCCCCTAAGGCCTGACCCCTCGGACAGGCCCTGGAAGGCGGGCCGCGGGCCGGACGCTGGCGTCCGGCCCGGGCGGTCAGCCCTCGAAGGTGGCGGCCAGCGCGTCCGCGAGGCCCGGTACCAGCGCCGAGCCGGTGAGCACCTCGGACGTGGAGTCCTTCTCGCGCAGCCGCAGTGCCGACTCGCGACGGCCGTCGCGCAGCACAGCCACCGTCATCCGGACCTCTTGGCGGTCCGGGTGCTCGGCGACCCACGTGGCGAGCTGGGCCTCGTCCATGCCGGCGGGCTCGGAGTCCTCGGCGGACGGCGGCAGCATCAGCCGCTCCACGGTCAGGGCGCAGCCGCTGACGGCATCCGGCCAGGCAATGGTGGCCAGGAACTCGTCCAGCGGGACGCCCGCCGGGATCTCGTCCTGCTCCACGGGGGTCAGGGAAGCGGTGGTGGAGTCGTCGATACCGAGCTGTGCGGCGAGCGAGGGCTCCTGCGCACGCAGCTTGGCGGTGTCGACGAGGGCGAACAGTCGGGCCGGCTGATCCCAGCCGAGCCCGGCGCTGTACTCGTCGATTTCGAGCACCGCGCGGGTCAGGGGGTCGGCGGCAAGGGGGGTGCCGTCAACGGGGAGGTTGGTCATGCTGCACATCGTGCCTTGTATCCCCCCGAAATCGGGAACCGGGTAAAGCCTTCGTAAGTTGCATCAGTGGGTCCTACTATCGCCGGGCCTGCTCCACACGACAGCGAACTTCGAGGTGCGCACCTTGGCTTTCCAGATGCCGGACCGCGGCGGAGGCCCGACAGGGCCACGGATCAGAGTCGGCCGACCATCGCGGCGGATCCGGACCCTGCTCATGACATTGGGTGTGCTGGCCGTACTGGCCATGCTTTTCGTGATGTTTGCGGGGTTTTGGACGGATTGGCTCTGGTATCGGTCGGTCAAGTACTCCTCGGTCTTCACCACCACCCTGTGGACCAAGATCGGACTGTTCTTCGCCTTCGGCGTCGTGATGGCCGCGAGCGTCGGCGTCAACATCTGGCTGGCGCACCGGCTGCGGCCGCCGCTGAGCGCGATGTCCATCGAGCAGCAGAGCCTGGACCGCTACCGGATGGGCATCGCGCCGTTCAAGAAGTGGGCACTGATCGCGATCACCGCGGTGATCGGCCTGATCGCCGGCGCCTCGGCCTCCGGTGAGTGGCGTACGTGGCTCCAGTGGGTCAACGGCGTGCCGTTCGGCAAGACGGACCCGCAGTTCGGCAAGGACATCTCCTTCTGGATCTTCGATCTGCCCTGGTACCGCTTCCTGTTGAGCTTCGGCTTCGCCTGTGCGGTGCTGTGTCTGGTCGCCGCGGCGCTGACGCACTACCTCTACGGCGGACTGCGGCTGACCAGCCCCGGCTCGCGGGCGACGGCAGCGGCGACCGGTCATCTGTCGGTGCTGCTGGGCATCTTCGTCTCGCTCAAGGCGATCGCGTACTGGCTCGACCGGTACGGCCTCGCGGTCAAGTCCAGCGGCCTGAAGTCGGCCGACAACTGGACCGGGCTGCGCTATGTCGACGCCAACGCCTACCTCCCGGCGAAGACCATCCTGTTCTTCATCGCGGCGATCTGTGCGGTGCTGTTCTTCGCGACGTTGTGGCGGCGCACCTGGCAGCTGCCGGTGATCGGCTTCGGGCTGATGGTGCTCTCGGCGATCCTGATCGGCGGGCTCTACCCGGCGATCGTGCAGAAGTTCCAGGTCCAGCCGAACGAGCAGGCCAAGGAAGCGCCGTACATCAAGCAGAACATCAAGGCGACCCGGGACGCGTACGACATCCAGGGCTCCGAGGTCACCCCGTACAAGGGCAACTACAAGCCCGCCGACAAGGCGGACAGCCAGCGGCTGCGCGACGACGCCGACACCACCGCCAGCCTGCGGCTGCTCGACCCGAATGTGGTCTCGCCGGCCTTCCAGCAACAGCAGCAGGTGCGCGGGTACTACCAGTTCCCCTCCACCCTCGACGTCGACCGCTACAAGGACAAGGGCGGTGCCGAGCAGGACACCGTCATCGGTCTGCGTGAGCTGAACATCGCCGGTATCCCCGAGCGCAACTGGATCAACGACCACTTCAAGTACACCCACGGCTACGGCGCCGTCGCCGCCAAGGGGACCGAGGCCGCCGAGGGCGGCGGTCCGAAGTACACCGAGTCGGATCTGCCCGCCAAGGGGCAGCTCGGTTCGTACCAGCAGCGGGTCTACTACGGCGAGAAGACCTCGCAGTACTCCATCGTCGGCGGTCCGCAGAAGGAGCTGGACTACTCCGACGACAGCGGCGAGAAGAGCTACAGCTACCAGGGCAACAGTGGCGTCAGCCTCGCCAACCCGGTCAACCGTGCCGCCTATGCGGTGGCGTTCGGCGAGCCGCAGATCCTCTACTCCGGCGCGATCGGCGACGGCTCGCGGATCCTGTACAACCGCACGCCCAAGGAGCGCGTCGAGTCCGTCGCCCCCTGGCTGACCATCGACGGCGACGCCTATCCGGCGGTCATCGACGGCCGGATCAAGTGGATCGTGGACGCCTACACCACCAGCAACGGCTACCCGTACGCCTCGCGCACCACGCTCGGGGACAGCACGGCCGATTCGCTCACCGACGGCCAGCGGGCGGTGGTGGCCCAGCAGAACCAGGTCAACTACATCCGCAACTCCGTCAAGGCGACGGTGGACGCCTACGACGGCTCGGTCAAGCTCTATCAGTGGGACGACAAGGACCCCGTCCTCAAGACGTGGATGAAGTCCTTCCCCGGCACGGTCCAGAAGAAGAGCGCCATCAGCCCGTCGCTGCGCGAGCACCTGCGCTACCCGCAGGACCTCTTCAAGGTGCAGCGCCAGCTGCTCACCACCTACCACGTCACGGACCCCGGCACCTTCTACACCGGATCCGAGCGCTGGCAGATCCCGAACGACCCGACGACCAAGTCGGGCAACGCCGTTCCGCCGTACTACCTGAGCATGAAGATGCCGGACCAGAAGAACCGGACCTTCTCGCTGACGACGAGCTTCACGCCGAACAAGCGCGACAACCTCGGTGCGTTCATGGCCGTCGACGCCAATGCGACGAGTCCGGACTACGGCAAGATCAGATTGCTGAAACTGCCCTCGCAGACACCGGTGCCCGGACCACAGCTGGTGCAGTCGAAGTTCAACTCCGATCCGAACATCGCCAATGAGCTCAACATCCTCAAGAAGCTCGGCGACTCGGAGATCGAGTACGGCAATCTGCTGACCGTGCCACTGGACGGCGGACTGCTGTACGTCGAACCGGTCTACCTGCGCGGCGCCAACACCAACTACCCGCTCCTGAAGAAGGTGTTGGTCAGCTACGGCGACAACAAGCCCGTCCTGGAGGACTCCCTCAAGGACGCGCTGGACGTGGTCTTCGGCAAGAAGGCGCCCAGTGCGGGCACCGAGAAGCCGCCGGGCGGCGGCGACACCGGCCAGCAGCCGTCCGGCCAGACGGTGCAGCAGGCCCTGTCCGACGCCCAGAAGGCCTACGAGGAGGGCGAGAAGGCGCGCGCCGCCGGCGACTGGGCCGGTTACGGCGAGGCCCAGAAGAAGCTCAAGGCCGCACTGGACCGGGCGGCGAAGGCGTCCGAGAAGGGCGGCACGCCGGGCGGCTGAGCCGGCCGGCACGACGTTCGGCCCTGCGGCAGCCGGTGCGAACCGGCGGCCGCGGGGCCGCGTCGGTCCAGGGGCCCGCCGGTGCCGTGATACCTTGAGGGCACAACGACGCGGGGTGGAGCAGCTCGGTAGCTCGCTGGGCTCATAACCCAGAGGTCGCAGGTTCAAATCCTGTCCCCGCTACTGAATGACCAAGGCCCGGATCCCTCAGGGATCCGGGCCTTCGTCATGTGTTCCGGCCGATATCGGTCAGGGCCGGGTCGTGCGGCCGATGTGGGGAAGGTGTGTGCTTGAGTTTGACAAGTCGTCGTGTCGGGAAGTCGACAAACCGCTGAAGTGACCTCACTTGCTGCGGTATACCAGGTGTACGCGGGTAACAGGTGATGCGACGATGGGTCTTATGGGGGACAAGGCAAGGTTGTTGGAGACAGACCGGTTTGTGCATGCGCCCGACGACGGGCGCGAATCCGAGCTGCAGATGGACGCGATGGAGGCGGCGGAGGCCGCCGAGGCGTCCGATGCCGTGACCGAGTCCGGCCACCGCCGGGCCGCCGAGGCGGGCGACACCGCCGCGATGAGCGCACTGGGCGCGATGCTGCTGCGCCGCGGTGACCTCGACGGCGCCGAGCCGCATCTGCGCTCCGCGGCCGCCGCCGGTGACCGCGCCGCGGCCAACAATCTGGGCGTCCTGCTCCATCAGCGGGGCTACGGGGACGAGGCGGGCGGCTGGTGGCGGATCGCCGCCGTCGCCGGCTCCGCCGCTGCCGCACACGCGCTCGGGCGCCACTACCGCGAGCGCGGCGACGAGCCGGCCGCCGAGTACTGGCTGCGCCAGTCCGCCGAGTCCGGCCACTGCCTGGGGGCCTACGCGCTGGCGGATCTCCTGGAGCACCGCGGCGACATCGGCGCCGGGCGCTGGTTCCGTACGGCCGCCGAGCGCGGCCACCGCGAGGCCGCCTACCGCCTGGCCCGGCTCATCGAGGACGACGGGGACGCGGATCACCGCACGACCCCCGCGTACGGCGAGCTGAGCCGGCAGGAGGAGGCCGAGCAGTGGTACCGCCAGGCCGCCGCGCGCGGCCACCGGCGGGCCGCGCTGCAGCTGGGCGCACTGCTGGAGGAGCGCGGGGACGTCCAGGAGGCGGGCCGCTGGTATCTGTCCGCCGCCAAGGACGGCGAGGCCCGTGCCGCCTGTGCGCTGGGCTTCCTGCTGCGCGATGCCGGGGACGAGGAGAGCGCCGCGGAGTGGTGGCGGCGCGCTGCCCAGGAGGGCGACGGCAACGCCGCCAACGCGCTGGGCGCCCTGCACGCCGACCGCGGCGAACTGCAGACCGCCGAGCGCTGGTACCGCGCCGCACTGGACGCCGGGGATGTCAACGGCGCCTACAACATCGGGCTGTTGTGCGCCGCACAGGGCCGGGACGGGCGCGGTGAGCAGTGGTACCGCCGCGCCGCCTACGCCGGGCACCGCGAGGCCGCCAACGCGCTGGCCATCCTGCTGCTCCAGCGCGGCGACGCCTCGGGCGCCGAGCCGTGGTTCTCCAAGGCGGCGGAGGCGGGCAGCGTGGATGCCGCCTTCAACCTCGGCATCCTCCACGCCGGCCGCGGCGCCGAGCGTACGGCGCACGCCTGGTACGAGCGGGCGGCCGCGGCCGGGCACACCGACGCGGCGCTGCAGGTCGCCATCGTGCAGCTGCGGGACGGCGAACTGCAGGACGCGGAGCGGAATCTGCGCTGTGCGGCCGGCGGGGGCAGCGCCGAGGCGGCCTTCCGGCTCGCGGACCTCCTCGACCGTCAGGCGTCGGCCGCCGGCGAGGGGCTCGCGGACGGCGAGCGGCCGGCGGACGACGAGAGCCTGCAGTGGTACGAGCGGGCCGCGGGCCAGGGCCACCGGCGTGCCCAGGTCCGTATGGGCATGTTCGCCGCGGCGCGCGGGGACGTGCTGGAGGCCGCGGACTGGTACCGCGCGGCGGCCGAGGCGGGCAGCCGGAACGGCGCCTTCAACCTCGGGCTGCTGCTGGCCCGTGAGGGCAGCCTGCCCGAGGCCGCCCTGTGGTGGCAGCGCGCCGCCGAGGGCGGGCACGGCAGGGCGGCTCTCCGGCTGGCGCTGCTCGCCGCCCGGCGCGGGGCGCTCGCGGAGGCGCAGAACTGGTGCGCCCGCGCCGTCGAGCAGGGGCCGCCCGAGGTGGCCGAGCGCGCGGCCCGGCTGCGTACGGCCCTCCAGGAGGAGCTCAGCGCCTAGAGCGGGGCCCTTGTGCGGATCGTCCCGGGGACGATCCGGCCAGGAGACGCCTGGCGGGCGCGTGGGCCGACGGAGCCCAGGGCCCGGTCCATAGGACCGGGTCCTGGACCGCGCGGAAGGAATTTGCGCTGGTCGTCGGGCCGGGGTTAAAGTAAGGGCACAACGACGCGGGGTGGAGCAGCTCGGTAGCTCGCTGGGCTCATAACCCAGAGGTCGCAGGTTCAAATCCTGTCCCCGCTACTGAAGACGAAGGCCCGGATTCCACGGAATCCGGGCCTTCGTCATGTCGTCTTCCGGTGTCTTGCTGCCGAGGCCGGAGGGGCGGGCCGGGCGCGGTGCGCCCGGTGGCCGGATCCTGGCGGCTCCCCGACGAGGCGACGTCCCGTCAGATGCGGTCAGGTGGCGGGAGGGCGGGCGCGGGTGGGCGGACGCGTGCGGGGGCGGTGGCAGCAGCGGCCCGGCATGCGAAGGAGCCCGCGGCCGGGTGGGCGCGGGCTCGACAGGGCGTATGGCTGCGGGGCCGGTCCGGCAAGGGCCCCGCGGGATCAGGACGGGGCGCTGCAGTGGGGGCAGATGCCCCGGTAGGTGACGGTGACCTCGGAGACCTGGAAGCCGTAGCGCTCCGGCTCGGGGAGGGCGGAGAGCGGGTCGCCCTGGAGGTGGACGTCGCGGATCGTGCCGCACTGGGAGCAGACGAGGTGCTGGTGGTCGTGGTGGGCGTTGGGGTCGTAGCGCTTGGCCCGCCCGTCGGTGCTCACCTCGATCACCTCACCGAGTGAGACCAGCTCACCCAGGGTGTTGTAGACCGTGGCGCGGGAGATCTCGGGGAGCCGGTCGGAGGCCAGCGCGTGCACCTCGTCGGCGGTGTAGTGGACGTGGTCCCCGTCGAGGACCTCGGCGACGACGCGCCGCTGTGCGGTCAGCCGCCAGCCGCGTCCCCGGAGACGTTCCAGCAGGTCACTCATGCCAATCACCTATCAGTCAGATAGAGCCAGGGTAGCAGTGCTGGGTCCATGGCCGGATCGAGTACTGGTTTCACACTCTTCTTGACTTAGACTTTGTCCAATGTAGGATCGTGTTCGGCGCAGGCCAAGGGCAGGCGTAGCAGACATTTCAGGAGGCGCACGTGTCGGTAGAGAGCATCACCGGGCCGCTGACCACGGAGTCCGGGGCTCCGGTCGGGGACAACCAGAACAGCGAGACGGCCGGCGTCGGCGGTCCCGGTCTGATCCAGGACCAGCTCCTGATCGAGAAGCTCGCGCACTTCAACCGCGAGCGGATTCCGGAGCGCGTCGTGCACGCGCGGGGCGCCGGCGCCTACGGCACGTTCACCGTGACCGCGGATGTGACCAAGTACACCCGCGCCGCGTTCCTCTCCGAGGTCGGCAAGCAGACCGAGACCTTCCTGCGCTTCTCCACGGTCGCGGGCAACCTCGGCTCGGCCGACGCGGTGCGTGACCCGCGCGGCTTCGCGCTGAAGTTCTACACCGAAGAGGGCAACTACGACCTCGTCGGCAACAACACCCCGGTGTTCTTCATCAAGGACGCCCTCAAGTTCCCCGACTTCATCCACACCCAGAAGCGCGACCCGTACACCGGCTCGCAGGAGGCGGACAGCGTCTGGGACTTCTGGGGTCTGTCGCCCGAGTCCACCCACCAGGTCACCTGGCTGTTCGGCGACCGCGGTATCCCCGCCTCGTACCGCCACCTGAACGGCTACGGCTCGCACACCTTCCAGTGGAACAACGCGGCCGGCGAGGTCTTCTGGGTCAAGTACCACTTCAAGACCGACCAGGGCATCAAGAACCTGACCGCGGAAGAGGCCGCGGTCCTGGCCGGCCAGGACCCCGACAGTCACCAGCGGGATCTGCGGGAGTCCATTGAGCGGGGCGACTTCCCGACCTGGACCGTGCAGGTGCAGATCATGCCCGCGGACGAGGCGGCCGCCTACCGCTTCAACCCGTTCGACCTGACCAAGGTCTGGCCGCACGAGGACTACCCGCCGATCGAGATCGGCAAGCTGGAGCTCAACCGCAACCCGGAGAACGTCTTCGCCGAGGTCGAGCAGTCGATCTTCTCCCCGCACCACTTCGTGCCGGGCATCGGCCCGTCCCCCGACAAGATGCTCCAGGGGCGCCTGTTCGCGTACGGCGACGCGCACCGCTACCGCGTCGGCATCAACGCCGACCACCTGCCGGTGAACCGCCCGCACGCCACCGAGGCGCGCAGCCACGGCCGGGACGGCGTGCTCTACGACGGCCGCCACGCGGGGCGGAAGAACTACGAGCCCAACAGCTTCGGCGGCCCGGTCGAGACCGGCCGTCCGCTGTGGCAGCCGGCCACCGTGACCGGCGCCACCGGCGAGCAGGCGGCGCCCTCGCACGCCGAGGACGACGACTTCGTCCAGGCTGGTGACCTCTACCGCCTGATGTCGGAGGACGAGAAGGGCCGCCTGATCGACAACCTGGCGGGCTTCATCGCGCAGGTCTCCCGCGACGACATCGCGCAGCGGGCGATCGAGAACTTCCGCAAGGCGGACGCGGACTACGGCAAGCGGCTGGAAGCCGCGGTCCAGGCCCTGCGCGGCTGAGCGGTAGCCCTTCGCGGCTGATCCTCCCCCACGCTCAAGGCGCGGGGGGACCCCCATCGCTCTCGCGTAGGTGGTTGTGCGCCGCGGGGTTGCCCGATTGTCGCTTGCCGTACGAAGCGAAGAGGCCGGACGCCAAGGGGCTCCGGCCTCTTCGTGTGCCCGGCCGAGGGGACGCGCGGCCCTTCAGGCGGGCACGGCCCGGGCTCGCTCCGTAGTGGCCGACCAGCAGCGGATGATGTCGCGTACGGACACCACGCCCACCGGTTCCTGGTCGTTGAGCACGATCAGATGGCGGAAGCCGCCGCGCACCATGGCCTCCGCGGCGTCCTCCAGGGTCCAGTCCGGAGCGGCGAAGACCACGTCCGGGGTGGTGTGGGTCTGGGCGGTCTCCCGGTCGGGATTCTCGCCCGCGCCGAGCGAGTTGAGGATGTCGCGTTCGGTGAGGATGCCGATGCCACAGGTGTCGCTGTCGAGGACCACGGCCGCGCCGAGGCGGCGGGCCGCCATCAGCCGCGCCGCCTGGCGGAGGGTGTGAGCGGGCCCGATGGTGAGGAGCGCCGTGCTCATGGCGTCTTTGACGTGCATGGGCATGGAGTGCAGCCACCTCCTTGGTGAATGTGCCTTGCGAAGGGATTCACAAGTTCACAAAGTGGGGGATTCTCATGTTCACATGCCGCCGGTGACGCAACAAGGGGTAAGTGCTGGACGGTTGTCCGAATACTCGTAGTGGTGCAGGTCAGCGCGCGGAATCGCCGAGATAGCTCAGCAGGTCCTCGTGCAGCAGGCCGTTGGAGGCCGCCGCGTTGCCGCTGTGCGGGCCCGGCTTGCCGTCCAGGCCGGAGAACTGCCCGCCCGCCTCGTTGACGACCACCGCACAGGCCGCCATGTCCCACAGCGACAGCTCCGGCTCCGCGCAGATGTCCACCGAGCCCTCGGCGATCATCATGTACGGCCAGAAGTCGCCGTAGCCGCGGGTGCGCCAGCAGTCCCGGCTCAGATCGAGGAAGCCGGGCAGCTTGCCGCGCTCCTCCCAGCCGGTCAGCGAGGAGTACGCGAACGACGCGTCCTGGATGCGGCCGACCTTCGAGACCTGCAGCCGGGTCGCGGAGGTGAGGCTGCGGCCGGTGAAGGCGCCCAGGCCCTCGGCGGCCCACCAGCGGCGGTTGAGCGCCGGTGCGGAGACGATGCCGACTACCGGGCGGTCACCGCCCTCGCCGCGCTCCATCAGGGCGATCAGGGTGGCCCAGACCGGCACCCCGCGGACGTAGTTCTTGGTGCCGTCGATCGGGTCGATGATCCAGCGGCGCGGCCCCGCGCCCTCGCTGCCGAACTCCTCGCCGAGCACCGCGTCCCGTGGCCGGGCCCGCTGGAGCTGGCCGCGGATCAGCTCCTCGGCGGCCTTGTCCGCCTCGCTCACCGGTGTCATGTCCGGTTTGGTCTCGACCTTGAGGTCGAGGGCCTTGAAGCGCTCCATGGTGGCGGCGTCCGCGGCGTCCGCGAGAACATGGCCGAGGCGAAGATCATCGTGATAGTCGGGCATGTGCGAACAGTATCCATTGGTATACGCCGGATCCACACGGCCATGCGCCGCCGGGCGTGTGACGCCACCGACCCCGCCGGCAGGTCCCGGCTGTGACGACCCTTGACAGTATCTGGCGCCCCGTCAATTCTGTGCGCACACCGGCCGACCGGGCCGGCGGCCGGGGAGGGACGGATGCCCGCAGCGCGTGAATCCTTGCTGGATGCCGCCTACACGGCGCTGACGGAGCGGCCCTGGACGGCCGTGCGGATGGTCGAGGTCGCGGCCGCCGCCGGGGTCTCCCGGCAGACGCTGTACAACGAGTTCGGCAGCAAGGAGGGGCTGGCCCGCGCCCTGGTTCGCCGGGAGACCGACCACTACCTCGCCGGCGTGGCGCGGGCGCTGTCCCGCGGCGCCCCGGCGGCCGGGGCGCGGGGCGACGCGGCGGGCCGGATCGTGGCCGCGGCCGCCTGGACGGTGCGCACCGCCCGTACCAACCCCCTGGTCAGGGCCGCGCTGACCGGTTGCTGGGGAGACCGGCTGCCGCCCGCCCCGGCGGTGTCCGCCGGCCCCGCGCCGGCCGGGACGCCCCGGCCGCCCGGCGTGCCCGCGCAGCGTGCCGCGCCGTCCGGTGAGGGGTCGCTGCCGGGGCCCGCCGAACTCGTCGGCCGGTTCTGTGATCAGGCGGTCGCGGCCCTGCGGCCCGGCTGGCCCGAGGAGGAGCTGCCCGCCCTGGGCACCGCCTGCGAGACCGCGGCGCGGCTGACCCTGTCCTGGGTGCTCGCACCGCCGGCTTCGGGGGCGGCGCCCGCACCGGGCCGCGTACCGGCGCAGCGCTCGCGCCGGGAGCCGGAGACGGAGGCGGTGTCCCGGCTCGTACGGAGCGCCTTCGCCCGGATGACGGCCGGTACGCAGCCGGCCGAGTGGAAGTGACGAGGCGTCAGGGAAGTGGTGCGCGGACGCTCCGGCTCAGTGCGCGGAGCCCGACAGTTGCAGCCCGATCACGCCGACGATGACCATGGTGATCGAGACGATCTTCAGGGTGGAGACCAGGTCGCCGAGGAAGACCATGCCGTAGATCGCCGTACCGGCCGCACCGATGCCGGTCCACACCGCGTACGCCGGGCCGACGTCGAGCTTGCGCAGCGCCAGCGTCAGCAGACCGAAGCTGCCGAGGGCGAAGGCCGCGAAGGCGATGGTGGGGAAGAGGCGGGTGAAGCCGTGCGAGAGCTTGAGACAGACCGCGAAGCCGGTCTCCAGGATCCCCGCCACCACGACCAGCAGCCACGCCATGTCCGCATGCCTCCGTCAGCTAGCTGAGCGACGACGGGACGTCAGAATCACTCGCTCAGGCCCCGTCCGGGCGATCGGGGCCCGCATGAGCACTACGCCGGCCTTGGTGTGATTATGCCTTTACCGTGCGCGGGCGGTGGCAAACGTCGGCGGTCAGTCGCCCTCGCGTCGTTCCCGGGTGGCCAGCAGACGCCGCAGTGAGTAGAGGCGGGCCGGGTCGGCATGGCCGTCGGTGACCCACTCGTCCAGCGCACAGTCCGGTTCGTCGTGGCTGCAGGCGCGCGGGCAGCCGGCGGTGCCGGGCTCCAGGTCGGGGAAGGCGTGGATGACCCGGGACGGGTCGACATGGGCCAGTCCGAAGGAGCGCACGCCAGGGGTGTCGATCACCCAGCCCGAGCCGCCGGGGAGCGGCAGCGCCAGCGCGGAGGTGGTGGTGTGCCGGCCGCGGCCGGTGACCGCGTTGACGTGTCCGGTGGCCCGGCGGCGCTCCGGGACCAGGGCGTTGACCAGGGTGGTCTTGCCCACGCCGGAGTGTCCGACGAACGCCGTCATCCGGCCCGTCAGGCTGTCCCGCACCCGGTCGGCGGCGCTGCCGTCGGCGAGTTCGTCGCGGTTGGTGACGATGTAGGGGACGCCGAGGGCGCCGTAGGACTCCAACAGGGCGTCGGCGGACGCCAGATCGGACTTGGTCAGCACCAGCAGCGGGTCGAGGCCCGCGTCGTAGGCGGCGACCAGACAGCGGTCGATGAGCCGGGGGCGCGGTTCGGGATCGGCGAGCGCGGTGACGATGGCGAGCTGGTCGGCGTTGGCGACCACGACCCGCTCGAACGGGTCGTCGTCGTCGGCCGTACGGCGCAGCGTCGAGGAGCGCGGCTCGACCCGGACGATCCGGGCGAGGGTGTCCTTGGCGCCGGTCAGGTCGCCCACGACGGCGACCCGGTCGCCGACCACCGCGCTCTTGCGGCCCAGTTCGCGGGCCTTCATCGCGGTGACCGTACGGCCGTCGATGAGGCAGGTCAGCCGGCCGCGGTCGACGGTGAGGACCAGACCCTCGCCGGCGTCCGCGTGCTTGGGACGGATGTTGGTACGGGGACGGTTGCCCTTGGGGTTGGGCCGGACGCGGATGTCGTCCTCGTCGGGGTTCTTGCCGTAGCGGCGCATGGCGGCGTCAGCCCTCACGCTCTCCGGGCGGGGACGGCGGCCGGATCGAGCATGTCCGTCCACATCGCGGGGAAGTCCGGCAGGGTCTTCGCGGTGGTGGCGACGTTCTCCACCGTCACGCCCTCGACGGCCAGGCCGATGACGGCCGCCGCGGTGGCCAGCCGGTGGTCCTCGTAGGTGTGGAAGGTCCCGCCGTGCAGGGGGCGCGGCCGGATGTGCAGGCCGTCCGCGGTCTCGGTGACGTCGCCGCCGAGTTCGTTGAGCTCCTTGGTGAGCGCGGCCAGCCGGTCGGTCTCGTGCAGCCGCAGATGGGCCACACCGCGCAGCGTGGAGGGGGAGTCGGCCAGCGCGGCGACCGCGGCGATGCCCGGCGTCAGCTCGCCGACCTCGCTCAGGTCGACGTCGATGCCGTGGATCCGGCCGCTGCCGGTGAAGGTGAGTCCCTGCTCGGTGAGCTCGCAGGAGCCACCCATGGTGGTGAAGATCTCGCGCAGCGCGTCACCGGGCTGTGTGGTGTGCGCCGGCCAGTCCGGGATGGTGACCCGGCCGCCGGTGACCAGCGCCGCGGCCAGGAACGGCTGGGCGTTGGACAGGTCCGGCTCGACGACCAGATCGCGGCCGAGCAGGGCGCCGGGGGTGACCCGCCAGACGTTCGGCTCGCCGCCCGCCTCCGGGGTGTCCACCTGGGCGCCGACGCTGCGCAGCATGTCGACGGTCATCCGGATGTGCGGCATCGAGGGCAGCGCCGCGCCCACGTGCCGGACCTCGACGCCCTGGTTGAAGCGCGGCGCGGACAGCAGCAGGGCGCTGACGAACTGGGAGGACGAGGACGCGTCGATCTCGACCGGGCCGCCGTCCAGGCCACCGCTGCCGAAGACCGTCATCGGCAGCGCGCCGCGGTTGTCGTCGTCGATCCGGGCGCCCAGGGTGCGCAGCGCCTCGATCACGCCGCCGAGCGGGCGCTCGTAGGAGCGCGGATCGCCGTCGAAACGGATCGGGCCGTCGGCGAGCGCGGCGACCGGCGGGAGGAAGCGCATGACCGTGCCGGCGTTGCCGACGTCGACGGTGGCCGGGCCGTGCAGCCCCGCGGGGATCACCCGCCAGGCCTCACCCGCGCTGTCGGCGGAGCTCGACGACGCCGTCTCCTCGATGCCGACGCCCAGGGTGCGCAGCGCCTCGGCCATCAGGAGGGTGTCCCGCGAGCGCAGCGGCCGGCGCAGCCAGCCGGGCTCGGAGGAGAGGGCGGCCAGTACCAGGCCGCGGTTGGTGACCGATTTGGAGCCGGGAACGGTGACGGTTGCGTCGACGGCCCCGGAGGCGAGGGGGGCGGGCCACAGGGCGGGATGTGCGGGGCTCTCGGTCATGCCTTTACTTTAATGGCTGGACAGGGGTGCCGATCTTGATCAAAAGCGGCGCAACCCCTGCGAAACACGGCACTGGTAGTGCGGCTGCCCGCGGCGACGGGTGGGGCCGGCCGGAACGTCCGCCGCGGCGCCGCGGCAACCGGCGGCCGGCCGCGGGACGGCGGCCGTCGGCGTCACAGGCCCAGCAGCCAGCGCCCGCCCCCGATCAGGGAGCACAGCGTCACCACATGGAAGAGGCCGAGCCAGACGGCGGCCGGTACGTGGGTCAGGCGCGCCAGTTGGTCCGGGTCGGAGTCCTCCGCACCGCCCCGGCGCCGCTTGCCCATCAGCTCGAAGGGCGGCCGTACCCCGCCCAGCAGCAGGAACCACACCACCACGTAGCCGAACGCCGCCTGCACCTGCGGCGTCGTCAGCCAGGAGACCAGCACGAACGCGGCACCGGCCAGGACGACGGTGAGCACGCCGTAGGCGTTACGGATCATGACCAGCATCGCCAGCAGCAGCACGGTGGCGCCCCACAGCAGCGCGGTGATGTGCCCCGCGGCGAGCAGCGCGGCGCCCGCCAGGCCCAGCAGGGACGGGGCGATGTAGCCGGCCGCGGCGGTGAGCACCATGCCCAGGCCGGTCGGCTTGCCACGCGAGACGGTCAGACCCGAGGTGTCCGAGTGCAGCCGGATGCCGTCCAGGCGGCGGCCGGTCAGCAGCGCGATCAGCCCGTGCCCGCCCTCGTGCGCGATGGTGACGGCGTTCCGCGACAGCCGCCAGGCGGTGTGCGGGACGACGGCGCCCAGCGCGAGCACCGCGGTGATGATCACCAGCCAGAGCGAGGGGGCGGGCTGCGTCCCGAAGACCCGGCTCCATATGTCGGTGAGGTGGTCGGTGTCCATGTCTCCCCTTCGTGTGGCATGGCAGTGTGGCATGCATGTGCGGTAGGTATGCAGCGAGTCGTCGCCCCGAGGACCTGGTGGGAATATTCGGCGTCCAGCAGTGGGAGCCGACCGAGACGCTGGCGCCCAGCTGGAACGTGGCGCCGACGGACCCGGTGCACGCGGTGCTGGAGCGTCCGCTCAAGGGCCCGGCGGCCGAGGCCTTCCCGCCGGGCAGCCCGGTGCGCCAGCTGCGGACGCTGAAGTGGGGCCTGGTCCCGTCGTGGTCGAAATCACCTGAGGGCGCCGCAAGGATGATCAATGCGCGGGCCGAGACCGTGCACGAGAAGCCGTCCTTCCGGCAGGCCTTCGCGGCCCGCCGCTGCCTGCTCCCCGGTGACGGCTATTTCGAGTGGGTCACCGCCCCCGCGGAGCGGCAGCTGGAGGAGCAGGGCAGGAAGAAGCGGCCCCGCAAGCAGCCGTACTTCGTGACCCCGGCGGACGGCTCGGTGATGGCGCTGGCCGGGCTGTACGAGTTCTGGCGGGACGCGACCCTGCCCGGCGACCACCCGCTGGCCTGGTGGGTGACCTGCACGGTCGTCACCACCGAGGCCGAGACCACCCCGCTGGCCGGGGCGAGCGGCGGCGAGGGGCCGCAGGCGCTGGCCGACATCCACCCCCGGATGCCGCTGGTGCTGACCCCGGACCGCTGGGACGACTGGCTCGACCCGGCCCGTACCGACCCGGACGCGGTGCGCGAGCTGCTGGCGCCGCCGCCGGCCGGGCTGATGCGTGCCTACCCGGTCCCGACCGAGGTCAGCAACGTCCGCAACAACGGGCCCGAGCTGGTCACCGAGCTCGACGGCCCGGAGGTGGGCACGCTGTTCTGAGGCGCCGACGGGCGTGCTGCGGTGCCCTTCCGGCCGCGGCGCGGGCAGGATGGGCGTACGGGCGAGCGCGGCGCGGAGTCACCGGACGGTGCGCGCGGTGCGCAGGCGAGGCCGAGTGAAGCGAGGGTGCGGCATGAGCACAGGGGCGATGGAGACCGAGACGGTCGGGACGCCGGCGGGCGACGCCCGGATCACCTGGTACCGCGAGGCGAAGCCGGCCCGTGCCGTGGTGGCCGTGAGCCACGGCGCCGGCGGGGGCATCGAGGCACGTGATCTGCGGGCCCTGGCGGCCGCGCTGCCGGCCCGCGGCTACACCGTGGCGCTGGTCGAGCAGCCGTGGCGGGTGGCGGGCAAAAAGGTGGCGCCCGCGCCGAAGACCCTCGACGCCGCGTGGACCGCGCTGTGGCCGGCGCTGGAGAAGCCCGGGCTGCCGGTGGTCGCCGGCGGCCGCAGCGCCGGGGCCCGGGTGGCCTGCCGTACGGCGCGGGAACTGGGCGCCCAGGCCGTCCTGGCGCTGAGCTTCCCGCTGCATCCGCCGGGCCGGCCGGAGAAGTCGCGGGCGGAGGAGCTGACCGGTGCCGGGGTGCCGACGCTGGTCGTCCAGGGCGGCCGGGACCCGTTCGGACGGCCGGAGGAGTTCCCGCCGGGGACGGAGCTCACCGAGATCGCCCACGGGGACCACGGCTTCGCGGTCCCGAAGAAGGCGGACGTCGGCGAGGCGGAATCGATGGACCGGCTCACGGACACGGTGGCGGTTTGGCTGGACGGCATGTTCGGCTGACGTCCCCGCGCCCGCCGCGCGGGTCAGTCGCCGCCCCGGGCGCGCGGGCGGGCGCGGACGTGCATCCGTTCCCCCTGGCTGCCGAACAGGCTCAGCAGCTCGACCGGTGCGTCGCCCGCGGGCCCGAACCAGTGCGGCAGCCGGGTGTCGAACTCCGCCGCCTCCCCGGCCCGCAGCTCCACGTCGCGGTCCGCGAGCAGCAGCCGCAGCCGCCCGGACAGCACGTACAGCCACTCGTACCCCTCGTGCGTCCGCTGCTCGCGCGGGCCGCCGGCCGGGTCCATGACCAGCTTGAACGCCTGGAGTCCGCCCGGCTGGCGGGTCAGCGGGACGGCGGTCAGGTGCGCGCGCCGCAGCGGCGTCGCGCGCACCCGCGGGTCACCCACCTCCGGCGCCCCCACCAGCTCGTCCAGCGGCACCTGATGGGCCTGCGCCAGGGGCAGCAGCAGTTCGAGGGTGGCCTTGCGGCCGCCGGACTCCAGCCGCGACAGGGTGCTCACCGAGATGCCGGTCGCCGCGGACAGCGCGGTCAGCGTCACCCCGCGCTCCTGGCGCAGCCGCCGCAGCCGGGGGCCCACGTCCGCGAGCACCTTCGCGTATGCGTGATCGGTCACCCCTCCATTGCCGAAGCGGCAAGTGGGTTTGTCAAGACCTGGCGGGGCGGGCGGCGGCGTCCGCCGGGTGTCCGTCCGGGGGCCGGCCCCGGGGAGGCGGCGGGAAAGCCGGGCCGGCGGACCGGGAATGACCGGGCGGGTGCGGCTGTTGTGCCACACGTAATGCCCGAGTACGTCCGGCGCAGCATGAGGAATGGGAGTCCGCCGCATGGGAATCGCTTGCCCCGCCCGCCCGGCCGCCGATCTGTCGTGGTCGCAGATGCAGGTGACGCAGCCCGCCCTGGCCGGAGCGGCGGCGGCACCGGATCGTCGTCTATTCTCCGAATCGGGTGGGTCCGCATCCGGGGCCACGACGGTGTTGGAGGAGGTGGGTCCGGTCACCGGTACCGACGCAGGGACCGACGGCACGGCTGAGGAGAGGGCTCAGGAGAGCGCCGCCGAGCGCAACGCGCGCTTCGAGCGGGACGCGCTGACCTTCCTGGACCAGATGTACTCCGCCGCGCTGCGCATGACCCGCAACCCGGCCGACGCCGAGGACCTGGTGCAGGAGACGTACGCCAAGGCGTACGCGTCCTTCCACCAGTTCCGCGAGGGCACCAACCTCAAGGCCTGGCTGTACCGCATCCTCACCAACACCTTCATCAACTCCTACCGAAAGAAGCAGCGCGAGCCCCAGCGCAGCGCCGCGGAGGAGATCGAGGACTGGCAGCTGGCGCGCGCCGAGTCGCACATGTCGACGGGGCTGCGCTCCGCCGAGTCGCAGGCGCTGGACCACCTCCCCGACTCCGACGTGAAGGCCGCCCTCCAGGCCATCCCCGAGGAGTTCCGCATCGCGGTCTACCTCGCGGATGTCGAGGGCTTTGCCTACAAGGAGATCGCGGACATCATGGGGACACCCATCGGCACGGTGATGTCCCGGCTGCACCGCGGCCGGCGCCAACTGCGCGGCATGCTGGAGGATTACGCCCGTGAGCGCGGGCTGGTCCCGGCCGGGGCGGGGGCTGCGGACCCGCAGGCCGCGCGGACGACGGAGTCGCACGACCGGAAAGGCTCGGGATCATGAGCTGCGGAGAGCCGCACGAGAAGGACTGCTCAGAGGTCCTTGACCACCTCTACGAGTATCTCGACCGGGAGATGCCCGAGGGGGAGTGCGCGGATTTCCAGGTGCATCTCGACGAGTGCTCGCCGTGCCTGGAGAAGTACGGCCTGGAGCAGGCCGTCAAGAAGCTCGTCAAGCGCTGCTGCGGCCATGACGACGTCCCCAGCGACCTGCGGTCCAAGGTGATGGGCCGGATCGACCTCATCCGGGCCGGGGAGACCGTGCCCGAGGTGAGCGTGCTCGAACAGGCCAAGAAGGAACAGGCACAGCGCGAGCAGGCGGACGCCGAGGCGAGCGGCTCCGGGCCGGCGGACGGCCCGTCCGACGCCGGTCCGTCCGATGCACGGACCAAGACCGCGCGGACCGAATAACGCGGCACATCACCCTAAGGGGTGAGGGGCGGGCCGATTCGTCCCGCCCGATTCCCCGATGCCCCTTCCCCGGCCTCCCGGCCCGTCTATTCTCACCGACCCGAGCGCACCTCTGAGGCGGCGCAAAGGGACCTTCCCGGCTCCTCCGGAGCGCGCGGGAGAGCGGTGGGCGACGAGGAGGGCGCGATGCGGGGACTTCCGGCGGCCGCGCGAGGGTACATCGGCGGCACCGCACTGGCCGCGGCACTGTGTGCCGCCCCCGCGATACGACTCGGCGCCGCCGCCCCCTGGAGCAGCACCCTGGCCCTGGCCCTGCTGTACGCCGGGTGTGAACAGGTGCGCCGCTGCCCGCCGGTGGGCGTCCGGGCGCCGTCCGGTACGGGTCCCGTCGAGGGGCCCGCGTGCTTTCCCGCCGACTGGGCCAGCCCCGTCCTGCTCGCCGGCGTCTGTCTGCTGCCGCCGCCGCTGGCCGCGCTGACCGCCGTCCCCGGGGCGCTGACCGGACCGGCCGGGGCCCGCCCGGCCGCCGCCCGCAGGCTCTGGCACGCCGCCGAGCTCGCGCCGGCGTGCTGGGCGGCCGCGCAGGTCTTCCGGATCACCGGCGGCCACCAGCCGTGGTCCGCCCCGCAGTTCCCCGTCCTGCTGCTGCCCGCCGCGGCCGCCGCGGCAACCTTCTGCGCGGTGCTGGCGGCGCTCGACGGCGGGGTGCTGATCGCCGCCGAGCGGCACCCCGTACGCACCGCCTGGCGCGGGCTGTTGACCCGCTCGCTGGGGCCGCATCTGGTGCACGGGCTGGCCGGGCTGATGATGGCGGTGCTGTGGCGCAGCTCGTACGGGCCGCCGGCGGCGCTGCTGGTGCTGCTGCCGATGTGCCTGTCCTGCTGGGTCTTCGCCCAGTACCACCGGGAACGCGCCGCCCATCAGGCCACCATCCGCGCCCTCGTCCAGGCCGTCGACATCAAGGACCGCTACACCCGCGGACACAGCGAACGGGTCGGACGCGCCTCGGTGATGATCGCCCGGGAGCTGGGCATGGCCGAGGACCGGGTGGAGGTGCTGCGGTTCGCCGGCATCCTGCACGACGTCGGCAAACTCGGCGTCCCCACCCGGCTGTTGCGCAAGGACGGCCCGCTGACGCCGCAGGAGCGCCGGGTCATCGAGCTGCATCCCGAGTACGGACACGAGATCGTCCGCGGCATCGGCTTCCTGGGGGAGGCCCGGGCGGCGATCCTGCACCACCACGAGCGGCTGGACGGACGCGGCTACCCCTACGGGCTGAGGGGGCATCACATTCCGGAGTACGCCCGGGTGGTGGCGGTCGCCGACGCCTTCGACGCGATGACCTCGACCCGCTCCTACCGGCGGGCCCGGCCGGTGCCGGCGGCCGTCGAGGAGCTGCGCAAGTGCGCCGGGGCGCAGTTCGACCCGCGGATGGTCCGGGCGCTGGCGGCCTCGCTGGACCGCTACGGCTGGCACCCGGACCTGGTGACGGCGGCGGACACGGAGCCCGCCGCGGCGGCGGACGGCGGCGTGCCGCGGCGGGACGCGGAGCCGGACGGAGCCATCGCGGCGCGGGACGGGGAGCCGGCCGGCGGCCCGGAGCGTACGGCGGTGCGGCCCGGGCTGCGGCCCGAAGGAGCCGGACGGGACGGCACCCGGTGAGCGGGGCCCGGGGCGCCCCCCGGCGCCCGTGGCCGGCCGCGCGCCGGACGGCGGACGACCGCGCCGCCGGTGGCCCGCGCGCCGGGGCACCGGCCTGCGGCGCGCGCGCCGTCGTCGCCGCGGTCCACGCCCCGGCCGCCGCGCTGGCCGGCTGGTCGCTCGGCCGGACGCTGTGGGACGGATTGCGGCAGCCCGGGATCGCGCTGGCCTTCGGGGTGCTGATCGCGGTGGGCGAGCTGGTGGGCCGGGGCCCCGCTCCCGCGGCCGGGCCCGGGCGGATGCCGGGGGAGCGGGAGGGCGCCCCGCTGGGTGCCGCCGGGGCCCTGGCCTACGCCCTGCTCGGCGCGGCCGGCGGCCGGCCCACCACCCACGGCGTCCCGCAGATCGTGGCCGTGGTCCTGGCGGCCGGCCTGATCGGACTCGTCCCGCAGCTCGCGCGCGGCCAGGGCCCTGCGCTCGACCACCTCGCCCGCCGGGTGCTGACCATCGGCTTCGCCGCCACCTGCTTCCAGCCCCTCTACAACACCGGGACGCTGGACACCTGGGTGGCCTCCGGGCCGGTGTACCCCCTCTTCATGACCGCCCTGATGGCGCTGACCGCGCTGTGCGACGCGGTGCTGGCGGCCGCGCTCGCCCGGGCCCGCACCGGCTGGCCGTACGGGCCGCTGCTGCGCGACGAGTTGCGGGCGCTGCCCGGCATCGGCTCGGCGATCTGTGCCACCGGCGTGGTGATCGCGCTGGCCACCGCGGTCGCCGGGCTGTGGGCGCTGCCCGTCTTCTGTCTGCCGCTGCTGCTGACCCAGTTCGCCTTCCGCCGCTTCGCCGCGGTCCGCGCCACCTACCGCCAGACCATCGCCTCGCTGGCCCGCTGCACCGAGATCGCCGGCTACACCCCGCACGGCCACGCCCGCCGGGTGGCCGCGCTCAGCCGCGCCGTGGGCCGCGAACTGGGGCTGAACGGGCCGGACTTGGACGTGCTCGAATACGCCGCCCTGATGCACGACATCGGCCAGCTCTCGCTGCTGGACCCGGTGCCGGACGGGGCGACCGCGCCGCTGCCGCCCGCCCAGCAGCGCCGGATCGCGCTGCTGGGCGGTGCTGTTGTCCGGCAGACCGGGGCCCCCGCGGAGGTCGCGATGATCGTCGAGCGGCAGGCCGATCCGTACCGGGACCAGCCGGTCACGGCGCGTATCGTCCGCACCGTCAACGCCTACGACGACCTGTCGGGCGGCTCCGCGGGCCCGGGCGGCCCGCTGCGCGCGCTGGAGCGGCTGCGGCTGGCCACCGCGCAGGACCACGAACCACGGGTCGTCGAGGCGCTGGCCCGGGTGCTGTCGTGCGGCGGCCGCGCGGTGTGAGATGGCCGACTGTGGCGCACGGCGCGGGACGGGCGGCGCCCGCTCGGCGGCCCGCGGAGCCCCGGCCTGCCGCGTCCCGCCCCGGCAGCTCCCGGCGGGCCGCACACCGCCCGCGGACGGCCTGCCTGGGGCCCCGGAGGCCGCTCCGCCGCCCCGTCCCCGCCGTTGGGCCCGCGCCGTGCCCCCGAGGTGCGGGAACCCATGGGTAATGAGCGGCCGCCGAGATGGGCATGGTTGGATGCGAAGGAAGCCCCTTGCAGGGGGATTCAGGGGGTCGGCGAAGGGCAAGGAGCCGCAGGGGAGCGGCAAACCGGGCTGAGCCCGGCGGCAATCTGTGGCAGGTTGTCGAGTAGGCCCCTCGGAAGGCCCCGGGCGCCGCCCGGGGAGACCTCCTCGGCGGCATCAAGAGCAACCAGCAGGCGGGAATCGTGAGGATCTTCGGCAAGGTACGGCACCGGCCCTCCGCCTCGTGGCGTCAGGCGACCGACCGCGCTTTCACGCTGATCGGCGACGGCCGTTACGAGGACGCGGGGGCGCTGCTGACCCGTGCCGCGGACATGGAGCCGTGGCTTTCGGAGTCCTGGTTCAACCTCGCCCTGCTGCACAAGTTCCGGCACGACTGGGAGCAGGCCCGGGCGGCCGGTCTGCGTGCGGTGGCGCTGCTGGACCGGGAGGCGGGGGCGCCCGACTGGTGGAACGTCGGCATCGCCGCCACCGCCCTGCAGGACTGGCCGCTGGCCCGCCGCGCCTGGCAGGCGTACGGCCTGAAGGTCCCCGGTGAGGGCTCCCCGTCCGGTGAACCGCTCGGTATGGCGCTGGGCAGCGCCGCCGTCCGGCTCTCCCCGGAGGGCGAGGCGGAGGTCGTCTGGGGCCGCCGGCTGGACCCGGCGCGGATCGAGGTGCTGTCGATCCCGCTGCCGTCCTCCGGGCGGCGCTGGGGCGAGGTGGTGCTGCACGACGGCGTCCCGCACGGCGAGCGGACCATCCTCAGCGCCGACGGCGCCACCAGGGCCTATCCGGTCTTCGACGAGATCGAGCTGTGGGCGCCCTCCCCGGTCCCCACCTGGGTGGTGCTCCTGGAGGCCGCGTCGGAGGCCGACCGGGACGCCCTGGAGCGGCTGGCGGCCGACGCGGGCTTCGCCGCCGAGGACTGGTCGTCCTCGGTGCGGCTGCTGTGCCGTACGTGCTCGGAGAGCCGGATGCCCAGCGACGAGGGCGACGGCGAGCACCTGGACCCGCACGACCACAGCGAGCCCGGCCACCCCGGGCCGCTCGGGCACCGCACCGCGGGCTCGGGCTCGCTCTGGGTGCCGGAGCGCGAATGCGGCATCGCGGCGCCGTCCGCCCTGGTGCGTGGCCTGCTGGACGGCTGGGTCGCGGACAGCCCGGACACCCGGGAATGGCGGGATCTTGAAGAGGTCTGCTGAGCGCCCGCCGGCGTCCCCGTAGGCTGTAGGGCGACTAACCAGGGTTTTCAGGAAGGCGTACGGCGGAGATGGCCCAGCAGCCTGTGTTTGATCAAGAGGGTGACCAGCGCGTGGATGAGGCGTTCGTCGACGACGTCACCGACGCCGGGGAGCGGGAGGAAGCCCACCGTGCGCGGGGCACCTCGCGGCCGATCACGGTGGTCGGCAACCCGGTGCTCCACAAGGAGTGCAAGGACGTCACGGCGTTCGACGAGGAGCTCGGCCGGCTCATCGACGACATGTTCGCCAGCCAGCGCACCGCCGAGGGCGTGGGCCTGGCCGCGAACCAGATCGGTGTGGACCTGAAGGTCTTCGTCTACGACTGCCTTGACGACGAGGGCGTCCGGCACGTCGGTGCGGTCTGCAACCCCGTCCTGGAGGAGCTGCCGGCCGAGCGCCGCATCCTGGACGACTCCAACGAGGGCTGTCTGTCCGTGCCCGGCGCCTACGCCGAGCTGGCCCGCCCCGATTACGCCGTGGTCCGCGGCCAGAACGCCAAGGGCGAGCCGATCGCGATCGAGGGCACCGGCTACTTCGCGCGCTGTCTGCAGCACGAGACCGACCACCTCCACGGCTACCTCTACATCGACCGGCTGAGCAAGCGGGAGCGCAAGGACGCGCTGAAGCAGATGGCCGAGCGGGAGCCCCGCTACCCCGTCGTCGCCAACGACTGACGACGCGGGCGCGCGGGCGCCCGGCCGGTGGGCCGGGCGCCCTTCGCCGTCACGGTGCCTGCTGGTAGGCGCTCCAGACCTGGGGCGGGACGGTCGTCCCCAGCCCGGTCTCCGCGCCGCCGACGTCCTGCATCGGCAGCAGATCGGGGGCGCCCGGTTTGTTGCGGAACATGGTGACGGCGGTGGTCGGCTCATTGCCGTCCCCGTCGCCGGGAAGCTTGCCGGGACGGAAGCCGCCCCCGCTGCCGGGATCCGTGCCGAGGTCCGGCACACCGGCCGGCGGGCTGCCGATGAACCACGCCGACTTCATCCGGTCGCCCGGCTCGGTGAGACCGGCCGCGACCGGCTGCTGTGCCGCCTTGTCGCCCTGTGCTTCCAGGGCCTGCCGGCCGCGTTCCTCCAAGGCGCCGGACACCTGCTGGGCGACCCCGGCGTCGAGGACCTGGTGCGACTCGGGGCGGCGCAGGCCGGGTACCGGGCGGCCGTCGTGGGTGAGCGCGGACACCGCATACGGGTCGGTGTGCAGCCCGCCGTTGGCGAAGGTGGTGTAGGCGCTCGCCATCCGGATCGCGCTGGGGGCCGAGGTGCCCAGCGGGAAGGTCTGTTCCAGGCGCGCCATGCTCTCCTTACGCAGCCCCGAGGCCACCGCCAGATCCCGGATCCGCTCCAGCCCGATCTCCTTGCCGGCCTGCACGAACGGCGGGCTCTGGGCCTTCAGCAGGGCCCCGCGCAGGTCCCCGAACCGGGCCTTGCCGGCCGCCGCGCCGGACGGGTCGGCCCCCGGTGCCTCGGTCGCCGGGCCGTGCCACGCGGCGTCCGGCTCGTCGACCTGCTGCTGGAGCGCGGCCGCCAGCACGAACGGCTTGAAGGCGGACCCGGCCGGGACCGCCGTGGTGTCCGCGTTGTTGCTGAAGTGCTTGGTGGCGTCCGCGCCGCCGTAGAGCGCGACGATCGCCCCGTCCTTGGGGCGTACCGAGGCGGCGCCGAATTCCACGAACCTGTCGGACGTGCGCCGTTTCGGATCGATGGTGTCGCGGCGCACGTCGGTGACGGCCTTTTCCAGGCGGCGGGTGCGCTTTTTGTCGAACGTGGTGTGGATGCGGTATCCGCCGCGTGCCAGGTCTTTGTCGGTCAGGCCGGTGTCGGCCTTGATGAACTTGTTGGCGACATCGACGAGATAGCCGGTCTGGCCGGCCTGGCTGGTGGGTTTCGACAGCGCGCGGGGCTCGGGGAAGGTGCGGTATTTCGCCCGCTCCCGCGCGCTCATCTTCCCGGTGTCGACCTGCCGGTCGAGTATCCACTTCCAGCGGGCCACGGCGCGCGCGTGATTGGCCTTGCTCAGCCCCGGGTCGTACTGCTCGGAGCCCTTCAGCAGGGCCGCCAGCAGCGCGCCCTGACTGGGGTTCAGTTTCGTGGCGTCGATGCCGTAATACGCATGGGCGGCCGCCTGGATGCCGTACGAACCGCGGCCGAACCAACTGGTGTTCAGATAGCCGCGCAGTATTTCCCGCTTCGACTTCTGGTTGCTCACCTTCAGCGCGATGACGAATTCCTTCGCCTTGCGGGTGACCGTTTGGTCCTGCGAGAGATAGGTGTTCTTCACGAACTGCTGGGTGATGGTGGAGCCGCCCTGGGTGTCCCCGCCCGACACCATGGTGACCAGGGCCCGGCCGATGCCCTTGAGCGAGATTCCGGAGTCGGTGTAGAAGGTGGCGTTCTCCGCCGAGATCACGGAATTCTCGACGGAGTCGGGAACTTTGTCGAGGGTGACGTTCTGCCGGTTGACGGCCCCCACGCTCACCATCTGGCTGCCGTCCGCCCAGTAATAGACGGTCGCCTCCTGGCCGGCGAGCGCGTTCTCACTCGGTATGTCGACCTTTGCGTACACGATTGCTAACAGCCCCGCCAGGCCGCCCACGCCGAGCGCGACGGCGCTCAGCCACTGTCTCCATGACGGCAGCCAACGGCGCAGACCTTCCCGTCCCTGACGCGGATAGTCGATGAACCGACGACGCCCCTTCGTGCCCTTCATGCCCGCTTAGATGTGGTGGCCACGCGTTCCGGTTGCGAAGGTAACAGAACGCTCACAAAAGGCGGGTGACCGGAGCGAAGGGGCGTCGCGGTCCGTCTTCGAGGACTTCTAGAAGTCGTCGTCGAAGGAGACCGAGCCCTCGACCGCGACCTGGTAGGCGGAGGCCCGGCGCTCGAAGAAGTTGGTCAGCTCCTGGACGTTCTGCAGCTCCATGAAGGAGAACGGGTTCTCCGAGCCGTAGACCGGCGCGAAGCCCAGCCGCTGCAGGCGCTGGTCGGCGACGCACTGGAGGTACTCGCGCATCGACGCGGTGTTCATGCCCGGCAGCCCGTCACCGCACAGATCGCGCCCGAACTGGAGCTCCGCCTCGACGGCCTCCTTGAGCATCTCGGTGACCTGCTGCTCCAGCTTGTCGTCGAACAGGTCCGGCTCCTCCTGGCGGACGGTGTCCACCACCGAGAACGCGAACTCCATGTGCATCGACTCGTCGCGGAAGACCCAGTTGGTGCCGGTGGCCAGCCCGTGCAGCAGACCGCGCGAGCGGAACCAGTACACGTATGCAAAGGCGCCGTAGAAGAACAGCCCCTCGATGCAGGCCGCGAAGCAGATCAGATTCAGCAGGAAGCGGCGCCGGTCGGCCCGGGACTCCAGCCGGTCGATGCTCTCGACCGAGTCCATCCACTTGAAGCAGAACTCGGCCTTCTCCCGGATGGACGGGATGTTCTCCACCGCGGCGAAGGCGGCGGCGCGGTCGTCCGGGTCGGGGAGGTAGGTGTCCAGCAGGGTCAGATAGAACTGGACGTGCACCGCCTCCTCGAAGAGCTGACGGCTCAGGTACAGCCGCGCCTCGGGGGAGTTGATGTGCTTGTAGAGCGTCAGCACCAGGTTGTTGGCGACGATCGAGTCACCGGTTGCGAAGAACGCCACCAGCCGGCCGATCATGTGCTGCTCGCCCGGCGAGAGCTTGGCGAGATCGGCCACGTCGGAGTGGAGGTCGACCTCCTCCACGGTCCAGGTGTTCTTGATCGCGTCCCGGTAGCGGTCGTAGAACTCGGGGTACCGCATGGGCCGCAGGGTCAGCTCGAAGCCCGGGTCGAGGAGGTTCTTCTCGCCGGTGGTGGCGGTGTGGGTTGCCGAAGCGCTGGTCTCGGTGGTCATTACTGGCAGGCCTCGCAGGACTCGGGGTTTTCCAGGGAGCAGGCGACGGCCTCGGGGTCGGTGGCCTGCTGGGGTACGGGGGCACTGGCGGCGGCGGTGCCGCGCGCGGACTGGGCGATCCGGGTCGCCGGCCGGGAGCGCAGGTAGTACGTCGTCTTGATGCCGCGCTTCCAGGCGTAGGCGTACATCGAGCTGAGCTTGCCGATGGTCGGCGACGCCATGAAGAGGTTCAGCGACTGGCTCTGGTCCAGGTACGGCGTACGGGCCGCGGCCATGTCGATCAGGGCGCGCTGCGGGATCTCCCAGGCGGTGCGGTACAGCGCCCGGGTCTCCTCGGGAATCCACGCGACGTCCTGCACCGAGCCGTTGGCCTCGCGCAGCGCGTCACGGGTCCGGGCGTCCCACAGGCCCAGCGCCTTGAGCTCCTCGATCAGGTAGGCGTTGACCTGGAGGAACTCCCCGGACAGCGTCTCGCGCTTGAAGAGGTTGGAGACCTGCGGCTCGATGCACTCGTACACGCCCGCGATGGAGGCGATGGTCGCGGTCGGCGCGATCGCCAGCAGCAGGGAGTTGCGCATGCCGGTCAGGGCGATACGGCTGCGCAGCGCCGCCCAGCGGTCGGCCCAGCGCGGCTCGGCGTTCGGGTAGTGGTCCGGGTGCAGTACCCCGCGGGCGGTGCGGGTCGCGGACCAGGCCCGGTGCGGGCCGTGCCGCTCGGCGAGGTCGGCGGACGCCTCGTACGCGGCGAGCATGATCCGCTCGGAGATGCGGGTGGACAGCTCCCGCGCCTCGGGCGAGTCGAAGGGCAGCCGCAGCCGGAAGAAGACGTCCTGGAGGCCCATCAGGCCCAGACCCACCGGCCGCCAGCGGGAGTTGGAGGCGCCGGCCTGTTCGGTCGGGTAGAAGTTGATGTCCACGACGCGGTCGAGGAAGGTGACGGCGGTGCGGACCGTGGCGTCCAGCCGCTCCCAGTCCATCGCCTCCTCCCAGCCGCCGGCGTCGTTGCCGAGGTGCGCGGCGAGGTTCACCGACCCCAGGTTGCAGACCGCGGTCTCCCCGTCGTTCGTCACCTCCAGGATCTCCGTGCACAAGTTGGAGGAGTGCACGACCTGGCCGGGCTCGGCGGTCTGGTTGGCGGTGCGGTTGGCGGCGTCCTTGAACGTCATCCAGCCGTTGCCGGTCTGCGCCAGGGTGCGCATCATCCGGGAGTACAGCACCCGCGCCGGGACCTGCTTGACGGCCCGGCCCTCGGCCTCGGCCCGGCGGTAGGCGGCGTCGAACTCCTCGCCCCACAGGTCCACCAGCTCCGGGGCGTCCGCGGGGGAGAACAGCGACCAGTCGGCGTCCGCCTCGACCCGGCGCATGAACTCGTCCGGGATCCAGTGCGCGATGTTCAGGTTGTGGGTACGGCGGGCCTCCTCACCGGTGTTGTCGCGCAGCTCCAGGAACTCCTCCAGGTCCGCGTGCCAGGTCTCCAGGTAGACGCAGGCGGCGCCCTTGCGCCGGCCGCCCTGGTTCACGGCCGCGACCGAGGCGTCCAGCGTGCGCAGGAACGGCACGATGCCGTTGGAGTGTCCGTTGGTGCCGCGGATCAGCGAACCGCGGGCGCGGATGCGGGAGTACGACAGGCCGATGCCGCCGGCGTGCTTGGACAGCCGCGCGACCTGGTGGTAGCGGTCGTAGATCGAGTCCAGCTCGTCCAGCGGGGAGTCCAGCAGATAGCAGGACGACATCTGCGGGTGGCGGGTGCCGGAGTTGAAGAGGGTGGGGGAGGAGGGCAGGTAGGACAGCGAGCTGGTGAGGCGGTAGAGCTCGGCGACGTCCGCCAGCGCGCGCTCGCTGCCCTCGTCGGAATCAGAGCTCTCCGCGAGGCCGCAGGCCACCCGCAGCAGGAAGTGCTGGGGGGTCTCGATGACCTGACGGGTGGTGGGGTGGCGCAGCAGATAGCGCGAGTGCAGGGTGCGCAGCCCGAAGTAGCCGAAGCGGTCGTCGGCGCCGTCGGCCAGGGCCCGCTCGACCAGCGCGTCCAGCCGGGCCGCGTGGACCCGTACGAACTCCGCGGTCTCGTCGGCGATCAGGCCCTCGCGGTGGCCGGTCGCGACCGAGGCGGAGAACGAGACGGCGCCCTGGCCGGCGGCCTCCTCGGCGATGGCGAGGGTGAGCAGCCGCGCGGCGAGCTTGGAGTACTGCGGCTCGTCACCGATCAGACCGGCCGCGGCATCGGTGGCCAGCGACCGCAGTTCGGCCGCGCCCGCGCCCTCGTACCGGCCGCGCAGGGCGGCGGCGGCCACCTTGCCGGGGTCGGTCGCGGTCAGGTCCTCGGTCAGTTCGGTCAGGGTGCGCAGCAAGGCGACGCCCGGGCCGTCCTCGCCCGGGCCGCCGTCGGCACCGCCGGCAGGCGTGGCCACCGCAGGCGGCACGACCTCGGCGTCTGACGCGGGCTCCGTTGGCGCGATGGTCACGTGATGCTCTCCCTCACTCGGCGGGGGCCGGGAGAGCCGGACGCGACGGGCGCACGCGGGCATGCGGCACCCCGACACGGTCAGGAGTGCGCGGGCTCACCACGCGGCGTCCACCGGCCCAGCCCTCGGGGCCCGGACGTATCGACGTCCACACCCATGGCGGTGCGGTCGTACCGTCGGCAGGTCCTCGGACTCCGGGCGCGCGTCGGGGCCGGTTTCCGGCCGGGGAAGCGCGCCTTGACACCGTTGCGGGACAGTTCCGGATTCGCACCGGATTCCCCTGCGGCGACAGCGAGGACGAGCATACATGTGGTGGTGGCCCGTCAGACGCACCCCCATATCTAGTGTGTCGTGAGTGATCACACAGTGTCTGTCAGTGGCCTCGGCTATGGTCGGTGGCAGCTCTCTGTTCCGTCCCGTGGAGTAAGGAGAAGGCCTCATGACCGCGCTCGCCGACCGGCCGCACATCATGGAGACCGAGCATTTCGAAGAGGCCGCCCGGATACTCGCCCGCCTGGAAGAAGGCGCGCGGTTGGAACTCATCGACGGGAAGGTCAAGAGCAAGCCCATGCCGGACGGGGATCACGGACGGATCATCGAGTGGCTGACGCGCATCTGCATTCAGTCACACCCCGAGCTGTGGCTCTATCCGGACCAGGGGCTCAAAGTGGAGGAGTACCGCAGCGGCAGGGCCCGGCCGGACGGGGTGCTCTCCGTCAGTGGCGCTTTTGTCGGCAAGGGGGAATGGGCGGCCCCTGAACCGGTGTTGATGGCAGTCGAGGTCACCTCCGCCGACTCCGACACGCACCAGCGTGACCGTGTGGAGAAGCCCCGTGCGTACGCGGGAGCCGGTATCCCGCTCTATCTGCTCATCGACCGGCAGGAATGCCAGGTGTCGCTGTACAGCGACCCCGATGGCACCCGCTACGAAGACGTCCGCACCGTTCCGTACGGCAAGTCGCTCCACCTCCCCGACCCCGTCGGCATCACCCTCGAAACCGAGCAGCTGAAGGACTGGGTGAACTGACCCGCGCACGGCAGCGGGCCGCCGCTTCCCCGAAGGAACGCGACGGCCCGATGCCGAAGGCCGGCCGGTGGCTCAGTGGCCGGCCGGTGCTCCCGCCGTGGCGGGTGGCAGTTCGACGACGACGCCCTCGTCGCCGGCGTCCGCCGTGTAGTCCGCGGGGCTGGTCTCGTCGGTGCCCTCGGGAGCGTTGACGGCCTTCAGGACGACGGTCAGCACGACCGACACCACGACGTTCAGGACGAAGGCGGTCAGACCGATGTAGCCGATCTCACCGATGCCGGGGATCTCCTTGCTGGAGCCGCCGAAGTGCGCCTGGGTCGGGCTGGCCACGCCGTACGCCGCGAGCGTGCCGTAGAGCATGCCGACCGCCCAGCCGGCCAGCAGCGCCCAGCGGTGGAACCAGCGGGTGAACAGGCCGCCGACCAGCGACGGCATGGTCTGCAGGATCCAGATCCCGCCCAGCAGCTGGAAGTTGATCGCGACGGTCTTGTCCATGGTGAGGACGAAGATCAGCGCGCCGACCTTCACCAGCAGCGAGACGAGCTTGGCGACCTTGTGCTCCTGCGCGGGCGTGGCGTCCGGTTTCAGGAAGTCCTTGTAGACGTTGCGGGTGAAGAGGTTGGCCGCGGCGATCGACATGATGGCTGCGGGCACCAGCGCCCCGATGCCGATCGCGGCGAACGCGACGCCGGTGAACCAGCTCGGGAACATGTCCTCGAAGAGCTGCGGGATGGCCAGCTGGGGGTTGCCCTGGATGTCCGTGCCGGCCTTGATCGCCATGAAGCCCAGCAGCGCCAGCAGCCCCAGCATCAGGGAGTACAGCGGCAGGATGGTGGTGTTGCGGCGGATCACATTGCGGCTGCGCGAGGACAGCGTCGCGGTGATCGAGTGCGGGTACATGAAGAGCGCCAGCGCCGAGCCGAGCGCCAGAGTGGCATACGCCCACTGGGCGTTGGGCCCGCTGGTCAGCTCGCCGCGCGGTTTGCCGGGCACGGGTCCCGGCTGGGCCAGCGCCTTGCCGGCCGAGTGGAAGACCGCGTCGAAGCCGCCCAGCTTGATCGGGATGTAGATGATCGCCACGCCGATGACGAGATAGATCAGCCCGTCCTTGACGAACGCGATCAGCGCCGGCGCCCGCAGCCCCGAGGAGTAGGTGTACGCGGCCAGGACGGCGAACGCGATCAGCAGCGGCAGGTCCTTGACGAACCAGTTGGTGTGCTCGCCGCCGCCGATGCCCAGCACGTCCAGGACGGCCTGGATGCCGACCAGTTGCAGCGCGATGTACGGCATCGTGGCGAGGATGCCGGTGAGCGCCACGGCCAGCGACAGGCCCTTGGAGCCGAAGCGGCCGCGCACGAAGTCCGAGGTGGTGACGTAGCCGTGCTTGTGCGAGACCGACCACAGACGCGGGAGGAACGTGAAGATGAGGGGGTAGACCAGGATCGTGTACGGCACGGCGAAGAAGCCGGCCGCCCCCGCCGCGTAGATCGCCGCCGGAACGGCCACGAAGGTGTACGCGGTGTAGAGGTCGCCGCCCAGCAGGAACCACGTCACCCAGGTGCCGAAGCTGCGGCCGCCCAGCCCCCATTCGTCGAGGTTGGCGGACTCCTCGGCCTTGCGCCAGCGGGCGGCCAGGAACCCCATGACCGTCACGGCGAGGAAGAAGAAGATGAAGACGGCGAGCGCCACGCCGTTGACGCCCTTGGTCGCGGAGGCGGCCAGCACGGCCGAGGTCTCCGGTGCGGTCGTGGTCAGGCTCATTCCGACCCACCGCCCTTGCGCGCCCGCTGCTCACGCTGCACGAGCTTGTACGCGATCATGGTGAGCACGGTCGAGATCAGCACCCACGCCATCTGGTACCAGTAGAAGAACGGGATCCCGATGAGCGTCGGCTCGATCCTGGCGTACGAGCTCACCCACAGCATGGCGACGAACGGAGCGATCAGGCAGAGCCCGGCGATCACCCGTGTGGGCGTGACCACCTGTCTGCGATCCGGCGTTGCAGCTGACTGTGTCATGACCGTTGCTCCGTCCCCTCGCGGTGTCCTGCGTAATCGGCTGGAAATCTATGGCAGCGACGTGGCGCGCGTCACCACCCATCCGCATATCGGTATGAAGACTCCACCTTGCGGCAGGCCGCGGGGGGTGCGGTGGCAGGGCCGGGCCGGATCCGGGCAGCGGTGGCCGCGGCCCGGCGGGGCCGGGCGGACGGTGCCCGGCCCGCCCCGGGGCCGGCGGGTCAGTCCGTGGGGCGGCGCAGCCTGGCGACGAACTTGTAGCGGTCGCCGCGGTAGACCGAACGCACCCACTCCACCGGCTGCCCCTGCGCGTCGAGGGAGTGCCGGGAGAGCATCAGCATCGGCAGCCCGACGTCCGTGCCCAGCAGACCCGCCTCGCGCGGGGTGGCCAGGGAGGTCTCGATGGTCTCCTCGGCCTCGGCCAGCCGGACGTCGTAGACCTCGGCCAGCGCGGTGTAGAGGGAGGTGTACTTGACGAGGTTCCGGCGCAGCGCGGGGAAGCGCTTCGCCGACAGATGGGTGATCTCGATGGCCATCGGCTCGCCGCTGGCCAGCCGCAGCCGCTCGATGCGCAGGACCCGCCCGCCGGTGGCGATGTCCAGCAGCCCGGCGAGCCGGTCGTCGGCGGTGACGTAGCCGATGTCCAGCAGCTGGGAGGTCGGCTCCAGGCCCTGGGCCCGCATGTCCTCCGTGTAGGAGGTCAGTTGCAGCGCCTGGGAGACCTTGGGCTTGGCGACGAAGGTGCCCTTGCCCTGGATGCGCTCCAGCCGGCCCTCGACGACCAGCTCCTGCAGGGCCTGCCGCACCGTGGTGCGCGAGGTGTCGAACTCCGTGGCGAGGGTGCGCTCGGGCGGGACCGGGGTGCCGGGCGGCAGGGTCTCGGTGATCTCCAGCAAGTGCCGCTTGAGCCGGTAGTACTTGGGCACCCGCGCGGTCCGTGCGCCGCTCTCGGCAGTGCTGCCCCCGTCCGTCTCCATGACCCGCCTCTCCGACTCCTGTCGTGCTGCCGTCACCGGCTCCTCCGTACGTAGCGGCTCACATCGTGGCACGAGAGCCTTCCCCGTGCGCTGTTGCAGGTCCCGGCCCCGCCGGATGTCGGTCAGACAACGGACCTGGCAGCGACCCTTATACACCCCTTGACACCCCAAAAGGTCTAGGCCAAGCTGCGGGCGCTGGTCTAAACCATTAAAGACCACGCCCGGCCTTGGGGGGAGAGCGCCGTGGAGCGTGGGCGCACAGCGGCGACAATCCAGGAGACCGGGACGACCGCACCCAGGGCGGGCCGCCCGGGAGACGCGGTCCGGCAACACAAGGCGGTCGGCGGTCTCACCTCCGGCGCAGTGAAGGGATGACGCAGCCCATGGCCCCTCTCGTCCGCGCGGTACCCACCGACACCCTCACCCGCGACGCACTCACCGTCCTCCAGCCGGGCTTCACCGGCACCACCGCCCCCGACTGGCTGCTGCGCCGGATCGGCGAGGGCCTGACCTCGGTCGGCCTCTTCGGCCGCAATGTCGCCGATCCCGCGCAACTCACCGCGCTCACCGCCCGGTTGCGCGCCGAACGCGCGGACCTCCTCATCGCCGTCGACGAGGAGGGCGGCGACGTCACCCGCCTCGAAGTGCGCGGCGGCTCCTCCTTCCCCGGCAACCATGCGCTCGGCGCCGTCGACGACACCGCCCTGACCCGCGATGTCGCCCGGGAACTCGGCCGTCGGCTGGCCGAGTGCGGCATCACCCTCAACTGGGCGCCCTGCGCCGACGTCAACTCCGACCCCGACAACCCGGTCATCGGCGTCCGCTCCTTCGGCGACGATCCGCAGCTGGTCGCCCGGCACACCGCCGCCTATGTCGAGGGGCTGCAGTCCGCCGGCGTCGCCGCCTGCACCAAGCACTTCCCCGGACACGGGGACACCGCCGTCGACTCCCACCACGACCTGCCGCGGATCACCGCCGGGCTGACCACCCTCCAGGAACGCGAACTGGTGCCGTTCCGCGCCGCCGTCGCCGCCGGCACCCGCGCCGTGATGAGCGCACACATCCTGCTGCCCGCCCTGGACGCCGACCGCCCCGCCACCCTCAGCCCGGCGGCGCTGGGCGGTCTGCTGCGCGCCCCCGCCGACCGCGGCGGTCTCGGTTTCGACGGGCTGATCATCACCGACGGGATGGAGATGCGGGCCGTCTCCGCCGCGTTCGGCCTCGAACGGGGCAGCGTGCTGGCCGTCGCGGCCGGTGCGGACGCCCTCTGTGTGGGCGGCGGACTGGCGGACGAGGACACCGTGCTGCGGCTGCGCGACGCCCTGGTGCGGGCGGTGCGCGCGGGGGAACTGCCCGAAGCGCGGCTCGCGGACGCCGCGGCACGGGTACGCGCCCTGGCGCGCTGGACCCGGCGCACGGACGCGGGGGAGGGGGTCGCGCCCGCCCCCGGGATCGGCCTCACCGCGGCCCGGCGGGCCCTGCGCCGCACCGCCGACGGCCCGTTCACCCCCCTGACCACGCCCGCCTGCGTCGCGGCCTTCACCCCGCTGGCCAACATCGCCGTGGGCGACGAGACCCCCTGGGGCGTCGCCGCCGAACTGGCCCGGCTGCTCCCCGGCACCGGGACGGTCACCTGCACCGCGGAGTCCGCGGCCGCGGCCGGCACCCCCGCGCTGGTCGACGGCCTGCTCACGGCGGCCGCCGGGCGCCGTCTGGTCGCCGTGGTCCGCGACATCCACCGCCACCCCTGGATGGCCGAGGCGCTCGACGCCCTCCTTGCCGCCCGCCCCGACACCGCGGTCGTCGACATGGGTGTCCCGCAGTCCCCGCCGCGGGGCGCTCTGCACCTCGCCACCCACGGCGCCGCCCGGGTCTGCGGCCGGGCTGCCGCCGAGGTCCTCACCGGGCGGCCGGGCCCGGCGGACGGGGACTGACCACCGGG
Organism: Streptomyces sioyaensis; assembly: GCF_004122735.1. Classification (GTDB taxonomy): domain Bacteria; phylum Actinomycetota; class Actinomycetes; order Streptomycetales; family Streptomycetaceae; genus Streptomyces; species Streptomyces sioyaensis. The sequence continues at coordinate 98,864 of NZ_SDIF01000004.1, read as the reverse complement.
CCCGGGAACTACGGGCCGGAACTACGGGCCCGGGAACTCCGGGCCCTTCAGAGGCCCTGCCAGTGCGGCTTCGCGGCGTAGGTGGCGCGGAAATAGTCGGCGAGCTTCAACCGCGACGCGGCGGCCTCGTCCACGACGACCGTCGCATGCGGGTGCAGCTGCAGCGCCGAGGCCGGGACCAGCGCGGTGAGCGGCCCCTCGACGGCCCGGGCCACGGCGTCGGCCTTGCCCGCGCCGGTGGCGAGCAGCACCAGATGGCGGGCCTCCAGGATGGTGCCGATGCCCTGGGTGATGACGTGGTGCGGTACCTCGTCGAGGCTGTCGAAGAACCGGGCGTTGTCCTTGCGGGTCTGCTGGGTCAGCGTCTTGATCCGGGTACGCGAAGCGAGCGACGAGCAGGGCTCGTTGAAGCCGATGTGCCCGTCGGTGCCGATGCCCAGCAGCTGAAGATCCACCCCGCCGGCCTCGCGCAGCGCACGGTCGTACGCCTCGCAGGCGGCCTGGACGTCCTCGGCCGCGCCGTCGGGCCCCATGAAGGAGTCCGCGCCGAGGCCGAGCGGCTCGACCACCTCGCGCAGGACCACCGAGCGGTAGGACTCGGGATGCCCGGCCGGCAGGCCCACATATTCGTCGAGCTGACAGACGCGCGCCCGTGCGGCGTCCACCGACCCGGCCCGGACCTGGGCCGCGAGTGCCTGGTAGATGGGCAGTGGGGTGGAGCCGGTGGCCACACCGAGCAGCGCGTCGGGCTTACGGCGCAGCAGGGCCGCCAGGGCCTCCGCGATCAGCTCGCCACCCGCCATGGCGTCCGGAACGATGACAACTTCCACGCTTGGCCTGCCGTTCTGGAGAATCTCATGTGGTATAGACCAATCTAGCAGAGCGCGGCCCCCGGAACCCGTTGGCGCTGCCGAACGGACGGCTGCGATATCCGGGGGATCGGGGGCTTCCGGTGGCGGCGAGGCGTGCCGGGGTGGCGCGGGGCCGGACGGCGGCGCGCCGGCGAACTCGCGGTCGCGAGCGGTGGGGTGGAGAGGTGGATCGCCCTCGCGGGGCGGGCGGGGCGCTCGGCCCCGGCTCATCGGCCCGGCGGCAGTGACCGGAGGTGCACGGCCCCGGAAACACCCGCGGGCCGCGGCGCCGGGACAGGACCCTCAACCTGTCCGGCACCGCAGCCCGGAGCTGACATCGGCCGGTCCCGCCCTACGGGCGGAAGGCACCCCCGTGTGCGGTGGGGGCACGGTCCCGTCCTGGGACCGGTCGATCGGAGGCCTCGGCGCAGTCAGGGCAGAGAGCGCCTGCGGCCTCGTTCCGTTCTCCTGTGCGGGGAGAACGGAGGCCTTGCCGCATTCTGGAGTAGACCATTCTCACTTGTCCATGCCCATGCAGACGCAGCGCCTACAGGGTACGCCGGTAGGCTCCAAGACGTGCCCTCCATGAACGACCTCGTACGCCAGCACACCGCTCTGAGCGACACCGACCTCGAGTGGCTCCATCTGCTGGTCTCGGAGTGGCAGCTGCTCTCCGACCTCTCCTTCGCCGATCTGGTGCTGTGGGTGCCGACCCTCGACGGCACCCGCTATGTCTCGGTGGCCCAGATGCGGCCCAATACGGGCCCCACCTCCTATCAGGACGACATGGTCGGCCATCTCGTTCCCCGCGGCCGGCGCCCGATGCTGGATTCCGCGCTGGACGAGGGCCGCATCGTGCGCGAGGGCGACCCGGAGTGGCGCGAGGAGGTGCCGGTACGCGTCGAGTCCATCCCGGTACGCCGCGAGGGCCGGGTGCTCGGGGTGATCGCCCGCAACACCAATCTGCTGACCGTACGCACCCCCAGCCGGCTGGAGCTCACCTATCTCCAGAGCGCCTCCGACCTCGCCCAGATGATCGCCGCCGGCACCTTCCCCTTCCCCGGCCAGCAGGTCGACATGGACGCCTCGCCGCGCGCCGGCGACGGACTGATCCGGCTCGACGCGGACGGTGTCGTCCAGTACGCCAGCCCCAACGCCCTCTCCGCCTACCACCGGCTCGGTCTCGCCGCCGACCTGGTGGGCCATCACCTGGGCCGGGCCACCGCCGAACTCGCCCCCGCCCGCGGCCCGGTGGACGAGGCACTGGTCCGGCTCGCCAGCGGCTGGGCCCCCCGGGAATTCGAGGTCGAGGGAAATGAGGGCGTCATTCAATTGCGCGCCATTCCGCTCAAACCGAAGGGGACGCACATCGGTTCACTGGTTTTGCTGCGCGATGTGACCGAACTGAGACGTCGCGAGCGCGAGCTGATCACCAAGGACGCCACCATCCGGGAAATCCACCACCGGGTGAAGAACAATTTGCAGACGGTGGCCGCGCTGCTGCGGCTGCAGTCCCGCCGGATGGATTCCGCCCAGGGCCGCGACGCGCTCAACGAGGCCGTACGCAGGGTCGGTTCGATCGCGATCGTGCACGAGACGCTGTCCCAGACCCTCGATGAACGGGTCGAGTTCGACGAGATCGCCGACCGGGTGCTGGCCATGGTGGCGGAGATCTCCCCGGGCAAGGTGACCACCCGCCGCACCGGACGCTTCGGCATCCTGGACGCCGAGGTGGCCACCCCGCTGTCGATGGTGCTCACCGAGGTCCTGCAGAACGCCCTGGAGCACGCCTTCGGCCCGGCGGAGCACGGCACGGTCGAGGTCAGCGCGGTGCGCGGCGGCAGCCGTACGGAACCCCGGCTGCTGGTCACCGTCCAGGACGACGGCCGCGGCCTGCCCGAGAACTTCGATCCGCAGCGCGCCGGAAATCTGGGGCTGCAGATCGTACGGACCCTGGTGGAGGGGGAGTTGGGCGGCACGTTCGACATGGTGCCGGCCCCCGAGCGCGGCACGCAGGTCATCCTCGACGTCCCCGTACGCGCCGAGAAGCAGCACTGAGACCCGGGCCGCCGTCCCCGCCGCCGGTCCGTACCCGCCCCGGACAGCAGCAAGCCCCGGACCCATCCGGTCCGGGGCTCAAAGCTCTTGCGATGCGATTACGACCGGGCTGATCGGCTCCGGAGGTGCATCGGGGGTACTGCGCGCTGCGGCTCGGGGGCCACGGGGCGGCTGGCTCAGGCGCTGGCGTTGCGCGCCCGGTTGCGAGCTGCACGGCGCTTCATCGCGCGGCGCTCGTCCTCGCTCAGACCTCCCCAGACGCCGGAGTCCTGGCCGGACTCGAGCGCCCACTGCAGGCACTGCTCCATGACGGGGCAGCGGCGGCAGACGGCCTTGGCTTCCTCGATCTGCAGGAGCGCAGGACCGGTGTTGCCGATGGGGAAGAAGAGCTCGGGGTCTTCCTCGCGGCAAACGGCGCGGTGACGCCAGTCCATGGCTGCTCCATCTCCTCGTGTGACGGGATCGTTGCTTGTGAATGTGAACGCTTTCACGAATCCCTCCACAAGGGAAGGGCCGAACCCCAGTCGTGAACTGGCGCGGTCCTGAAGAATGAGGAGGAGGATTCGGGCTCTCAAGGGGGCCGGTGAAGCGGCCGTCCCGATCGCCAGGAAGAGACTCGCAAACCTCGGCTGCGGATACAACCCCTTCCGGAAACTTTTTTTTGAATCCTTGGTGTCGCCTAGCTCACAGCCGTCATTCCAGGGGGTGGAAACCAGTCTAAACGTTCGAGTGAAAGGACTTTGGCCCCTACTGCTCACACAATCACACGCAGTGCACGGCGAACGCCTGTGAACGTCACACTCGTACGCAGTCCCAGGTGGTCACCGTCCATCTGGAAGGGCAGGGGAACCTGCGAATGCAAGGTGAAGTTCGTGAGGTCGTGATGTGAGAGTGCGTGCTTGCCGTGGGGCCCGCGCTCGGGCGTTGACGTCAGAAGCTGGGTGACATACCGGGTCACCGCGGCCGGTGAGAGCTTGCTCAGTGCGAACACATCCAGGGCCGTGTCGAACGAGGCGTCCGGCGCCGGGTAGATCGGCCGATTGCCCAGGTAGGACCACGGAGCGGTGTTGCAGATTATGGCCAGCGCGAGGTTCTCGACGATCTCCGCGGCGCCCTCGGTGTCGCCCGGGCGTTCGAGGGTGATCACGCCCCGCCTGCGGTTCGCCTCGCCCAGGAACTGCCGTACGACCTGTCGCACGTACAGGGCGTGGGTCGAACGCTTGCCGCGTTCGCGCTGCTGCTCGACCCGGCCGACGACACCGGCGTCGAAACCGAAGCCCGCGCAGAAGGTGAACCAGCGTTCCGGTACGCCCTCGTCCTCGGTGCCGGGCGTGCCCGCGGCGAGGCCCAGGCCGATCGTGCGCTCGCTGCCGTCGCGCAGCGCGTCCAGCAGGGCGCCGGTCGCCTCCACCACGTCGTTGGGCAGCCCGAGGGCGCGGGCGAAGACATTGGTGGAGCCGCCGGGGACGACGGCCAGCCGGGGATGTGACTCCGGATCAGGGCCGCTCGCCAGCAGACCGTTGACGACCTCGTTGACCGTGCCGTCGCCGCCGAGCGCCACGACCAGTTCGGTCTGCCCGCCCTCGGTGGCCTGCCGGGCGAGATCACGTGCATGCCCGCGGTACTGCGTCTCGGCGACCTCCAGCTTGAGGTCGCTGGCGAGCGCGTGGGTGAGGACGTCACGGGTGCGGACACTGGTGGTGGTTGCTGCGGGATTGACCACGAGGAGTGCGCGCATATGGAGCAGCGTACCTACCTGCTGTTACCGGTCTCACGCCCCGTCCGCCCCCGGGGCGTCCCCGGCGGCGGCGCGCACCGGCGCTACCCTGCTGGGGTGAGCAGTCAGCAGAAGCAGTCCGCGTCCCGAGCCGCCGACGCCCCCGCCGTCCAGGAGCCGGCCGGCCCGCGGCCCGCCCGGTTGACCGCCGCCGCGGCGCTCACCGCGGTCGAAGGGCTCGCGCTGGCCGCCCTCGGTGCGTACATGCTGATCATGGGGCTCGCCGGTGCGCCGGACAGTGCGCAGCAGGCGGAGATGGGCGGGCTGACCGTCGTCGCGCTCGCGGTGCTGCCGCTGGTGGCCGCGCGGGGGCTGTGGCTGCGCCGCCGCTGGAGCCGGGGCCCCGCGCTGATCACCCAGATCGTGGCGCTGCCGGTGGCCTGGACGCTGGTGAACGGCGGCGGTGCGCTGATCGCGGCCGGCATCGCACTGGCCGTGGCCGCGCTGGTGGTGCTCGTCCTGCTGGTCAATCCGACGGCCACCGAGGCCCTGGGCATCGGGCCGCGGGAGGCTCCCTGACCGGCGCCGGGAACGGAACGGACGAAGGGGCGGGATCCGGTGGATCCCGCCCCTTCGCCTGTCGGCCGGTGCGTGCGCGCCGGGTCCGTTCACTCCTCGACGAGCAGCTTGTCGCGCAGCTGGGCGAGGGTGCGGGCCAGGAGCCGGGAGACGTGCATCTGGGAGATGCCGACCTCCTGGGCGATCTGCGACTGGGTCATGTTGCCGAAGAACCGCAGCAGCAGGATCTTCTTCTCCCGCGGCGGGAGGTCCTCCAGCAGCGGCTTGAGGGACTCGCGGTACTCCACGCCCTCCAGCGCCTCGTCCTCGGCGCCGAGGGTGTCGGCGACCGCGGGGGACTCGTCGTCCGTGTCCGGGACGTCCAGGGAGAGCGTGCTGTACGCGTTGGCGGACTCCAGGCCCTCCAGCACCTCCTCCTCGGAGATCGCCAGATGCTCGGCCAGTTCATGGACGGTGGGGGCCCGGCCGTGCCGCTGGGACAGCTCGGCGGTCGCGGTGGTCAGCGACAGCCGCAGCTCCTGGAGGCGGCGCGGAACGCGGACCGCCCAGCCCTTGTCGCGGAAGTGCCGCTTGATCTCGCCGACGACGGTGGGGGTGGCGTAGGTGGAGAACTCCACCCCGCGGTCCGGGTCGAAGCGGTCCACGGACTTGATCAGACCGATGGTGGCGACCTGGGTCAGATCGTCCAGCGGCTCACCGCGGTTGCGGAAGCGCCGGGCCAGATGCTCGACGAGCGGGAGGTGCATCCGCACGAGAGCATTGCGCAGCTCCGCGCGCTCCGGGGAACCGTCCGGCAGTCCGCGCAGTTCGTAGAACATCGCCCGGGCGCCGCTGCGGTCGTGCGGCTCCTGGGAATGCTGGTGATCCTGCAGCTGGTGTTCGGGGGCCGGCGCATCGTGCTGATGCTCCTGCTGCCCCGGCTGCTCGCTCTGCTCCATGTGGTCCGCCCGCTCTGCCTGCTCCGCCGCATTCAACCGGCCGCCGTGGTGGGACACACCCACCGGATGCGGCCGGGCCTGCTGCCCGGGGATGGTGGTACTGGCCGCCATCCGCCCGCCGCGTTCGAGATCTTTCACGGGGCCCCCTGTTCGGTCATGACGGTCCGGGACCGGCGCCGCGCTCCTTGTACAGACTGATGGTGACCGTCTGGTCCTCGGCGACGGTGGAATCGACCTTGCCGGCCAGTGCGGAGAGCACCGTCCAGGCGAAGGTGTCGCGCTCCGGGGCGCGGCCGTCGGTCGTCGGGGCCGACACCGTGACCTGAAGTGCGTCGTCGATCAGGCGGAAGACGCAGCTCAGCACGCTGCCGGGGACGGCCTGTTGCAGCAGGATCGCGCAGGCCTCGTCGACCGCGATGCGCAGATCCTCGATCTCGTCGAGGGTGAAGTCCAAGCGGGCTGCGAGTCCGGCCGTGGCCGTACGCAGCACGGACAGGTAGGCACCCGCAGCGGGCAGACGGACTTCCACGAAGTCCTGAGTCCCGGGCTCGCCTGCGATCTGGGACACCCTCACCTCCAAGGTGGCACAAGCTGGTTGAGCTGGAATGCGCGATATTCGCGTTGTTCGGGATATGCGCCGGCCTTTTCCCCTTCCGTGAAAGAAGAACGATCAGGCGCGATGCATGGTTCGGCTGTGACGCTATCGCGATCTGTGGGCCGGTGTCGCCCGGAAGAAGGACGACTGCCGTCCGGAGGGCGATCCGGCCCCGGTTCTCCCGGCGCCACTGCTGTTACTGATTGTAAATCCACGGGTACGGAAAGTGGCTAGGGGTGTGCACTGCCAAATCGATGGCGATTACGCTCCGTTGACACGTGAGGTGGCGGCAAGGTGGTGCAGTGCCTCCCCAGTGAGCCGGAAGGTCGTCCATTCGTCCATGGGCCGGGCGCCGATGGACCGATAAAAGCCGATGGACGGTTCATTCCAATCCAGGACCGACCACTCGAAACGCTCGTAACCGCGGGCCACGCAGATCTCCGCGAGAGCCGCGAGCAGCGCCTTGCCGTGACCGTCGCCGCGCGCCTCGGGGCGGACGTACAGGTCCTCCAGATAGACACCGTGCGTGCCTGTCCACGTCGAGAAGTTCCGGAACCACAGGGCGAAGCCGACCGGGGCGTCACCGGACTCCGCGAGCAGTGCGAAGGCGGCCGGCTGCGGGCCGAAGAGGGCCTCCTTCAGCTGCGGCTCGGTGGCCTGCGCGGCCTCGGGCTCGCGCTCGTACGCGGCCAGCTCGCCGATCATGGCCAGGATGGCGGGGACGTCGTCGGGGGTCGCTGCGCGGATCATGTCCGAAGGCTAAACGGACGCCGCCCGGCTCTTCACACCAGCTGCTGATCGACGAAGCACCAGCGCCAGGAGTCGCCCGGTTCGAAGGTCCGCATCACGGGGTGGCCGGTCTCCTCGAAGTGCCCGGTGGCATGCCGGAACGGCGAGGAATCGCAGCACCCGACATGGCCGCAGACCAGGCAGAGCCGCAGCTGTACGGGGTGGCTGCCGACGGCCAGGCACTCCAGGCAGGTGGCGCTCAGCGGGGCCGGCTCGGCGCGCGGCAGTCCGGGAACGTGGGTGCACTCGCTCATGATGGCCAGGTTAGAGCGCCGGGACGGCCGGCGGAGAATACCGGGACGGGACGGGGCCGATGGCTGTCATGCCGCTGTTGTTGCTGGTCGCGGGGAGCGCGGCGGTCGCCGGACTGGCGCGCCGTACGCCGGTCCCCGCCCCGCTGCTGCTGGTCGCCGCGGGGCTCGCGGCCTCCGTCGTCCCGGGCCTGCCGGACTACACCCTCGATCCGCACATCGTGCTGCCGCTGGTGCTGCCCCCTTTGCTGCACACCGCGGCGCTGGACAGCTCGTACCTGGATCTGCGGGCCAATCTGCGGCCGGTGGCGCTGCTGTCGGTGGGCTATGTCCTGTTCGCCACGCTCGTGGTCGGCTATGCGGCCCATCTCGTCGTCCCGGGCCTGCCGCTGACCGCCGCGCTCGTCCTGGGCGCCGTGGTCGCGCCGCCGGACGCGGTCGCGGCCACCGCCATCGCCCGCAGGCTCGGGCTGCCGCACCGGATCACCACGATTCTGCAGGGCGAATCCCTGGTCAACGACGCCACCGCGATCACCGCGTACAAGGTCGCGCTGGCCGCGGCCCTCGGGGCGGCCACCACCTGGGGAGAGGGGCTCAGGGCGTTCGCCGTCGCGTCCCTGGGTGGCATCGGCATCGGCGTCGTCCTGATGGTGCCGCTGCACTGGCTGCGGGTCCGGCTGCGCGAATCGGCGCTGCTGGAGAACACCCTCTCGCTGCTCATCCCGTTCGTCGCCTACGCGGTGGCCGAGCAGTTCGGCGCCTCCGGTGTACTGGCCGTCGTCGTGGTCGCCCTCTATCTGGGCCACCGCTCCTGGCAGGTCGACTTCGAGACCCGGCTCCAGGAGGAGGCGGTGTGGAAGATGGTCTCCTTCGTCCTGGAGTCGGCCGTCTTCGCGCTGATCGGGCTGCAGCTGCCGGTCGTGCTGCGCGGCCTGGGGCGGTTCAGCGGGACGCAGGCCCTGGCGTACGCGGTGGTGCTGTTCCTGGTCGTGGTCCTGGCGCGGTTCGTGTGGGTCTTTCCGGCCACCTATCTGCCGCGCGCCCTGTCGGCCCGGATCCGCGCCCGCGAACCGGGGACGAACTGGACCGCGCCGGTCATCGTCGGCTGGGCCGGGATGCGCGGGGTGGTGTCGCTGGCCATCGCGTTCTCCATCCCGGCGGCCGGGCACGGCGCCGCCTTCCCGGCCCGCAACCTCGTGCTCTTCCTGACCTTCACCACCGTCATCGCCACCCTGGTCGTCCAGGGGCTGACGCTGCCGCCGCTGATCCGCGCGCTGAAGCTGCCCGGCCGGGACGCCCAGGCCGAGACGCTGGCCGAGGCAGAGGCGCAGAACGAGGCCTCGCGGGCCGCCGAGGAACGTCTGGAGGAGCTCTTGCGGGACGACCGCAACGCCCTGCCGGGACCGCTCGCCGACCGGCTGCGCACGGTCATGGAACGGCGCCGCAACTCCGTGTGGGAGCGGCTCGGCGCGGTCAACGAGGTGACCGGGGAGTCCGCCGACGAGACCTACCGGCGGCTGGCCCGGGAGATGATCGACACCGAACGGCAGGTGTTCGTCCGGCTGCGGGACGCCCGGCGGATCGACGACGAGATGCTGCGGACGCTGCTGCGCAGGCTGGACCTGGAGGAGGCGACGGCCTACCGGGAAGTGGCGGCGTAGGGGAGGGGGAGGGGCTCCTGGCGTGGGGGGCGGACGGCCGGAGTTCGGCGGCCCCCGCCGTCCCGCTGCCCCGTTGGCCCGCCGCTTCGCCGTCCCGCCGTCCCACCGTTTCGCCGGTCCGCCGTCCCGCGAAGGCTCCCCGCTCAGGGCCTGCCGGTGATCACGGCGGCCACTGCGCTGCCGGGGGCGAAGGCGCCTTCCTCGGCCAGCGTGGTCAGCCCGTACAGCAGCTTGGCGACGTAGCTGCGCTCCAGCGGCAGCCCGTGCCGGTCCTCGAAGGCGTCCGCGAACGCGTCGAGTTCAGGGGTGCGGCGGGCATAGCCGCCGCAGTGGAAGCGGTCGTCCAGCCGCCAGGTGCCGCGCGGCCCGCCGAACGCCGCGGTCTGCAGCTCCGCGACCGCCCGCCCCAGGAAATGCGGACGGCCGCCCTTGAGCACGGGGAAGCCCAGGGCGCGCTGCCTCGGGCCCAGTCCGGCGGCGAGCCCCGCCAGCGTGCCGCCCGTGCCGCAGGCCACCGCGACCGTGTCCGCCACCCCGCGCAGCTCCCGGCCCAGTTCCGTACAGCCTTGGGCGGCAAGGGAGTTGCTGCCGCCCTCCGGTATGAGGCGGAATGCGCCGAAGCGGTCGTGCAGGACGGCGAGGACGTCCGGGTCGGTGGCGCGGCGGTAGCGGGCCCGGTCGAGGAAGTGCAGCCGCATCCCGTCGGCGGCGCAGCGGGCCAGCGACGGATTGAGCGGCCGCCCGGCCAGCTCGTCGCCGCGGACCACGCCGATGGTGCAAAAGCCCAGCAGCCGGCCCGCCGCGGCCGTCGCCCGCAGATGGTTGGAGTACGCCCCGCCGAAGGTCAGCAGCGTGCGGTCGCCGGCCGCGGCGGCGGCCCGCAGATTCGGCTCCAGTTTGCGCCACTTGTTGCCCGGCAGATCCGGGTGGATCAGATCGTCCCGCTTGAGCAGCAGCCGTATCCCGCGGCGGGCGAACGGCCCGTCCGTGAGTTCCTGGACGGGCGAGGGCAGACGCGGGCGCAGGGTGTGCGGGTCCGGCTGCTGGCCGGGGGCGGTGCGGGTCACCCGGCCCATTGTCCCGGGTGGCGCCGCGGCGGGCCCGGCGCGTACCGCGGGCCGCTCATTTCAGCCGGTCGCCGATCCGCTCGCGCAGCCAGTGCATCGTGAAGCCGCGCGGATCGACCTTGCCCGGCTGCCACTCCAGATGCCCGATCACCGAGCGCTCGGTCCAGCCGTGCGCCCGGCACAGCGCCGCCGCGGCCTTCTCCACGGCCTCCAGCTGCGCCGGCGGCCAGGGGTCCTTGCCGTCGCCGAGGTTCTCGCACTCGAAGCCGTAGAAGAAGCAGTTGCCGTCGGTGTCGGCCTCGTTGTCCGGCGGCAGCCGCTTCTCGGCGATCACCGCGCGCAGCACGTCGCCGTCGCCGAGGCCCGCGTGATTGGCGCGGCCGCAGCCGACCAGATGCACCGTGCCGTCCTTGGTGATCACGCCGTGGCACAGCGGCCCCGGCAGGTCCGGGCGGCCGTCGTAGCAGAGCTGGACGGTGCTGTCGGCGCCGGAGGTACCGGTGTGGTGCACCATCACGCCGTGCACCGGGCCCCAGGGCCCCTTGCTGTTGCGGTTGTGCGTCTCCCAGCCGGCGACCTCGGCGACCCGCAGGCCCTCGGCCGTGAGCGCGTGGCGGAACCGGGCGGCGGACAGTGGTACGGACATGGCCCACTCCGATGCGGACACGGCGGCCGCCGACCGCGCACCGCCTCCTGTCTCGCTTGTACGGGACCGGGCCGGGCCGCGGGAGGGGAACGGCGAAAAGCGGGCCGGCCGTTCGGGGGATGAGCGAGCGATTTCGGCCTCGCGCGCGGCGGGACCGGGCGCGGTGCTATCCGTGCAGGAAGGCGTCGCCGTGCGCGTTGACGTGCGCTTCGAGGGCGTTGAGCGCGTCCTGGGTCGCCTCGGGGGAGCCGCTGCCGCGCCGCTCGGCGAAGTAGGCGGCGCCCAGCTTCTTCAGCAGGTCGTTGCCGGCCCGCTGTTGCTGTACCTCGTCGACCTTCTGCTTGCCGGCTTCCAGGCCCTGCCGGGCCTGCTCCTTGGCGCGATCGAGAAACCCTGTCATGTGCCACCTCCGTGAGGTCCGTGTCGTAAGGGATCAACGGCGCGGACCGCCGTGGGGTTCCCGTGCCAGGCTGGGCGATGCGGGCGCGGAGCGCGAGACGGGTGGGCCACCCGGCGTAGCCGGCGGACACCGGGAGCGGGTGTCCCGGCCGCCCGGCGCGAGGAGGGGAACCCGCCGTGCACCGTTCCCGCTCCGGCCGGTGGGTCCGACGGCACAGCGGCTCCCCGGCCCAAGACCCCGGCCGTGCGGTGGAGTCACTGGTGGGGGCTCCCCTGGGGGCGCCGGGCACGCCGGGTTAGCGTGTGCGTCATGGACTACCAGGCCGTTCTGGAAGAGGTAGCGGCCTACGCCCGGCCGCTGGTGCGACGGGGGCGCGTCGCCGACTACATACCGGCGCTCGAACGGGTCTCCGCGGACCGTTTCGGGATCGCGGTGGCCGACATCCACGGCGCGGTGCACGGCGTCGGCGACTGGGAGGTCCCGTTCTCCGTCCAGTCCATCTCCAAGGCCTTCTCGCTGGCGCTGGTGATGGCCCAGAGCCCCGGCAGCCAGGGCGAGGACGGCATCTGGAAGCGGGTGGGCCGCGAGCCGTCGGGCACGCCGTTCAACTCGCTGGTGCAGCTGGAGGCGGAGAACGGCATCCCGCGCAACCCGTTCATCAACGCGGGCGCGCTGGTGGTCACCGACCGGCTGCAGACCCTGACCGGTGACGCCAGCACCTCGATGCTGGACTTCCTGCGGGAAGAGAGCGGCAACCCGGACCTCGCCTTCGACCCGGCGGTGGCCGAGTCCGAGGCCGGGCACGGTGACCGCAACGCCGCGCTGGCCCACTTCATGGCGTCCTTCGGCAACCTGGAGAACCCGGTCCCCAGCGTCATCGAGCACTACTTCTGGCAGTGCGCGATCGAGATGAGCTGCCGGGACCTGGCCGTGGCCGGCGGATTCCTGGCCCGCCACGGGCTGCGCGCCGACGGCAGCCGGCTGCTGGAGGCCCGCGAGGCCAAGCGGATCAACGCGGTGATGCTCACCTGCGGGACGTACGACGCCGCCGGGGAGTTCGCCTACCGCGTCGGGCTGCCCGCGAAGAGCGGGGTCGGCGGCGGCATCATCGCGGTGATCCCCGGCCGCTGCACCCTGTGCGTGTGGAGCCCCGGCCTCGACGCCCGGGGCAACTCCGTCGCGGGCGCCGCGGCCCTGGACCACTTCACGACGCTGACCGGCTGGTCGGTGTTCTAGCCAGGGCCTGAGAGGGCATGGCCGGCCCGGTGAGCGGCCGGGGCTGCCGTTGTGGCCCCTGGTCGGCTGGCGCATCGTGGGCGTAGGAGGTGCAGCGCCATGGAGCACGAGATGCGCGCCGAGTACGAGGAAGGCGTCCTGCCGCACGCGGACACACCGGTGAAGATCTGGCACATGGTGCGGCTGGACGGCACCCTCGCGATGTGCGGACGGGAGCTGGCCCCGGCGGCCGCCACCCAATCGGCCGAGGTGTGGGGCACGCGCCAGGGGGAGCCGTTCTGCCACACCTGCGGCGCGCTGTACCTGCGTGAGCACCCGGGGGACATCGCGTAGCCGGTCGTCCGTTGTGGCGCGGTCCTGGACGGACCGGTCCCGGCCCGGTGCGGCCTCAGGGGCAGCGGATGACCTGTCCCGCGTACGAGAGGTTGCCGCCGAAGGCGAACAGCAGCACCGGGTCGCCGGCGGCGATCTCGCGCCGTTCGACCAGCTTGGACAGCGCGAGCGGGACGGAGGCCGCGGAGGTGTTCCCGGAGTCGACGACGTCCTTGGCGACCACCGCGTTGACCGCGCCGAGCCGCTCCGCGACCGGCTCGATGATCCGCAGGTTGGCCTGGTGCAGCACCACCCCGGCGAGGTCGGCGGGCGTGATCCCGGAGCGTTCGCACACCTGGCGGGCGATGGCCGGCAGCTGGGTGGTCGCCCAGCGGTAGACGGTCTGGCCCTCCTGGGAGAACCGGGCCGGCTCGCCCTCGATGCGGACCGCACCGCCCATCTGCGGCACCGAGCCCCACAGCACCGGCCCGATCTCCGGGTCCGGCGAGGCGCTGACGACGGCGGCCCCCGCCCCGTCCCCGACCAGCACACAGGTCGTGCGGTCCGTCCAGTCGACGACGTCGGTGAACTTCTCCGCGCCGATGACCAGCGCATGCTTCGTGGAACCGGCCCGGATGGCGTGGTCGGCGGTGGCCAGCGCATGGGTGAAGCCGGAGCAGACGACGTTGAGGTCCATGGTGGCCGGGGCGCTGAGCCCGAGCCGGGCGGCGACCCGGGCCGCGGCGTTCGGGCTGCGGTCGGCGGCCGTGCAGGTGGCGACCAGCACCAGGTCGATGTCCTGCGGGGCCAGCCCGCTGGCGGCCAGGGCCTTGGCCGCGGCGGCGGCCGCCATCGCGTCCACGGTCTCGTCCGGGGCGGCCACATGCCGGGTGCGGATACCGACCCGGCTGCGGATCCAGGCGTCGTCGGTGTCGACGATCTTGGCCAGGTCGTCGTTGGTGAGCACGCCGGAGGGCTGGTAATGGCCGAGGGCCAGGATGCGTGACCCGGTCATGAATTCCCCTGTACGTCGTGGGCGGTAAGTCACCAGTCTCACCCCTCGCTCCTGGCCGGTGGCTGCGTGAACTGCCAATCTTCCGTCGCCAGAACTGGAGACAGTGGTCAGAACCGGGGCCGGCGCCCGCCGTTCCGGACCCGTGGGCGCCCCGCACGGTGCGGGGCGCCCACAGGCGGCGACGCGGGATCGCGCAGGGGCAGCAGCCCGCCCGATCCAACGGCAGAGCGGGGGCCCGCGGGGGGTATTGCTCCGCTCGCGGGCGCGTCCTGCGGCCGGCGGGGCGCGCCCCTGACCGCCGGGCGCGTCCGGCGACTATCCGGCGAGCGCCCGGAAGCGGCGCAGCCGCAGGCTGTTGCCGACGACGAAGACCGACGAGCAGGCCATCGCGGCCCCGGCGATCATCGGGTTGAGCAGTCCGGCCGCGGCCAGCGGCAGCGCCGCCACGTTGTAGCCGAACGCCCAGAACAGATTGGTCCGGATGGTGCCGAGGGTGGCGCGGGCCAGCCGGATGGCGTCCGCCGCGGCCCGCAGATCGCCCCGGACGAGGGTGAGGTCCCCGGCCTCGATGGCGGCGTCGGTGCCGGTGCCCATCGCCAGCCCCAGGTCGGCGGTGGCCAGCGCGGCCGCGTCATTGACGCCGTCGCCGACCATGGCGACCGAGCGGCCCTCGGACCGCAGCCGCTCCACCACCGCCACCTTGTCCTCGGGCAGCACCTCGGCGATCACCTCGTCGATCCCGACCTCGGCCGCGACCGACGCCGCGACGGCCTGGTTGTCGCCGGTCAGCAGCACCGGGGTCAGCCCCAGCGCGCGCAGCCGGCGCACCGCCTCGGCGCTGGTGGGCTTCACCGCGTCGGACACCACCAGCACCGCGCGCGCCGCGCCGTCCCAGCCGACGGCCACCGCGGTACGGCCCCGGGCCTCGGCCGTGGCCCGGGCCGTCGCCAGCGCGGGCGGCAGGGGCAGCTCCCGCTGCTCCAGCAGCTGTGCGCGGCCCACCACGACGGCGTGGCCCTCGACCACACCCGTCACGCCGAGGCCCGGGACGTTCGTGAACTCCGCGGGGGTGGGCAGGGTGCCGGCGCGGGACGCGGCCTGCGCGGCGACGGCGCGGGCGACGGGGTGCTCGGAGGCGTGCTCCAGCGCACCGGCCAGCCGCAGCACCTCCGCCTCCGACTCGCCCTCGGCGAGATGGATCCCGGTCAGCGTCATCACGCCGGTGGTGACCGTGCCGGTCTTGTCCAGGACGACGGTGTCCACCCGCCGCGTCGACTCCAGCACCTCGGGCCCCTTGAGCAGGATGCCGAGCTGGGCGCCGCGGCCGGTACCGGCCATCAGTGCGGTGGGGGTGGCCAGGCCCAGGGCGCACGGGCAGGCGATGATCAGGACCGCGACGGCCGCGGTGAAAGCGGCCGCCGCGCCCGCGCCCGCGGTGAGCCAGTAGCCGAGGGTGCCCAGGGCGAGCACGATCACGACCGGGACGAAGACCGCGGAGATCCGGTCGGCCAGCCGCTGCGCCGCGGCCTTCCCGTTCTGCGCCTCCTCGACCAGCCGACCCATCCGGGCGAGCTGGGTGTCGGCGCCGACCCGGGTGGCCTCGACGACCAGCCGGCCGCCCGCGTTGACGGTGGCGCCGGTGACGGTGTCGCCGGGGGAGACCTCGACCGGTACGGACTCGCCGGTGAGCATCGAGGCGTCCACGGCGGAGGCGCCCTCCAGCACCGTGCCGTCGGTGGCGATCTTCTCCCCGGGCCGGACGGTGAAGCGGTCGCCGACGCGCAGTGCGGCGGTCGCCACGCGCACCTCCCGGCCGTCCCGCAGCACCGTGACGTCCTTGGCGCCCAGCTCCAGCAGCGCCCGCAGCGCCGCCCCTGCCTTCCGCTTCGAGCGGGCCTCGGCATAGCGGCCGGCCAGGATGAAGGTGGTGACCCCGGCCGCGGCCTCCAGGTAGAGGGCGCTGCCGCCGTCGGTGCGGGAAAGGGTCAGCGCGAAGGGGTGGGTCATCCCGGGCATGCCGGCGGTGCCGAAGAACAGCGCGTACAGCGACCAGCCCATGGCGGCGAGGGTGCCCATCGAGATGAGGGTGTCCATCGTGGCGGCGCCGTGCCGCAGGTTCGTCCAGGCCGCCCGGTGGAAGGGCCAGGCGCCGTACGCCACCACGGGCGCGGCCAGGGTCAGCGACAGCCACTGCCAGTAGGTGAACTGCAGCGGCGGCACCATCGCCATCAGCACCACCGGGACGGAGAGCGCGAGCGAGATCAGCAGCCGCCGGCGGAGCGCGGCGAGCGGGTCGGCGCCATGGCCGTCGGCGCGGTCGCCGTCGCCGTCCGCGCCCTCCGCCGCGCCGCGGTCCGCGCCGTCGGGGAGCTGGGCAGGAGCCGGCGTGGCGGCGGCCGGCGGCCGGGGGACCTCGGCGGTGTAGCCGGTCTTCTCCACGGTGGCGATCAGGTCCGCGGCTCGGACGCCGCTGCCCTGCGCGAGGGTCACCTTCGCCCGCTCGGTGGCGTAGTTGACGGTGGCGGTGACGCCTTCCATCCGGTTGAGCTTCTTCTCGATGCGGGCGGCGCACGAGGCGCAGGTCATCCCGCCGATCTGCAGCTCGACGCCGTGCTCTCCGATCGCGGTGGCCATGAGTGCTCCTCGGTGTGCTGCGGGTGTCCGTCCCCAGTGAGAACCTTATACCCCCTCGGGGTATTCCCGGCCGTGTGATGGCTCACCCCCTGGTCGTCTCGTGGCCGGTGGGGGCCGGGGCACACACCGTCGGCCGCCGATCCGGTTCTCGGCACGGTAGCCGTGGGGCGCTCTCCGTCGGCCCCGGCACCGACGGTGCCGTCGGCCAAAGCCCGGCGGGATCCGCGGAGTTGGCCGCTCGCGGGGCCACCCGGGCCGGCGCGCGGCCCGGATCCCGGTGCGCCACCCCGCGTTTCCGTGCCACCACGCCGCGTGAAAACGTGCGCTCCGCCGTACCGTTCCCGGGCCGTCGCGGGCCATACTGGCCCGGTGTCGATGATCAGCAACCTCCGTAAGGCCGTCCGGCTGCCGCAGCCGCGCACCCGGGGAGTCGACCTCAGTCACCCGGCGCGCTCGCCGCTCGGCACCGCCGTGGTGAACTGCGCGGTGTACGTGGACGGCGTACGGCAGGACGGCGATCACCCGGCCGATGTGGCGATCCGGCGGGTCCGTGACTCGCGCAAGGGATTTGTCTGGATCGGTCTGCATGAGCCGTCCGAGAAGGAATTCGCCGGAATCGTCGAGCTGTTCGGGCTGCACCCGCTCGCCGTCGAGGACGCGGTCTACGCTCACCAGCGGCCCAAGCTGGAGCACTACGACGGCTCGCTGTTCACCGTCTTCAAGACCGTCCGCTATGTCGAGCACGACCGGCTCACCGACACCAGTGAAGTCGTGGAGACCGGCGAGATCATGGTCTTCACCGGCACCGACTTCGTGATCACCGTACGACACGGCGGGCACGGCTCCCTCGGTCCGCTACGGGAGCAACTGGAGTCCGTGCCGGAGCAGTTGGCGCTCGGCCCGTCCGCGGTGCTGCATGCCGTCGCCGACCTCGTCGTGGACGACTACCTCGATGTCACGGCCGACGTCCAGGGCGACATCGACGACGTCGAGAGCGAGGTCTTCTCGGTCCGCGGCAGCGGCGGCGCCGGCCGGATCTACCAGCTCAAGCGCGAACTGCTGGAACTGAGGCGCGCGGTGGCCCCCCTGGACGGGCCGATGCAGGAGCTGGCGACGCGGCCCATGCGGGAGGTCGACTCCAGGATCACGACGTACTTCCGCGACGTCGCCGACCACCTCGACCGGGTCACCGAGCAGATCACCGCCTTCGACGAACTGCTCAACTCCATACTTCAGGCCCATCTCGCCCAGGTCACCGTCGCCCAGAACGAGGACATGCGCCGGATCAGCGCCTGGGTCGCGATCCTCGCCGTACCGACCATGGTCTGCGGCGTGTACGGCATGAATTTCGACCATATGCCGGAAAAGCACTGGACGTTCGGCTATCCGCTGGTGATGGTGCTGATCGTGGCCACCTGCTGGGTGATCCACCGCGGCTTCAAGCGGAACGGCTGGCTCTAGCCGCCCGCCGCCCGCCGCCCGCCGCTCGCCCGCCGGTAAGAGCCGGTAAGAATTGAGAAAGCCGCCACCGGTTGTGGCGTGTTACGGCGATGTGGGCCGCGTGCTGGACAACCATGCCCCTGACCAGTTCTCCGGTGAACGGGCCGGCGCGCCACGGGGCCTTCCTCGCGCCCCTGCCACGCCCCGGACACCGGACCGGCCCTCGCTGCCGGTTCTGTTAAGGAGCACCACATTGCGGTACGGACCAGCGCTGCGCGACGAGATCGCGGCCGAGGGGACGACGCCCCTGATCGGCGTCCACGACATGTATTCGGCCTCGATCGCCGCCGGGCACTACAACGGCTTCTTCGTGTCCGGCTTCGGCTTCGCCGCCTCGTACTACGGGCTTCCGGACATCGGGTTCATCGCCTGGCCCGACATGGTCGCCTTCGTGGAGCGGCTGCGCGGTGCCTTCCCCCGCCACCATCTGCTGGTGGACATCGACGACGGCTACGTCGACCCCGAGGTGGCCTGCCATGTGGTGCGCCGCCTGGAGCGGAGCGGGGCGAGCGGGGTGATCCTGGAGGACCAGAAGCGGCCGCGCCGGTGCGGGCACGCGGACGGCAAGCTGGTGCTGCCGCTGGAGGAGTATCTGGACAAGCTGCACCAGGTGCTCGCCGTCCGCGGCGATCTGGTCGTCGTGGCCCGTACGGACGCCACGGAGGAGGACGACATCCTGCGGCGGGCCGCGGCGCTGGCCGAAACCGAGGCGGACGTGGTGCTCGTCGACGGGGTGCGCAGCGTCGACCGGATCCGCCGGATCCGTGAGGTCACCGGCGACAAGCCGCTGCTGTTCAACCAGATCGCGGGCGGGAAGTCCCCGCGGCTCTCGCTGTCCGAACTGACCGATCTGGGCGTCGGCGTGGCCATCTACAGCACCCCGTGCCTGTTCGCCGCGCACCGGGCGATGGAGAGCGCGATGGCCGAGCTGGCGTACGCGGACGGGCGGCTGCCGGCCGCCGGGGAGCCCGGCGGGGAGATCGGGGTCAGGGAAGCCACCGAACTGCTGGCCCGCAACCTCGGCCGGCCGCACCCCGTACGAGCGGTCCTGGCGGTCTGACCCGCCGGGCCGGGAGCGCGCCCCTGTGTGGCCGGTGCACAGGGGCGGAGGTAGCCTGAGGTCGCCGATGATCTCGGGAGAACCATGGACGAGCGACGCCGCGGGGCGGCGCCCTGGCGGGGCCAGTGGCCGGTGATCGGCGTGGTGGCCGTGGGCGGCGCGATCGGCGCCACGGCCCGTTACGGCGCCGCGCTCCTGTGGCCCACCGCCGCCGGCACCTTCCCCTGGACGACCCTGACCGTCAACGCCGTCGGCTGCGCCCTGATGGGCGTCCTGATGGTGGTGATCACCGAGGTCCGCTCGGCCCACCGGCTGGTGCGTCCCTTCCTCGGCACCGGCATCCTCGGCGGCTTCACCACCTTCTCCACCTACGCCGTCGACATCCAACGGCTGGTCGACGCCCGCCGGCCGGCCCTGGCCGTGGCGTACCTCGCGGGCACCCTGCTCCTCGCGCTCGCGGCCGTCTGGGCCGCGGTCGCGGGCACGCGCGCACTTCTCGAACTGAGGCGGCGGACGGCATGACACACGGCACGGCACATCCCGGCGGCGCCCCCGCGCTGCGGCTCACGGTCTTCGTCGGCGAACAGGAGGCCTGGCACCACAAGCCGCTGTACGCGGAGCTGGTGCACCGCGCCCGCCGGGCCGGACTGGCCGGCGCCAGCGTCTTCCGCGGCGTCGAGGGCTTCGGCGCCACCTCCCTCATCCACACCCAGCGGCTGCTGTCGATGAGCGAGGACCTGCCGGTCGCGGTCGTCGTCGTGGACACCGAGGAGCGGATCCGGGCCTTCCTGCCGGAGCTGGACGAACTCCTCGCGGGCGGCGGCCTGGTGACGCTCGACCCCTGCGAGGCACTCACCTACCCCCGCCCGGACCGCCCGGCCGCGGACGAGGGCGGACGCGGGTGAACTGGCTGCTGGTGGTGGTCGGTGCGATGGTCGGCGCGCCGCTGCGGTTCCTCACCGACCGCGCCGTGCAGTCCCGGCACGACACGGTCTTCCCCTGGGGGACCTTCACCGTCAATGTCGTCGGCTCCCTGATCCTCGGGACGCTGACCGGCGCGGCCGCGGCCGGCGCCGCCTCCTCGCACCTCCAACTGCTGCTGGGCACCGGCCTGTGCGGGGCGCTGACCACGTACTCGACGTTCTCCTACGAGACCCTGCGGCTGGCGGTGGACGGGGCGCGCGGCTATGCCGCGGCCAATGCCGTACTGAGCCTGCTGGCCGGGCTCGCGGCCGCGTTCGCGGGTGCGGCGGCTGCGCAGGCCTGGTGGGGCTGACCCGGGCGGTCGCGGACGGACGAAAGCGGTGGGGCTCGTGGTGAGCCCCACCGCACGGGCGGCGCAGGGATGCGAGGGCTGGTGGGGATACGAGCGCCGTCCGCCAGGTACCGGTACTCGTCAGCCCCAGGCCGTACGCGGAGCCGGCTGCCGTCAACCGGGCCGGGACCGCTGGGCCACCGCCGAACTTCGTTGTTTCCGGAGCGTCCTCCTAGGGGGTCAGGAGGCCTTGCCGAAGCGGATGCCCGCCAGGCCGTTGGCCCAGAGCTGGTCCACCTTGGCGCGTTCGTTCGCGTCCGGCTGGGCGTTCTGGCACGAGGTGCCGGGGCCGCCGCCGGACATCAGCTCGCTGCACGGACCCTCGTAGTGGTCCGGCAGGCCCAGTACATGGCCGGTCTCGTGCGCGGCCACGCGGGTGGAGTTGTACTCCTGGTTCTGCTTGTGGTCCAGGAAGACGTAGCCCTTGCCGTGGCCGTCGGTGCTGGCGTACGAACCGCGCGGGTCGTCGCCCTCGCGGTACTGGAAGTCGCCGCCGCTGCCTTCCTGCAACTTCACGTTGTGCACCGCGCTGTTCCAGATCGAGGTGCTCTCGGCTATCTGGCTCTTGTACGTCGGCGCCGCACCGGCGTCGTAGGTGACGGTGACCGTCGCCGCGTTCGGGTGGGCCTTCATCTTGGCCCGCGCGGACTTGATCACCGCTTCGAAGAACGCCTTGGTGTCGGCCTTCTCGGCCGCCGAACCCTGGTAGGCGGCGATCGAAGCGGGCGTGCTGTGGTGGGAGTTGGCGAGGGAGGAGGGGGAAGCTGCCGAAACCGGCGCCGCGGCTGCGAGTGCCGCGGCGAGGCCCAGGCCCAGCGCTGCCGACAGCGCTGTCTTGGGAGATCTCATGTGGGGGGCTCCTTCATCTCCGAGGGCCGTACGGTCGCCGTGTGGGGCGGCGACCGGGGCCCTGCGGATTTCTTGGTGCCGTCGAGTCTGGACGCAGTTCACCCACGGGACGGAGATGCCAGGTGGCGATAGCGCCGGCCAATACCCCGGAGAGAAAGGGAGTTGAGGCAGGTTTAAGAGTCTGGTGTGACGGATGCCGACCTCGTTATGCTCCGGACGTGGAGCTAGAGGTCAGGCATCTTCGCGCATTGTGCGCCATCGCCGACACCGGCAGCGTACGCAAGGCGGCGCGGCAGCTCGGCATGACCCAGCCCTCCCTGACGACCCAGCTCCACCGCATCGAGAAGGCCCTCGGCGGCCAGCTGTTCTTCCGGGAACCGACCGGCAGCCGTCCCACGCCGCTGGGGCATGCGGTCCTGTGCCGGGCCCGGCCGATCGTGGCCGAAATGCGGGCACTCATCGACGAAATCGCCTCGGCCTCCCACCACGAACGGGGCGCACGGCTGCACATCGGCAGCACCAACAGCCCCGCCGTCGCGGGCTGGCTGCGGCGGCTGCGGGTGCGGCTGCCGGAGACGGACACCACGATAAGAGCCGATGTGTCCGCCAATGCCCTGCTCCACATGGTGGCGACCGGACAGCTCGACGCCGCCTTCGTCCACGAGGTCGAGGGCGCGCCGCTGCGGGTCCCCGACGGCCTGGTCGAGCATGAACTCGTCGCCAGAGAACCGCAGTTCATCGCCCTGGCGGACAGCCACCCGGCGGCCGCCCGGGACGTCGTGCGGGTGGCGGACCTCGCCGACGACCAGTGGATGGTGGACCCGACCGTGGACGGCGAATGGGCGGGGCTGCGCCGTATCTGGGCCGCGGCCGGCATCACCCCGCGGGTCGTGCACGGCGACTACCTCACCGCGGTCGACCTCGTCACGGCCGGCGAGGTGGTCACCCCCTGCCAGCCGACCGCCCGCTCCCGGCACGGCATGGCGATCCGCCCCCTGTACGGCGACCCGCTGGCCGTCCGCCTCTTCATGGCCTGCCGCCACGACGCCACCCCGGCTGCCTCCGCGGACGACCTGTTCGCCGATCTGACCGCCTCGTACCTGGAGATCGCCTGGGCGAGCGAGGCGTACCGGGCGTGGCTGGTGCGCCATGACGGGCTGTTGTCGGTGGGGATTTAGGGGGTGTCCCCTGGGGCAGGGGCGGAAAGGTCCTGGGTGCAGTGCCGGCCGGCGGGACGACGTCGGCTCATTTCCGGCTCGACTCCACGTATTCGAAGGTCCGCTCGTTCATGGCGTGTTCCCGCTTGTCCCAGGAGTAGACCCGGCGGATGTCGTACCCCCTGTCGGCCGGCTCCTGCACGATCACGTCACGGCCCGACAGCTTCACCGACCGGGGGCGCTCGGCCTCGTCCATGATCAGGGTGACCTGGCCGTGGTTGACGGTGAAGGCCCACAGGAACAGGAAGTACGGCCCCGAGGCGATGCCGAGCAGCAGCTCGTCCTTGCCGTCACCGTTGAGGTCCCGGTACTGCGGCGCCTTGACCGGGCACGGATCCTGCCCGAGGGCCGTGCAGTTCTTGATCTTCTTGTCCGTGCCCTCTTCGTCGAGAGGGCTGGTCATCGTGGTGAGCCGGGCCTTGGCGACGGCGAGCGCCGAGACCCGGTGGATGTCGTCGGACGGCACCCGCGGCAGCCCGCGCACCGGTGACGGCACACCGTCGTTGAGCTCCGAATTGGGCTCGCCGAGCGGTGGCGGGGGCTTTCTGGGGGTCCACAGCTGCTTGGGGGCCGAAGCGGCCGGCGTGGGGCCGGCGCTCTTGGGCTCCCCGGCCCCGCTGCAGCCGGACACCAGGAACACGGCCGACGCCATGACGAGGGCCAGCACCGGCAGCGCCGCCCGGGAGCGCCCCTCGGGGGCCGGCGGAGTGCGAGACATCGGCAGGTCATTTCCAGTCACGGTGGCGGGCGGGTCACGTCGGACATGATGCTGTCTGTTCCGCATTGCGGCAATCCTGCCGTGCGCTGGGGGCGCCGCCGGGGGCGCGGCGCGGCCCTTGCGGCGCGGCGGATCCTCAGCTCCCGGGCGGGCGGCCACGGCCGGTGCCTCCCTCCTCCTGCTCTGCCGCCCGCTCCTCCAGGAGGGCCCGTTCCCGGGCGTTGCGGGTCAGTGCGGCGGCCCGCAGGAACTCCTGCCGGGCCTCCGCCGCGCGCCCCAGCCGGGCGAGCAGATCGCCGCGCACGCTCGGCAGGAGGTGGTAGCCCGCGAGCGCCGGTTCCGCCGCCAGCTCGTCCGCCACCGCCAGGCCCTGTGCGGCACCGAACGCCATGCCCACCGCCACCGCCCGGTTCAGCTCCACGACCGGGGACGGCGCGACCTGCCCCAGCGCCTCGTACAGCACCGCGATCCGCGGCCAGTCCGTCTCCTGGGCGGTGCGCGCCCGGGCGTGGCAGGCGGCGATCGCGGCCTGCAGGGCGTACGGGCCGAGGGTGCCGCCCAGTTCCTCGGCGCGGGCGAGCGCGGCCAGCCCGCGCCGGATCAGCAGCCGGTCCCAGCGCGACCGGTTCTGCTCCAGCAGCAGCACCGGCTCGCCCGTCGGCCCGGTCCGGGCGGCCGACCGCGAGGCCTGGATCTCCATCAGCGCCACCAGCCCGTGCGCCTCCGGCTCCTTCGGCAGCAGCCCGGCCACCATCCGTCCCAGCCGCAGCGCGTCCTCGCACAGCGCCGGCCGCATCCAGTCGTCCCCGGCCGTCGCGGCGTACCCCTCGTTGAAGACCAGATAGACGACCTCCAGCACCGACGCGAGCCGCTCGCCCCACTCCACCCTGGCCGGCACCTCGAACGGCACCCGCGCGTCGGCGAGCCGCTTCTTCGCCCGGACGATCCGCTGCTGCACGGTCGCCTCGGACGTCAGGAACGCGCGGGCGATCTCGTCGGTCCGCAGCCCGCCGACCAGCCGCAGGGTCAGCGCCACCCGCGCCCGGGTGGACAGCACCGGATGGCAGGAGAGGAACACCAGCCGCAGCAGATCGTCCTCGATCTCCGCGCCGCCCTCGACCCGGGCGAAGGCGGCCTCCGGCCGGCCGGGACCGCTCTCCGCCTCCCGTCCGAGCAGCTCGACCTTGCGGGCCAGCCGCTCCTGTCTGCGCAGCAGATCGATCGCACGGTTCCTGGCGGTCGCCATCAGCCAGGCGCCCGGATTATCCGGGATGCCGGTCTCCGGCCATCGTTCCAGCGCGGCCACCATGGCGTCCTGGGCCAGCTCCTCGGCGAGCCCCACGTCGCGCACGATCCGGGTGAGACCGGCGATCAGCCGCGCCGACTCGATGCGGAACACCGCCTCGACCGCGCGTCGTGCGTCGCCTGTTGCCGTCACGGCCACATCAGAACACCCGGGCCCCGCGGCGGCAATCGGACACCGCACGGCGGGGCCGGGCGGGGGCCCTGGCCGGCGGCCGGCTGACGCCCTGGTGGCCGCAGAGCGCCGCGGCCCGGTGGCCGGCGCTTCGGCCAGCTGCGTGAAAGGCGGCGCCCCGGCCTGCCGCGCGCCGCCCGGTGCCGGGTGCGATGCCCGAGAGTGGGGTGCCCGAAGGCCGACGAGGCCGAGCCCTGGAGAGCCCCGTGGACGGCACCCTTTCCCTGGTCCTGCTCCTGTTGTTCCTGTGGTGCCTGTGCTCACGGCGGATGGAGCACTTCGAACTCACTGCTCCGGCCGCCTTCGTGCTGCTGGGCCTGCTGCTGGGCGAGGGCACCGGCGCCCTCGACCTCGCGCTGCCGCACGAAACGGTCAAGGCGCTGGCGGAGGTCACCCTGGTGTGGGTGCTCTTCACCGACGCCGCACGGCTCTCCTTCCGCGCCCTGCGCCCCGAACTCGGCCTCTACGTAAGGCTGTTGGGTATCGGACTGCCGTTGTGCGTGGGCCTGGGCGCGCTGCTGGCGGCCGCCCTGCTGCCCGGCGTCTCGGGCTGGGCCGCCCTGTACGTCGGGGCCGCACTCGCTCCGACGGACGCCGCGCTCGGCGCCACGATGATGGTCAACCCGGAGGTACCGGTGAAGATCCGCCGGGTCATCAACGTGGAGAGCGGCCTCAACGACGGCATCGTCACACCGCTGGTGGTGCTCGCCCTGGCCGGGATGGCGTCGGCCGAGGGGGCCGCCGGACCGCATGCCACCGGCCATGCCCTGGTGGAACTCGCCGTCGGTGCGGCGTACGGCGCGGTGGCCGGCCTGGCCGCCGGCTGGCTGCTGCGCACCACGCTCCGCAACGGCTGGGCGGCCGAGGACTTCGCCGGCCCGGGCGTCCTGGCGCTGTCCCTGCTCAGCTACACCTCCGCCCTCGCCCTCGGCGGCAACGGCTTCGTCGCCGCCTTCGTCGCCGGTCTGGCGTTCGGCACGATGCACGGTGCGCCGCAGCGGGTGCTGCTGTACGTCGAGCAGTCCGCGGCACTGCTGTCCGTGCTGGTGTGGCTGGTCTTCGGCGCCCTCCTGCTCCCGGAGATGGCCGCCGACTTCACCTGGCAGGCCGTGCTCTACGCCGTCCTGAGCCTCACGGTGATCCGCATGGTGCCGGTGGCGCTGTGCCTGGTCGGCAGCGGTCTGGACGCCCGAACCGTGCTGTTCGTCGGCTGGTTCGGGCCCCGTGGACTGGCCTCGGTCATCTTCGGCCTGCTCGCGGTCGAGGAGCTCGACCGCGCCGGTGCCCGTCCGGTGCTCCCGGTGCTCGCCTGCACGGTCCTGCTCAGCGTCCTCGCCCACGGCCTCACCTCGACACCGCTGGCCCGGCGCTACGGGCGGGCGGTCAAGGACACCGGCCCCGCGGCCGCCCCGGCGGACGAACTGCCCGTCAGGGGCATGGCGGCCGGCGGTCTGCACCGCGTCCGGCGCCGGGGCGGCCCCCTCCGGCCGTGAACGCCACGGACGGGACGCGGCACCCCTGCCGCCGGAACGAGAAGACCGCACCCGGAGAACGGACACCGAACTCGGAGAACGCACACCGCACTCGGAGAACGCACACCGCACCCGGAAAAAGAAGACCGCACCCGCTCCGTCATGGACGCCATGTGCGGCGCCCCGCGGACCGGGTGCGGACAGGTGGCCGACGCGACCCGCGCAGTGCAGGTCAGGCCGTCCGGGCCGAGGTCAGGCCTTCTTGGTCTCCCAGAAGATCCGGTCGATCTCGGCGATGAGCTCCAGCGCCTTCTCGCCCGTCTTCGGGTCGTTGGAACCCTTGGCGGCGCTGAGGGCCTTGAGGGTGTCGTTCACCAGCTGGTGCAGCTGCGGGTACTTCTCGAAGTGCGGGGGCTTGAAGTAGTCGCTCCACAGCACCGAGACGTGGTGCTTGGCCAGCTCGGCGCGCTGCTCCTTGATCAGGACGGCGCGGGTGCGGAAGTCCGCGTCCTCGTTGGCCTGGTACTTCTCCTGGACGGCCTTGACCGACTCGGCCTCGATGCGGGCCTGGGCCGGGTCGTAGACGCCGCAGGGCAGGTCGCAGTGGGCGCTGACCTTCACCTTGGGGGCGAACAGGCGCGAAAGCATGTTCAGTCCTTCCTCGTGATCGTCTTCTCAGGTGCGAGATTACTCGGTGGGGGAAGGCTTTTCTCGGGCGGCCCGGGGGTCTTAGGGCAAAAGTCCGGTGTCACGCTGGGACTGTTGGAGGATGGGCCGGTGAGCGGGTCGGACCGGGGCTGGACCGGGAGGTACGGGATGCCGGAGCAGGTGCACGAGCGCGGGCCCGGGCAGGGCGAGGGCTCAGAAGCGGGGCAGGCGCGGGGCGGACCGCTGCGGGCGTTCGGGCTGGCCGAGGTGTACAACCCGTCGATGGTGCCGACGCTGCAGCCCGGTGACCAGCTGGTCGTGCAGTACGGAGCGGCGGTGCGGCCCGGCGCCGTGGTCGTGCTGCGGCATCCGTTCCGGCAGGATCTGCTGATCGTCAAGCGGGCCGTACAGCGGCGGGACGGCGGCTGGTGGGTCCAGGGGGACAATCCGTTCGTCGAGAACGACAGCCGGGAATTCGGGGTGGTTCCCGACGAACTGGTCATTGCCCGCGCCTGGGTGCGGGTCCGCCCGCCGCGGGGGGTTCAGCGGTCGGTCGCCGGGGTGCTGTCCTGGGTGGTCTCGGCGGTGCGGCCGGTACGGGCCGAGCGTTCGCTCTCCAGCCGCTTGCGGGCCCGGTAGGCGGCGACGTTGGCGCGGGTGGCGCAGCGGTCGGAGCAGTAGCGCCGGGAGCGGTTGGTGGAGGTGTCCAGGTAGACGTTCCGGCAGGGGCGCGCCTGGCAGAGGCCGAGGCGGTCCACGCCCAGGTCGGTGAGGTGGAAGGCCAGGCCCATACAGGCGGTGGCGGTGTAGCCGGCGGTGGCGTTGGCCGCGTGGTCGGCGATGTGCATGTGCCAGTGGGGGCGGCCTCCCGTGCCCCCGTCGTCGCGGTCCTCGTGGCCGGAGATCTGCGGGCTGACGGGGAACTCCATCATCAGGGCGTTGAGGAGGTCCACGGCCAGCACCTCGTCGCCGGCGTCGGCGGCCTCGAAGACGGCGCGCAGCCGGGAGCGGACCGTGCGCAGCCGCGTGACGTCGCTGTCGGTCGCGCGCCGGGCGGCCTGCTGGGCGGGGCCGAACAGCTCCCGTACCGCCTCGACCGAGGTGAGGCTGTCGGTGCCGCGCTCGGGCTGCTCGGTGTTGACCAGTCGCACGGCATAGTCCGAGTAATAGGCCAGTTCCACTTGTAGTCCTTACGGGCGAGGGCTAAGGTACGGAATGCTGGATGAAGTAATGGGTGATATAGGTACCAGGGTATTACGCCCGGAAGGGGAAGCGATGACCGAGACCGTCGTCGGTGCCGACTGGCAGGCGTGGCAGCACAGTTGGGACCGCCAGCAGGAGTGGTACCTCCCCGACCGCGAGGAGCGGTTCCGGGTGATGCTGGACATGGTCGAAGCGCTGGTGGGTCCCGCTCCCCGGGTCCTGGACCTCGCATGCGGCACGGGCAGTATCTCCGACCGGCTGCTGCAGCGGTTCCCCGGGGCCGAGAGTGTGGGCGTCGATCTGGATCCCGCGCTGCTGGCCATCGCGGAAGGGTACTTCTCCGGCGAGCGCCGGGTCCGCTTCGTGCGGGCCGATCTCAAGGACCCCGAGTGGACGGCGAAGCTGCCGCACGCCTCCTACGACGCGGTGCTCACCGCCACCGCCCTGCACTGGCTGCACAGCGGGGAGCTGCGCGGGCTGTACGGGCAGCTCGGCGGGCTGGTGCGGGACGGCGGGGTCTTCATGAACGCCGACCGGATGCCCGACGAGGCCACCCCCCGGATCAACGCCGCCGACCGCGCCTTCCGGCATGCGCGGCGGGACGCGGCGAAGGCGGCCGGTGCCGTCGACTGGGCCGAGTGGTGGCAACTGGCCGCCGCCGACCCGCGGCTGGCCGCGCCGACCGCCGAGCGCTTCGAGATCTTCGGCGAGCACGCGGACGGTGACACGCCGTCGGCGGCATGGCATGCCCAGGTGCTGCGTGAGTCCGGCTTCGCGGAGGCGCGGACGGTGTGGTCCTCGCCCACGGACGCGCTGGTGCTGGGCCTGAAGTAGGCCCGGTGCCCCGGCGGCGGGGGTGCCGCCGGGCGGCGCGTGCGCACCGCGGTGGCACCCCGTGCGGGCTCCGCCGCACAGGGCACCCCCGCCAGGGCGCTACAGGACCTTCGACAGGAACGACTTCGTCCGCTCGTGCTGGGGGTTGCCCAGCACCTCGCGCGGATGGCCGGATTCGACGACCACGCCGTCGTCCATGAAGACCAGCGAGTCGCCGACCTCGCGGGCGAAGCCCATCTCATGGGTCACGACGATCATCGTCATCCCGTCCGCGGCCAGGTCCTTCATGACGTCCAGGACGTCACCGACCAGCTCCGGGTCGAGCGCCGAGGTCGGCTCGTCGAAGAGCATCAGCTTCGGCTCCATCGCCAGCGCCCGGGCGATGGCCACGCGCTGCTGCTGGCCGCCGGAGAGCTGCGAGGGGTAGTTCGCGGCCTTGTCGGCGAGGCCGACGCGGTCCAGCAGCGTGGTCGCGCGCTCCCGGGCGGCGGCCCTGGACTCGCCCTTGACCTGGATCGGCGCCTCCATGATGTTCTCCACCGCGGTCATGTGCGGGAAGAGGTTGAAGCGCTGGAAGACCATGCCGATGTCGCGGCGGCGGGCGGCGACCTCCTTGTCGCGCAGCTCGTAGAGCTTGCCGTTGTGCTCGCGGTAGCCGACCAGTTCGCCGTCGACGGACAGCCGGCCGGCGTTGACCTTCTCCAGGTGGTTGATGCAGCGCAGGAACGTCGACTTGCCGGAACCGGAGGGGCCGATCAGGCAGAAGACCTCCCGGGGCGCCACCTCCAGGTCGATGCCCTTGAGGATGTGCGCCGTGCCGAAGGACTTGTGGACGCCCTCGGCCTTGACCATCGGGCCGCCGCTGGTGCCCGCGGCCTTGCTCGTCGTCATCTTGGTGGTCATGCCGCACCTCCGGCGCTGCGGTTGAAGCCGCCGGACAGCTTCGCCTTGGCGCGCTGGAGCGGAGTGAGCGGGAGCTGTCGGCTGGAGCCGCGGGCGTAGTAGCGCTCCAGGTAGTACTGGCCGATGCTCAGCACCGTGGTGGCGATCAGGTACCAGGCGGCGGCGAGGATCAGCATCTCCACCACGACGCCCGAGTCCCGGCCGACGTTCTGGGCGGCCTGGAGGAGGTCGTAGTACTGGACGGCGATGACCAGCGAGGAGGTCTTCAGCATGTTGATGACCTCGTTGCCGGTCGGCGGCACGATCACCCGCATCGCCTGCGGCACGATGATCCGGCGCAGCGTCTTGGCGTGGCTCATGCCCAGCGCGTGCGCCGCCTCGGTCTGGCCCTCGTCGACCGCGTTCAGACCGGCCCGGCAGATCTCCGCCATGTACGCGGCCTCGTTGAGCCCCAGGCCCAGCAGCGCACACAGGAACGGGGTCATGAAGTCCGACCACTCGTCCTTGTAGATCGGCATGATGTCGATGTACTGGAAGACCAGGCCCAGGTTGAACCAGAGGAACAGCTGGACATAGACCGGCGTACCGCGGAAGAACCAGACGTAGAACCAGGCGACCGTCGAGGTCACCGGGTTCTTGGACTGGCGCATCACGGCCAGGATCACCCCGAGGACGATGCCGATGATCATCGACAGCACGGTGATCAGCAGGGTGTTGCGCAGGCCCTTGAGGATGTCCGCGTTGAACATGTACTGGGGGATGGCGTCCCAGTTGACGTTCCCCGAGGCGAAGGCCCGGCCGAGCAGGGCGACCAGCCCGAGGACGACGACCGCCGCCACCCAGCGCCCGTAATGGCGGACCGGGATGGCCTTGAGGGGCTCGGGCTGGGGCGGCGGAGCGTCCGCCGGCGGCTGGGCCGACTTGTCGACGTCAACTGACACGGGTGTTGCCTTTCAGCATTCGGCGGGAGGTGCGCGGAGCGGACGGGAGGGCTGACGGCGGCTCAGGAGCCGCCATTGAGCTGCACGTCCTTGACCGCGGCATCCTTGACGTCCCACTTGTCCAGAACCTTGGCGTACGAGCCGTTCTTGATCGCGAGTTCCATCGCGGCCTTGAGGGCGTCGCGCAACTGCTGCTTGCCCTTGGGGACCGCGATGCCGTACGGGGCCGCCTTGAGCGGCGCCCCGCCGACCATCTGGAAGTCCTTGCCGTGGCCGGAGACCTTCACTGCGTACGCCGCGACCGGGTAGTCGCTGGAGACGGCGTCCACACCGCCGGTACGCAGCCGGGTCTGGGCCTCGGAGTCGTTGTCGAACGCCTCGATGGAGATGGCCTGCTCGCCGTTCTTCTCACAGGCCTTCGACTTGTCCTTGGCCAGATCGTCCGAGACCGTGCCGCGCTGCACCGCGATCTTCTTGCCGCACAGCGTCTCCCAGCCGTCGACGCCGTTGGTCTTGCCCTTGCGGGTGTAGAGCGAGACGCCGACATTGAGGTAGTCGATGAAGTCGACGCCCTCACCGATCTTCTTGCCGGTGTTGCTGTCGATGCCCTGCTGGCGTTCCTTGGTGTCCGTCATCGCCGACATCGCGATGTCGTAGCGCTTGGACTTCAGCCCGCCCATGAGGGTGTCGAAGGTGGCGTTGTTGAAGTTGAGCTTGATGCCCAGCTCCTTGCTCATCGCCTCCGCGAGGTCCGGGTCGATGCCCTCGACCGCGCCGTTGGAGCGGAACTCCACCGGCTTGTACGTGATGTCCGAGCCGACCTGGAGCAGGGCCTTCTCCTGCACGTCCTTCGGCAGCTTCTTGAACAGCGGCGCATGCACATTGCGGTTCTTCTTCGCCTCACGCCTGGCGATGGCCGCGTCCGTCTGGTCTCCACAGGCGCTGAGCAGCAGGAGCGAAGCCGCGACCGCGGCCGCCGTGGCCACGGCTGTACGAGACCTGCCGTGGGCCGGGCGACGGGTGGTGCGTGCGGTCATGCTGATCCTCCTGCGGATGGAGAAGCCGACGTGACAAAGGCCGGGGTGCACGCCCTGGAGCGTCGTGACCTCGGTTGGTGACGGGAATCCTGCCACCCGGACTCCGGTATTCGGACCATCACACAGGTCAAAATCGCATAACGGACGGCTCGGCGGGTTGACGGCCTTGCGGCGCAAGGGGGGTGTGCCGCCGGCGGAATGCGAAGGATGCCCTGCTCACTTCGGCCGTCTCGGGATGCGGACCGCGCAGCTCGGCACTCTTGAGTTCTTTGTGCGCTTCCCGCATTTTGCGCACTAAAAGGTTATTGTCTGGTCTCTGAAGCCGAGGGTAATGAATCCAACTCGTCGGGGCCCGCGCCCGTCGGGTAAAAAGGTTCGTTACACCCCTCATCCGGGGCTCAGGGCGCGTGTGCGGCGCGCCCGGCGTCCGTTCCTCCCCCCGCGCGGCGGCCATCTGCCGCGCAGGGCCCGGACGCGGTGCCCGCCCACCCCTCAACCAGGGAGTGGCCACCCTCAGCAGATTCACGATTAAAAGGGGTAAAACAAGTGGCAGCGGAGATCGTCAATCCTCGCAGCGACAGCAATACAGGCGCGGGCGCGGGCAGCGCGCCCGACGACGCCTTCGATCCGGCCTTCGCCCTGCATCGCGGCGGCAAAATGGCCATCCAGGCGACGGTGCCGGTCCGCAACAAGGACGACCTGTCCCTCGCGTACACACCGGGCGTCGCCAAGGTGTGCAGCGCCATCGCCGAGCAGCCCGCGCTCGTGGACGACTACACCTGGAAGTCCAACGTCGTCGCCGTCGTCACGGACGGCACCGCGGTGCTGGGCCTGGGCGACATCGGCCCGGAGGCGTCCCTCCCGGTGATGGAGGGCAAGGCCATCCTCTTCAAGCAGTTCGGCGGCGTCGACGCGGTGCCGATCGCGCTCGGCACCACGGACACCGACGAGATCATCGAGACCGTCGTCCGGATGGCCCCGTCCTTCGGTGGCATCAACCTGGAGGACATCTCGGCGCCGCGCTGCTTCGAGATCGAGCGCCGGCTCCAGGAGCGGCTGGACATCCCGGTCTTCCACGACGACCAGCACGGCACCGCCGTGGTCACGCTGGCCGCGCTGCGCAACGCCGCCAAGCTCACCGACCGGGCGCTCGGCCAGCTGCGTGCGGTCATCTCGGGCGCCGGTGCGGCCGGTGTCGCGATCGCCAAGATCCTCATCGAGGCGGGCATCGGCGATGTCGCGGTGTGCGACCGCAAGGGCATCGTCTCCGCGGACCGCACCGACCTCACGGACGTCAAGCGTGAGGTCGCCGGCTTCACCAACAAGGGCGGGCTGACCGGCTCGCTGGAGGATGCGCTGGACGGCGCCGATGTCTTCATCGGGGTCTCCGGCGGCACGGTGCCGGAGGAGGCGGTGGCGAAGATGGCGAAGGAGTCGCTGATCTTCGCGATGGCCAACCCCACCCCGGAGATCCACCCGGACATCGCGCACCGGTACGCGGCCGTGGTCGCCACCGGACGCAGCGACTACCCCAACCAGATCAACAACGTGCTGGCCTTCCCGGGCATCTTCGCCGGAGCCATGCAGGTGCGGGCCTCGCAGATCACCGAGGGCATGAAGCTCGCCGCCGCCGAGGCGCTGGCCGCCGTCGTCGCCGATGAGCTCAGCGCCGACCGGGTCATCCCCTCGCCGTTCGACGAGCGGGTCGCCCCGGCCGTCACCGCCGCGGTCGCGGCCGCCGCCCGCGCCGAGGGCGTGGCGCGCCGCTGACGCCCCGGCAGACTCCGCCCACGGGCCGGGCCCGCACCTCACAGGTGCGGGCCCGGCCCGTCGTCGTGGCCGTGTGCGGTCGTCGCGGCGCGGTGCGTGTCACACCCGTACGCGGTACCGCAGCGCCCGTCCGCGGCCTACGTTGGGATCATGTTTGCTGCCTATGCCGCCCGCATCGACCGTGACCAGCCGCTGAACGGCCTCGAATTGGGGGAGCGCCCGGCCCCTGACGTACGCCCCGGCTGGACGACCGTCAACGTCAAGGCCGCCTCCCTCAACCACCACGACCTGTGGTCGCTGCGCGGGGTGGGGATCACCGAGGACGCGTTCCCGATGATCCTCGGCTGTGACGCCGCCGGCATCGACGCGGACGGCAACGAGGTCGTGCTGCACTCCGTCATCGGCCAGACCGGTCACGGCGTCGGCCCGAAGGAGAAGCCCTCCATCCTCACCGAGCGCTACCAGGGCACCTTCGCCGAGCAGGTCACCGTGCCCGTGTGGAATGTGCTGCCCAAGCCGAAGGAGCTGTCCTTCGAGGAGGCGGCCTGTCTGCCGACCGCCTGGCTGACCGCGTACCGGATGCTGTTCACCAACGCGGGCGTACGGCCCGGCGACAGCGTGCTGGTGCAGGGCGCGGGCGGCGGGGTGGCGACCGCCGCCATCGTGCTGGGCGCCGCCGCGGGGCTGCGGGTCTTCGCCACCAGCCGGGACGAGGCCAAGCGCAAGCGGGCGCTGGAGCTGGGCGCCGAGGCGGTGTTCGCGAGCGGGGAGCGGCTGCCGCAGCGGGTGGACGCGGTGATCGAGACGGTCGGCGCCGCCACCTGGTCGCACTCGGTCAAGTCGCTCAAGCCCGGCGGCGCGCTGGTGATTTCGGGCGCCACCAGCGGCTTCACCCCCAAGAGCGGGGAGCTCAACCGGATCTTCTTCCTGGAGCTGAAGATCGTCGGCTCCACGATGGGCAGCAAGGAGGAGCTGGCGTCGCTGCTGAGCTTCTGCGCCGCCAAGGGCATCCGCCCGGTCATCGACTCCACGCTGCCGCTGGACCGGGCGCGGGAGGGCTTCACGAAGATGGCGGAGGGCGAACTGTTCGGGAAGGTCGTGCTGACGGTCTGATTCCGGGTCGGGGCTCTGGTGCTTGGGGGGCTCGGGGCTCCGGGGCTCGGGGCTGCCGACTCTTCCACCGGCCGACTTTTCCACCGGCCGTCATTTCCATGGGCCGTTGTTTCGACGGGGAAGGGGCCGGAGGCATGCGGATCCTGCGGGCGGCAGGGCGGGCGGCCGCGCCGTGGAGCAACGGCGGCGGGGTGACCCGCGAGATCGCGGTCCATCCGCAGGGCGCCGGCTGGGACGGCTTCGCCTGGCGGGTCAGCCTGGCGGACGTCACCCGCGACGGGCCGTACTCGCCGCTGCCCGGGGTCCGGCGGATCCTCACCGTCGTCGACGGCGCCGGGCTGGAGCTGACGGTGGACGGCACCCCGCGGCTGCTGCCGGGCCGCTACCGCCCGTACGCCTTCCCCGGCCGCGCCACCACCGTCTCCCGGCTGCTGGACGGCCCGGTCGTCAACCTCAATGTGATGCTCCGGGACGGGCGGGCGGCGGCGACCGTGGAGGTGGTGGCCGGGAGCTGGTCGCCGGAGCGGGAGCCGGAGCCGGGCCCGGAGCCGGACAGCCGGGTGGCGGGCGGCCCGGACCCCGCGGGCGGGCCGGACCTCGTGGGTGGCCCGGACCCCGCGGGCGGGCTGCTCGTGGTGGCGCTGGAGGGAGCCACCCGACTCACGGTGCCTGGGGAGCCCGGCGAGTCCGGGGTGCGGCTGGAGCGGTTCGACGCGGTGCTGTGGGCGGGGCCGGACGCGCTGCCCGGCGGACTGCGGACGGACGGCACCGTGGCGGTCGTCCGGTTGCGGGGCCGCCCGCCCGGCTGACGCTTCCTCAACGACGGGTGCCTCTCGGTCGGTCCTTCCTCGCTACGGGATGCCTGCGCGTCAGCCTCCCTTGCCGCCGGGTGCCTCTCGGTCGGCTCAGCCTCGCCGCCGGGCTCTCGGTCGTCCCTTCCCCCCTTCCCCTCTTCCCCCCTTCGACCCGGAATCCGTGTCAATGAAGGTTGACGCGCCCGGTGTGTCAACCTAAATTGACACCATGACTGAAGCAACGGATCTCGCCGAGCGGGCGGGTGACCGCGACCCCAGGGTCGGACTCCGTGCCGTGGCCGCGCTCCGTCGGCTGCTGGAGCAGCTCGAAGCCGTACAGGTGCGCAGTGCCCGGGCGAAGGGCTGGTCGTGGCAGGAGATCGCGGCGGAGCTGGGGGTCAGCAGGCAGGCGGTCCACAAGAAGCACGGGAGGCGCTGATGTTCGAGAAGTTCACGGCCGAGGCGCGCGCAGTGGTGAGCTGCGCCGCGGAGCAGGCGGACCGTACGGGCAGTGACACGATCGGCGAGCCGGAGCTGCTGCTCGCCCTGCTGGACCGGACGGATTCACCGGCCGCCGGGGCGCTCGCCGCCCTCGGCCTCCATGAGCGGCGGCAATCGGTGGCGGACGGCCTGGCGGCGGTGCGCCGGCGGGGTGGGGTCTCGGCGGCCGATGTGGCGGCACTGGCCGGGCTCGGTATCGACGTCGACGCGATCGTGGCGAGCGTGGAGCAGGAGCACGGGGTGGGTGCGCTGGCCGCCGACCGGACGCCCGGGCGGCGCCGGCGGGTGCGCCGTCGGTTCACGGCGGAGGCGAAGTCCGTCCTGGAGCGCGCCCTGCGGATGGTGGCCGGCCGCGGCGAGCGGTCCATCGGCGACGAGCATCTGCTGCTCGCGCTGACCACCGGGCGCGGACCGGCGGCCGCGGTGCTCGCCGACCACGGGGTGACCCACGAGGCGGTGGTGCGGGTGCTGGGGGAGAGCCGCGGCACACGCGCGAGTTGAGGCGCCGGGGAGGGGTGAGGGGCCGGGGCGGGGCGTACGCCGGGCCGCCCCGGACGGTGCGGGGCGATCCAAGCGGTGTGGGGCACTCCGGACGGTGCCGGCCGCTCGGGTGCGCGGCACTGCACCCCACTGCCGCCGGTTACGGGTAGGCGACCTTGACCGTGCCGATCCCCAGCGTGCTGTGCCGCGGCAGGTACCCGGCCTCGAAGACCGCGCCGAGGACGGGGTTGAGCAGCTGCGCCAGCCGTTCGGCGCGGGAGTGGCCCAGGGCGCGCCAGGGGCCGGCCGCCAGCCGGTCCGTGGTTCGCTCGATCGCCTCGCGCTCCGTGCGGGCGCGCTCGGTCGCGGTGCCGTCCGGAGCGATCCAGCCGCGGGCGGCGAGGCGGTGCCGGGCGTCGCTCCACTCCTGGGCGCTCCAGCCGCGCCCCATGAAGTCGGCGGCCGGCGCGGCACCGATCGCGGCGAACGACACCAGAGCCTCACACGGATCGAGTCCGCAGGTCAGCAGGGCTGCCAGATGGCCGTCGCCACGGTGCTCGCGGAGTACCGTCGCGGCCTGCCAGAGCGTCAGATGCGGGGCGTCCGGCCAGGGCAGATCGCGGTTGGCGGCGGCCAGCGGGCGGGCGGCGGTTCCGGCGTTCTCGGCCGCCTGTCGGGCGAGCCGGGCCGCCTCGGCGAGTTGCGCGGCGCTCAGCCGGCCGCCGATCAGGGTGGTCAGCGCACGGTCCATGGCCAGCAGCCGCGCGTCCAGCACCTTGGCAGGGTCCGCGACCGTCCAGATCCGCGGGAGGTAGCGGGCGATCATCCGCGGGCTGAAGGTGTAGTACGTCGCGGCCACCAGCTCGGGCCCGGCGGCACCCAGCGGAGCCGTACGCCAGGCGAAATAACTGGGCCAGCGGGACGCGACGTCATGGCCGAGGTCGGCGGCGACCTGACGGGCCTCGGGGGCGAAGTACAGCGTGGCGTGCAGTGGCTCCAGCAGGTGCCACATCCGGCGGGCGACCGAAAGGTATTCCGACATCGCTTTACCTCATGGCCTTCACGATGCGTGCGCAGACAGGGAGTGGGGCGGTGGTCCGGAACACGGCCCGCCGGTCCGCGGAGTCGGGCAGCTGGGGCCCCTGGAGCCCGGTGCCGGACGAAAAGCCGTGCGAAGTAGTGGTTTCCCCGATTACGCCGCGTGAATCCAGACCGTCGATGGCAACTGTGGGTAACAGGGGCCGAGTTGGGGCCTCTCCGGATCCGGCCGCTGTCGTCGGTGGCCGGTCGTCTCCGCGCGGAGATATTCGATCGAGGAGCGGCGGCCGGCTCCGTATCGTGGCCCCGCCGGACGGCCCGTTGGGGGCCACCGGTCCGATGCGAGGAAATGAGCAGCAGATGCCGTACCACGGAACGGCCGACGAGGGCTTCGGAGCCGTCGCGGACGCGTTCGGCCGGAACTTCGCCGAGGGCGGGGAACTCGGCGCCGCCGTCACCGTGTTCGTGGGCGGGCGCAAGGTCGTCGACCTGTGGGGCGGGACTGCCGACGACCGGACCGGCCGGGCGTGGGACGAGCGCACCGTCCTTCCCGTCATGTCCCTCGCCAAGGCCCTCATCAGCGTCTGCGTCCATCTGCTCGCCGAACAGGGGCGGTTGGACCTGGACGCTCCGGTGGCCGACTGCTGGCCGGAGTTCGCCCGGCACGGCAAGGAGGGCATCACCCCGCGGATGGTGCTGGCCCACACCGCCGGCATTCCGCTCGCCGAACGCAAGCTGACCTTCGAGGAGTTGACCGCCTGGACCCCGGCGATCCAGGCCCTGGAGGAGCAGCCGCCGCTCTGGGAGCCCGGTACGGCGTACGAGTACCACGCCCATGCCTTCGGCTTTCTCCTCGGCGAGGTGATCCGCCGGCTGACCGGTCTGACGCCGGGCCGCTACTTCCGCCGGGCCGTCGCCGACGAGCTGGGCCTGCGCACCTGGATCGGCCTGCCGCAGGAGGAACTGCCGCGGCTGGCCCGGCTCGTCGAGGCCGAGGGGCGGCCGTCGCTGCCGAGCCCCGACCTCCTCGCCATGCGGGCGCTGACGATGAACGGCGTACTGCCCTTCCCCGGGCTCGACGATCCGCACGGCTACAACGCCCCTGCCTTGCTCACCGCCGAATTCCCCGGTGCGGGCGCGGTCTCGTCGGCGCGCGGTCTGGCCGCCCTGTACGCCGCGGTCGCCACGGGGGTGGACGGCGGGCCGCGGCTGCTGGGCGCGGAGACCGTCACGGATGCGGTCCGGCCGCAGTCGGGCGGCGCCTCGTGGTCGGGGCTGCCGGACCTCGGCGCACGCTGGGGGACCGGCGTCCTCCTCGATGCGCCGTTCCGCCGGCTGCTCGGCCCGCGCTCGTTCGCCCACAGCGGCGCGGGTGGGCAATTCGGCTTCGGCGACGACGAGTTCGGCGTCGGCTTCGCCTATACCGCCAACCGGATGGGCGGCAGCGGCGACCAGCGGTGCGAACGGCTCATCGCCGCACTGCGGACGTGCATCGGGGCGCCGGAGCCCCGGCCGTTGAGCTGAGCGGGCGGCCGGGGGCGGGGTGGGGCGGCGCAGAAACCCACCCGCCCCCGCTCCGCCCCGGCCGCCCGGCCGGGCCGTCGGCCCAGGCTCAGGCGTCCGGATCCGTCCCGGACTGATACCGCTCCGGCTGGCTCAGCAGCGCACCGATATGGGCGGCGGCCGCCGACAATCGACGCCGGGACTCCTTCAACTGCTCGGCGTTCACGCCGTGATCGCGGGCCGCGTCCCGCAGATCGTCGCGGAAGCGGTCCAGCAGCCGGTCGAAGTCGCGGGCCGGGTCGTCACCGGCCGGCTCCGTCGCCCACTCCGGGGCCGGTGGGGCCCCGGCCGCCTCGTCCTCCCCGGGGTCCGGCTTGCCGAGGTCGACACGCTCGACCGTCACCCGGGTCCCGTGGTCCGTGCCGCCCCGGCCGGCGCCGCTCCGCCCGGCCTCCTCCTGGCTCGCGCCGGACTGGCCGGTGAAGCGCCCGACCTCGCGGGTCACCTCGGACAGCGCCTCGCGCACCGCCCCCGACCAGTCGCCGGACCGCACCGCCCCCTGGGCCTGCTCCTGCACGCGCCTGAGGACCCGCTGGACCTCCTCGCGCGCGAGCGCCTGGGCGTCCCGGGCCTGCTTACGGGCCCGCTGGGCGTCCTGCCTGGCCCGCCGGCTCTCCTCCTTGGCCCGCCGGGCCTGCTCCTTCCACTCGTCCTTGGCGCGCCGGAACTCCTCCTTCGCCTGCCGCCAGGGCTCCTTGTCGCCGAACATGCCGTCGAAGTAGTCGCCGGCATCCGGGAACGGCCGCCCGGCGCCGTCTTCCTCGGCGTCCGGCCGCCCGCCGGCCCGCCCGCCGGTCCGCCCCGCCGTCCCGCGCTCCGCGTCCTTGCGGGCCTGCTGGGCGGCCTCCTGTATCTCCCGGCGCAGATCCCGTGCCGAACCGCTCACGTCCTCCCGGATGTCGGAGGCGAGGGCGGCGACCGACTCCCGGATCTCCAGCTCCAGATCCGCCAACTCGCCTCCCCGGTCGGCGAGTTCGGCCCGTCCGGCGTCGGTGATCGAGTAGACCTTGCGGCCGCCCTCGGTCGCGTGCGTCACCAGGCCCTCGGCCTCCAGCTTGGCCAGTCGGGGGTAGACCGTGCCGGCGGACGGGGCGTAGAGGCCCTGGAAGCGCTCCTCCAGGAGGCGGATGATCTCGTAGCCGTGCCGCGGTGCCTCGTCCAGCAGCTTGAGGAGGTAGAGGCGCAGGCGGCCGTGGGCGAAGACAGGGGGCATGGTCAGCGCACCTTCTTCCCGGTGGTGGTGGCGGAGGAGTCCTCGTGCGGGCCGCTGTCGTGGCCGCCGTCGGTATCGTGCCGCCCGTGGTCCTCGTCCTCAGGGGCGGGGCGGCGCAGCAGGGCCAGGCCGCCGGAGATGGTGGTGGCCTTGAGGGTGCCGGTGCCCGCGCCCAGTGAGCCGGTGATCCGCTTGGTGCCCCACTGGCCGCTGACCCGCAGGTCGTCGAAGGCGTTGGCGACCGTGCCGGACGTGGTGTTGGCCTCCACCCGGGCGTCGGCCGGGTCGGGCAGCCGGATGGCGACCTCCCCGGAGACCGTCGTCAGCGCGATGTCGGCGCCCTTGCCGGGAGCGAGGTCGAGGACCATGTCGCCGCTGACGGAGTCCGCGTGCACCCCGCCGCCCGCACCGTCGATGACGGTCAGATTCCCCGAGACGGAGTGGAACCGCAGATCGCCGGTGAGCGACTGCACCTCGACGTTGCCCGAGACCGTTTCGGCCAGCACCGTGCCGGTCAGGCCGACGAGCGTGCTGTCGCCGGAGACGCCGCGCACGTCCGCACGGCCCGAGATGCCGGAGACCACCGCGCCCGCGCGGACCACGCCGACCTCGACGCGGGTGCCGGCCGGCACCGTCACCGAGACCACCGCACTGCGGTTCCAGGCCCTGCGGTCGAGGAACTTCAAAAAGCCCCGCCAGGGGAGGTCCTCATACGCGACCGACAGGACGCCGTCGCGGCACGAGACGGTCAGCGGCGGGCCCTCCAGCTCGCTGATCTCCACCCGCGCGGGGCCGCCGTCCGAGGTGCCGACGACGTTGACCGTGCCGCCGTACACCCGGACGGTGAGCGCCTCGACGGGGTCGGTGATCTCCATCGTGCGTGGTGCGGTCACCTGAGTCGGATTCTGCGACCACTCGGTCCCGGCTGACATCACTGGCCTCCCCTGTGAGCACTACACAACGCAACATATCGCGTCCTCGCTAGACACGATATATCGCGGATTCCGGAAGTCAAGCGGTCCGTCGCGCGGTGTGGATGAGGGTGGATGAGGGAGAGGCGGGCGGAGTCGAGGAGGTGAGGAGGCGAGGCGCGGCCGGTCGTCGAGGGAGAGGGGCTTCGGTTCCGGCTTGAGTTGCGCGCGTAGATGTCGCGTCCATGTCAGGAATAACGCGCAGGAAAATCAAGGGAGTTGGTCTCGATGGCGGTGCCCGGTGCGGCCTGCGTCGCTGTGCGCCGCTGTTCCTCGTCTATTCGTCTATTCGTCCTCGTCGTCGTCCAGCCGGGCCAGCCAGGTGGCCAGCCGCTCCACCGGGACCTCGAAGTCCGGATTCAGGTCCACGAACGTCCGCAGCTGGTCGGCCACCCAGCCGAGGGTGACCTCCTCCTCGCCGCGCCGGCTCTCCAGTTCCTCGATGCCACGGTCAGTGAAATACACGCGCTCTCCACCAGGGGTCATGGGTCATTCCCGGCCAGGATAGGCAGGCTCACGGACCTCTCGCGCCACAGACGGTCGCGGGCT
Source organism: Streptomyces sioyaensis (assembly GCF_004122735.1). Lineage (GTDB taxonomy): Bacteria > Actinomycetota > Actinomycetes > Streptomycetales > Streptomycetaceae > Streptomyces > Streptomyces sioyaensis. The sequence goes on along the minus strand of NZ_SDIF01000004.1, from coordinate 56,949 downwards.
AGCCTGATCACCTGTCAACGGTCCCGCGGCAATGGGGGAATTGCCGCCTACGGGGAGCAGGAGGCCGTGATGCACGATCGCGCGCAGCGCATCGAGCTGCCCGACGGCACGGAGGTCTGGGCCCGGGTCTCCCGGCTCGACGCCCCCGGATTCGACGCGCCGGACGGCGTGGACACCGGGGGCGGCACATTCGAGGACCGGGAATTCGAGGACGGGGAATTCGAGGACGTCGGTGTCTGGGATGCGCTCGGCGCCCGGGTGGAGGGGCTCCGTGAGGTGATCGGCGGGGTCGCCGCCAGCGTCCGCCAGGCCACCGACCGGGTCGCGCCGCACGAGACCAGCGTGACCTTCGGCGTGGAGTTGTCGGCCAAGCCGGGCAGGGCCGTCGCCCTGCTCGCGGACGGCGGGACGAAGTCGAACCTCTCCATCACGCTCACCTGGCGGCGCGAGGACCAGGCGCATACGGCCGACCGCCGGGAGCCGGACGATTCGAGCCGCTGATGGCCACCTCCCAGGGCCGGCCCGCCGGCAGCGGTGACCGCGCCCGCTACGCACAGCTCCTCGACCACGCCGGGCGCACCACCGTCGGACTGCGCGCCGCACCGGGCGCCGCCGGCGCCCGGATGTGGGGCAGCGGCGTGCTCATCGCCCCGGGGTGGGTGCTGACCTGCGCCCATGTGCTGGTGGCCAGCGACGGGCGGCGCCGTGAGACGGGGCCGGACGGGGTCTTCGGGGTCGCGTTCGGCGGCCGGGTGGTGCCCGCGCGGCCGGCGTACGACCTGAGCCGGCCCGCCCCGGAGGCCGGGCCCGGTGCCGCCCGCGCCGACCTCGCCCTGGTCCGGCTGCTCGACCCGGAGGCCGGGCACCCCTGCGCCTGGCTCAGCGATCAGCCGGCGACGCTCCTGGAGGACGCCTATATCTTCCGCGGCCACGACTCCGGTACCCATGACTCCCGCGGCCACGACTCCGGTGACCGGGACCGGTCGGGATCGGCCGCGGGCCGGGCAGCGGACAGCGGGACGGGCGGGCGCGCGGACGCGGGCCGTCCCAGCAGCCGCGCCGCCGGTGACATGAAGGGCGACCGCGCCGCCGGTCACGTCCATGGCGACCGCGCCGCCCCCGCCGCCCCGGTGGACACCTTCATCGCGGTCCGCTTCGGCGCCCGTGACGCCCGGGGGCTGCAGTTCGGCAGCGATGTCCGGGTGACGCCCGGCGCCTCCGGCGGGCCGCTGATCGACTGTGACCGTGGTGAGGTGGTCGGCATCGTCAAGGGCCGCCACCAGCAGGATCACGTCGGGCTCGCGGTGCCGGTCACCGCACTGCGCGAGCTGGGGCCGGAACACCTGGTCGCCGGCGCCGAGGGGCTCGGACCCGACCCGTACCACGCGCTGATGAGCCTGCACGACCGCTGGCACTGGGCCGGGCAGGAGCTCGGCCGAGCCACCGGACCCACCTGGTTCGACGCCCAGCACGCGATCATGGCGGGCCGCGGCCGTCTGTGGGGCGTTCAGGAGCGGCTGCAGGCGCTGGACCTGCTCGCCCGTCTGCCCGCGCCGCGCGACCCGCTGATCGTGGAGGCCGCCGTCGGTGAGGTGTTGGAGCGCGGCGAGCGGCCCGCGGCCTGGTCGCTGCGTACGTGGCGGGACGGGCACGGCGCGCTCTACCAGGGCAGCGACCCGTACACCGAGCTGCGCACCTTTGTGCACTATCTGCGGATCGTGGCGCAGCTGACCGCCGACGAGGTCCGCGACCAGCCGGGCGAAGCCGCGGCCGCGGTCCGCGAGCAGGCGGTCCGCCTCGCGGAGTTCGTCCAGGCCAAGGCGGTGGTGCTGCAGCCGCAGGACCGGCGCAGGATCGGGCCGGTGCGCCGCCGCCCGCGCTCCGTCCTCGTCGAGTTCGAGCCGCTGTTCTACGACGAGGGCGGAGCGGAGCTGTTCAACTGGTCGGTCAGCGAAGGCTACGGCCAGGGGCAGTGGCTGTGCGTGGACGTCCAGGAGTCGGCCGGCGGGGTGCCCTTCGAACAGGCACGGGAACAGGTGCTGCACAAGCTCGGCGGGCGGCTGCTGCGGGCCGACGGCGCCGCCGGCCCGGGCGCCCGCGTACGCCTGGAGGTCGCGGTCCCCGAAGGGCACTGGCACATCGCCGCCGGCCAGTGGGAGGTCGCCGCCTCGACCCGGCGCACCGCCCGGCTGCGGCCGGTGGGCCCCGGCCGCGCGGTGATCCTGCGCGACCAGGGGCGGCGCGAACAGGTCGACCCCGCCTGGCTGCGCCGCTGGCAGGGCCTGCGCACCGCCCCTGAACTCCAGGCACTGCGGGTCCGGCCGGGCGAGGGCGCCGGCGCACGGGCCGGCCCCTGCGCCGAGTCGGTCTGGCGGCTGCTGGAGAGGGCCGGCGAGGGCGCGCTGCCCGCGCTGTGCCACACGGTCGCCGACGGGTTCGGGCGGGACGCAGTGGGCGTCGCCCTGGACACCGGGTTCCCGGCCGGGCTGTGGCCGGCCCGCGGTCACGGCGAGGAGCAGGACTGCGACGCGGGCTGCGAGGAATTCCATCGCGGGGTGCGGGAGTTGCTCCAGGGCTCGGGCGGGGTGGCCCGGCTCCCCGAGTTGGTGCGGCAGCTGCGGGCGAAGGCCGCCGAGGCCGCGGAGGAGGGCACGCACTGGGCCCGCGATCTGGTGCTTCTCTACGACGATCCGGAGGACCCGATTCCGCCGCTGTTCACGGACCGGCCCCAGCTGTCGCCGCGATGAACGGCGCCGGAGCCGCTCCCGGGCGGGCACGGGCGCCGCGTACGCCCCCCGTGCGCCCGGTGCCCAGGGCGGCCGCCTCCGCCCCTCGTGTGGCAAGTAGCGCCCCGGACAGGGCACTTGAGCGCCCCGCGCGGGTGCGCGGGAGACCGGAAACCGCCCCGTGTGCTTCCGTAGGGGTGGGTACTGTCATAGCGTCGTGGAAGACTTGTTCGTGATGACGTGATGGCGTGATGCGGGTGGCGACGCGGGGGGAGGCGGAGCGGATGCCGACGTCTCCGGCGATGCGCCGTGACCCACGCTCCTGACCGATGCCTGGCCGGCGACGAGGAGTTCCGACGTGAGCGACTGGCTCATCTACCGTGGCGCGGGGGCACCGCACGACGGAATTGAGCATCTTCCGCCGCCGCCGCCCTGGCGCGATTTCGACGGCGGCCCCCTCGTGGCGCCGCCGGCCGCCCTCGACCCGTCGTCCGAGCGCCGGCTCGGTGTGCAGCACCGCGAAGCCAGCCACCACCGCCCCGGCGAGACCGAGCGCGAGCTGGTCAACGCCGCCCTCTATCTGCGCCGCCCGCTGCTGGTGACCGGCGCGCCGGGCAGCGGCAAGAGCACCCTGGCGCATTCGGTCGCCTATGAACTCGGCCTGGGCCGGGTGCTCGGCTGGCCCGTCGTCAGCCGCAGCACGCTGCGCGACGGCCTGTACGACTACGACGCCATCGGCCGCCTCCAGGACCTCCAGATCGCCCGCGCCACCCCGGCCGCCGAGGCGAGCGGGACGCCGGCCGGCGCCGACCCCGCCGACGAGCCGGGCGGCGGCATCGGCCGCTACATCCGCCTCGGTCCGCTGGGCACGGCCCTGCTGCCGTCCGCCCGGCCCCGGGTGCTGCTCGTCGACGAGCTCGACAAGAGCGATATCGATCTGCCCAATGACCTCCTCAATGTGCTGGAGGAAGGGGAGTTCCGGATTCCGGAGCTGGAACGGCTGTCCGGATCCGCCCCCGAGGTGGAGGTGCTCAGCGACGACGGCGCGCAGGTGACGGTGCGTGACGGCCGGGTGCGCTGCCGCGCCTTCCCCTTCATCGTCCTCACCAGCAACGGCGAACGCGACTTCCCGGCGCCCCTGTTGCGCCGCTGTATTCACCTCCACATCCCGGTGCCCGACAAGGAGCGGCTCGCCGCCATGGTGCGGGCGCATTTCGGCGAGGGCGCCGACGGGCGCTACGAAGCGGTGATCGACCGCTTCCTGGACCGCGAGCCCGGCGATGTCCGCGCCGTCGACCAGCTCTTCAACGCCATCCACCTCACCCAGAAGGCCGGCTGGACGGACGAGGACGAGGAGGAGACCCGACGGCGTCTGACGGCGGAGCTGATGCGGCCTCTTGATCGGACGAGGTGAGTGCGGTGTCCCGCGGGGAGCCCGGCCCAGGCCCCCTCGACGAACTCGTCGCCCGGCTGACGGCGGCGGGGGTGCCGGCCGACGCCCGCGGGATGGCCGACGCCCTCTGGCTCGCCCAGTGGATCACCCCGCAGGAGCAGGCCGGCGACGCCGGGGACACCGGGCCCCCGGCCGCGGACCCTGCGCACCGTACGGATCCGGCCACTTTCCGGGTGGGGCCTGCCGTCTCCCCGGGCTCCGCGCACGCCGACGCGGCGCCGGCCGGCCGCGCGGACGGTTCCGGGGACGGCACCGACGCCGGCCCCGAGGAGGGCGGGCCGCCGCCCTCCACGCTCCGGGACAGCGCCCGGCGCCGGGTCGCGGAGCTGCTGCCCGCCCTGGACGAGCGGGTCGCCGACCGGGACCCGCGGCGGCTCGGCGAGATCGCGGTCCCCATCGCCTCCGCGTTCCCCGGACTGCTGCCGCTGCAGCGGGCCCTGCGCCCCATCCAGCGCTACCGCCCGCCGGTCGCCCCGGTCCGCCGGAAGCTGGACGAGCCCGCCACCGCCGAACTCTCCGCCCACGCCGAAATGATCATCCCGGTGCTGCGCGGGGTGCACCGACGGGCGGCCGCCCTGCGGCTGTTGATGGACGGCTCGTCCTCGATGGCCGTCTGGGAGCAGATGCTGCACGACCTGCGCCAGGTCTGCGAGCGGGTGGGCGCCTTCCGCGACGTCACGGTGCACTACCTCCATCCGCACGGCCCGGACGTCGGGGTCGCGGCGGCCCCCGGTCCGGGCCGCCCGCTGCGCCCCGCCGACCAGTTGCACGACCCGACCGGCCACCACCTCACCCTCGTCGTCAGCGACTGCGCGGGCCCCCTCTGGCGGGACGGCCGGATGCAGCGGCTGCTCTACCGCTGGGCCGCCGACGCCCCGCTCGCCGTCGTCCAGCCGCTGCCGCAGCGGATGTGGGCGCGCACGCTGCTGCCCGCCGTCGCCGGCACTCTCATCCGGCGCCAGGGCCCCTACCAGGCCCTGGACTTCCGCCCGGCCCGGCGCCGCCGGCGGCCCGCCGGGGTGCCCGGGGCCGCCGTGGAACCGCCCCGCGAACGCGCCATCCCGGTCCTCTCCGCCACCCCCTCCGCCCTCGGCTCGTGGGCCCGGCTCGCGGCCGCCGACGCCGGTCTCGCCCTGCGCGGCGCGGCCTGTGCTGTACGCGCCGACCACGGCGCCGGGTTCCCGTCCGGCCCGGCGCCCGCGCCCGGGCGCGCCGCACCGGCCCGTATGGTCCGCGAGTTCGACCAGCAGGCCTCTCCCGCCGCCCGGCTGCTCGCCGTCCATCTCTCGGCCGTCCCGCTCGCGCTCCCCGTCATCCAGCTGGTCCAGCGGGCGATGCTGCCGCAGACCGGCCCGGCCGAGCTGGCCGAGGTGCTGCTCAGCGGCCTGGTCACGCAACTCCCGCCGCAGGAGGCGCAGGCGGGCGAGCAGGCCGGGGTGAGCGGCCCGTGGTACGACTTCGCGCCCGGGGTGCGCGACGAATTACTCGGCCGGCTCAGCGCGGGCGAGGCCGCCCTGGTCCTCAAACACTGCTCGCTCTACATCGAGCGCACCTTCGGCCGCAGCGCCCGCAACTTCCCGGCCGTCGCGGTCGCCATGCTCTCCGGCAGCGGCCGCGAGCCCGAGACCGGCCGGCGCGCGGTGCCCGAACCCTTCGCCCGGGTCTCCGAGCGGGTGCTGCGCCGCTTCGAACCGGCGCTGCGCCCGCCCGCCCCCAGCCCGTACGTCTCCGACGGCCCGGCCGCGGAAGGCGCCGCCCTCCTGGAGCGCTACGAACAGGACCGCACCGTCCGGGACCTGATCGAGGCCGTCCGGCTGCTGCGCGTCGCCGCCGCCCGCCTGCCCGAGGCCGGTACGGACCTCGCGCGCGCCCTGCTGCACGCCTGGGCGACCTGGGGCCAGCCGGACGCCCTGGAGGAGGCGGAGCGGGCGGTGCGCGCCGCGGAACGGGCCACGGCCGGTGAGCCGGCCGCCGGTGACCAGGAGGACGTCACCGCCGGCCGGGAGGCCGAGCGCACCCGGGCGCTGATCGTGCTGGGCCAGGTCGGCCATGCCCGCGCCCAGGAGCGCCGGGCCGAGGGCACCCCGGACGAGGAGCGCGGCGCGCTGGCCGACGCCGCCCGCCGGCTGCACACCGCCTGCGGGCTGATGAGCCTGCTCGACCCCCGCGTCCTGGAGAGCATGGTGCTGCGCACCGAGGTGCTGCGCCGGCTGGCCGCGCTGCCCGCACCGGCTCCCGAGTCAGCCGCCGCCGCGGCCGGTGCCCCGGCGGCCGTGCCGGACCCCGACCCGCTCGACGAGGCCGAGTGCTCCCTGACCACCCTCCTCGACCAGTGGCCCAGCGGCGAGGAGGTGCCCGGCGAGGTCCACGCCGCCCGCGGCGGGGTGCTGCTCGACCAGGCCCGCCGGGCCGCCGGCGGCCACCCCGCGGACCCCCGCGCCGCGGAGGCACTCGCCGTACGCGCCGCCGACGACCTCGACACCGCCGTCGTGCTGCTGCGCCGCCGCGGCAGTGCCGCCGACCGGCTGGTGTGCCGGACGCTGCTCGATCTGGCGGCGGCCCGCCAGCTGAACGGCGGCGCGGGGCTGCCGTCCGTCCTGCCGATCCTCGAACGCGCCCGGGCGATGGCCCGTGCCCTCGACGACCGGGCCCTGGAGGCGGACAGCCTGCGCCGTACCGCCGCCGCCCAGCGCGCGGTGCACACCCGCACCGGCGCGCTGCCCGCCCTGGACGCCGCCATCGCCGCGCTGGCCGCCGCGCTCCGGCTGACCACCCCCGATTCGCCCGAGCACAGTGCGCTGCTCGCCGAGCGCGGTGCGGCGCTGCTGCTGCGCGCCCGGCAGGAGCCGGCCGACGGGCCGGGCAAGCGGCTGGCCAACGAGGCGGTGCATGTGCTGCGCGAGGCGCTCGCCCGGGTCGCGCCGCAGGACGCGGACCTCGGCAACCACCGGCTGCTGTTCGGCCGCGCCCTGCGGCTGCGCTACGAACGCCAGCCCTCGCTCGCCGATCTGCACGAGGCCGACTGGATCCTGGAGCTGGCCGCCCGCGGCGCCGACGTCCCCGCCGCGGTGTCGGCCGAGGCCTGGCTCGAAGTGGGCGACGTCCAGCTGCTGCTGGACCGCCGCTTCGACTCCCGGGATCGCCATGACCGCGCCGCCGCCTGCTACCGCCGCGCCGCCGCGGCCGCCCGGCGCGCCGGCAGCGCCCTGCTGGCCGCCCGCGCCCACCACCGCCGCGGCGAGGTCCTGGAGGTCACCGCGGGATCCCGTTCCGCGCTGCACGCCTACCGCGAGAGCTGGGAGCAGTGGCAGCGCGCCGGCGAGGACACCGGCCAGGAGGCCCAGCACACCCGCGCCCGTATGCGTGCCCTCGAATCCGCCGCCTGACCGCACCCGGCGGCCCGTCCGGCGGCCTGACCGCCCCTCAGCGCACGTGTTTCTGCGGACGGGAGTCCGGGAACACACCCGTCCAGCCGGCCCAGAGGAGAGCAGCGTGGCGACTACCCCCCGCACCGAACCGGCGGTGACGGACCCGCCGGGGCCGTCGGCCGAGCGGCTGCCGGACTTCGCCGGGGTTGACGTGGGCGTTCTCGCGGCGCGGACGGAGCATCCGGTGCTGGGCGAGGTGGCGGCGCTGCTGCTGCGCAACTGGCCGTCGGCGGAGGACGCCGTGGCGTACTACGAGGACGGCCCGGAAAAAGCCTTGCATTGACGGTCAGGGACGGTTGTTTTTGGGCAAACGTGCAAGGGAACCGGCCAGTTGCCGGGGGCACTCGGTTCTTCGATCGGCGGCGGAGCCATGTATGAGACGACGGGCGGGAGTTGACCGGCCCGACCGCCGACGAGGGGACGAGGGCAGGGGGCGACGCCGTGGCGGGGGAGACGACCGGCCCGACCGCCGTGGTGCCCTTCCGGCAGTTCGTCCTGAAGGTCCACAGCCGCTGCAACCTCGCCTGCACCTACTGCTACATCTACGCCGGCCCCGACCGCAGCTGGCGCACCCGCCCGCCGACCGTCCCGGCGGCGACCGTCCGGCAGACCGCCCGGCGCATCGCCGAACACGCCCGCACCCACCGGCTGCGCGCGGTCCGGATCGATCTGCACGGCGGGGAGCCGCTGCTCACCGGCCCCGGCCCGCTCCTGGACCAGGCCGCCGCCGTCCGCGCCGCGCTGCCCGCCGGCTGCACCGCCGACTTCGGCGTCCAGACCAACGGGACGCTGCTGACCGCGGACATCATCGACACCCTCGGCGCCACCGGGTTCCGGCTCGGCCTCAGCGTCGACGGCGGCACCCCCGGCCTCAACCGCCGCCGGGTCGACCACGCGGGACGGCCCTCCTGGCCCGCGGTCTCCCGCGCCGCGGCCCTGCTCCACGACCGGCCCGGGGTGTTCGCCGGGATCCTGTGCACCATCGACATCACCGCCGACCCCGCCGAGGTCTACGGCTCGCTGCGCGCACTGGACCCCCCGATGCTCGACTTCCTCCTCCCGCACGCCAACTGGTCCAGCCCGCCGCCCGCCACCCCCGGCAGGGCCTCGGACCCCGCCGGCCGCACCCCGTACGGCGACTGGCTGTGCACCGTCTTCGACCTGTGGTGGGACGGCGGCCCCGGACCGCGGGTACGGGTCTTCACCGAGATCCTCGGCCTGCTCCTGGGCCGCCCCAGCTCCAGCGAGGCGGTCGGCCTCTCGCCGGTCGTCGCCGTGATCGTGGACACCGACGGCGCCATCGAACAGGTGGACTCGCTCAAATCCGCCTACGAGGGCGCCGCGGCCACCGGCCTCGACGTCTTCCGGCACACCTTCGACCAGGCCCTGGCACACCCCGGCATGGCCGCCCGCCGCACCGGCCGGGAGGGCCTGGGCGCCCGGTGCCGCGGCTGCGCCCTGGTGGAGGTGTGCGGCGGCGGCAACTACGCGCACCGCTACCGCGCCGACGGCACCGGGTTCGGCAACCCCTCCGTCTACTGCGCCGACCTGGAACGCCTGATCCGGCACATCGCGGCCCGTCTCAAGGCCGAGGTCACGCCCAACTGGCGGCACCCCCACACGACCTGACGCACTGTCGCCACCAGGAGGGACACTTGGGCTATCGTGCCAAAAAGCCAGGGCGTGCCTGAGGAAACAGCCTGCGCACGCGCGCACCATCGCATCCCAGGGAGACGGTCGCATGGTCGATCAGGCCACTTCTTCTGGTTCTTCCGGTTCGTCCGACCCTGCCCGCTCCAGCGCACACATCACCATCAGCTATGCGGGCTTCACCCGCCCCTGGGCCGCGTGGATCTCCCACCAGCTGGAGCAGCAGGGCCACGGCACCACCATGCTGCGCTGGGACCCGCAGGCGGACACCGCGCTGGCACAGGAGCTGTCCGGCCTGCTGGAGGCCGAGGGTCGGCTGCTGATCGTGCTGGACGACTGGTACTTCCGGCTGGGCCCCAAGACACCGGACGAGTGGACGGCCGCGCTGCGCGAAGTGGTGCCCCCGCACGCCGACCGGTTCGCCGCGGTGAGCGTGGCCACCCAGAGCCTGCCCGCCACGGCGTCCCTGCTGCGCCCCGCCGACCTGCGCGACCTGGACGCGCGCGAGGCCAACCGCCGGGTGCTGACGCGGCTGGGCATCGCGGCGCCGCACCGGCCCGTGGACGAGGACGGGCCCGGCGCGCCCCGCTTCCCGAACGACCCGCCCGAGGTGTGGAACATCCCACGCCGCAACAACCGCTTCACCGGCCGCGACGGCGTGCTCGAAGAGCTGCACGGCAAGCTGGCCGGTTCCCAGACCGGCTCGGGCCCGCCGCTGGAGACCCGGCTCGCGCTCTACGGCACCTCCGGCGTCGGCAAGAGCCAGATCGCCGCCGAGTACGCCCACCGCTTCGGCAACGACTACGACGTGGTGTGGTGGATCAGCGCCACCAACCGCGGCGCCGCCCGCGAGCAGCTCGCCGAACTCGCCACCCGGCTCCAGCTCCCCGTCGGCCGGGAGCTGGGCGACCGCATCCGCGCCGTCCACGAAGCGCTCCGCGTCGGCCGCCCCTACCGCCGCTGGCTGCTGATCTTCGACAGCGCCGACGACATGGAGCAGATCGAGGACCTGGTCCCCGACGGCCGGGGGCACGTCCTGATCACCACCCTCACCCGTGACTGGTCGGGCTCCGGCAGCGCCCAGGAGATCGAGGTGCCGCCCTTCGACCGCGTCGAGAGCGTCGCCTACGCCCGGCGGCGCGCGCCGCGGCTGACCCCGATGGAAGCCGATCTGCTCTCCGACGCCGTCCAGGACCTGCCGCTGCTGCTCGCCCAGACCGCCGCCTGGCTCGACGCGAACCCGATGTCCCCCAAGGAGTACATCGAGCTGATCCGCCGCGGTGAGCCCAGCCTCGTCGGCATCCGGATCTCCTCCGACTACCCCATGGCCTTCCAGACCAGCTGGGCCATAACCCTCAACACGCTGCGCGAACGCAGCCCCGCGGCGGTCGAACTCCTCAAGCTCTTCGCGTTCTTCGCCCCGGACACCATCCCCGTCCCGATGCTCGCCCAGGCCCGCCGCGGCGATCTGCCCGAACACCTCGCCGATCTGGCCGCCGAGCCGATCAGCTGGAACACCGCACTGCGCCGGCTGACCGAGTCCACCGCCGTACGCCTCGACTACCAGGTCTCCGAGGACGCCGACCCGGCCGTGGAGACCGCGCTGATGCACCGGCTCTACCACCGGTTCCTGCGCAGCGACATGTCCGAGGACGAGCGCGACCAGATGTCGGCGACGGCCTGCCGGGTGCTGGTCACCGCCGACCCGCAGAACCCCTCCGACACCCGCTACTGGGAGCGCTACGCCGAGCTGATCCCGCATCTGGAACCGGCCGGCGTCCTCGACAGCCCCGAACCGGCCGTCCAGCAGCTGCTGCTCAACTGCGTCGAATATCTGCGGGTCCGCGGCGAATACCGGATGGGCCTGCGGCTGTGCGAACAGTTCATGTCCCGCTGGCGCACCCGGCTCGCCGCCACCCAGCGCACCATGCTCGTCCTCACCCACCAGCACGCCAACATGCTGCGCAGGCTCGGCCGCTACCGCGAGGCCGAGGCCGTCGGCAGCGCCGTCGTCGACCAGCTCGCCACCGAGCGCGGCCCCTCCGACGCCGATCTGCTGCGGGCCCAGGACGGTCTGGCCGGGACGCTGATGGCGCTCGGCTCCTACGCGCAGGCGTACGAGCTCTTCGACGCCGTCTGGCGGGCCTATACCGAACTCCTGGGCCCGGAGGCCCCCCGCACCCTCTCCTCGCGGCACAACCTCGGCAATGTCCTCACGCTGCTCGGCCGGTACGAAGAAGCCCTGGTCACGCACCGCGAGGTGCTGGACTTCCGGGAGCGCGAACTGCGGACCCGGCACCATCTGACGCTCAACGCGGGCACCGCGTACGCCCGCACCCTGCGGCTGCTCGGCCGCTACCGCGACGCCGCTTCCGCCCAGGAGCTCAACGCCCGGCTGCACCTGCAGGTGATGGGCCCGCACACCCCGCAGACGCTGCGCGCCGAGCACAACCTCGCGCTGTGTCTGCGCCGCTCCGGCGAGGTCACCCGGGCCGCCGCCCTGCTGGCCGACCTCGTCGAGCGCTCACGCCGGGTGCAGGGGCCGCGCCACCCCGAGACGCTGATGGTGCGCGCCGACCACGCCACCTTCCTGCGCGAGCACGGCGATCTGGGGCACGCCCGGGACCTCGCCGAGGAGGTCGCCGAGCGGTATCGCGCGCTGGCCGGCGAGCGTCACCCCTACACCGTCGGCACCCTGGGCAATGTCGGGCTGGTCCGCGGCGAGTTCGGGGACCAGGCGGAGGCGCTGGACCTCGCGGAGGCCGCCCTCGGCGGGATGACCGAGGCGATGGGCCCCGACCACCCCTGGACGCTGGGCTGTGCGCTGAACGCCGGTGCCGCCCGCAGCCGGGTGGACGACGAGGAGGGCGCGGTGGAGCTGGGCCGGGCCACCCTGCGGCGCGCCAAGGACACGCTGGGGGAGAGCCATCCGCTGACGCTGTCCGCGAAGACGGCGCTGGCCGAGGACCTGCGGGCGCTCCGCCGCGGCCAGGAGGCGGCCAAGCTGGAACAGGAGGCCATCGGGCAGCTCGCCGAGACGCTGGGCGCCGAGCACCCGCACACCCTCTCCGCCCGGCGCCGCCGCCGCCCGTACTGGGACTTCGAACCGCAGCCCGTCTGAGTACGTGGGGGCAGGACGGCTCGCAGCACGGCGCGAGCCGTTCCGCCCGGTCGTTAACACGATGCGGTCGACGCGGGCGAGTTGGTTGGATGGCGGCATGGACACTACACAGCGCCAGGGGGCGCGCCGCATCACTCCGGCCTCGGTGGTGGGCAGCCTCGTGGGCGCCTCCGCGTGGGCGGCGGCAGGGAAGGGCCTGCGCCTGCTTCCGGCCTCGGTCGGGAGGCTGGCGGTGGGCATCAAGCAGTCCCGGGGGGCGTATGCGGCACAGGGGGCATGCGGGATTGCGCTGGGGCTGTTCGGATGGGCGGTGGCGTTGTTGGCGGCCCAGGGGTTGTTCAACGGGCTGCTGTATCCCCTGGTCGACGCGCACGATTACCAGCATTCCTGGGGCGGGCCCACGCTGGTGGGTGCCTGGGTGGTCCACGCCGCGGTCGCGGTGCCCGTCGCGGTGGCGGCGCTGGGAGTGCTGCGCGGCATGGTCGCCGTCGACCGGGCCAATGAGCAGACGCTGTCCGGGCGGCGGCGCCGCTGGTGGCCGCTGCCGCTGTCGGCGCTGGTGGCGGTCTCTCTGGTGCTGTTCTTCCGCTCGTGGCTGCACCAGGTGTAGGGAGCGGTGACCACCGCCGGCCCGTCCTGTCGGTGTCCGCGCATGCGGAAGGGCCCGCCCCCAGGGGGACGGGCCCTTCCGCTGTCCTGCACCGGTCACCCCGGCGACCGGGCGCCTCAGGCGTCGAAGGCCTCCGCGACCAGCTGTGCCTGCTCCGCCTGGTGGCGCTTGGCGGAGCCGACGGCCGGCGACGAGGAGTGCGGCCGGGAGATCCGGCGCAGCCGCTCGCCGTGCGGCACATCGGCGCCGACGGCCAGGTCGAGGTGGTCGATCAGGTTGAGTCCGAGGAACGGCCACGCACCCTGGTTCGCCGGCTCTTCCTGGGTCCACAGGTACTTCTCGGCGTTCGGGAACTTGGCGATCTCCGCCTGGAGCTCCTTGCCGGGAAGCGGGTAGAGCCGCTCGATACGGACGATCGCCGTGTCGGTCGCGCCCCGCTTCTCCCGCTCGGCCTCCAGGTCGTAGTAGACCTTGCCGGAGCAGAAGATGACCTTGCGGACGTCCTCGGGCTTGACCGTGGAGTCACCGATGACGGGGCGGAAGCCGCCCGTCATGAACTCTTCCGTCTTCGACGCCGCGGCCTTCAGACGCAGCATCGACTTCGGGGTGAAGACGACCAGCGGCTTGTGGTGCGGGTTGTGGACCTGCCAGCGCAGCAGGTGGAAGTAGTTCGACGGCAGGGTCGGCGCGGCGACCGTCATGTTGTTCTGCGCGCACAGCTGGAGGAAGCGCTCGATCCGGGCCGAGGAGTGGTCCGGGCCCTGGCCCTCGTAGCCGTGCGGGAGCAGCAGGGTCACACCGGAGGTCTGGCCCCACTTCTGCTCCGCCGAGGAGATGAACTCGTCGACGACCGTCTGGGCGCCGTTGACGAAGTCACCGAACTGCGCCTCCCACATGACCAGCGCCTCCGGGCGGGCCAGGGAGTAGCCGTACTCGAAGCCCATCGCCGCGTACTCGCTCAGCAGCGAGTCGTAGACGTTGAAGCGGGCCTGGTCCTCGGACAGGTAGAGCAGCGGGGTGTAGTCCTCGCCGGTCTCCCGGTCCACCAGCACCGCGTGGCGCTGGCCGAAGGTGCCGCGGCGGGAGTCCTGGCCGGCGAGCCGGACCGGGGTGCCCTCCATCAGCAGCGAGCCGATGGCGAGGGTCTCGCCCATGCCCCAGTCGATGGTGTTGTCCTCGACCTGGGCGGCGCGGCGCTGCAGCTGGGGCAGCAGACGCGGGTGGACGGTGACCCGCTCGGGGATGTTGACCTGCGACTCGGCGATCCGCTTGACGACCTCCTGGGAGATCGCGGTGTCCACGAAGACCGGGAACTCCGCCTTGGGCTGCGGCACCTCGGGGACGGCCGGAGTCGTCGTGGCGTCGCGGACCTCGGTGAAGACCTTCTCCAGCTGGCCCTGGAAGTCCTGCAGCGCCTGCTCGGCCTCCTCCAGCGTGATGTCGCCGCGACCGATGAGGGACTCGGTGTAGAGCTTGCGCACCGAGCGCTTCTTGTCGATCAGGTCGTACATCAGCGGCTGGGTGAAGCCCGGGTTGTCGGACTCGTTGTGGCCGCGGCGGCGGTAGCAGATCAGGTCGATGACCACGTCCTTGTTGAACGCCTGGCGGAACTCGAAGGCCAGACGGGCCACACGGACGACGGCCTCGGGGTCGTCACCGTTGACGTGGAAGATCGGCGCCTCGATCATGCGGGCCACGTCGGTGGCGTACATGGAGGAGCGGGCCGACTCCGGGGCGGCGGTGAAGCCGACCTGGTTGTTGATGACGATGTGCACCGTGCCGCCGGTGCGGTAACCGCGCAGCTGGGACATGTTCAGCGTCTCGGCGACCACACCCTGGCCGGCGAACGCCGCGTCACCGTGCAGCTGGATCGGCAGGACGGTGAAGTCCGTGCCGCCCTTGTTGATGATGTCCTGCTTGGCGCGCGCCACACCCTCGACGACCGGGTCGACGGCCTCCAGGTGGGAGGGGTTGGCGGTCAGCGAGACCTTGATCTGCTCGCCGTCCAGGCCGGTGAAGGTGCCCTCGGCGCCCAGGTGGTACTTCACGTCGCCGGAGCCGTGCATCGACTTCGGGTCGAGGTTGCCCTCGAACTCCCGGAAGATCTGCGCGTAGGACTTGCCGACGATGTTGGCGAGCACGTTGAGGCGGCCGCGGTGGGCCATACCGATGACGCACTCGTCCAGGCGCGACTCGGCCGCGGAGTCGATGACCGCGTCCAGCAGCGGGATGACGGACTCGCCGCCCTCCAGCGAGAAGCGCTTCTGGCCGACGTACTTGGTCTGCAGGAAGGTCTCGAACGCCTCGGCGGAGTTCAGCCGGCGCAGGATGCGCAGCTGCTCCTCGCGCTCGGGCGACTTGTGCGAGCGCTCGACCCGGTCCTGGATCCACTGGCGCTGCTTGGGGTCCTGGATGTGCATGAACTCGATGCCGGTGGTGCGGCAGTACGAGTCGCGCAGCACGCCCAGGATGTCGCGCAGCTTCATCATGGACTTGCCGGAGAAGCCGCCGACCGCGAACTCGCGCTCCAGGTCCCACAGGGTGAGGCCGTGCTCGGTGATGTCGAGGTCGGGGTGCTTGCGCTGGTGGTACTCCAGCGGGTCGGTGTCGGCCATGACGTGGCCGCGGACCCGGTAGGAGTGGATCAGCTCGAAGACCCGGGCGGCCTTGGTGACGTCGTCGTCGTGCGAGGCGTCGATGTCCTTGAGCCAGCGGACCGGCTCGTAGGGGATCCGCAGCGACTTGAAGATGTCGTCGAAGAACTCGTTCTCGCCGAGCAGCAGCTGGTTCATGATCCGCAGGAACTCGCCGGAGGCGGCGCCCTGGATCACACGGTGGTCGTAGGTGCTGGTCAGCGTCATGACCTTGGAGACACCGAGCTTGTTCAGGGCGTCCTGGGAGGTGCCCTGGAACTCCGCGGGGTAGTCCATCGAGCCGACGCCCATGATCATGGACTGGCCGGGCATCAGCCGCGGCACGGAGTGGACCGTACCGATGCCGCCCGGGTTCGTCAGCGACGCGGTGACCCCGGTGAAGTCGTCCATGGTCAGCTTGTTGTCGCGGGCCCGGCGGACGATGTCCTCGTAGGCCTGCCAGAACTCGAAGAAGCTGAGCGTCTCGGCCTTCTTGATGGCGGCGACGACGAGCTGGCGCTCACCGTTCGGCTTCACCAGGTCGATGGCCAGACCGAGGTTGACGTGCTCGGGCTTGACCAGCGTCGGCTTGCCGTCCTTCAGCGCGAAGGAGTAGTTCATCGACGGCATGGCCTTGAGGGCCTGCACCATCGCGTACCCGATGAGGTGGGTGAAGGAGACCTTCCCGCCCCGGGCGCGCTTGAGGTGGTTGTTGATCACGATGCGGTTGTCGAAGAGCAGCTTCACCGGGATCGCGCGGACGGACGTGGCCGTCGGCAGCTCCAGGGAGGCGTTCATGTTCTTCGCAACGGCGGCCGACGGGCCGCGCAGCGTGACGAACTCGGGACCGCCCGTGGCCTCGGCGGCCGGCTCGGCCGACGGCTTCGCGGCGGGCTTGGCCGGGGCGCTCTTGGCCGGGGCCGCCTGAGCGGGCGCCGGAGCGCTCGCGGCGGGCTTCGCCGGGGCCGGCGCGGCGTCGGCGGCAGCGGACGGCTTCGGCGCGGCGGCGGGCGGCGCTGCCGGGGTCGACTGCGCCGGGGCGGCCGCGTCGGGGGCAGCGCCCTCCGTCGGCTGGCTCGGCGCCGTGGTGGCGCCCGGCTTGTAGTCGGCGAAGAAGTCCCACCAGGCTCGGTCTACCGAGTTCGGGTCCTGGAGGTACTGCTGGTAGATCTCGTCGACGAGCCACTCATTGGGACCGAACGCGGCGGCAGGGTTCTTTCCCTGCCCCTCGTGGTCGGTCGAGATGCTCGAGCTGTTGGGGGACTGTAGCGACACGGCGGCAACCGCCCTCTTCCGCTTCCTAAGGTGGTGGACAGCGGGAATAAAGGCTACGCCTGTTGTGACCCCTGATGCAGGCCGGGAGGGGTACTCGTCGCGTACGTCACATTCCCGGAGGGGTTTCGGGGCAGGACTTGGCGGGAAACACACGAAGTTTGCCTGCGTCCGGGTAGGCGGCATCGCCGCGACACCCGCGGACGAGTGCTTCCACCACCGACCCTACGTCAGCGGGCGTCAGCTTCGAGCTGACTCCAGCCCCGGAAGAGTGACCCGGATCCGGCAACCGCGGGGTGATTCCGCCACGCCGATGCGTCCGCCGTGCAGGTCCACCGCCCAGCGCGCGATGGCCAGGCCCAGGCCCGTACCGCCGTCGGAGCCGGGGCCCGAGGGGGCCGGGCCGCCGCGGTTGAAGCGCTCGAAGACCCGGTAGCGCTCCGACTCGGGGATGCCGGGCCCCTCGTCCTGCACCTCCAGCTCCAGGCTCTGGGGCCCCTCGCCGCGGCGGGCGTGCACCGTGACCCGGCCGTGCCGGGGGCTGTGCTTGATCGCGTTGTCGATGAGATTGGCGACGACCTGGTGCAGCCGCTCGGCGTCCGCGTGCGCGGTCAGCTCCGGCGGCGAGACATCGAGGTGGAGGTGGACGTCCGTACGGGTGTGGGTGCCGGAGCCGGCCAGCCCGGAGAGCGTGGAGGCGCCGCGGCTCATATTGGCCTCCTTGAGCACCCCGGACAGATACGGCCAGACCTCGAAGCGCCGGGCGTGCAGCGGCACCACGCCGTTGTCCAGCCGGGACAGGTCGAGGAGGTGCTCGACCAGGCGGCCCAGCCGCTCGGTCTGCTGCAGCGCCGTACGCATCGTCTCCGGGTCCGGCTCGCAGACCCCGTCGACGACGTTCTCCAGGACGGCGCGCAGCGCGGCGATGGGGGTGCGCAGCTCGTGCGAGACATTGGCCACCAGTTCCTTGCGGTGGGTGTCCACCGCCTCCAGGTCGGCCGCCATCCGGTTGAAGGCGTCGGCCAGGGCGCCGAACTCGTCGCGGCGCTCGGAGCGGACCCGGCGGCTGTAGTTGCCGTGTGCCATCGAGCGGGTGACATCCGTCATCTCGTCGAGCGGCGCGGTCAGGCTGTTGGCCACGAACTGGGTGATCAGCAGCGAGGCGATCACCGAGAAGATCGTGATCACCCGGATCTCGGTCGCGGAGTGCATCGCGACGAACACCAGCAGTGTGGTGATGATCACCGAGACGCTGACCAGCGCCCCGAGCGCCGCCTTGACGGAGCGGTACGGGTCCAGCGGGCGCAGCCCCTCCCAGATCCGCTGCCACAGCCGGCTCAGGGGCGTTCGCCACCACCGCGTCATGCGGCCGGGGTCTCCAGGGCGTAGCCGACGCCGTGGACCGTACGGATCCGCTCGGCGCCGATCTTGCGGCGCAGGGCCTTGATGTGGCTGTCGACCGTGCGGGTGCCGGAGGCGTCCGCCCAGTCCCACACCTCGGCCAGCAGCTGCTCACGGGAGAGCACCGCGCGCGGCGTGTTCGCCAGGCAGACCAGCAGGTCGAACTCGGTGGGCGTCAGATGGACGTCCGCGCCGCGCACCCTCACCCGGCGCTGGGCATGGTCGATCTCCAGCTCGCCCAGCCGCAGGATGCCGCTGCGCGGGGTGTGCGCGGCCAGTGCGGCGCGCTCGACCCGGCGCAGCAGGACGTGCACCCGGGCGGCCAGCTCCCGCATCGAGAACGGCTTGGTCATGTAGTCGTCGGCGCCCACGCCGAGGCCGACCAGCATGTCGGTCTCGTCGTCCCGGGCCGTGAGCATCATCACCGGCACCGGACGCTGGGCCTGGACCCGGCGGCACACCTCCAGGCCGTCGAAGCCCGGCAGCATCACGTCGAGGACCAGCAGATCGGGCTGCCAGGCCTCCGCGGTCTCCACCGCGGCCGGGCCGTCGGTGGCCGTCTGCACCTGGAAGCCCTCGGCGCGCAGCCGGGCCGCGATGGCCTCGACGATCGTCGGGTCGTCCTCCACGACCAGTACCCGGCGCTGGGCACCGGGCGTGGCGGCGGTGGCGCCGCCCTGCGTTGTCTGAGTCTGGTCCATCGGCCCGCCCCTGCATTGCCCCTGCGTGGTCGCGTCTTGCTGGGCAGCAGCGTACGGCCATGGTGTGACTGTCGGCTACGCGCCCTTGCGCGCAAGATGGACCACGTCGGGGACGCCTCGGACAACCGGGATCTCTTCCGTATGTACCCCGCTGAATCCGGCATTTCGCAGGGCTTCCTCGAAGGGCGGCGAGGGTTGCGCGGACCAGACGGCGAGCACGCCGCCGGCCGTCAGGCGGTCGCGGCAGGCGGCGAGCCCGGCGGGGGAGTAGAGGTCGTTGTTGTCCTCGGTAACGGTCCAGTCGGGACCGTTGTCGATGTCCAAACACAGGGCGTCGTAGGTGTCTTGGCCCGCTTCCGTGCGCAGATGGGCGACCAGGTCGGTGTGCAGGATCTCGCTGCGCGGATCGGCCAGCGCGTCCGCCGAGACGGCCGACAGCGGGCCCGTGCGGTGCCAGTCGATGACCGCCTCCTCGCGCTCGACCACGACGATCCGGCCCCAGCGCGGCTGCCGCGCCGCGTGCGCCAGGGAGAAGCCGACGCCGAGGCCGCCGATCAGTACGGAGGGGTGGGGGCGGCCGGCCGGCAGGGCGGCCAGCGCGGCGTCGATCAGCAGGCGCTCGGAGCGGCCGTCGGAGGTGTCCATCAGGAAGCAGCCGTTGGCGATGATCTCGTAGATCACGGGTGCACCGGAGGGAGGAGTGCCGCCCGTTCCCGGGGGCGCGGGGGCCGCGCCCCGTTGGCGCAGCACCACTTCTCCGTAGGGGCCCTCGCGGCGGTCGAGCGTGAACGGGGCCTCAAGGTGGCCGGCCGGGGTCTGCGCGGGAGTAACGGGAGCCATGGCGCCATGGTGGCCAATACGGGTCGCACCGGTCCAACGCTTCGGGAGGAAGTCCGCCGCCATCCGGGCGGACGTGGCGACATGGGTGACGGTTGCCTCATGTGAGGGATATCACTCACACAGGTTCTTCATGGGTTGAGCATGCAGGCTGGTCCGGAACGTTGATCAGGACAGAGCGATCACGGCCGAGGGACACGGGCGTGGCTCACCGGAAGCGCCATGAACGGAAGGGGCCTCGGACCGTGAGCTGGCTGGGAACCGCCGACAGAACGCGGACCGGACGCGCGCCGTCCGGCGCACCGGGACGCCGGCCGACTCCGGGCGCCGGCCCGGACGCGCAGCCGGGTCTGCTGCCGGGGATACCCCGGCAGCGCGGCGGCCGGGCGAGCGCGGCCCAGGAGATCCCGGACCAGGAGGCCATGGCCGGTCGGGACGGGACGCCGGCGGGCGGCCGGCGCGGCGGGCGCGTGCGGTCCTGGCGGTTTCTGCCCTGGCGGTTGCTGCCCACCCCGGCCGGCACCCCCTTCACCTTCGGGTACGCCCTGCTGCTCGTGGCCACCTCGCTGATCGCGGAGTACGGCGACCCGGGGCTGGTCTCCGAGCTGCTGCGCGGCTCCAGCACGGACGTCGCCCATCTCGCGCAGTCCCCGCTGATGGTGCTGGTCGCCAGCGCCCTGTGGATCGCCGGCGGGATGACCTCCGCCTATGCCATCGGTTTCCTCTTCGTCCTGACGGCGCTGGAGCGGCGGCTGGGCGGACTGCGCACCGCCGCCGTCTTCTTCGGCGGCCATGCGCTGGCCACCCTCGCCACCGAACTGCCCGTCGCCTTCTCCGTCGCCGCCGGCCGGCTGCCCGAGACGTCCTTGCACCGTCTCGACTACGGCATCAGCTTCGGCGTGATGACCTGCATCGGAGCCCTGGCGGGCCTGCTGCCGGCCTGGTTGCGCTGGCCGCTGCTGGCCGGCGTCGGCTATCTGGCCGTGACCGATCTGCTCGCCTACGCCGACCCGATGACCGACTGGGGGCATCTGCTCTCGCTCACCCTGGGCGTGGCCGCCTGGCCGCTGCTGCGCCGCTGGCGCACCCACCGCACCCGCCCGGCGCCGCTCCTCCCCGACCTGCGCCGCCCGGTGCTGGAGGGCGCTCGGACGTCGTGAGGGTGGCCGGGGCTGCCTGTGCGGACGTGCTGAGAGGGTGAGGCCGCGGCATTACGGCCGTACGGACGTCCCGAGCCTCTCGCGGTCCTGCTTCCCGCGGTCGTGGTCCTGCGGCCGGACCGCGGACCGGTACGTATGGGTGATGGCGTAGGCGCAGCCGACCAGCAGGGCCATGCCCGACAGCACACCGCTGACGAACGGCACCCACACCACGGCGGAGGTCGCCGCCATGCCCAGTCCGGTCACACCGAGCGCGGCCAGGGCGGCGCCGGGGACGGCGATGCCGCGCCGCTTCCGGACCGCCGCCAGCGCGAGGACATGCAGACCGACGAGCAGCGCGATCCAGGCCACGGAGGTCTCCTGGGGGGCGCCGCCCTCCCGTAGCGCGACACTCCCGCCGATCAGCAGCGCCACCTCGGCCCCCACGACGAACGCGAACTTCCCCTGCAGCCAGTCCGCCCGGGGCACCTCGGGGCCGTCCGCCGCGGGCCGGCCGCGGCGCCCGGCCCGCCGGGCGAGTGTCAGCAGTCCGGCGAAGGTGAGCACCGCGAGCACCCGCAGGGCGTTGCCGAGCACCGGGTTCAGCGGGGCGTGCGCATGGGCGACCACGAAGACCGTTCCGAAGAATGCGCCGAGGAAAACTCCGGACATCCGCTGCAACATGCCGTGAAGGTAGCAGTCATGACGGGGCGTGAGGGATGACGCGGCGCGGCGTGCGCCGCCCTCTGGCGTACCCGGGCGGCGCCGCTATCCGAGCCACATGAGCACACCGTCCCCCTGCTCCGCCGCCGCGCACAGGAACGGCCGCAACAGCTCGTAGTAATCGCGCACATAGTCCAGCGGCTCGCCCCGCTCCCAGACGATCGACGGGTACACCTCCGCCGCGGCGAGGTCCGCCGGGCCGACACCGGCCGTCAGGTCGTCACCGGATATCTCCGCCAGCGCCGCGGCGGCCTTCTGCACCTGCTCGGGGGTGAGATGGCGGGGCGGACCGTAGCCCCAGTCGTCGGCGCCCGGGACGGGCTCCTCGCCATGGACGATGTCCACCGGGAAGGCCGCCCGGCGCAGCAGGAATCCCAGGGCGTCCCAGGCCTTGTCGACGTCCAGGCAGCGCGCGAGGGCGGGCGGCGGGCACTCGTCGGCCTCCGCCTCCCGCCGCGCGTCGACCAGCGTCAGCGCCCACTCGGGATCGCCGAGGGCGCGGTCGAGTTCGGCAGGTGTGACACGTGCGTACTCTCCGATCATGCTCATGGTCCCGAGGCTAGGTGCGACCACTGACAACGCCCGTTGCCCGGCGCGGTGGTGCCGGCCGGGCCACACGGAACCGGCCACGCCCGGCGCCCCGGCGCCGCCTGGGAGAATGGCTGCCCCTTTTCCGGGCGCGGCCCTGCGCGGCGCCCGCCGGCCGCAGGAGTGCACGCGCCTTGTCCTCTCACCGCAAGCCACCGGTCCGCAGCACGCAGTCGGTCCGCGGCAAGCAATCGGTACGCAGCAAGCAACGGGTAGGCCGTGAGCAACGGGTGGACCGCGAGGAACCGGTGGACCGCGAGCGGGCCGTTCCGGACGCCGTCGATCCCGGCCTGCGGGCCGACTGCGGCAGTTGCTTCGGGCTGTGCTGCGTCGCGCTGCCGTTCGCGGCCTCGGCGGACTTCGCGATCGACAAGGACGCCGGGCGGCCCTGCCCCAACCTCCGTACGGACTTCCGCTGCGGGGTCCACTCCCAGCTGCGGCAGCGCGGCTTCACCGGCTGCACCGTCTTCGACTGCTTCGGCGCCGGGCAGAAGGTCTCCCAGGTCACCTTCGGCGGACAGGACTGGCGGAGCGCCCCGGGGACCGCCCGGCAGATGTTCGATGTCTTCCCCGTCATGCGGCAGTTGCACGAGCTCCTGTGGTACCTGACCGAGGCGCTGACCCTGCCGGCCGCCCGCCCGGTCCACGCCGCGCTGCGGGCCGCGCTGGAGAAGACCCAGGGCCTGACCCGCGGCAGCGCCCAGGAGCTCCTGGCGCTGGATGTGCCGGCCCACCGGGGCGAGGTCAACGCCCTGCTGCTGCGCACCAGCGAACTGGTCCGGGCGGGGGTCCCGGGCCGTAAGAAGCAGCGCCGGGGCGCCGACCTCATGGGAGCCCGCCTCAAGGGGGCCGGCCTCCGGGGCGCCAACCTCCGCGGGGCCTGCCTGATCGCCGCCGACCTCACGGGTGCCGATCTGCGCACGGCGGACCTGATCGGCGCCGATCTGCGGGACGCCGACCTCGCCGGCGCCGACCTCACGGGCGCCCTCTTCCTCACCCAGGCACAGCTCAACGCGGCCAGGGGCGATGCCGCCACCGCACTCCCGCCGTCCCTGACCCGCCCCGCCCACTGGCAGGCGCGGCCCGCCGCCCCGGCAGACCCCCGCCCCTGATCGCTCACAGCGAACGCACCTGGGGGAACATCTTCGGACCCCGCGGCATTGAGTGAGAAAAGCTCAACTTGCTTGCCGAAGGGGAGATCATGGCTTCGACGTCCACATCGCTCACTCTGCCCGTGCTGCCCCTCGATGACGAGGTCGTGCTCCCCGGCATGGTGGTGCCCCTGGACCTGTCCGACGCGGACGTCCGCGCGGCGGTGGAGGCCGCGCAGGCCGCCGCCTCCTCGGGCAACAAGCCGCGGGTGCTGCTTGTGCCCCGCGTCGACGGGACGTACCCGGGCATCGGCACCCTCGGGCGGATCGAGCAGGTCGGCCGGCTGTCCGACGGCGACCCCGGGGCCCTGATCCGGGGCCTGGCCCGGGTGCGGATCGGCTCCGGCACGACCGGGCCCGGTGCCGCGCTCTGGGTGGAGGGCACGACCGTCGAGGAGACGGTCCCCGATCCCCTGCCCGGTGCGGTGGCCGAACTCGTCACGGAATACAAGGCGCTGGCCACCAGCTGGCTGCGCAAGCGCGGCGCCTGGCAGGTCGTCGACCGCGTCCAGCAGATCGAGGACGTGCCGACGCTGGCCGACAACTCCGGTTACTCGCCGTTCCTGACCACCGAACAGAAGGTCCGGCTGCTGGAGACCACCGACCCGGTCGCGCGGCTGAAGTTCGCCACCGAGGCGCTGCGCGAGCACCTCGCCGAGCAGGACGTCGCCGAGTCCATCGCCAAGGACGTCCAGGAGGGCGTCGACAAGCAGCAGCGGGAGTTCCTGCTGCGGCGGCAGCTGGAGGCGGTCCGCAAGGAGCTCGCCGAGCTGAACGGCGACCCGGAGGACGAGGGCGACGACTACCGCGCCCGGGTGGAGGCCGCCGACCTGCCCGAGGAGGTCCGCAAGGCCGCCCTCAAGGAGGTCGACAAGCTGGAGCGGTCCAGCGACCAGAGCCCCGAGGGCTCCTGGATCCGCACCTGGCTGGACACCGTCCTGGAGCTGCCGTGGACCGAACGGACCGAGGACGCCTACGACATCGCGGGCGCCAAGGAGGTCCTGGACGCCGACCACTCGGGCCTGGAGGACGTCAAGGAGCGGATCACCGAATACCTGGCCGTCCGCAAGCGGCGGGCCGAGCGGGGGTTCGGGCTGATCGAGGGCGCATCAGGAGGGGCATCGCGGAGCGATTCGGGCAAGGGTGGTGGTGGGCGACGGGCGGGCGGCGCCGTGCTGGCGCTCGTCGGGCCGCCCGGTGTCGGCAAGACCTCGCTGGGTGAGTCCGTCGCGCGGGCCATGGGCCGTAAGTTCGTCCGGGTCGCGCTCGGCGGCGTCCGGGACGAGGCCGAGATCCGCGGCCACCGGCGGACGTACGTCGGCGCGCTGCCCGGCCGGATCGTCCGCGCCATCAAGGAAGCCGGGTCGATGAACCCGGTGGTGCTGCTCGACGAGATCGACAAGGTGGGCTCCGACTTCCGGGGCGACCCGGCCGCCGCCCTCCTGGAGGTCCTGGACCCGGCGCAGAACCACACCTTCCGCGACCACTACCTGGAGGTCGAACTCGACCTCAGCGATGTGGTCTTCCTGGCCACCGCCAACGTCCTCGAAGCCATCCCCGAGCCGCTGCTCGACCGGATGGAGCTGGTCCGCCTGGACGGCTACACCGAGGACGAGAAGGTGGTCATCGCGCGGGACCACCTGCTGCCGCGCCAGCTGGAGCGGGCCGGCCTGGAGCCCGGCGAGGTGACCCTGGAGGACGACGCCCTGCGCAAGCTGGCGGGCGAGTACACCCGCGAGGCGGGCGTACGGAATCTGGAGCGCGCGGTCGCCAGGCTGCTGCGCAAGGTCGCCGCCCGGCACGAACTGGGCGAGCAGGAGCTGCCGTTCACCGTGGGCGTGGACCAGCTGCGCCCGCTGGTCGGGCGGCCGCACCACACCCCCGAGTCGGCACAGGACCCGTCCGAGCGGCGCACCGCGGTGCCCGGTGTGGTCACCGGCCTCGCGGTCACCGGCGCCGGCGGCGACGTGCTCTATGTGGAGGCCTCGCTCGCCGATCCGGAGACCGGTGCCTCCGGGCTCCAGCTGACCGGTCAGCTCGGCGACGTCATGAAGGAGTCCGCGCACATCGCGCTGTCGTTCCTGCGCTCCCACGGTGCGGAACTGGAGCTCCCGGTCGCCGATCTGAAGGAGCGCGGTGTGCATCTGCACGTACCGGCGGGCGCCGTGCCCAAGGACGGCCCGAGCGCGGGCGTGACGATGACGACGGCCCTGGCCTCGCTGCTGTCGGGCCGGCAGGTCCGGCCGGACGTGGCGATGACCGGTGAGGTCTCGCTGACCGGGCGGGTGCTGCCGATCGGCGGCGTCAAGCAGAAGCTGCTGGCGGCGCACCGCGCCGGGATCACCACCGTCATCATCCCCCGGCGCAACGAACCGGACCTGGACGACGTACCGGCCGAGATCCTCGACTCCCTGGAGGTCCACCCGGTCGCGGACGTCCGCCAGGTGCTGGAGCTGGCGCTGACCCCGGCGTCGAACGGCGCCGCACCGGAGGTTCCGGTCGCGGCCTGAGACGAGGGACGGCCCGTGCTTCCGCGACGGGAGCACGGGCCGTCCCGTAGGGGGCGGCCCTCAGCCGTTGGCGAGGGCCTTGAGGCGGTCCAGCGAGCCGTTGAAGCGGTTGTGGTCACCGACCGTCGGGCCGGAGGAGGTGTACTGCCAGATGGTGTGGAAGCCCCAGCCGGCCGGGAGTTCGCCGACCGAGGAGCCGTAGCGCGGGATCCACAGCGGGTTGATGGCGCCGAAGGCCGTGGAGTTGCCGGTGCACTGCTTCCACCAGCCGGTGGAGGTGTAGAGGACGGCGTCGCGTCCGGTGCGGGCCTTGTAGGTCGCGAACCAGTCCTTCATCCAGTTGACCATCCCGGCCGGGCTCAGCCCGTAACAGGTGGACCCGTAGGGGTTGTACTCCATGTCGAGCGCGCCGGGCAGCGTCCTGCCGTCCTTGGACCACCCACCGCCGTGGCCGGCGAAGTAGGTGGCCTGGGCGGCGCCGCTGGAGGTGTCCGGGGTGGCGAAGTGGTACGCGCCGCGGATCATCCCGACCGTGTAGGAGCCGTTGTACTGCTGCGTGAAGGACGGATTGGTGTAGCTGGTGGACTCCGTCGCCTTCACATAGGCGAAGCGGACGCCGCTGTTCCAGAGCGTCGACCAGGAGACGCTGCCGTTGTGGCTGCTGACGTCCACCCCTTCGACGGACGCCGTGAGCGAGGCCGCGGGCGGTGCGCCGCCGGCGGCGGTGCCCTCGTGCCGGGCGATCTGGGAACCGGCCCAGTCCTGGCCGGGGTGGCGGGGTTCGGGCGCGCGCCGGACGGCCGCGGCGCCCGCGGTGCCGGAGAGGCCGAGAAGGAGGGAGAGGAGGGAGAGCAGGACCCCGGCCACGAGCGCCAGGGAGCGTGCGGGCCGGTGGGGGGAGCCGGATCTGAGCACGGACATACGTGCCTCCGAAGATCTCGGTGGATGACCTGAGGGGGGAAGAGCCGACGGCATGGACCGGGTGCGGGACACGGAGGTGCGGACACGGAGGGTGCGGACACAGCCATGTGGGCACAGCGATGTGGACACAGCGCTGCGGTGTCCAGGACGCGCGGGGGACCCGCTGACGTCCGGGGCCGAGGGGGACGGCCATACCGGAAATGACGGTACGCGCGTAGACCGACGTGCCAAAAGAGGGTCCGCGGGCTGCCGTTGGTCTAATCCTGCGAAATACTGGCCGAGCTGCGGCTTCGGCCGCCGTGGGCGGAAACTTTCAGGTGAGAGAAAGCGGAAGAATGGGCGCTGACGTGCACAACACCGGAGCCGACGGGGCGACGGCGAAGGGCGAACCGATTGGTGTGGACCACGTATTTCTCGCCCTGGAACGCGAATTGGCGGTATTTCTCCGCCGGGCCCGTGCCTCTTCCGGCGAACTGGCACGAGAGGTGCATCCCGACCTGGAACCCGCCGCCTACGGCCTTCTTTTCCGGCTGGCCGACGCCGGTGCCCAGCGCGCCACCGACCTCGCGGGCTTCTTCGGCGTCGGCAAGGCCACCATGAGCCGCCAGCTGCAGGCCCTGGAGAAGCTCGGGCTGATCGCCCGCGAGCCGGACCCGGCCGACGGCCGCGCGGTCCTGGTACGCCTCACCGACGAGGGCCACGCGCGCTTCACCCGCGTCCGTACCGGCCGCCGCGCCCGCTACGCCCGCCGCCTGGCCTCCTGGGACCGCGGCGAGGTCGCCGAACTGGCCCGCCTGCTGCACCGGCTGAACGCCGAGCAGGAGGGCGAGCAGGACGGCGACGAGGCATAGCCGCAGGCCGGCGCCCTCGGCACCGGCGTCCGGTCCGGCAACCGGCACCGGCCCCGCCGCCCGCCCGCCGCTGTCGAGGCGGCGCGCCGTGGCGGCGGGGGAAAATCGCCCGCCCGCCGGCGATTTGTCACGGCGCCACAAAAATCACCGCCGCGTCGTCGCGCGCCTTGCCGCGCGGATGTGCCGCGCCCGCGGGGTCCGCCGCCTCCGCCGCCCGGACCCGGTCGATGAGCGCCTGGGGGCCCTGACCGGCCACCAGGGCCACGCAGTCGGCCCAGGAGCCCTCCCGGAAGACCTCGACCCAGCGGCTCGCGCCGTCGCTGAGGGCGGTCAGTGAGCGGAGCGCGGAGCGCGGGGTGCGGCCGGTCACCGCGCGGGCGGCCACCGAGGGGTCGGCGGCCGCGGTGAAGAAGCCGCCCTCGGCATTGCGCAGCGCCTCGACCGCGCGGACGTACTCCCGGCCCGCGGCGGCCCGTTCCGCCGAGCCGCGGGGCAGCGCCCGTACGACGGCCCGCAGGTCCCGGACCGCGGGCGGCAGTTCGTCCAGCCGCGGGTCGAGCACCGGCAGCACCGAGCCGTCCGTCCGCTCCAGGAGGAGCACCGAATCGGACAGCACGAGATGTTCGACGGTGTCCTCCGACCAGCGCGCGGCGACCAGGGTTGCCTGCGGGGTGCGGGGGTGAGAAAGGTCACAGGTCGTCCGGTGCGTGTCGGCTGTCCGGGAGATGGCCGCGGCGAGGGACTCAGGGAGCGTCATATCCAGGTGTGAAACCGACAGTTCGAGCATTGCGCCGCCCAGCCGCGCGGTGAACCACGGCACTGTGTGAAGACAGCCGTCGTTCTCCTCGGGTGGTGTCACGCCGTCCAGCAGCACCAGGACGCCGCCCTGGCCGGAGGCAGGAAGGGCTACTGATGTGTAGTCCTCATTTGGGCGTTGGGGGTCGCCCGGCTCGGTGGCGAGTGCGATGTGCATGGCCGCAAGTCTGCCGGAGGCCCTCGATTCGCCCCGGCCGCCGGGCGCGGGCCGTCGCGCAGGTGTACGGGCGGAGTCGATTGTGCAGGGATGGTGTGCACCGGGTCCGGTGGCGTGCGGGCGCGCATCCTTCCAGGACGCGGACGCATCTCCAAACCCGTCCGGGGTTTGCTAGGGGTTGCAGCCAAAAACGTTCGCGCGAGGAAGTTGATGGCCAAACTCCGATTGATGTTCACTCGTTCAGGTGGCCGGGCATGTGTTGCCGAGCCACTGCGCGGCGCCGGTGGAATGGTCGTTGCCCGGATCATGGGGCGGGGCCAGGACGCTCGTCGCGACGCGCAGAGCCGGGCTGTTTCCCCTCGCGGACGTGTGCGTTGCTGCGGTTTCGCGCAGATCCGCCCCGCGAGCGGAGAGCGAGCCGGGTCCGCGACGCCACAGGGCGTGAGCAGGCGAGACAGGAATGCGAGCAGCGGTGCGGAAGATGCGGCTTCGGGGCGGCGCAGGGAAGCCGGGTTCACCGGCCGGTTCGATCGCGGGACCGGGCACGGGCTCGGCTCCTGGAGAGGGGCAGGGCACGGCCGGCGGCGAAGGCAGTCCGGGACGCCGTCCCGCGCGGGTGCGCAACCGGCTCGTCGGGGCGGTGGCCGTCGTGGCCGCCGCGGTCCTCGGCGCCGGCGCCCCCGGCCTGACGGCGACGGCCGACGACGCCACCAGCAGCCAGCAACTGGTCGATCTGGCGGAGCTGAACGTCCGCGCCATCGCCCTGGCGCACTCCCTCGCCGACGAACGCGACGGGATGACCGCCTACGCCGCCGTGCGCGGCAGCCGTACCGCCAAAACCGGCGCCCAGGCTGCCCGGCCCGGTGCCGGGACCGAGGGCGCCACGGTCTCCCGGGCCCAGCGCGCCCGCGTGGACCAGCAGATCGGCGAGCTGCGCACCGAGGCACAGGACGCCTCGGGTGACAGCGCCGTCTACGCCTCCGCCGCCAAGCTGCTGGCCGCCCTCCCGCAGACCCGTCAAAAGGCGCTGTCCGGGCCCGAATCGGCCGATCAGGTCTACGGGGCCTACACCCAGACCCTCCAGGCGCTCGGCGCGATCAGCGACGACATCGCCCGCGGACTGCCCGCCCGCGCGGACGCCGCCGACGCCGACCTGCGCGCGCTGCCCGCGCTGGGCCGCGCCACCGAAGAGGCCGCCGGCACCCGCGCCCTGCTGCTCGCCGGATTGGGCGCGGGCGGCAGCCAGCCCCGGCTGACCACCCTCGCCCAGGTCGCCCACACCCGTGAACAGGGCGCACTGGGCGACTTCGAGCAGGCCGCGAGCCAGCGCGCCCGCGACCGCTACGACAGCACCGTCAACGGCGCCGACGTCACCACCGCCGAGCGCTATCTGACCCGGCTGACCGATCAGCCCCGGCTGGACGCGGCCGATCTGCGGCTCAGCCGCTCGCGGGTGCAGGCCGCCCTCACCACCCGTATCGGACTGATGCGGGGCGTCGAATCCGCCATGGCCACCACCGATGTCCAGCGGCTCGGGACGCTGCGCGACGACGCGGTGTCGGAGCTGGAGCTGCGCATCGGCCTGGAGGCGCTGTGCCTGCTGCTGGCCGTCGGCGCCGGCGTCTGGGCGGCCCGCTCGCTGACCCAGCCGCTCGCCGCGCTGCGGCTCGGCGCCAAACGACTGGCCGCCGACCCCGCGCACGAGGAGCCCCTCACCTACAAGGGCCGCAACGACGAATTCGCCGCCGCCGTGGGGTCCGTCAACGCGCTGCACGCCCAGGTCGGCGAGCTGGCGCGGCGCACCACCGAGCTGGAGAGCGAGCGCAAGCGGCTGATCGGCGGCCGGCAGCGGCTGGTCGCCGAGCGTGAGGTGCTCCAGGAGCAGGGCGAGACGCTCAGGGAGGAGATCGCCGATCTCACCGAGCGGCTGGCGGCCCTGCACAACGGTGTGCACGGCCGGTTCGTCAACCTCTCGCTGCGCACCCTGGGACTCGTGGAGCGCCAGCTCGGCGTCATCGAGTCGCTGGAGGAGAGCGAGCAGGACCCCGAGCGGCTGGAAACCCTCTTCCAGCTGGACCACTTCGCCGCGCAGATGCGCCGCAACAGCGAGAACCTCCTCGTCCTGGCGGGCGCGGAGCAGCACAGCACCAACCACCAGGGGCCGGTGCCGCTGCTGGACGTGCTGCGCGCCGCGATCAGCGAGATCGAGCGCTACGAGCGGGTGGTCATCCAGTCGCTGCCGCCGCACTCCCAGGTCGCCGGGTTCGCCGCGGACGACCTCAGCCACCTGATCGCCGAACTTCTGGAGAACGCCACGGCCTTCTCCCCGCCGAAGGCCCATGTCGAGCTGTCCGGCTGGCTGCTGGAGAGCGGCGAGGTCATGCTCTCGGTCCAGGACGAGGGCATCGGGATGACCTCGGAGCGGATGGCCGAGCTCAACGAGCGGCTCTGTGACGTCGAGGCCGCCTCGTCCTCCGAGACCATCGACGAGGCGCTGGGCCTGGGGCTGTACGTCGTGGTGCGGCTGGCCGCCCGGCACGGGGTCCGGGTCCAGCTGCGGGACGCCAAGCACGGCGGCGTCACCGCCGTCATCGTGCTGCCCGGCTCGATCCTGCCCACCCGCCCGGCGCCGTCGGGCCCCCCGGTGGCCGCGTCCCCGGACCTGGCGCACTCCCCGGGTCTGCCGGGCTCGGTCGCCGAGGCGAACTCCAACGCCCTGCCCACGCGGGCGACGCGCACCCAACCGGCGGCGCTGCGCGGCACGCCGGACGCCGCGGCCCCGACCGGGCACGACGACGACCGGGCCCCGGCCGCGGACACCGAGCGGCCCGACGGCCACCCGGCCGTTCCGGAACCCCGCCACGACGGCACCCCGGACCCGGACCCGGCGCCGGCACCCGAGGCCGACCCGTTCGTCGCCGCCGCGGAGCGGGCGATCGACGCCGCCGGGCTCGGCGTCGCGGACGGACCGGCGCCCGAGCAGCCGTCCGGTCCGACCACCTACTCCCCGTCCGAACCGGGCCCGTACGGCCCGCAGTCGGCCGGACCGTACGCCGCCACCACCCAGGGCACCGGTGACCACCTCCGGGCCGAGGACGAGGGGCGCCCGGACCAGGCGCCCGCCGCCCCGGTCCCCGGTCCCGACGCCGCGCCCGCCTCCGACCCGTACGCCATCGGGCCGGACCAGCACACCCGGCCCGGCCCGGACACGGCACCCACCGGCGCGGCACCCACCGACGACGCGGCGCCCGCCGAGGCGTCGGAGGCCGGCGAACCGGCCGACGCAGAGACCGCCGCCGCCCCGGCCAGCGGGAAGCGGCGGACGGCCACCGGGCTGCCCAAGCGCACGCCCCAGGTGGTGGCGCAGCAGCAGGCGCCCGCCGCCCCGCGCAAGAGCGGTGCGGCAAACGCCGAGGCGCTGCGGCGTCGGCTCGGCGGATTCCAGGCGGGGGCGCGAGTCGGCCGACGCGAGGTCGAGGCCGAGATCGCGGAACGTACAGCGGAGCAGACCATCCCACAGACGGACACCGACGGAGCGGGGGCCCCGGGAGAGAGCCACGTTGTCGAGGAGGCACGCGATTGAACGCGCAAGCGCCCACTGCTTACGGACAAGGCCTGAGCAGCCAGGCACGGAATCTGCACTGGCTGCTGACCAATCTCGTCGAGGAGGTGCCGGGCATCCGCTCGGTCGCGGTGGTCTCCTCCGACGGCCTGCTGTTGCTGTCCTCCGACCCCGACCGCAGCCAGGACGAGGCCCAGCCGGGCGAGCGCGCCGGGCCGCGCGGCTCCAGCGCGGATCTGGCCACCATCGTCTCCGGGCTCGGCAGTCTCACCAACGGTGCGGCGAAGCTGATGGACGGCGGGGCGGTCAAGCAGACGATGGTCACGATGGACGAGGGCAGCCTGTTCGTCATGTCGATCAGCGATGGTTCGCTGCTCGGCGTACATGCCACCCCGGACTGCGACATGAACGTCATCGCCTACCACATGGCGTTGTTCGTCGGCCGGGCCGGACATGTCCTCACCCCCGAACTCCGCAGTGAATTGCGCAAGTCGATGGAGAGCGTTCAGTGAGTACCCCCAAACTCCCCGTCCGTGGCGGGGACCGGAAACCCTCGCGCGTGCGGCCGTATTCGCTCACCGGCGGCCGGACGCGATTCGGCCATGTGCTGCTCGTGGAGACGTTCGTGGCCGCGCTGGAGGCACCCGAGGAGCGGCGCGAGCTCACCTCCGGGGGCTGGGGCGACCGGGTGATGCCGGAGATGCGGGCGATCGTCGAGCTGTGCCGCCGGATGCGCTCGGTCGCGGAGATCTCCGCGCTCCTCAAGATGCCGCTGGGCGTGGTCCGGGTACTGCTCAGCGACCTCGCAGACCAGGGAAAGATTCGCGTCTACGGCACCGGGCACGGCTCCGGCCGGCCCGACCGCGCGCTGCTCGAAAGGGTGCTGAGTGGACTTCACAGGCTCTGACACGATATCGGCCGGGCCGACGGCGGCCGCCGGATCCGTGGGTCAGGCCGACCCGGCGGCCGCGGCCGACGCGGGGCTGCAGAGCTGGCAGACGGACCGTTCGCAGGCGCCGATCGCCACCAAGATCGTGGTGGCGGGCGGCTTCGGCGTCGGCAAGACCACGTTCGTCGGATCGGTCTCGGAGATCACCCCGCTCCAGACCGAAGCGGTGATGACCCAGGCCAGCGAGGACACCGACGACCTGACCGCCACCCCGGAGAAGACCACGACCACGGTCGCGATGGACTTCGGGCGGATCACCCTCGACCAGGAGCTGGTGCTGTATCTGTTCGGCACGCCCGGACAGCAGCGCTTCTGGTTCATGTGGGACGACCTGGTGCGCGGTGCGATCGGTGCGATCGTGATGGCCGACACCCGCCGTCTTGAGGACTGTTTCCCGGCGCTGGACTACTTCGAGAGCTGCGGACTGCCCTATGTCGTCGCGGTCAACCACTTCGAGGGCACCGATTCCTACGAGGTGGAGGACGTCCGCGATGCGCTGACCGTGCCCGCGCACGTGCCTGTGGTGATCATGGATGCGCGCAGGCGGACCACGGTGATCCAGGCGCTGCTGGCACTGGTCGGCCACGCCCTGGAGACCGCACCCGAGTAGCGGTCTCCGGAGCGGCCCGCTCCGCCGGGCACCCTGCCACCCCCCACTTCCCCCCTGAACAACCGCAGTAGCAGAGAAGAGTGCCGCCATGCGGAAAATACTCATCATCGGAGCCGGCCAGTCCGGTCTCCAGCTGGCCCTCGGCCTCCAGTCGCAGGGCTATGAGGTCACCCTCATGTCCAACCGCACCGCCGATGAGATCCGCGCGGGGCGGGTGATGTCGACCCAGTGCATGTTCCACACCGCGCTCCAGCACGAGCGGGATCTGGAGATCAACTTCTGGGAGAGCCAGGCCCCGCGCATCGAGGGCCTCGGCGTCTCGGTCGCCGCCCCGGGCAGCCACGAGGCGCCCGAGGGATCGCAGCGCGCCATCGACTGGGTCGGCCGGCTCGACGGCTACGCCCAGTCCGTCGACCAGCGCGTGAAGATGGCCGGCTGGATGGAGACCTTCGCGCAGCGCGGCGGCCAGCTCGTCATCCATGGCGCGGCCGTCTCCGACCTGGACTTCTTCGCCAGCCGTTACGACCTGACGCTGGTCTCGGCCGGCAAGGGCGAGCTGGTGTCCATGTTCGGCCGGAACCCCGCGCGTTCCCCCTACGACGCCCCGCAGCGTGCGCTCGCCGTCTCCTACGTGCACGGCGTCGGCCCGCGCCCCGAGCACCCCGAGTTCGACGCGGTGCGCTGCAACCTGGTGCCCGGCGTCGGCGAGCTGTTCGTCATGCCGACGCTCACCACCTCCGGCCGCGCCGACATCCTCTTCTGGGAGGGCATACCCGGCGGCCCGCTGGACGCCTTCCAGGGCGTCACGGACCCGCAGCAGCACCTCGACATCACGCTGGACCTGATGAAGACGTTCCTGCCCTGGGAGTACGCCCGCGCCACCAAGGCCGAACTGACCGACGCCAACGGCACGCTGGCCGGCCGCTACGCCCCGACCGTGCGCAACCCCATCGGCCGGCTGCCCTCCGGCGGTCTGGTCCTCGGTGTCGCGGACGTCGTGGTCGCCAACGACCCGATCACCGGCCAGGGCTCGAACTCGGCCGCCAAGTGCGCCGCGTCCTACCAGGCCTCCATCGTCGAGCGCGGCGACCGGCCGTTCGACGAGGAGTGGATGCACTCCACCTTCGACCGCTACTGGAACACCGCCCAGCACGTCACCAAGTGGACCAACGCGATGCTGGGCCCGCCGCCGGAGCACGTCCTGAACATCATCGGCGCGGCCGGCCAGCTCCAGCCCATCGCCGACCGCTTCGCCAACGGCTTCGACGACCCGTCCGACTTCGAGAACTTCTTCTACGAGCCGGAGAAGGCGAACGCCTACCTGGCGTCGCTGACGGGCTGATCTCCCCGCGGCGGTGCGCCCCGTGTGCCGCGGGGTGCACCGCCGTGTGCCGACGGCGCCGGCACGGCGGCGCCTTTCCGGTCCTGCCGGCGGTGGTTTCCGGTACCACCGGCGGCGCCTTTACGCTGCCACCGGCGCGGCACGCGGTCCGTCCCGGCCGGCCCGAGGGCCCCGGATCAGCGGCGCTTCCGCCAGGGCCACTTGGGCCCGCCGCCGGAGGTCTCCCCCTCCGGGTCGTACTCGTAGCGCCACCCGCTCGGCAGCCCCAGGCGGCCCACCCGCCCCGGCACGCGCCGGTAGACGTGCCGCACCGGCGGGCCCCCGCCGGCGTCCGGTACCGGGACCTCGTACGTCTTCGGCGGCTGTCCGGTCATGCCGACCAGGACGGGCAGTACCCGGCCGTCCAGCGGCCCGCCGACGAACGGGGTCTTCTCGCTTCGCACGCCGTCAGTCTCCCACCACCGGCGTGGGACGGCAGCTCACAGCAGATGCGTGGCGTCGCTCACCACGGGCAGCAGGCGGCGGGCCAGGCCGCCGGCCGGGCCGTCGGCGGCCTCCAGCTTCAGCGCCGCCCGGGTCACCTTGGCGGTCTGCGGGTCCCGGGCCGCGGTGGCGGTCAGCAGGGCGATGAAGTGGTCGACCAGCCAGTCCCGCAGTTCGTCGAGGGCCGGCTGCTTGTCCTCGTCGAGCCAGATGAGCGAGGCGCCCTCGACGGCGGTGATCCACATGCGGACGGTCATCCGCAGCCGCAGGCCCGGTTCGGACTCGCCCAGATGCCGCAGGATCTGGTCGGCGGCGGCCCGCCGCACCTCGTCCACGATCGCGGAGGTCCGGGCGGTCTCCACGACGCTGCCGCCCTGGAGCAGCGCGCTGAAGCCCGCGTCGTGTTCGTCGACGAACGCCAGATAGCGGTCCAGCGCGCGCGACAGCCGCTGGGTGAGCGGGCCGCTCTCCGGCTCGGCGAAGCAGCGCTCCAGCATGTCGGCCGCGCTGCGCAGCGCGGCCTCGTACAACTGCTGCTTACCGCCGGGAAAGTAGCGGTAGACGAGCGGGCGCGAGACCTCGGCCGCGGTCGCCACGTCGTCCAGGGAGACGTCCTCGGGCGCGCGCTGGGCGAACAGGCCGAGCGCGGCGGTGAGGAGTTGGCTGCGGCGTTGCTCGACGCTCAGTCTGCGATAGGCGGGTCGGGGTACTGCTGGGGCGGTGCCGCTGCCGTTCATGAACAGCAGCGTAACCGGCCCGGATTCCGCTTCGGACAGGCGCTCGGTTACTGGACGGTTCACAAGGATCCTTCAGGCCAGCAGCCCTGAGCGGCGCCACAACCTGCGGCCCACGCCGCGCAGTACGCCGATCTCGTCCAGGAAGTCGGTCAGCCGCTTGGCGCCGGACTGCATCACCTCACGGCGGTGACCGCTGGCCTTGACCTGGGTGAGGGCCTCGCGCCGGTCCAGACCGACATGGGGGTAGACGTCCGGGTTGACGAAGGCGAGGGAGAAGACCCGGGCCGCCTCGCCGGAGCTGATGCGGGTCAACTCCCGCTCCCAGCGCGGCGCGGTGATCATCTGGCGGCGCAGCTCCTCGCGGGCGTAGCGCACATGCCGGGCCTCTTCGACGACATGGATGCGGGTCACCCCGCGCACGAGGGTCTGCACCCGCTCGTCCGGGAAGGTCAGCCGCTGCATCCAGTCCAGGATCTCCTCGCCGAGCAGGGTGCAGGCGAACGAACCCGGGGTGGTGGAGACCGTCTTGAGGACGCGGGCGAGGTTGTGGTGCACCCGGGAGACCGGGTACGCCGGGGCGCCGCCCTTGTGGATCATGCGGGCGAACATCTTGGAGTGCCGGCACTCATCGGCGATCTCGGTGAGTGCGTAACGGACGTGCGCGCTGGTCACCGGCTTGTCGTAGATGTGCCGGACGAGCAGCTGCATCAGGATGATCTCGAACCAGATGCCCAGCGAGGCGAGCGAGGAGGCCTCGTGGCGGGAGAGGTCCTGCTGCTGCTCCAGGGACATCTTCCGCCACAGCGGGGTGTCGTAGAGCGAGACCAGCTCCGGCGGCCAGAACCACTTGCCCTCTTCGAGGGGCGCGTCCCAGTCGAGTTCGGTGTCGGGGTCGAAGGAGTGCCTGGCGGAGGAGTCGAGCAGCCGCTCGGCGACCTGTTCCCGGTCCTTGAGCAGACCGAGGGCGTCCCGCAGGACTTCGGTGTCCGTCACGGTCATGTCGGTGGGCGCGCTCGTCATGGGTGGCTACCTCGCTAGTGGGTTACCCGCGTTCATCTCTTATGAGACTGCTTGTCAGCAAGCTCGTCAATCCCCTGCGCACGACTTATTGACCCGCCGGTAAGAAACGTGTGAGCCTGCCAACGACCGCCCGTGACAAGGCGTTTGGCGAGCCGAGGAGGCATCCGTGTCGACCCGAGACCTCTATGTGCAAGACCCTGGCGACCCCGTGTGGAAGGTGCCCGCCTCCGGTGCGGCCCGCTTCAGCTGGGACTACGACGACGGACGGGACCGGCTGCTCGCGCTCTACCAGAAGGGCAAGGACAAGCAGTGGGACGCCACGCTGCGGATCGACTGGGACCTGGAGGTGGACCCCCAGGACCCGCTCGGCACCCCGGACGAGTCCATGTCCCTGTACGGCACCAGGTACTGGGACAAGATGACGGAGAAGGACCGGGGCGATCTGCGCCGGCACTACACCTCCTGGCAGTTCAGCCAGTTTCTGCACGGTGAGCAAGGCGCGATGGTGTGCGCGGCCCGGATCGTCGAATCGGTCCCGGATCTCGACGCGAAGTTCTACTCCGCCACCCAGACCATGGACGAGGCGCGGCACGCAGAGATCTACGGCCGCTTTCTCCAGGAAAAGATCGGAATGCTCTACCCGATCAACGACAATCTCCAGTCGCTGCTTTCCGACACCCTCAAGGATTCCCGCTGGGACATGCCGTACCTCGGTATGCAGGTGCTGATCGAGGGCCTCGCGCTGGCCGCCTTCGGCATGATCCGGGACACCACCACCAAGCCGCTTCCCAAGCAGATACTCGCCTATGTCATGCAGGACGAGGCGCGGCACGTCGCCTTCGGGCGGATGGCGCTGCGCGATTACTACAAGCAGCTGACCGACGCCGAACTGCGGGAACGCGAGGAATTCGTCATCGAGGGCTGCTACTTGATGCGCGACCGGCTGCGCGGCCTGGAAGTCCTGGAGAACTTCGGCATTCCACCCAAGGAGGCGGCCGAATTCACCGAGAACTCCGAATTCCTGCACCTCTTCCGGAAGCTGCTGTTCAGCCGGATCGTGCCCTGCGTCAAGGACATCGGACTGTGGGGCGAACGCCTGCAGCGCGCCTATGTGGACATGGGCGTCTTCGAGATGGGCGACTCCAACCTCGATCTGCTGATGGCCGAGGACGAGGAACTCGCCGAGAAGCTGGACGCGGAGCGCTTCGCGGCCGAGGAAGAGGCCCGTACGGCGGAGGTCGCGGCGGCCATCGCGCAGGGCGCGGCGAACGACTGACCGCCCCTGCCGCCCGGCGGGCAACCGCCCCTGAGCGCCGCCGCCCGCGGTTCAGGTGCCGTGGCGCGGGTGGTCGCCGTGGCCGCGGAGCCGGGCGGTGTGGCCGGTGAAGACGTCGATACGGGCGGCGAGGTCGGGGTGGCCCGGCTGCAGATGGGGGCGGGCGGCCGTCAGGGGGGCGATGAGCCCGACCGGATCGTCCTTGCCGAGCGCCTCGTCGAGAAGGTCCACGGGGCCCCGGGAGGCGGCGGGGAGATCGGTGAGGGCGGTGATCTGGCCGGCGAGGCGGCGCAGGTCGGCCGCGTTGTCCCGGGCCCAGGCGACGACGGTGCGCTCGGCGGCGCGGCGGTCCCGGGTGGCTTGGACGCGCTGCTCACCGGTGCTTCCGGCGGGGCCGGGGCGCTGGCGCAGATAGCGGCGTTCGGCTGCCTGGCGGCTGGCGACGCCGAGCGGCTGCGCGAGATCGGCCCAGCTGGCTCCCGCCTGCCGGGCCGTCTCGATCAGACCCGTCTCCCAGCCGTCGAGCTGTGCGCGGACCTCGCGCAGCAGCAGAAGGGAGGCCAGCGCCTTGCCGGGACCCTCGTCGGAGCCCGGCGGTTCCTCGGCATCGGCGCTCTGGGCCGCGCGGACGGCCTGGTTGATGGCCTCCAGGGCCGCCGCGGCGGCGAGGAAGGAGGCCGGGGCCGGGCTGCCGGTGCGAGGGGGTGTGGTCTCGTCGGCCGGGGGCATGGGACCTCCTCGGTCTGTCACCCTTTCGATGACGTTCGCCTTGTCATCCATTGGACGACATGCTACAACAGAGGACAGGTGAAGCGCATTGGCAGTCACTGCCCGATCCTTTGGAGGTGTTTCGCGATGTTGATGCGCACCGATCCCTTCCGCGAGCTCGACCGGCTCACCCAGCAGCTGCTCGGTTCCGGCACCTGGTCGCGGCCGTCTGCGATGCCGATGGATGCCTACCGCGAAGGCGACGAGTACGTCGTGGCGTTCGATCTCCCCGGTGTCACCCCGGAGGCGATCGACATCGACGTCGAACGCAACATGCTGACGGTCAAGGCCGAGCGCCGGCCCGTGGCGAAGGCCGACGATGTGCAGCTGGAGCTGTCCGAACGCCCCCTGGGTGCCTTCTCCCGCCAGGTCGTCCTGGCCGACAGCCTCGACACCGAGTACATCAAGGCCGATTACGACGCAGGTGTGCTGACCCTGCGCATCCCGATCGCCGAGCGCGCCAAGCCCCGCAAGATCGCCATCGGCGGCGAGTCCGCCCCCCGGCAGATCCGCGGGTGAGCGAGGCCGCCGGCCCGTAGCGGCGGTGGAGGACGGGGCCCGGTCCCCCTTCGGTGCCCGTCCTCCGCCCCCGAAGAGAAAGGGGGTGGCCCGAGGTGGTCCTGCGAGGGGAAGCGTTCCTGGAACGTGTCCAGGAACGCGGCGAATACGGGACCCGGCAGGAAGCGGAACGTGCGGCCCGCGTGGTCCTCGCCCTGCTGGGGGCACATCTGGTCGGTGAGGTGCGAGCCGAACTGGCCGCGCGCCTTCCGGAGGCCTACGCCCTGATCCTGCTCAACCCGCTGGAGGCCGCCGAGCCGCTCTCCCCCGAGCGGTTCGTCCGCGCCACCGCTGCCTGGATCGACGGCGCCACCGAGGAGACGGCGACCTGGGACGTCGGAGCCGTGCTCAGCGTGGCCGCCGATGCCGCGGGCGACGACCTGATGAACGAGCTCCTGCTCCAGCTCCCCGCCGGCTACGACCTCCTCTTCGGCCACCCCCGGTCCACCTGACCTTCCGCACCACCGGTGCCCGGCGCCTGCCGGGCACCGGCCGACCCACCACACCAGAGACGAGAAAGGCGACCGCCGCAGCAATGGACGTGCAGCAGGAAACGGCCCGGCCCGTACCGGCCATGACGTTCCATCAGATGCTGGAGAGGATCCGGTACGAAGGTGCCTACCCGACCCGTGAACGGGCCGCGGAAGCCGTCCGTCTCGTGCTGGCCGGCCTGGGCCGGCAGCTGACCGGCGACGAACGCGTCGAACTGGCCGCCCGCCTGCCCGTCGAGGCCGCCCTCGTCTTCACCGCGCAGATCCCCGACACCGAACTCCTCACCGGCTGGGGCTTCGTCAAGGACCTCGCCACCCGCACCGGTGCGAGCCCCGCCACCGTCCGCTGGGACACCGGCGCCGTTCTCGCCGCGGTCGCCGACCTGGCGGGCGAGGGACTGCTCACCCGCATCCTCCAGCAGCTCCCCGCCGGCTACGCCCTCCTGTTCGGCCGCGCCGAACTCACCCGGGCCGCCTGAGGCCGCCTGGCCGACGCCGCGTACGCCGAGTTCCCGATGCCGTGCCCCCGCCCTGCCGCACGGCGGACGACGAGCGCCGGGGCAGGTGTCGGCCCCCGCCCCGGCTCAGGGGCTCAGCGCTTTCCCGACCGCGCCAGCAAGCGCCCCTCGTGCCGCGACACCTCGATCGGACGGCCGAAGCAGGCCGTCATCCGCGCGCCGGTCAGCACCTCGTCCACCGGGCCGCGCGCCTGCACCCGGCCCTCGCGGAGCAGCAGGGCGTGGCCGATCGCCGGGGACAGCTCCTCCAGATGGTGGGTGACGGTCACCGTCGACAGCTCAGGGCGCCCCGCGGCCAGTCGGTGCAGCGCCTCGATCAGATCCTCGCGGGAGGGCAGGTCGAGCGCGTTGAACGGCTCGTCGAGCAGCAGCAGCCGGGGGTCGGCCATCAGCGCGCGGGCGATCAGGATCCGGGCCCGCTGGCCGCCCGAGCACACCCCGTACGGCCGGTCCGCCAACTCCTTGCAGTCCAGCTCGGCGAGCAGCTCATGGGCGCGCTCACGGGTGGCGCCGTCGTACTTCCGCCACAGCGGCTGCACGGTGCCGGTCGCGCCGGTCAGCACGACGGTGTGGCCGGTCGCGTCCTGCGGGACCTTCTGCGCGCCGGAGACCAGGCCGATGACGGCACGCAGTTCACGCACGTCCACCGAGCCGAGCCGGTGGCCGAGCACCTCCACGGTGCCGACGGTGGGGAACATCAGCGCCCCGACGAGCCGCAGGACGGTGGTCTTGCCGGCGCCGTTCGCGCCGAGCAGCGCCCAGTGCTCACCGGTCCGTACGGTCCAGTCGACGGCGTCGAGGATGACCTGCCCGGTGGTGTGGCGGCGGACGCCGACGCCCTCCAGGGCGGCGATCACGCGGGCGGCTCCGGGGAGCGGAGGCGGTGCGGTCCCCGCGGACGGCGGCGCGGGCTCCGGGGGCTGCGAAGGCTGCGGAGAGGTCATCGCCACAGAATAGCTGTGTATGACACCTTTCTGGGCGGGTGTCCGAAATGTGGAACCCGGGCGGGAGGCGCGCGGCCGGGCCCGGTGGCGGGCGGTTACGGCCCGGTCAGCCCCAACAGGGCGCGCACCCGTGCGTACTTCTCCGTCAGCCGCTGCCGGGTCGGTGCGTCCAGGACGGCCAGCCGCTCCGGGTCGGCGTTGTGCGCGAGATCCGACTCCTTGATCAGCAGCGCCCCGGGGGTGGCCAGAATGCGTGCGGTGTACTCCTCGACCGGTTCGTCCGCCCGCTTGGTGAGCGCGAGGATCATGGCCTTGGCCGGCGCGCTCAGCGCCGCGCCGGCCAGCCACTCGCGGCTCAGCGCCCCGTCCTCGACCGCGTCGTGCAGCCAGGCCGCGGCGATCTGCTCCTCGCTGCCGCCCCGCTCCCGTACGCCCGCCGCGACCGCGGCCAGATGCTCGGCGTAGGGGCGGCCGGCCTTGTCGGTCTGCCCCGAGTGCACCCGCCGGGCCAGCGCCTCCACTTCGGCCAGCGACAACAGCGGGGGAGCGGCGGGTTCCATGGGCGGGATCGCGTCAGCCATACGGCCATTGTGACGCGGCGGCCGGGCCGGGTGCAGGGGGGCTCCGGCGACGGGCCGCGCACCGGTCGTCGAGCGTGCACCGGCCGCCCGGCCGCCCGGCCGCTGGGCCGCGCACCGGCCGCCGGCCCGCACCGCCCGATCCGCCCGATCCGCCCGCGGACCTCACCCCAGCGCCGCCGCCATCACCGCCTGGGCGATCGGCGCCGCGTTCCCGCCGCCGCTGATGTCCGCGCGCTCGGCGGCCGCGTCCTCGACCACCACCGCCACCGCGACGGCCGGCTCGTAGCTGTCCTTCGCCCGTGCCCAGGAGATGAACCAGGCGTACGGCAGGCCCTCGTTGTGCACCCCGTGCTGCGCGGTGCCCGTCTTGCCGCCGACCGTGGCGCCCTTGACGGCGGCGCGCCGGCCGCTGCCGTGCTCGACGACATCGACCATCATGTCCTGGAGCTGCTGGGCGGTGACCGGGCCGATCGCCTGGCGGGCGGGGAGGTGCGGGCCGTCCTCGATCAGGACGCCCCGGGCGTCGGTCACCTTGTCGACGAGGTACGGCGGCGCCAGCCGGCCCCCGTTGGCGACCACCGCCGAGACCATCGCCATCTGGAGCGGCGTGGCGGCGGTGTCGTACTGCCCGATGGCGGACAGCGCGACCTGCGAGGGATCCATCCGGGTGTCGAAGTTGCTCGGTGCGACGGGGGAGGGGATGCGCAGCCCCCGGTCGTTGAAGCCGAACTTCCGGGCGGTGCCGGCCATGTCACGCAGCCCGACCTCCGCCCCCAGCCGCGCGAAGACGGTGTTGCACGAGGCCCGGAAGGCGTCCTTGAGCGGAGCGTCCGCACAGCCCTTCGCGGCATTGCCGAGCCGGGTGGCGGTGCCGGGCAGGGGATAGGGGTCGGGGGAATCCGTCGGGGCGTCGATGTCGGTGACCTTGCCGCTCTCCAGCGCGGCCGCCGCGGTGACGACCTTGAAGGTGGAGCCGGGCGGATAGGTCTCCCCCAGGGCCCGGTTGAGCATCGGCCGCCGCTCGGCGCCGTTCAGCCGGCGCCAGGCCGCGCCGACCGCGGTGCCGTTGCCGGACAGCTCACCCGGGTCGTACGACGGCGTACTGACCAGCGCCAGCACCCTGCCGGTGCGCGGCTCGATCGCGGCCACCGCGCCCTTCTTGTCCCCCAGGCCGTCGAACGCGGCGCGCTGCATCCGGGGGTTGATGGTGGTGTGGACGCGGCCGCCCGGCCGGTGGGTGCCGGTGAGACGGTCCCACCAGGGGAAGGTGGCGAGCCGGTCGTCGGCGCCGGAGAGCACGCCGTCCTCGGCGCTCTCCAGCAGCGAGGTCCCGTAGATCTGCGAGGAGTAGCCGGTGACCGGCGCGTACAGCGGACCGTCGGTGTAGCTGCGTTCGTAGCGCAGCCGCCCGCCGCTGTCCCGGGAGCCGGTCACCGGCCGGCCCGCGACGAGCAGGGCACCGCGCGGCTGCTCGTAACGGGCGATCGACGTGCGGCGGTTGGCCGGGCTGGTGCCGTAGTGCTCCGTCTCGAAGATCTGCACCCGGGCCGCGTTGACCAGCACGGCGACGAGGAGCAGGAAGGAGAAGGCGGCGGTGTGGCGGATGCAGCGGATCATCGGCCGGCCTCCGGGGAGGAGGCCTCGTCGGCCGGGGCGGGCGGCGGGGCCGAGGCCGGCGGCGGGGCCGAGGGCGGCCGGCTCCGGGACGGGGAAGCGGTCGGCTTGAGGAAGCCCACCACCCAGCTCCCCGCCCCGAAGAAGGTGTCCTGCCCGGCGAGGCCCCTCGCCCTGCTCCTGCCGTCCCGCGCCGCCTCGTTGACGGCCTCGCCGACCGCCTCGCCGACCGCCTCGTCGACCGGCCGGTGGTCCGCCGCGTGC
Source organism: Streptomyces sioyaensis (assembly GCF_004122735.1). Classification (GTDB taxonomy): domain Bacteria; phylum Actinomycetota; class Actinomycetes; order Streptomycetales; family Streptomycetaceae; genus Streptomyces; species Streptomyces sioyaensis. Next base: position 12,544 of record NZ_SDIF01000004.1, on the reverse strand, counting down.
GGCGGAGGGCCGCTCGCCGTGCCCCCGGTACCGGCCCCCGCACTCCCCGCCTCGGCCCCAGCCCTGCCGCCGCTTCCCGGGCCGCCCGCCGCCGCCCGTGGCGTCCGTGCTCGATTGCTGATCCGCAGCAGCAGCGCGACGATGATCCAGTTGGTGACGACGGAGGACCCGCCCTGCGCGAGGAACGGCATCGCCATCCCCGTCAGCGGAATCAGCCCCATCACCCCGCCCGCGATGACGAAGACCTGAAGCGCGGGCAGCGCCGCGAGGCCCACCGCCAGCAGGCTGCCGAACGGGTCCCGCAGGCCGAGCGCGGCCCGGTAGCCGCGGGCCACCAGCAGCGCGTACAGCAGGAACAGCGCGGTCAGCCCGGCCAGCCCGAGTTCCTCGCCGAACGTCGCCAGAATGAAGTCGGACTTCATGGCGAAGCCGATCAGATACGAGTGTCCCTGGCCGAGGCCGGTGCCGAACATCCCGCCGGCCGCGAACGCGAAGAGCGACTGGGCCAGCTGACCGGGCCCCTGACCCGCCGCGATCCCGGCGAACGGGTGCTGCCAGTCCTCGACCCGGCTGTGCACATGGGGCTCCAGGGTGCCGACGGCGGCCGCCCCGATGCCCGCCAGGAGCAGCCCGACCGCGATCCAGCCGGTCCGCCCGGTGGCCACGTACAGCAGGACGACGAAGAGCCCGAAGAACAGCAGCGAGGTCCCCAGATCGCGTTCGAGGACCAGCACGGCCACGCTGACCAGCCAGATCGCCACGACCGGTCCGAGCACCCGGCCGGCGGGCAGCCGCAGCCGCCCCATGCTGCGGCCGGTGCGCGCCAGCACGCCGCGGTTGGCGGCAAGATAGGCCGCGAAGAAGACGGTGATCAGCACCTTGGCGAACTCACCCGGCTGAATGGAGAATCCGGCGAGCCGGATCCAGATCTTCGCCCCGTTGACGGCGGGGAAGAGGATCGGCGCCGCCATGAGCAGCAGCGCGAGCCCCGCACACCGCGCGGCGTACCGCTGCAGCGTCCGGTGGTCGTCCAGCAGCACCACCACCCCGATGAAGAGCAGGAAACCGACCGTCGACCACACCAGCTGGGTGGGCGCGGCGTGGTTCCCCGGGGTGTCCAGATCCAGCCGGAAGATCAGCACCAGCCCGATCCCGTTGAGCAGCACCGCGGTGGGCAGCAGCAGCGGATCGGCGTACGGGGCGCGGAACCGGACGGCGAGGTGCGCGAGCAGCGCGAGCGCGCCGAGCCCCGCGCCGTAACGGACCGCACCGCCCGGCAGGGCGTGCCACCGGGTGAGCCCCACGACGACGTACCCGCAGACGCTGATGAGAACGGCGCCTACCAGGAGGGCCAGTTCGATGCCCCGTCGCTTGGGCAGTAGCGGCAACGGTGGGGGAGTGTCCAACGGGCGCGCGGCGGCCGCCCTTGCCATTGCCGTCATGCCTGGCAACGTAGCAAGCGGCGACCGTTATTTCCGTTATGCCGGATGCGACGTTCGGGGTGTACGGGGTGTACGGGCCGCGAACGCCCCGGACACACGGGTCCGGGTCACCTCAGGGGCACCTCCCCGGGCGCCCCCGCGACACCCCCGGGCCGTCCCCGCCGGACACCCCCGAGTGCTCCCACCCGGCCCCTCAACACCAGCGGGGGTCCTCCCCGTCATGCACGATGTCGCGCTCGGAGGACCAGGCGTACGAGGCATCGCTGAGCTTGTACCAGACCGGGTTGCCCTCGACCTCCTGCCCGTTGATCCGGCAGGCGATCGCCACCACCGTCCCGTAGCGCTTCGAGCCGACCGCGCGGTAGTCGTTGCTCGGCCCCGTACGCAGCACCACACCCCGTTTGGCGACGACGCGACCCTCGTACGGGGCGAAGTCTTCCTCGTCGTCGGTCGCCTGCGCCGGGCCGGCCACGACGGCGGTCAGCGCACCGGACAGCACGCACTGGGCGAACACGCAGATCTTGCCGGTCTTCGACTTGGGAAACATGTGCTTCCTCTCTGCGAAGGGGGGAGCCTCAGGGAGTCCCTGCGGAGTGGATCGAGTGGTGTCACCGGGCGTCACCTGAGGGACGGGCCGGGGCCGGGCCCCGCCGGCGCGGTGCTCCTCGCACCCTTCCCCGGCTGCGAGTGCGGCTGCTGCCTGCCGCGCGCCACGCTCCGGCGGCGCGCCCTGCCGACTTCTCTCGCTCTCCTTTCACGCTAGAGAGACCCCGAAGGGTCCGCAACTCATCACTTTCCGTAACGGACGGGGTGGCGCCCGCGGGTGCCCGAGTCCGGCCGCCCGTACGCTCCCGGCGCCGCGAGCCGACCTCCAACCGACCCTCACCGGAGCGCGGTTGGGGGGAATGTCAGGGACTTCTCCGGGGTCACTCAGGGCCGTTCCGGGTTGTTCCGTGAACGCGTCCAATGGCACTTTGTAAACTCGTCCAGACCGAAGAGAAGAAGAAGGCCGAGCCGGAGCTCGTCACGCTGATGCGGGCGACCGAAGACACCGGTCGAGGGCATGGACTTGTGCCATGACCACCGTGAGCGAGGGGCTATGGCGTACGTCACACCCGTGCACGCCGAGTGGAGGTTCCGTGCTCTCCCGGCCGATGTGGGCCGCGGAGTGCGGGTGACCGACCCCCTCGACGAAAGGCAGTATTAGCGTCATGACGACTCTCCGTTCCCGGATCATCGCCTGGGCCGGCCGTATGTATCTGGCGAGAACGCGCAGGAAAGGATTCGACCTGTCTCGAATGTCTTTCTTGCCCGAGTCCGTCCTGATGCCATTGCGGCGCGAAGGTCTCAACCCGGTGGGCGATTTGGCGGCCGTCCGGGAGAAGGAGCCCATCAGCAGGCTTCCCGTACCCATAGCCGCCAACGTCTGGCTGGTCACCGGCTACGACGAGGTCAAGGCGGTACTGGGAAAGGCCGGTGCCTTCAGTTCGGACTTCACCAACCTCGTCGGCAAGGCCGGTGCGGGCGCCGAACAGAACCCGGGCGGACTCGGATTCGCCGACCCGCCGGTGCACACCCGCCTCCGCCGCCTTCTGACGCCCGAATTCACCATGCGCCGCCTCAGCCGGCTCACCCCCCGCATCCACGAGATCGTCGAGGAGCAGCTCGACGCCATGGAAAAGGCGGGCAAGGACGGCGACCCGGTCGACATCGTCCACTATTTCGCCCTTCCCATTCCCTCCCTGGTCATTTGCGAACTCCTCGGCGTCCCCTATGAAGACCGCGCCGACTTCGAACGCCTCAGTGCCGCCCGCTTCGATCTTTTCAGCGGTGCAAACGCCTCCTTCGGCGCCATATCAGAGTCCCTTTCCTATTTCCGGGACATCGTCAAGAAGCAGCGTGAAAACCCGGGTGACGGTCTGCTCGGGATGATTGTGAAGGAACACGGCGACACGGTCAGCGACGAAGAACTGGCGGGCCTCGCCGACGGCGTCCTGACCGGCGGCTTCGAAACCACCGCCAGCATGCTGGCGCTCGGCGCCCTGGTCCTCCTCCAGGACCCCCAGCACTTCGCGGCCCTGCACGAGGGCGACGACGTCGTCGACCGCTATGTCGAGGAACTGCTCCGCTACCTGACCGTCGTACAGGTCGCCTTCCCGCGCTTCGCCCGCGAGGACCTGGAGATCGGCGGGGTCCAGATCACCGCCGGCGATGTGGTGCTGTGCTCACTGAGCGGTGCGGACCGGGACGGCGAACTGGGCCCGGACATGGAACGGTTCGACCCTTCCCGCAACGTCCCCTCCCACCTCGCCTTCGGCTACGGCATCCACCGCTGCGTGGGCGCCGAACTGGCCCGGATGGAACTCCGCGCCGCCTACCCGGCCCTGGTGCGCCGCTTCCCCCGCATGCGCCTCGCCGCCACCCCGGAGGACCTGGAATTCCGCAAGCTGTCGATCGTGTACGGCATCGAGTCACTGCCGGTGCGGTTGAACGGCTGAGCGGGCTGAGCGCGGCGGGAGTTCCGTGCGCGGGCGGAACACCGGCCCGGGGCCACCGGGGCGGGGCCGGTGACCGGGGGAGCCCGGTGTCTCACCGCACTGTGCGGTCGGTCGGGATCCTCGCCGTCAGTAGCCCCCGCCAGGCCGGTTCGGGTCGAACTGCCGGACCTTCGCGGCGAGATTGGAACCGTCAGCGGAAACGCCGTACTTCTTGCGGACGTACCCGATTGCGGCGGCGATCGACGCCACGGGATCGTAGATGTTCACCGACGTACCGGGGGCGTGGCGGGAGGCGAATGTCTGCGGAATGCATTGCAGGACACCGCGGGAGCACTGGAACGGGGTCGGCGCGCCGTTTATCTTCCGGGGTTTTGCGCCGGCCACGTAAACACCGTCTCCGAAGTCGTGGACCGCAGTGAAGCCATGCGGAGTGATGGCGTTGAGGTCCCAGACATTGCACACGTTGGGGTTGCCGGACGACTCGCGCCCGGCGGCGGTCTTGATGCCCCTGATCCAGTGGTGGTTCGCGGGAACTCCGGCCGCCGCACACGCCTCCGTGATCCATTCGTCGAGGGTGCCGCCGCTCACATGCCGATTGAACGTCACGTCCTTCGGGTTGATTGCCCCTGCGCTGACGACTGCGCCGTCCGGCCCGCTCGCAGGCGAACCGAAATCGACCTGGAACAGTCCCGAACGCTGCCCGAGTTCGCTCAGCGACTCCCCGCCCGGGCTCCCGATGGCGTCGTCGCCGGTGAGATTCAGCACCGTATGACGAAACTCGTCATAGAGGGACTGCGTGGCCTGCTCGAAGATTCCGGCCGTGTCGGCCACCGTCGTATGCATGACCTTCTTCAGGCCGTCCTGCACCAGCGCCACATCGACCTTCGAGCTGCTGGCCCCGTCCGGCTGCGCCTCTTCTTCCTGAGCGTTGTGCGTAGCGGCCCATTGCACCTGATTCACGTTCACCATGGGCAGCGTGAGTGCCGGGGACGAGCCCGCGCGTACGTTGAACAGCTTTGACCGCTTCCCCAGTTCGATCAGCGACCGCGGTCCGGGGGAACCCGTGGCGTCCGCCGTGGAGTAGCCCAGCTTGTCCTTGCGGAATGCGTCATACAGCTTCTGCGTTTCCGCATCGAAGACGCCGTGCGGGTCGCCCACGGCGACGCCCATGACCTTCTCCAGTGCGTCCTGCACCAGCGCCACATCGTCCGCGGGGTTGCTGTCGCCGGGCTCCACGGCCCGCTGCTGGTCCACGGAGTGGGTGGCCGCCCAGATGAGCTGGTTCGAGGACACCCACGGCAGGGCGGTCTCGACGGGCGTGGTGGGGGGTGAACCGGCCACACCGGACGAGGCGGTGGCCTGGTACGTGAAGCCGGGCTTGTCCTTCAGGCCGGGATCCGCCGTGACGACGCCTTCGGTGAAGGCCGGCAGCCCGTAGCCGTAGAGGAAACCGTCCCTGCGAGGGCGCGTTTTCATGTATACGCCGTTGCCTTCGAACGAACCGTTGTCGTTGGTGTTTCCTTCGATGGTGTACGCGTTGTCGGTGTCGTACTTGTAGACGAGTCCGACGTGCCCGCCTCCCGCCGGCCCGAAGAACGCCAGCGCGCCGATCGCGGGGTAGAACGAGAACCTGCCCTTGTTCTTGTACCAGTTGACGGCGGTCGCGCAGGAGGCGGTGACCGGAGCGAGACTCTTCTCATTTGCCTGTTGGAAGGCCCAGGACTGGAACGTCTCGCACCACGCCTGGTTCTGTGACCACTCCAGCCCGGGGACTGCCGGGGAATACTTTTGATGGTTGTTGTAGTGGCCGTTCGAGTAACCTTCGCGATACCCTGCCTCGGCCTTTTCTACGTCGATGAGTGTGTCCGCCTGGTTCATCGTCTTCCCTTTCCTGATTTTCCCTTTCCGGTACCGCTCGGAGGGCAAGGTCCCCGAGCAAAGCTTCCCGCAATAACAACAACATCAAGCGAGGAAATAACCGAGGAAATAACCGAGAAAGCAAGGCGGAACGAGCAGGCGTTCGGCGAGCATGGTGCATTGTCGGGCCGTGACCCATCGCGGATTGTCAGGCCGTGAACCCACCCCATGGCCAAGAGCCTCGCCAAGCGTCATTGCAAAGCTCATTGCAAGGCTCATTACCCATGCCCGTATACCGCCGATGTTACCGCCCGTGGTGGGGTGCCGCATCTTGAACTTGCGGGGAATCCAGGCGCCTTGGGGCCCGGAGCAACCGATGCTCGGGGCAGCCGAATGGTCATGAACGGGTGATGGCCGGCGTGGTGGTCATGAACGGGTGACGTCCGGCGTGGAGGTCTGGAACGTGCGCCGATAGGCACCCGGGGAGACCCCGATCGCGGCGTGCAGATGGTGGCGCAGGGTGGCGCCCGTGCCGAAGCCGACTCGTTCGGCAATGCGATTGACCGGCAGATCGCTGCTCTCCAGCAGCTGGCGGGCCAGGTCGACACGTTGCTGGGTGAGCCACTGGCCCGGGCTCAACCCCACCTCGGCCCGGAAGCGACGGGTGAACGTGCGGCGGCTCATGCCCGCGTGCCCCGCCAAGTCGGCCAGCTGGAGGGGCTCGTGCAGGCGGTCGAGCGCCCAGGCGCGGGTCGCGGACGTGCCGGCGTCCACGCTCTGCGGCATCGGCCGCTCCACGTACTGCGCCTGGCCACCCTCCCGCTGCGGGGGGACGACGCAGCGCCGGGCCACGTGGGTGGCGACTGCGCTGCCGTGGTCCCGCCGGATCAGGTGCAACAGCAGGTCTATGCCCGATGCCGCCCCGGCCGAGGTCAGCACCCGTCCGGCGTCCACGAACAGCACATCGGCCGCGAGCCGGACCCTGGGATACAGCCGCTGGAAACGGGCGGCGTGGTACCAGTGCGTGGCCGCGGCCTTGCCGTCGAGCAGTCCCGCCGCCGCCAGTACGTACGTGGCGAGGCAGATCCCCACGATCCGGGTGTCGGGGCCGATCAGCGCCAGCGCCTCGGCCAGACGGCGCGGCAGCGCCTCTCTGTCGACGATCTCGGCGAACGTCTCGGAGGCGGGGATCACCACGGTGTCCGCCGCGGCCAGTGCGGAGGCGTCGCGCTCCACGGTGACGCCGAAGTCGGCGGCGGTCCGGACCGGTTTGCCGTCCAGAGAGCAGGTGACCACCTCGTAGAGCGGCCTGAGGTCGGGATCGGTGGCGACCCCGAACAGCCGTGAGGCCAGGCTCAACTCGAACGGTATGACCCCGTCCAGGGCCAGAACCACCACACGATGCATGGCCCAATATTTGCACACCATGACCTCTGGGCCGCTATCGATGCAGGTCAGCGCGGATCATCCTGAACACCTGACAGTCACGACAGCCACGACGCGCATGACACGTATGACGCGCATGACAGGCACGAAGGGCACGAAAGGCATGGCAGACATGGCAGGCATGAACAAGATGGCGGCGATCAGCCAGGACACGTACGGCGGTCCCGAGGTCCTGCGGGAGGTGACGGTCGACCGTCCGTCGCCCGGCCCGTCCGAGGTGCTCGTCCGCGTCCGCGCGGCGGGGATGAACCCGACCGACTGGAAGCACCGCCGGTTCGCCGGCTTCCTCGGCCGGCTTCCCCTGGTGCTCGGCTGGGACGTCTCCGGTGTGGTCGAGGCCGTCGGCACCGGCGTCACCCTCCACAAGGAGGGCGACGAGGTCTTCGGCATGCTCCCGTACCCGTACGGAGTCGGCTCGTTCGCCGAGTTCGTCGTGGCCCCGGCACGTGCGCTGGTCCGCAAGCCGAAGAGCATCGATCACGTCCAGGCGGGCGCGATCCCGCTGGCCGCCCTGACCGCCTGGCAGGTCCTGGTGGACGCCGCGAACGTGCAGCCCGGCCAGCGCGTTCTGATCCACGCCGCGGCGGGCGGCGTGGGCCACTTCGCCGTGCAGATCGCCAAGGAGCGGGGCGCGTACGTGATCGGCACCGCCAGCGCCCCCAAGCACGCGCTGCTGCGCGAACTCGGCGCCGACGAACTGATCGACTACCGGACCGAGGATTTCACCGAGATCGCCCCCGTCGACCTGGTCTTCGACGCCCTGGGCGGCGATACGGTCGTGCGCTCCCTCACCATCCTGAAGCCCGGCGGCCAGTTGATCTCCATCGCCATCCGGGAGCTCCCCGGGGACCTTGCGGACCGGGCCGCCGCCCTGGGGGTACGGGCCTACCCCCTCCTCGTGGAAGCCGACCAGCAGGGCATGCGCGCGATTGCCGACCTGGTCGACGCGGGCAAGCTCAAGCCCGTCATCGAGGCCACCTTCCCCCTGGCCCGGGCCGCCGAGGGCCACGCCCTGGGCGACACCGGCCGCGTCACCGGAAAGGTCGTCCTCACCGTCCCGTAGCGGCCAGGGCGCCCGTCGCGGCGGGTGCCCCGCCCTCGGGGCCGGGCAGGAGCCGGACCAGGCCGACCGCCGCTGCATGACGGAACGAGGCCGCCCCTCCTGCAGCGGTGCCCCTCGCAGCGGTGCCGATCCCGCCCCTCGCCCCTGACCGGGACATGACGACACGTCATTCCGCCTAGTAGGGTTCCCTGAGTCTGTGTCACGGGTACTGCGGCGGGGGAAAAGTGGCCATCGAGCTGCCGGATGAGCTGGTCTGGGTGCTGGATCTCCTGGGCCTCAACTGGCCCCAGGTCAACGAGGACAAAGTGCGCGAGTTCGCCGGACACGTCCGCCACTTCGCCACCAACCTCGACAGCACGCACGAAAAAGCCTCCGTCACCATCCGGCAGATGGCGGAGCACTACCAGGCCGATTCCTACGAGCAGTTGGCTCAGCGCTGGACGAAGATGTCCTCCGGCCACATGTCGGAGCTCGTGGAGGTCTGCGGCACGGTGGCCACCGTGCTCGACGTGGCGGCGGACGCCATCGTGGCCGCGAAGCTGGCCGTCATCACCGAGCTCGGGATCATGGCGGCCGAGTTCGTCGCGGCCCAGGCTGCCGCGGTCGCCACGCTGGGTGCCGCCGAAGCGGCCGAGGCCCTCCTGATCGAGGCCACCAAGCGCATCGTGAACAGGCTCCTGCAAGAACTTGAGGACCGCATCATCGGTCAGCTGGTCGAGCAGGCCATCGGCCCCTTGGAGCAGGTCGTCGAGCGGGCCGTCAGCGGTCTGGTCTTCAAGGGCGTGCAGGCCGCCCTGGACGGAGTGGCGCCCGCCGGAGGCGCGGCGGGCGGCGCCGGCAGCCAATTCAGAATCCATCCGGAGGAATTGCTGAGGCACTCGGCCAAGCTGCACGGCCACGCCGAGGAAGTGGTGGGCCACGCCCACAAGTTCGCGGCTGCCGCCTCGGGGGTTTCGTTCAGTTGAGTCACCCGATAGCGAAAGCCCTGGAAGAAGCGGCCGAAAAGATCGGCACCAAGCTGACCAAAGAGGCGGGCCGCGCCGTCAGCGACATGTACAAGCAAGCGGGCCACGGCACGGAACGCGTGGTCAAGCACATAGTCGACGCCGACGAAGCGCACAAGAAGGAGCTACTCAAACTCGCCGAGAAGATCGGTAAGAACCACGGAGAAATTGGTCCCGGGTCCCGGGCGCGCATCAGGAAGCAGGCCGAGGCCCGGTCCGAGCTTTCTCAGCACTTCGGGGTCAAGGGTGACTACGACGCCGAAATGGTCGTGGACAAGGCCAGGTATCCCCACTCCGCGGAGCACATCGAAGAGGCCCAGCGCGGCGTGATCTGGAGGGGCGACGAGTCCCAGCAGGGTCGCCCCAAGCCGTCGGTGGTGACGATCGACCGGTCCAATGCGGACGACAACCGGGAGAACTCGCTGCGGGGCATCGATACCCGTCCGCCCGACGATCGCGACGAGTACCCGCCTGCCATGTATAAGGAAGGCGGAACCGGCGCAAGCGTGAAATACATCCCCAATAGCGATAATCAGGGATCGGGCTCCAGCATGGGCAGCGCGGTCCGCGGCCTGGGTGACGGATCCCGTGTCAAGATCAGAGTGAAGTAGCTGCGAAGATTCAGGATGACGTAGCTACGAGGAGTGATATCAGGTGAACGCTGCCGAGCAGCTGATCTCGCAGGCCCGGCACGGGCAGTTCGGCGCATTGCTGCCCGAACTGCTGGAGATGGCGAAGGGCCCGGGAGGCCCTCGCGACCAGGCCTGGGAAGCGGCCGCAGCAGCCATCCAGACCCTGTTCTGGCAGGACCGGTTCGCCGAGGCCGCAGACCTGGCCGAGGCGATCATCGCCCAGGACGGCCCGCTCGGCGGTGAACTCTGCGACCAGGACGTGCCCTTCCGCCACGCCTTCCTGGCGGCCGAACTCCACGCCGGAGTGCCGGCCGGGCCCCGCCTCCTGACGGCCGCGGAGCACATCCCGGCCGGCCGGAACCTGGGCGAGGACCTCCTGTGGCTGGCGGAGCAGCTGCCCGACCAGCCCAAGGAAGCGCTGCTGCCGAACCACGCCGACTGGGGCGGACCGACGAAGCCGCTGACGGGGGCCGGCACCGAACTGGCGGACCGCGAGTTCAGCGAACTGGCGACGGCCGACAAGCAGCTCGTCTGGCAGGCCCTGGCGAAGGCCAACGATTTCCGGCGGGCCCACGCGCTCGCCGAGACGTCCGGCGAGACCCCTGACCGGTTCGCCCTCTGCACGTGGATGGCAGGCTGGTATGCCGTGGAGGGCGACATTCCACGCGGCGAACGGATGCTCCTGGCCGCCCACGCCCGGTGGTGGCCGTACATGAAGTGGGATGCGATCCCCGCATCTCCGGTCCTCCAGCCGACGCTGCGTCTGGTCACGACCGACCACGTACGCGAGCACTATCTGACCCGGCCGATCGGCCCCGAAGCAGCGGAGGGGAACGCATGACGCAGCACAGCGCACTGGAGCAGCTCATGGGCCGGGCCCGCGGCCCCATGGGCCCGGCGATCGAATTGGACTTCGGTGTAGCCGGCGGTCCCTTGGTCGAGCTCGGCCAGGTCATCTCGCGAATGAACGGATTCTTCCTCTTCAACGGCGGAATTCAGGTATTCCGCGTGGGCGAGGAAGGCCTCGGTCCCGACATGCTCGCCTGGAACACCGACACCCTCTGGAAGAGCACGTACGCCGGCCTGGCCGACGACCTGTTCTGCTTCGGCCAGGACCTCTTCGGGACCCAGTTCGCCATCCTGGGCGACGAGGAGGTCGTCCGCTTCGACCCGGAAACCGCCACCGTGAAGCCCCTCGGCGCCAGTCTTGAGGACTGGGCGCGGTGGCTGCTGTCTGACCCCGACGTCAACGGGGTGAACTCGTTCGCGCACGCCTTCCAGAAGGAGCACGGTGCGCTGGAGCCCGATGAACGCCTGATCCCGCTCCAGTTCTTCGTCACGGGCGGCTCCTACGACTTTGACAACTTGTCAGTCAAGGACGCAGCGGTCGCCATGCAGATTCGGGGCCCCATCGCCCAGAAGATCCACAACGCACCGGAAGGCGCCACGATTCGCCTCGGCACCGAGTGAGACGCCCTTCCCGCCAAGGCGAACCCCCGGATTCCCCCCCCCGCACCCCCGCCAGCCTGACCCCTCGCCGAGCCTCCTCGGCGCTCCGGACGTCCCGGCGGTGCATCGTGCCGTGCTTAACCGGGCATCCGAGCCATGAGCGAAGCGCGCCCGGAGAGGCTGCGAGGCAGCCGGTTGATCGCCTGGGCGAAGGCCGGGCGTGCGGTGGCCACTCCGGCCCGGCGGCTCGTCGAGCGACGGGCGACGGACGGGAACCGTGAACCGCGCCCCGCCCGTGGGCTGGGCCAGGGCAACAAAAAATCGGACGCCCGCACCGAAATGCTGGCGTCCGATCATGGCACCCGGGTCCCGAGACCGATACACATTCCCGATCTCGTTCCACTTCCTGGGTGCCCCCGGCAGGATTCGAACCTGCGCACACGGCTCCGGAGGCCGTTGCTCTATCCCCTGAGCTACGGGGGCGTTGCCGCCGGTTTGTGCGGCGACGGGTAGAACCCTACCAGCTCTGATGGGGTGTTCATGAACAGGTTTGGCGGGAGGTGGGGAGGGGGCGGGTGAGGTGCTCCCCGGTCCTTAGCGCATGGGTGCCGGGTGGTGGGTGGCGGTCGGGGAAAGGTCCCTCACACGGGGGCGGAAGTGGGGAAAACCGGGACGCAGTCGCAGGTGGGGCCCTAGTCTCATGGTGTGCCTGGCTTGTCCGGTCGGATCCTTGTTGTCGATGACAACAAGGTGATCCGGCAGTTGATCAGGGTCAATCTCGAGCTGGAGGGCTTCGAGGTCGTGACCGCGGCTGATGGTGCCGAGTGTCTGGATGTCGTGCACCACGTGAGACCTGATGTCGTGACCCTTGATGTCGTGATGCCGCGGCTCAACGGTCTGCACACCGCGGCGCGCTTGCGCTCCGATCCGCGGACGTGGGACATCCCGATCGCCATCGTCAGTGCCTGCACCCAAGGCGAGGTGGACAACGGGGAGTCGGTGGGGGTGGACGCGTTCCTGGCGAAACCGTTCGAGCCGGCCGAGCTGGTGCGGACCGTGGGGAAGCTGGTGCGCGAGGGCCGGCAACGGCAGCGTGGACCCGAGGGTGGGGCCGAGGACGAGGACGGGGAAAGCGACGGGGGCGGGGGAGCGA